>NZ_JBNXUN010000050.1:0-2740 GCF_050563525.1 Falsiroseomonas sp. HC035
GGAGCAAGACAAGGGCGTTCGGTGGATGCCTTGGCGCCAGAAGGCGATGAAGGACGTGGCACGCTGCGATAAGTCGCGGGGAGATGCGAGCGATCGTTGATCCGCGAATGTCCGAATGGGGAAACCCACTCCGCAAGGAGTATCCCATCCTGAATACATAGGGGTGGGAGGCAAACCCGGGGAACTGAAACATCTCAGTACCTGGAGGAAAAGACATCAACAGAGATTCCGCGAGTAGTGGCGAGCGAAAGCGGAGGAGGCCAGTGGTTGTCAGGAAAGAAGGCGAGCAGTCTGGAAAGGCTGGCCATAGTGGGTGATAGCCCCGTAGCCGTAGTGTTTCTGATGATCCTTGAGTAGGGCGGGGCACGTGAAACCCTGTCTGAACGTAGGGGGACCACCCTCTAAGCCTAAATACTCTCTGGCGACCGATAGTGCACAAGTACCGTGAGGGAAAGGTGAAAAGCACCCCGACGAGGGGAGTGAAAGAGACCTGAAACCGAACGCCTACAAGCAGTCGGAGCCCTGACCCGCGAGGGTGGGTGACGGCGTACCTTTTGTATAATGGGTCCGCGAGTTTCTGTTGGCAGCGAGCTTAAGCCGTGAGGTGTAGGCGCAGCGAAAGCGAGTCTGAACAGGGCGTTCAGTTGCCGGCAGAAGACCCGAAACCTGGTGATCTAGCCATGGACAGGCTGAAGGTGGGGTAACACCTACTGGAGGGCCGAACCCACGCCTGTTGAAAAAGTCGGGGATGATCTGTGGCTAGGGGTGAAAGGCCAATCAAACCAGGAAATAGCTGGTTCTCCGCGAAATCTATTGAGGTAGATCGTCATGTGATCACCGCCGGAGGTAGAGCACCGGATGGGCTAGGGGGACCCAAAGTCCTACCAAACCCAACCGAACTCCGAATGCCGGCGAGTGCAGCGTGGCAGACAGACAGTGGGTGCTAAGGTCCATTGTCGAGAGGGAAACAGCCCAGACCACCAGCTAAGGCCCCTAATTCGTGGCTAAGTGGGAAAGCATGTGGGACGGCCAAAACAACCAGGAGGTTGGCTTAGAAGCAGCCATCCTTTAAAGAAAGCGTAATAGCTCACTGGTCTAATAGCTGTTCTGCGGCGAAAATGTAACGGGGCTCAAGCCACGAGCCGAAGCTGTGGGTGCGTCGAAAGACGTGCGGTAGCGGAGCGTTCCCTAGGCCTGTGAAGCGGTATCCGTGAGGGGCCGTGGAGGTATGGGAAGTGCGAATGCGGACATGAGTAGCGACAAGAAGGGTGAGAAACCCTTCCGCCGAAAATCCAAGGGTTCCTGCGCAAGGCTAATCCGCGCAGGGTGAGCCGGCCCCTAAGGCGAGGGCGAGAGCCGTAGCCGATGGAAACCAGGTGAATATTCCTGGGCCCGTCAGAAGTGACAGCCGTGAAGTGCAGTGATCCCTTATTGGATTGGGGTTGCTGTTGGATCGGCTCGGGAAATAGCTCTGACATATGGACCGTACCCTAAACCGACACAGGTGGATTGGACGAGTATTCCAAGGCGCTTGAGGGAACCATGCTGAAGGAACTAGGCAAATTGCTCGCGTAACTTCGGGATAAGCGAGACCTGCTGGCACGCAAGTGTTGGTGGGTGGCACAGACCAGGGGGTGGCGACTGTTTAGTAAAAACACAGGGCTCTGCGAAATCGAGAGATGACGTATAGGGTCTGACGCCTGCCCGGTGCTGGAAGGTTAAGGGGAGATGTGCAAGCATCGAACTGAAGCCCCAGTAAACGGCGGCCGTAACTATAACGGTCCTAAGGTAGCGAAATTCCTTGTCGGGTAAGTTCCGACCTGCACGAATGGCGTAACGACCTCCCCACTGTCTCCAGCATGGGCTCAGCGAAATTGAATTCCCCGTGAAGATGCGGGGTACCCGCGGTCAGACGGAAAGACCCTATGAACCTTTACTGCAGCTTCGCAGTGGCGCCAGGAAGGGACTGTGTAGGATAGGTGGGAGGCTATGAAGCCGGGGCGCTAGCTTTGGTGGAGCCAACCTTGAAATACCACCCTGTGCCTTTCTGGCGTCTAACCGAGCCCGGTCACCCCGGGCCGGGACCCTGCGTGGTGGGCAGTTTGACTGGGGCGGTCGCCTCCCAAATGGTAACGGAGGCGCGCGATGGTGGGCTCAAGCCGGTCGGACATCGGCTGTTGAGTGCAAAGGCACAAGCCCGCCTGACTGTGAGCGCGACAGCGCGAACAGAGACGAAAGTCGGCCTTAGTGATCCGGTGGTCCCGCGTGGAAGGGCCATCGCTCAACGGATAAAAGGTACTCTAGGGATAACAGGCTGATCTCCCCCAAGAGTCCACATCGACGGGGAGGTTTGGCACCTCGATGTCGGCTCATCGCATCCCGGGGCTGGAGCAGGTCCCAAGGGTTCGGCTGTTCGCCGATTAAAGCGGTACGTGAGCTGGGTTTAGAACGTCGTGAGACAGTTCGGTCCCTATCTGCCGTGGGTGTACGAGACTTGAGAGGATCTGTCCCTAGTACGAGAGGACCGGGATGGACGCACCTCTGGTGAACCAGTTGTCACGCCCGTGGCATGGCTGGGTGGCCAAGTGCGGAATGGATAACCGCTGAAGGCATCTAAGCGGGAAACCAGCCTCAAGACGAGGTCTCGCCGAGGGCCGTGGAAGACCACCACGTCGATAGGCCGCAGGTGTAAGACAGGTAACTGTCTCAGCTGAGCGGTCCTAATCGCCCGATAGCGCTC
>NZ_JBNXUN010000051.1:0-2390 GCF_050563525.1 Falsiroseomonas sp. HC035
ACAGGAATCTTCCATCAGCAATTCTCCGGTGGAAGACAGGTGGATGCGCCCAGTCGGGAAGAAACATAACGATGGCTCTCAACCGGCGATGATACCGAAGGTGCGTACAAGCGGCTCTCGGATCGCTGCCCGCTGGGCCAACAGGCCGGGCGCACGACGGTGATCATGCGGCCCTCACCTCCAACACGAGGACCGACTGAAAGCCGTATCCCTCGTGATGTGCATTGAACAGCGCATCTGCTGGTTTTCATCCACGACATCGAAGGTGTCGTCGATGTAGAGTGAGATGCGCCGCAGCACTCATTGGAAGCTCCGGCAGTCGCCCTCGACGATGGCATAGCCCAGTTCCAGGCCGACACTGCAGAATTGGAGCTAGCGCGTGATGATGTCGCGGTGCATCGGTGCGAGCACAGCCAGAAGTCGGTTCTGCGACGCAAAGGGGATGCGACGCTGTTCCATCGCTGCTTGCAACGCCTCAACAAGCGCATAGAACTGTGCCTGATTGACACCCATACCCGCGTGGGATTCTCGCATGGTGCGCCCGGTGTAGACACAACCACCATTGAGGATCTGGCAAACCTGCTCTACCAATCGCGCCTTTAGGGCAGTGTTGTCGCGGTTGCCGAAAAAGGGCTGCGTTGTGGGATTGGCGATGAGTTCACGCTCGAATTCCTCCATCAGCGCGCGGATGCCGTCGAGGCCGCCAAAATCCTCCAGCACGCGCGTGCCAGAGACTGTGGGGTAAACCTCGGTGGCGGTCTGCGCTTGGACCGGCAAGAGTGCGCCAACAGCGAGGAACGACAGGACGCCGAGAGTGCTGGTGCGAATCATCAGATGTTTCCTTGCCCGCGTGACGGAGATCAAAAGCCAATGTTGAGCGAGAGGTAGGCGCCGCGCTGGCTCCGTGGTGCAGCCGCAGCAACAATCTCACCAAGGTCGACATAGGCGAGCGTCACGGAGACGTTCTTCGACAAGGCGTAGGCTGCAAAAAAGTCATAGGCATCGCGCGAGGTCGATACGCCAAGGTTCAGCGGGCGGCGGCGATACTCTGCGCCTATGGCGAGGTTGCGATTGACCAAATAGGCGACTGAAACCTCCGGCATGATCTGATAGTCGTCGTTGCGCGCACCACCAAACCCTAGGAAGCCAAATTCGTTCGCTCGGGTGGCGCGGAGCGTGCCGTTGACCAGAAGGCTCTGGCTTAGAAGCAGTTTGGTGGCCGAGACGTAGAAATCCCAGTCGGCATCTCGCTCCGCGCCGACCGCGCGTACGACATCGTTGCGGTTGTTCTGCCGGTACTGGGCGCCAACCGCGACCTGCGGCAGCAGGGTATCCTGATCCAGCACGAGATCCCCAAACAGCCGTACCTTCACGCCAAAAATGTCCTGGCCGAACGTGAAGTCACGGCCGAGGCCAAGGTCGCCCCCAACCCGCTGCGTGTTGAACTCGGCGCGGGCGTAGGACAACTCGACGCGATTGTAGAAGCCCGCAAGAGCACCGTAGCTGCTAGCGCGGTAGTCCCTCAGCGGGATGAAAGTGCCGAATGCAGTCGCGCCGATCTCGTCGCGCGTACCGTAGCCACCAATAGTCGCCCAGGGCACCAGTCCGCCGCCGGACGCGCCCTCAAACATGGTGACGCCGCCGGTCAGCAGGAGCCGACCAGAGGTGGTGCTCGGCACGAAGCTGTCAGCAGAGGGCAACCGCACCGCATTGCCACCTTGTGCGGCCACCGGCCCAGCCGCCAGCAGGATTAGGCAGGACACCAGTCCGGCTAGAAGGTTGTTCTGTGACATGTTGCTGCATCCGCTCCCCGTCGGCGCCGGAACGGCGCTCCATAGCCCTACGGAAGGGCAAGGCTCTTGGATGCAGAACCACAATATTTTTCTGCGCTGTCTGTCGTTGAAGGCCTAACCCGGATCAATCATGCGGGCTGAAGCGTATGGTGCAAGCCGCTGATGGGTTTGACGCCGGCGAGACGGTGATCGCACTCGACTGTCTTTCCACAGAAGTGCGTGTCGTCATGCGCGGCGGGCCGCTGCGGGTGCTGAGGCGCGCCAGTGGCGGTCGGGAGAAGATTGTGGTCGAGGTGGGCCCGACGCCTCCGTTCGGGAGCTCACGACCTTTGCCGAGCCGGCGTTGGCGCCCTCGGGACTGTCGGGAATTTCGTGTGTGGACGGTCATGATGGGAAAGAAGGAGCTCCCCCATGGCCCGACGCAGAACGCCCCGGATTCCTGATGAGATGCTGGACCAGCTGCTGTCCGGTGCGGACGCCAGTACTGCCTTCGACCAGGGCGGCCTGCTGGATCAGCTGAAGAAGGCGCTGGCCGAGCGGGCGCTGAACGCCGAGATGGACCATCACCTGGCGGGCGAGGCCGGTGCCGGGAACAGT
>NZ_JBNXUN010000052.1:0-2024 GCF_050563525.1 Falsiroseomonas sp. HC035
TCGGCTGGGCCGATTGACCTCGAAGACGGAGTGCCCCTTCGCGCACAGGAACCGGGACAGACCGGCGCCGTAGGACCCGGTGCCCTCGATACCAAAGGCGCGGATCGGCCCGAGGGACTGCGCCCAGGCCTGCAGGGCCTGATAGCCTCCGCTGCTGGTCGGGATGGTCAGGGTGCCGAGCCGGGCACCGAGCGCGCTGAGCGCCACGGCGGCGTGGGTAGACTTGTGGGTGTCGACGCCGACGATGACCTCGGTGCTGGGTAGTGTCTCGCTCATGATGAAATGCTCCAGGCTGAACGGGGCCTGACCATTGAACGGGCGGACAGAACTGTGACGGGATGGGACGCCCTCAAGCTCCTATGAAGTCACGAGCCGCTCGACGGACAGGTGCTGCCTGGAGGGCCGACACATCAGAGCCATGACACCCGGTCGGTCGACGCAAGGTCAGTTGCACAAAGGGTCAGACCCTCCAGGCCGCGCCCATATACTCACAGTTGCACAAATGGCCGGAAGGGGATTCATCTCGTGAATCCAGCATGTTAGCTGGGTGCCATGAGCAGACCGACACGGCCGACCTACAAGACCAGGAACTGGCCCGCCTACAATGAGGGGCTCAAGCGACGCGGCTCGCTGACGGTCTGGTTCGATCAAGAGATGACCTGGGAAGCCGCGCCGACCGGTAAACGGGGCCGACAGCCCATCTATAGCGATGCCGCTGTCCAGACCTGCCTGACCATGAAGGTGCTGTTCGGCATGGCGCTGCGCCAGACGACGGGCTTCGTCGAGAGCCTCCTGCGGCTGATCGGCCTCGATTGGACCGTGCCAAACTTCAGCACCCTGAGCCGACGCCAGAAGACCCTGAAGGTCGACATTCCGTATCGCGGGTCGCAGGGCCCGCTGCACCTGCTGATCGACAGCACCGGCATCAAGGTCGAGGGCGAAGGGGAGGGGAACGCGCGCAAACACGGCGGCACCAGGCGCCGGGCTCGGCGGAAGATACACATCCGAATTGACGAGCAGACGCTGGAAATCCGGGCAGCGGAGTTCACCACAAGCGATGTAGGGGACGCACCAATGTTGCCCGAGCTTCTCGATCAGATCCCGCCTGACCAGGAGATTGCAAGTGTCACCGCCGACTGCGCCTTCGACACCCGCAAGTGCCACGACGCCATTGCCGCCCGCGGCGCTGCCGCGATCATACCGCCCCGGAAAAACGCCAAACCCTGGAGGCTAACGGCTCCGGGTCGAGCGCACGAAATGATGCCCTCCGTGCATCGCGGCGCTTCGGCAGGACCATCTGGCGACGATGGAGCGGCTATCACCGCCGAAGCCGCGCAGAGACCAAAATGCACTGCGTCAAACTCTTGGGCCAACGCCTGTCAGCGAGGGACTTCGACCGTCAGGTCGCCGAGTTCCAGGTTCGTGTGGCCGTCCTGAACGGCTTCACCGCGCTCGGGATACCCGTGACTGAAGCCAAGGATGATGCTGTCCGGGGAAAGGGGAACCCTGACCGTCAGCTCATTTGCGCAACTGTGAGTATATGGGCGCGGCCTGGAGGGTCTGACCCTTTGTGCAACTGACCTTGCGTCCACCGACCGGGTGTCATGGCTCTGATGTGTCGGCCCTCCAGGCAGCACCTGTCCGTCGAGCGGCTCGTGACTTCATAGGAGCTTGAGGGCGTCCCATCTCGTCACAGTTCTGTCCGCCCGTTCGATGGTCAGGCCCCGTTCAGCCTGGAGCATCACATCATGAGCGAGACCCTACCCAGCACCGAGGTCATCGTCGGCGTCGACACCCACAAGTCTACCCACGCCGCCGTGGCGCTCAGCGCGCTCGGTGCCCGGCTCGGCACCCTGACCATCCCGACCAGCAGCGGAGGCTATCGCGCCCTGCAGGCCTGGGCGCAGTCCCTCGGGCCGATCCGCGCCTTTGGTATCGAGGGCACCGGGTCCTACGGCGCCGGTCTGTCCCGGTTCCTGTGCGAGAAGGGGCACTCCGTCTTCGAGGTCAATCGGCCCAGCCGG
>NZ_JBNXUN010000053.1:0-2000 GCF_050563525.1 Falsiroseomonas sp. HC035
TGTAGCGCGACAATCTGGGTGCGAGCAGCGCGACAATCAGGATGAGAGTCTGGTGTCGCGGCGGCTGGATGATTGTCGCGGCGCGACACGGAGGCAAGCGCTTTTCGGAGGACGCGCGACAATCAGGATGAGGTGGTGATTGTCGCGCGTGTTGGCGGGCGGCCTGGTCCGCGTTTTCGCTCGATGGCGGTTCGCCTGCGATAGCTCTCGACGTTCATCTCGAAGATCGTGGCGTGGTGAACGAGGCGGTCCACTGCGGCGAGGGTCATGACCTGGTCGGGAAATATCCGATGCCATTCGCCAAAGGGCTGGTTGGAGGTGATGAACAGCGATCGACGCTCGTAGCGCGCAGCGATGAGTTCGAAGATGACGCTGGTCTCTGCTTGATCCTTGGTGACGTAGGCGATGTCGTCGAGGATGAGCAGGTGGTACTTGTCGAGCTTGGCGATAGCGGCCTCGAGTTGGAGATCCCGCCGGGCGGCCTGGAGTTTCTGCACGAGGTCGGTGGTGCGCGTGAACAGTACGCGCCAGCCGTTCTCGATCAGGGCGAGGCCGAGAGCGGCCGCGAGATGCGACTTGCCGGTGCCCGGGGGGCCGAAAGCCAGCAGGTTTGCGCCTTTCTCCAGCCAGCTGTCGCCCGCGGCGAGGGCCATGATCTGCGCCTTGCTGATCATGGGCACGGCCTCGAAGTCGAAGCTGTCGAGGGTCTTGCCGGGAGGCAGCCGGGCCTCCTCGAGGTGGCGCTGGATGCGGCGGTTGGCGCGTTCGGCGATCTCGTGTTCGGCGAGAGCGGCCAGGAAGCGCGCGGCGGGCCAGCCCTCCTTGTCGGCGCGGACGGCAAGGTCAGGCCAGACCAGCTTGATGGCGGGCAGTCGGAGATCGTGGAGGGCGAGCGACAGGCGGCCGGCGTCGATGGGATCGGTGGCGTTCATGCCGCGTCTCCCGCGACGCTGGCTGCCAGGCCCTCATAGGCGCTGAGGGCGGGGTTGCGGATAGTGACGGCGGGCAGCGCCGCGGCATCCGGCGCGAAGCGGGCGCGCAGGGCGGCCATGTCGGGCAGTCGGCCGGCATCGAGGTCAGCCTCGATCAGCTGGGCGAGTTCCGCCTCGCAGGCGCGCTCATGGGCGAGAGCGAGCAGTTCGACGGTGATGCGGCAGGCCATGCGATCGGGAAGCGCGGTGCGCATTGCCTCGAAGGCGCGGGCATAGGCGGCGCGCGGAAAGAGGCTGTCGCGGTAGACGAGGCCGAGCAGGGCCATGGGCTTGCGACGCAGGGCGTGGATGACGTGCCGGTAGTCGACGACGTGGCCATGCCGGCCATCCGGGTGTGACCGGCCGCGGGGCAGCGTGAACTGCGGGGTGCTGCCGAGGAAGACCTCGAGCCGATCGTCGAACAGCCGGACGCGCAGGCGATGGCCGATCAGGCGCGAGGGGACGCTGTAGAACACCTTGCGCAGGGTGAAGCCGCTCGAGGAGGTGACGGTGACGACCGCCTCCTCATGGTCGGTGGTGCGCCGGGCGGGCAGGTTCTGCAGGGCCTCGCGCTCGAGGGCGATGCGCGGCGCGATGCGGGCGTTGTGCCGCCCGACCACCTCGTCGACGAAGGCGCGATAGGCAGCGAGATCCGGGAAGTCGCGCGAGCCACGCAGCAGCAGGGCGTCGGCGGTGGCGGCCTTGAGGTGGCCATGCGCGCTCTCGATGGCGCCGTTCTCGTGGGCAATCCCTGGGTTATTGCGGCTGGGCTGCATGCCGTAGTGGGCGCAGAGCGCGTCGTAGCGCCGGGTCAGGTCCTCCTGCGCGTCGTGGCCGAGGTTGCGGAAGGCGGCGGAGAGGCTGTCGCTGCGGTGTTCCCGCGGCGCGCCGCCCAGCGCCCAGAGCGCGTTCTGCAGCCCCTCGGCCAGCGCCACATAGCTCTCGCCGCCGAGGACGATATGGGCGTGCTCGAAGCCGGAATAGGGCAGGCGGAAGTGGTAGAGCCGATGCTCGAGCGGCTGACCGGCG
>NZ_JBNXUN010000054.1:0-1995 GCF_050563525.1 Falsiroseomonas sp. HC035
GGGGCCCGCCCTCTCGACTGACGCCGTCTTCGCCCCGACCCTCAGTGCCCAGGCCCTCTCCATCTTCGATGAACTCCGGCTCTTGGTCCAAGCCGAGATGCGCCGGCGTCCAGTGCGCCAGAAACAGGGCAGCCAGCACATCAATCACCTCCGCAGAGGCGAGCTTGCGCGCCACGCGGATCGCCAGCGCCTCGCGCGTGAACTCGTCCACCACGCACAGCATCCGGAATCTTCGACCGTCCCGCGTCCGATCTTCGACGAAGTCATATGCCCATGCCTGGACGGTGCCTGCCTTGGAAGCACGATCTTGGTGTTCGGCTTGGCCGTGCGCTGCGGTCATGTCTTCCGTCTCGAGGCGTCGCCCTGCGGCGGCACGCTTCGATAGGTTCCGCCGACTGGGTCCCATACAAACCTGCGCTCTCAGGGAGCGGTGGGTGTATCTGGCATTTCCAAACCTGGTCGCGTCGACAGTCGTCGCCAATTTCCGCGATCACACCCGCAAGCTCGCTGCCCCGCAGCCGGCCGTTCAGGCCGGTGTCACGGAGCCCTTCCGGTAGGTCGCCGCGGGCCATTGCAGCCTGGCGGGATGACCCGCCTGTCGATTGCTGCCCTGTCCTTCTACGTCTATTTAGTCCGGCTGCTTCACGTTCACGACCTTGCCCATCGCCTGGGGGCTTCAAATGACAGCCGACGACGACACGACGCGGCCGCTGACCGACCTGCTCAGCAGTCCGAACCTCGCCGCGGCGCTCGACAGCGATCGGTTCAAGCAGTTTCTCGACAACATACCCTTTGCGATCGCCGTCGCTGAACTACAGCCACGGGAGCGCGTCACCTACGCCAATCTTGAATTTGAACGGCTGTCCAAACTGCGGCCGGATGAGCTGCTGGATCGCCCCTGGAGCGACATAAAGGCCATCGCCAGTGCCACGGACGACGACCGGCAGCTCAGCGACGCAATTACGTCAGGTGAGGACCATATCGGCACCTTCCGCATGGTATCGGATGGGGAAGAGGACGGAACTGCCCTCGACGCCTGGTCTAACATCATCCATGACGAGAATGGCGCTGCCTTGTTTCGGCTCGTCGCGCTGGCCGCAGTCAACCCGCAGAGCCGAAGCAGTCTCGAAGCCTTCGAGAAACGCGTCCAGGAAAAGGACGTGCTGCTGCGCGAACTGCAACATCGCGTAAAGAACAACCTCCAGATGATCACCGCGCTGATCCGGCTGGAGAGCCGGAATGCGCCCGATGATGAAACCGGGGAGTCCTTCAGTCGCCTGGCCGGCCGGGTCAGCGCGCTGGCGCTGCTCTATCGCTCGCTCGCCCCAGACAAGACCGGTGAGAGCGTGGATCTAGGGGTCTATCTTAGCCAGGTCGCCTCCGCCGTTATGCAGGCACATGCTGTGGAAGGGATCCGGCTGGACCTCAAGGTCGATAGTTGGCCGGTCTCGATCAACGTGGCAATGCCGGCTGGGCTTGTGGTGAACGAGGTGCTGACGAATGCGCTGAAGCATGCCTTCGTTGGGCGCGCCGGCGGAACAATCACACTGCACAGCCTGGTTGATCCCGAGGGCTGCAAGGTCTTCATTGCCGATGATGGTGTCGGCCTGCCGGCAGGTACCAGTTGGCCCACCTCGGGGCGGCTCGGCGCCCTGATCGTGCAGTCGCTGCGGCACAATGCCGGGGCCCGGCTGCATGTCAGCTCCTCGCCCGAGCGCGGACTCCAGGTGACCATCCGCTTCTTGCGCGCAGATGCGGCGCCGGACACGGTCGAAGGTGATGGCAGGCTACCTTCCGACTGAATTCCTGGTCCATTCGCGCGAAGGGACAGGCGGCCCAAGCGGGTGCAGCCACCGCGCGAGCCCGAAAGCGCCCTCGCACGAACGGGCCAATCTCATTCAGTACATCAGCGCCTTGTCCAGCACGTTCCGCATGTCCGCCTGCCGGCCATCCAGCCAGCATTCCAGGTTGTGCAGGAAGATCTCGACGATCCGC
>NZ_JBNXUN010000055.1:0-1895 GCF_050563525.1 Falsiroseomonas sp. HC035
GCCTCAACCCCGGCCTTGCGACGAGGCTGGTCCGGCCGGTTGGGAAGGCGGTATTCGGCTAAATCGAGCAGGAGACGGCCCGCTCTCACGAGATCACAGGCATCAGGCCCGGACGTGCAGCCCGTATCGTCGCGGGTTTGGCGACCCGAAGGTGATCCGCAAAATCATGCTGTCCCTGCACGCCCGTGGCGCCGGTACATCCGGTCCGTCCGGATCCACAAGACCTTCCGCACCGGTACTATGCGGCTGATCAGCAAGAACCTCCTAGCCCGTCCTATTCACCGGAAAGCGGCAGCGGCGGGCTCGGCGGTCTGACTTGAGCGCCGGGCATGCGTTCGCATCCGGTTGCGGCGGTGATGTTGGGCTTGGGGCGTGCGGCGTTGGAGGTTGTGGGGCGGCTGGCTCAGTGGGGGCATTTGCCCCGTTGCTCATGGTCCGGCTGGCTGGAAGCTGCAGGCGAGGCCGCGGAACAGCACAGCGTGTGGGCAGGCGGCGGCGAAGGCGATGCGCACGCGGCTGGCGGTCTCGACGACGCGGCCCGCGATCTTGAGCATGTGCAGGCGCAGGGTGGCGAACTCGGCGCTAGCCAGCGGGTGCGGCTTGGGGATGCGGTCGCGCAGCGTCAGCATCAGCCAGTAGGCGGCGGTGTGCAGCACCAGACGGAGCTGGTTGGCCAAAGGCGAGCGGCAAGAGGTGCGGTCGGAGGCGAGCTGGGCCTTGTGCAGTTTCACCAGGTTCTCGGCCTGTCCCCTTGCACAGTACAGCCCATCATAGACCCATTCGGCGCTGCCGCGGGCGAAGCTGGTGACCACGAAACGGATGTCGAGACCCATGCCGCTGGCCTCGATGCGGGCGACCACGCGACGCGCCTTGCTCCAGGACCTGGCGCCGTAGCGGGTCTCGGCATAGCGGCGCAGGACCGGGGCGTCCGCTTCGGCGCGGCGAACCCGCACGTCGTCGGCGGCGTCCTCCACGGCGGCCCGCAGCACGGCGTTGGTCGGCAGGCCGAAGACGTAGTCGATGCCCTGCTCCTCGCAAAAGGCCATCACCTCCGGGCGGCCATAGTGGCCGTCGCCGCGCAGGGTGATGTGGGTGCCTTGCCAGCGTCGCCGGATCTGCCGCACCAGGCGGCGCAGATGGCCGCGGATCTCCTGGCCCGAGGGGGTCTTGCCCGGCCGCAGCAGCACCATCACCGGGCGCGAGGTCGCGGTGTCGTAGACGTGGATGGGCAGGAAGCAGCGCTCGTCGTGGTGGGCGTTGAACAGCGATAGCTGCTGGCGCCCATGCACCACGTCCACCGTGTCGTCGATGTCGAGCGTCACGGCGGCGGGCGGCTTGGGGTAGCTGGCGCAGTAGAGGTCGACCATGGCCCGCATCAGCCGGATCACCTCGCGCAGGGACGGCGCGTTCTCCCAGCGCGACATCGTCGGCTGCGAACACAGGTCTCGCCCGCTGTCGGGCAGCCGACCGCAGGCCAGTTTGAAGCCAGGATCCCGGCGGAGGTGGTCGAGGTCGTCGGCATCCTCGTAGCCGCAGGCGATCGCCAGGATGCGGGCCCGCAGGATGTCGGCGAGCGGGTGGATCACCCGTGACGGATCACGTCGGTCGGAGATCAGCGCGGCCAGCCGGTCGCATAGACCGAGTTGGCGCTCGGCCGCGGCCAGCAGCATGACCCCGCCATCCGAGGTCAGCCGCCCACCGTCAAAGGCGGCAGTCAGCTTCTTGCGGCTGATCGCTGGAAAGCCGAACGGCTCGGTCGTATCGTCGTCCATGGCGGGTGTGGCGCGGCCTGATGGTGCTACGGGTTGGTCTCGACACCCAAATCCGTAAACGCATCCAGCAGCTTACGCCACGCCCGCCAACCTCACGCAGGCCCGTGGTGAATAAGAACGGCT
>NZ_JBNXUN010000056.1:0-1563 GCF_050563525.1 Falsiroseomonas sp. HC035
ATCGGCGGAGAAGGCCGGGCCGATGAGGTCGCCGATCTTCGCGTCGTTGGTGGCGCTGCCGCCGAGCGTGATCTGGTAGACTTCCTCCCCCCGCTTGTCGACGCCGAGCAAGCCGATATGGCCGACATGGTGATGCCCGCAGGCATTGATGCAGCCGGAGATGTTAACGTGCAGCGTGCCGATATCGAGCTGCCGGTCGAGGCTGGCAAACCGCTCGCTGATGCGCTGCGCGATGGGGATGCTGCGCGCCGTGGCCAGAGCGCAGTAATCCATGCCGGGGCAGGCGATGATGTCGGAGATCAGGCCGATATTCGGCGTCGCCACTCCGGCAAAGTTGGCTCTGCCGCTGGTACCCGGAGGAGGGCGCGCTACCTGCGTCGGGTTTCAAGCACGCGGGTCAGCCCGCGCCGGCATGTTACGCGGCCTTGAAATAGGCTGCCCATCGGCAGCACCGGTAAAAACCGCGAAGAACGGCGTGGTCGTGAAAGGCAGCATGAGGGATCCGCCTTCGGAGCGGAGAGGCCGAAGGCTGCGCGCCCTGCAGCAGGTCGACCATGACCTGCGTCAACCGATCAGCGCGGCCATTGCCCATGAAGGTCGTCGATCACGAAGGCATGGCGGTGCTGGAAGCCGCCCGGCCCGGCGGGCAAGGACCCATCGCCGGAGGCGCGGTGCGGGTGGTCCGGCGGCAAGTCAGGGTGGTGGTGCGCGATTTCCTCAGGGTCATGCCGCGGCCACAGCTCCAAGGCCGCGCCGAGCCCTGCCATCGCCAGCACAGCCAGCACCAGGGAGGAGGGCCCCAGCCCCAACGCCGCACCGACCATGCCCGCCAGGGGGTAGGTCAGCAGCCAGCAGGCGTGGCTGAGGGCGAACTGGGCGGCGAAGAGCGCCGGCCGATCGCCAGGCTGTGCGGAGCGCCGCAGCAGCCGCCCGCTCGGGGTCAGCACCAGCCCGTTGCCGAGGCCGAGCAGCATCCAGATGGGCAGCAGCAGGGACCAGGAGGGCACCAGCGGGGCCAACAGCAGCCCAGCCACCATCACCGCGGCGCCGGCCAGCATCGCCGTACGGTCCGTCACCCGCTCCCCGAGCAGCCGCGGCAGGAGCAACGCCGCCGCCATGGACCCCAACCCGTAGGCGGCCAGCGTCCAGGCCACCTCGCGATCGCCCAGGCCGAAGCCGGCGCGCACCAGGACGACGGTGTTGACGATCACCATCGCGCCTGCCGCCGCCACGGAGAGGTTCAGCGCCAACAATCCGCGCAGCCGTGGCGTGGCGAGGTAGTCGGACGTGAACAACGCGGAAGTCCCCGGGATTCCTGGGGTTTGCGGCGGACGCAAGTACTCGCGTTTGCAAGGCTGCTGTCCGGAGCGGTCGAAAACCTTGCAAATCCGCGGCCCTGTTGAAGCTCGTCGAGCGGCGTGATTCCCTTGGCGCGTCGCCGCCTGGAGACCGCCGATGCCGCCGAAATCGCCGCCATCCGAGCAGCCCGAACTTTTCCGCTCGGCCCTGGTGAACCTCGTCGATCGCCGTCATCCCCTGGTGCGCCTCGCGGGCCTGATCGAC
>NZ_JBNXUN010000057.1:0-1545 GCF_050563525.1 Falsiroseomonas sp. HC035
ATTACGCGGAGTAAAAGCCGTGTCTCCTTGCGTCCTGGTTGCCGAAGATGAAGCGCTCATCGCGCTGACGCTGAAAGACATGCTGGACGACGACGGCCACGAGGTGCACCTCGCCTTCGACGGCTCAGCGGCCCTGGAAGCGGCTCAACGCCTGGGTCAGGCGCTCGATGTACTTGTCACTGATCTGAACATGCCAGGGCTGACCGGCGAGGACCTGATCCGCGCGCTGACCATCAACCGGCCGCTGCTTCCCATCGTGGTATTGACGGGCTCGCCTCCTCGGGGAGGGTTGGAGCAGTTGCGGCGAGACTGCGGTGGCCACGGACCGCTCACCCTGCTGCACAAACCAACCAGCAGCAGTGACGTACTCGCAGCCGTACGTTGCGCGTCAGTGCTCGCTGAACGCGTTCGGCCGATCCAGCCCGGCGGCAGCGAGGCTGAGCGTGAGCAGAGCAACGAGCATTGGCACTGATGGGTCGGTACCGCCTCAGCCGCGCGTAGGGCGTGGTCAAGGATCGCGGTATCGCCAACGGGTCCGCGAGGCGCGGCGAACCGCCACGGCCATCTGCCTGCGTGCTCTGCGCCTCAGTTGACCCCAGCAGCCCCACTCGCCGACGCTCCGCCGTCATTCGACGATTGCTGTCCGGCGTCGGCGCGTTCGAGTTCAACGCCGCCGTCGAGATGCTGGGGGATGTCAATCCGGCACCTCAATCCGGATTGGGCGAAGTCGAGTGCAACCGTCCCGCCGATCTGGGATGCCAGCCCACGTTGCAGCAGTCTCGTGCCGAAGCCCTGGTGCTCCGGTGGGCCGTCCAGCGCAGGACCACCCTGCTCCTCCCACACCACCTCCCAGCCCATTGCGCCATCTTCCCGCTGCGCTGCCGCCCAGAACAGCCGCACCCGTCCCTCGGAGGTCGAGAGGGCACCATGCTTCGCCGCATTCGTCGCGAGCTCATGAAAGGCCATGCCGAGTGCCATCGCTGCGCCTGACGGGAGGCGCGCCTCCGGCCCTTGAATCGCGATGCGCTTCACACCGGCCCCGCCGCCGTACGGTGCCAGAGCCTCACGTGCGACGGCCTCTATCGAAGTCTCCGCCCCGCCATCGCGCTGCAGCGCCTCATGAGCGCGGGCCAGGGCTGCAAGGCGGTCGCGGAACACCGCGTTGAAGGCGTCGGGTGAAGAAACGGTCCGGCGGGTCTGCTCGGCGATGGCCACGACCAGGGCGAGCGTGTTCTTGATGCGGTGGGTCAGTTCCGCGACAAGAAGCCGCTGTCTCTCCTCACCCAGCTTCCTTTCATGAATGTCACGGAAGGCGACCGACAGACCGCCGGTCTCCGACGGATAGATGTCCACCTCGACCCAGCGGCCGATGACGCCGGAGACGGCCTGAAGACGCACAGGGCGGCGTGTGCGCATCGCCTGCTCCAAGGCGGCAAAGGGCGCGCTTCCTGCCGCCTCGGGTAGGGCGTCGAGCACGCGGCGGCCCAGCACGTCCTCAGCCTGCCTGCCCCAAATGGCGAGCGCGCTGCGGCTGACGTAGAGAAA
>NZ_JBNXUN010000059.1:0-1417 GCF_050563525.1 Falsiroseomonas sp. HC035
GCTGCGTAATGCGCCAGTCAAGCGGCTTTTCGGGTTGGGTCGAAGTTCTGGCGCGAGCGGAGCATGGTCCACAGGACGGTGACGCGTCGTCTGGCGAGGGCGATGAGGGCCTGGGTGCGGTGTTTTCCCTCTCGCCGCTTGCGGTTGTAGAAGGCGCGGGACAGCGGGTCGCCGGTCATGACGGCGCAGAAGGCGCTCTGGAAGAAGACGCGCTTGAGGGCCTTGTCGCCGCCGAAGGCGCGGCGCCAGGCGGCGCTGCGGCCGGACTGGCGCAGCACCGGAGCGAGACCTGCGGCCGAGGCGAGCGCGTCGGCGGAGTGGAAGCGCCCGATGTTGCCGATGCGGGCGATGAACTCTGCCGCGAGCACCGCCCCCATCCCCGGCAGCGAGCGGATGAGGGCGCCGTCAGGGTGGCTCGTGAGCAGCTCCTCGAGGTCACGGTCGATGCGCGTGATGCGCTCGCGCGCCTGCAGGGCCTCGGCGGCGAGTTCGCGGATGAGGTCTGCGGTGGCAGCCTCGCCCACGACGGCGATGCGCTGGGCCTGTGCGGCCTGCAGCGCGCGCTCGGCCAGGGCTTCGACATGGCGCACCTGCGGGGTCTTGCGCAGCTGGGCGATGAGGCGGGCCTTGCCTGCGCGGCGGATCTCGGCGGGGGTGACGAAGCGGCTCAGGAGCGCGAGCGGCCCCTTGGTGGTGACGTCGAGCACCCGTTCGAGGCCGGGATGGATGCCGCACAGGAGATCGCGCAGGCGCGCCAGGCGCCGGGTCTGCTCGGCGACCAGCTCACGCCGGCGGCCGACCTTGAGGCGGATGGCGACGACGGTCTCGTTGTCGGGCGCGATGGGACGCAGGTCGCGGGTGCGCACCAGCTCGGCGATGGTGCGCGCGTCCCTGGGGTCGGACTTGCGCTCGCCGCCTGCGAAGCCCTGGCCGGCGCGGTTGACCGCGATCCCTGGTGCATGGACCAGCGTGTAGCCCTCGGCCAGCAGAACCGCCTCGAGGAAGCGCGCGAAGGAGCCGACCACGTCGATCCCGATGACGGGATCGCCGCCCAGCCCGCGCAAAGCGGCGACGAAACCCTCGATGGCCTGCGGGTCGTTCTCGACTGCGCGATCGAGAACGACCCGGCCTGCCTCGTCCACGGCGCAGGCCCAGTGGGTGTGTTTTGCTGCGTCGATCCCGATGCTGAACTTCATGGAAAACCCTCCTCCATGGCTCGTCCCGGCGCACCCCGTCTCCCCGGCATCGCCTTACACAGCCATCGAGGGCATCGCGTAATCAGCGGTCGATCAGGGGCGGCGATGCGGGCGGCTCAGCGACCTGAACCATCAGCGGCAGCCAGCATGACAACCATACCCGCATCGCCTGCGCGCCTTCAGCTTCGCAGCCATCGACACGCTGGGAAAAGGGGTAAGGC
>NZ_JBNXUN010000006.1:0-344355 GCF_050563525.1 Falsiroseomonas sp. HC035
TTCCTTCCGCGTGGCGAGCTGGGCGGAAAATGTGCCGGTCTCGCGATACATGGGGTACAGGCCGCCGACGATGCGGGTGGCCAGCGTGGTGTCGAACCAGGCGGGCCCGCCCGCGCGTGCCTCGTCCTCCGGCCGCAGCCGCACGCGTTGCAGCCCCTCGCCCGGCGCATCCCGCAACAGCGCGTCATCGCGCGCCCGCAGCCGCCGCACGCCACGCCAGCCGATGCGGTGATAGCTCATCGTCTCGCTTTCCAGACCCGGGACCACCACCTTCACCACGCGCACCTCGGCACTGGGCGAGCAGTCGACGTAGAGAACCTCGAGACCTTCAGCCGCCAGGGCCCGCACCAGCAGGTCCAGCCGGTCCTTCGAGGCGGCGACGGCGGGCGCGCCGGCATCCGGCAGGTCCGACAGGCTCCGGCGCTGCCGTTCGGAAAACACCGTGCCGGCGAGGCGCGCGCGCAATGTCGCGGCATCAAGCCCCATCCATTCCACCATGGCGGCCAATGCGCGCGGTTCCTCCTCGTCCAGCATGGCGACCGCAAGCTGGCGTTCCACATACTCCGCCGGCAACGCCTGCCGCAGCAGCGGCACCGGCCCGTGCGTCGCGGCCTTGCGGGCGCGCGATCCACAGAATTCCAGCAGCGCCTTGCGCAGCCCGCGCGAGCGGTCCGGGTGCACCGCCTCGCCACAGGCCGTCACCTGGATCGGCACCACCGGCTGGCCGCGGTCGTCGCCCACGACATACAGGTTGGTCATGCCGAACTCGGTGCTGGCGAGCTTCACCGTCACGCCGATGCCGAGGCCGCGCAGCCGGTCCAGCAGGCCCTGCACCTGCGCATCCGCCACCGCGTCCGGCTCCACCACGATTCCCTGGTCGAGCGCGCGGTAGCCGGTGACGTTGCCGTCGCGCTGCAGCGCTTCCATGATCCCGTGCGCGATGGCGTGTTCCAGGTCGAAGCCGGCGCCGAGGCCGTTGGTGATCGGCGTGATCAGTCGCGGCGTCGCGCCAAGCTGGTAGGGATAGGCCGCGACCCATTCGCGCGGCACCAGCACCGCCTCGCCGGATGGCCAGCGCCGCGCCTCGATCCAATCCAGCGCCAGGTCCGGCGTATAATCCGACCCGGCCGGCAGGCACAGCGTCAGCGGGTCCGCCACCGGCCGTTCGCGCGACAGGCCCGCCGGCTTCCCGTGACGCGCGGCGCCTCGGCCACATGCCGGCCGACATGCACTTCCTCGCACAACTCACCGAGCGCGCCGACCTCGGCCTCCACGGCGCTGAAGCCGTAGCCGTAGCCGATGGTGGCGGGTTCGTCGGGCAGGATCAGGCTCGCCTGCACCACCGGCACGCCGGTGCGATCGAGGCGGTCGATGCGGAAGACGGAGACATGGGCGTCACGCGGCATGGTCCCGCGGAAGGCGTCCGCCACCGCCTGAAGGTCGTCGCTCATCGGGCCTCGCGCAGTTGATCCAGGGGGATGTGCCGCACGCCCGGCGGGCCGCGCAGCTGGTCGTCCAGCACCGCCAGGGCGATCTCGGTCGTGATCCCCGGCGCGTGTTCAAAAGGCGTGCAGACGGTATCGAAGCGCAGCCCGCCGATCACCTTGCGGTAGTGCCGCACCTCGGCCGGCGACAGCGGGATATCCTTGTGGAACGCCTTGTGCGTCGAGATCGCCGTGCTGTGGCCGCTCTCGTCCTGGTCCACCTTGAAGGCGTCGCCGCAGAACAGGATTTTCCGGTTGCTGTCGTGCAGCACGGCCTGGCCCTCATAATGGCCGCCGACATGCAGCAGGCGCTGCCCGGGCCGCAACTCCAGCGCCTCGTCATAGGGCCAGGTGACGCGGAACGCCTTGGTCATCCGAAGGTCGTCCTTCTGGATCGCCGTGACTTCTGGCTGGAACACGTCCTGCAACTGCCACAGCGCGCCGTAGCCGTGGCAGTGCGAGGCGGCGAGAAAGCGGATGCCGCCGAGCCTGCGGATCTCCTCCAGCATCTCCGGCGTGTAGTAGGGCGCGGCCTCGAAGGCCGTGTTACCGTCAGGGTGCAGCAGCAGCCAGCCGGTGCCGTTCAGCCCGAAGGGCGGCGCGGTGGTGAAGGCGACCATGTCGCGGTCGAGCCGCCGCCAGCTTCCGGTCAGCTTCTCCGCCACCTCCGCCTCACGCAGGAAATGCCAGCCATCCGCCGGCAGGTCGTTGCGCGTGTCCTCGCACACGGGGCAGCCACGCGGCTCGAAATGCTTTTGCCAGAAGCCGCAATGCGCGCAGGCCCAGGGGATCAGCGGCATGCGCCAGCTCCTTCATAGGCCTGGTGCAGCAGCCGCATCGTGTGCAGGTCCCGCGTGGCGCTGAATCCCGCGCCACCATCCCGCATCGCCTGCCCGAACGCCGTCATCTGCCGCGCGAAGGGCGAGGCCTCCGCATCCGGCACCGCCAGCCGCCGCGCCCGCCCGCGCTCGTCCAGGTGCAGCACCGTGCCGCCGGGGTCCTGGCCCATCGTGTCCTCCGCCAGCAATTGCCCGGCCGAGCCGAGGATCTCGAGGCGCCGCCGCGGCAGCCCGTCGGGGCAGTTGTAGGCGACGTGCATCTGCAGCAGCGTGCCGCCGGTGGTGCGCCCGATCAGCACGGCGCCGTCATCCACGGCGTAGCGCTGCACACGCCGTTGGGTGAAGGCCGCCACCTGCTCCAGCGTCTCGTCCAGCAGGAACTGCGCGAGGTCGAGGCCATGCGGCGCCAGGTCCATCAGCGCGCCACCGCCGGCGCGCGCAGGATCGGCGCGCCAGTTGTCGCCCTCTCCGGTCACGCTCCACTGCGCGTCGAGCCAGCAGGCGTAGGCAATGCGGATGGCGGTCGGCGTGCCGATCAACCCCTGTGCGATCGCCTCGCGCATCGCCTCGTGCGCGGGGTGGTGACGCTGGTCGAAGGCGGTGCCGTACAGGATGCCGGCGCGCGCGACGCAATGCGCCATAGCCTCCGCATCCGCCAGCGTCGCCGCCATCGGCTTCTCGCACAGCACGGCCTTGCCGGCCGCCGCCGCCGCCTCCACCGCCGCACGGTGCAGGTGGTTCGGGGTGGCCACGTAGATGGCCTGCACCGCCGGGTCGCCCAGCAGTGTGGCGAGCCCCTCATGCACGCCGCCGGGCGGGTCCAGCCGCGCCCGCGCCGCGTCGCGCGCGGCGGCGCCGATGTCGCAGACCGCCTGGACGCGATGCCCTGCCGCCAGCATCGCCGGCGCCGCATAATCCCGGGCAACCCAGCCATATCCGGCGATACCCCAGCCCAGCATCACCAGCGCTCCGGCAGGTCGAGCAATTCGCGCCGCAGGGCCCAGGCGGCGGTGTGCGCGCCGGCCACCGCCGTCTCCGGCGCCGTCGCGCGCAATGGATAGGTGGCGCGCGGCCCGTATTCCCGTTCGTAGCGCGCGGATGGCCAGGCGATGGCGCCGTCCTCGCGGTACAAAGGATTGCGTCGCAACCTCACGCCGTGCGGCGGCAGCGCCAGGCGACCCATGGCCGGGTGTGCCGCGGCGAGGCCCGGCCCGGCGGCCACGGCGAAGGCTTCGACCTGCGCCAGGAATGCGGCGGGCGCCGCCGTGGGCACGCGCCCCTGCACCGCCGCGCGCGTCAACTCGGCATCGTCGTAGAAGACGCCGTCAGGGAACAGCGCCGCCATCTCCGCCGCCGTCACCGCGGCACCAGCGGACAGGTTTGGGCAGTCGCGGTTGTGGACGTGGCCGATGGCCAATATGCCATGCGGGCCTGCCAGGCCACGAAGCCAGCGCAGCACGTCCGCCTTCGGCTCCAGGAAGTAGAAGGCGTCATGACAGGCAACGAGGTCGAAGCCACCCTCAATCCCGAACGGCTCCGCCGCGTCCAGCCCCAGCGGCTCCGCCGCGTCCAGCCCCAACGGCTCCGCCGCATCCAGGCACATCAACTCCGCCGCCGGCACCACCCAGTGCCGCGCGACCTAAAGCTTGGCGAAGACCACATCCGCGCCCGCCACCGCAACATCCCGCTGCGCCAGGGCGCGCAGATGCTGGCCGATGCCGCACGCCAGTTCGAAGGCCCGGCGCGGCGCATTCCAATGCGCTTCGACCAGCGCAAGACCGGCGAGGAAGGTCGGGTCGCTCCAGCGATGCGCGAAGTAGTCGGCCACCGACCCCCAGGCCAGCCGCGCCATCGCCTCGCGCAGGCTCAGCCTTTCCCGGTTCGTGACGAGGTCGCGCAGCGCATCAGGTTCCGCGACAGGCCCGCGCCACCAATCGTCCTGGTCGGCCAGCAGCAGCACCAGCGCCGCATCCTTGTCGCCCGCATCGAGCAACCCGAGCGCCAGCCGCGCCATGTCCTGGCGCGAGGCACGTGCGAAGACGATGCCGTCCAGCACCGGCCAGCGGCGGCCTTGCGCATCCCGCACCGAATGCGGGCCATCGCGCCGCATCACGCCAGCAGCCCCACGTCGCGCAGCAGGCGATCCTGGAAGGGCTTCACCGGCCCGGCATGCACCAGTTCCATGTCCTCCAGCACGAAGCGCAGCGTCGCCTGGCCGGCGCGCAGGTGCTGTTCGACCTGCAGCACGCGGTCGAGCGTATCCGCCGCGTGGAAGGCGCGGCCCTCCGGCGTCGTCGTGCCGGTCAGGATACGCCTCGCCTGGCGCACCATCCCCGCGACCGGCGCGGGAAGTTGCGCCAGCGCCGCCTCCGTCGCGCGCAGAAAAGCCGGAGCAAGCTGATCGCCCAGAAGTTCCTCGCCGACGAAGCCGGAATCCGGCAGCAGCGCATTGTGCAGGTGGTGCGCGAGGGCGGCGACGAAGACGGTATCAGGATCGGCCGCATAGGCCGGACACAGCAGGACGCCGTAGACCGCCACGACCAGGCAATGCTCCGCATGATTCTCCGGCGGTTCCAGAAGCAGCCTGGGACGCCCGGGGCAGGTGACGCCGGCGCGCGGCTGCCGCGCCAGCGAGGCCACGAAAGCCGGCACCGCGCCTTCGTGCAGCGCGGCGCCCTCGTGCAGCGCTGCCCGCAGCCCTGCTTCGACGCCCTGCGCCGCATCCTCCAAGGCCCTGGCATGAATTACGCGCGCCGCCGAAGGTTCAATGCCGACGGTTGCGAGGGCGGCCGCATCCAGGTCGCCCATCCGTGTCGCCGCCAGCGCCGCGCCTACCGTAGCACGCCAGCCCTGCGCCGCATCGCCGCCACCTGCGAGATGCGCCCATGCGGCCGCGAACAGACGTTCCGCGATGGAGCCCTCCCGCGCCGCAGACCGCACCCGCTTCAGGTCCCCGATTTCGCGCAGAAGCGGCAGGTGTTCCGCCCGCAGCTCCTGCCGCGTGGCCAGACCGTCCGTCATCATCGGCGCGCCCCTATTGCGGCGCCCCCAGCCAGTCCATCAGCATGCGCTCCTGCACGTGGAAGGCATGTTCCGGCGGGTGGCCGTTGCCGACCATCGGCGCCTTGAAGAACACCGAGAGCTGTTCCTGCACGCCGCCCTCGCCGCGCTGCTCGGCCAAGTCCAGGACGCGGGCGATTTCCAACACCAGCGGCGCCGCGAGCACGCTGTCCTTGCACAGGAAGTTCACCTTGATCTGCATCCGCTGTCCCAGGAAGCCCGAGATGTCGATGTTGTCCCAGGCTTCCTTGTCGTCGCCGCGGGGACGGTAGTAGCGGATGTCGACCAGGTGATCCTCGACATGGTAGCCGAGGATGCTGTCCAGCACCTGGCCTTTGGTATCCAGCTTGGATTGCAGGCTGTCCGGGTCGCGCAGCGCCTCGCCGTCGCGGTTGCCGAGGATGTTGGTGCTGAACCAGCCATCGACATGCAGCGCACGCGCGCGCAGCGCCGGCGCCAGCACGGTCTTCATCATGGTCTGTCCGGTCTTGCCGTCCTTGCCCGCGACCGGCACGCCGCGCTGCCGCGCGAAGTCGATCAGGGCCGGTGCATCTGCTGCGAGGCTTGGCGTGAAGTTGCCGTAGGGCACGCCGCTCTCGATGGCCGCATACGCATAGAGCATGGCTGGGCCGATGGACGGGTCGTCGCGGTCCAGTGCCTGCTCGAAGGCATCGAGCGATCCCAGCGTCTCCTCCGCGACCGGCGTCCGCTCGGTGGAGGCGAGGTTGATCATGACGATGTTGTCGGCGCCGCTGTTCTCACGGAAGCGGCGCAGGTCCTCCGCAATTGCCTGCACGGCTGCGCGATGTCCCGGTGTCTCGCGCTTGTTGACGCCGTCAATGCCGCGGCAGAAGGAACCACTGCCGACGGCAGGCCAAGGGCGGATGGCGGAGAGCGCCTCGCCCGTACTCGCCATCTGCGCCTCGTTCAGCACGCGATGACCGGTCGCGGCCGTCGCCAGGTCTGCACCATTGAGGTCCCAGCCGCCGAAGATCATGTCGCGGTAATCCGCGAGACCCGGCACGTTCACATCGGCCAGCGGCAGCCCCTCGCGCCGGTTCGCGCCGCGCCGAAGGGTCTCAATCCCGGCAACTGCCGTCGTCGCCACGGCCCCGCCGAGCCCCACGACCGCAACACCGAGACGGCGGCCTGGATGTATCGTCAGCATGCTTTCACCTTGGCTCCGAGCAATTCCCAGAGCTACAGGTTGACCGCTTCTGGCTTTTGCCAATCACGAGGACGTGGGCGTAAGCAACAGGGCCAGTTACGAACAGTAAAACCGCGACATTCTGTGGTCGCCGCGTAATGTTATCCCAGCGCGATCAACTCCCACGGCTTATTTCTTGATACCGCATTGCTTGCATCCGCAGCGGTCGTCCTTTTTGACAACATGGCATATCGGCGGGAGGGAACAGATCCCATCTCGCATTGCTCGGAGTCGACGTGCCGACTTGCCCAATCCGATGGTCATGATGCGCCTGGGCTGATCCACGAGGCGGTTCCAGGTGTGGCAGCAGTGGGCGACAATGTCGTCACAGCCCTGGAGCACGCGATTGGAAGCTGGTTGGCGCAGAGGAACCGCCGGACGTTGTCCCTGACGTTCAACTCCGGGCAGTTTGGTTGCAGCGCCAGAAGGGTGACGTTGCCCGGCACGGCGTTATGGCCGGAGCGGTGCCGGCAGATGGCCTGCGCGGCGTCCTTCCCTCTTGAAGCCTCGCTGAAGTCCGGCCTCTGCGGGCGCCAGCGATGGAGCCACGCATCGCCTCTCAGGTCTTTGAAGGAGGATGGTGCCGACACCCGGGATTGAACCGGGGACCTACTGATTACGAATCAGTTGCTCTACCGCTGAGCTATGTCGGCGCACCAAGCCCAGCGCCTATAGCCGCCCCGACGCCGACCGACAACCCGTTCCCAGTGCCGGTCGCGCCGGCCCCGGCTCAGCTGACGGTCGCAGGCAGGGTCTGGGGGCTCGTCCAGTTGATGGTGCCCACCGCTTGGCAGCTCGGGCACACCGGTTGCCACGCCGCATGGTCCGTGCCGCAGGAGGCGCAGCGCCACCGCGGCTCCGGCGCGGCTGTGGCGGCCTGGCGCAGCCAGCGGGCCTGGGCGGCGCGGCCCTCCGGCGTCTCACCGTGCTCCGCTTCCTCCAGGTCGCTCAGCGCCAGGTAGGCGCGGCGGTCGGCCTGGCCGCCGGAGACCAGCGCATCCAGCTCCTGTCGCGCCCGGCCAGTCAGCCCGGCCTCCAGCGCCGCGCGGCCAACCAGCAGCCGGCTTTCGGCATGGCGTGGACTGCCCTTGGCCAGCGCCTCCGCCGACTTCATCCGGGCCAGCGCATCGGCGTCGTCCCGGAAATACTCCTGCGCCAGGTCCGGATGCGGCCGTGCCGCCCAAGCCTGTTCCAGCACGGTACGGGCCCGGCGCGGGCTGCCACTGTCGCGCAGCCGGCGGGCATGCGCCAGCGCCGCCGGCGCGAAGGCCGGGTCGGCCGCGAAGCCCTGCCGTTCCAGCTCCGCCGCGCGGATCAGGTCGGGCTCCTGCCCGGCCGCGGCCAGCGCCAGCGCCGCCTGGCCGGCGCCGGGCGGGGCCAGGGTCAGCGCCTCCCGCCAGTCGCGCATGCGCAGCGCCAGCGTCTCGCGTTCCTGGCGCAGCCAAGCGGCACCGGGCTGCGCCGCCTCGGCTTCGCGCGCCAGGCGCTGCGCCGCCGGCCAGTCCTCGCGCTGGATCGCTTGGCGCAGCAGGCCGCGCAGGCCGAGGAAGCGGGCCTCCGGGCTGGCGGCAAGCTGGCGGAAGATCTCCGTCGCCTGATCCTCCCGCCCCGCGAGGCGCTCGGCCTCGGCCGCCAGCAGCAGGGTCTGCGGCGTGTCGCCGAGCCCCTTGCGCGCGCGCTTCGATTCGATGCGTGCGGCATCCGGCGTGCCGGCAGCCAGCGCCACCAGCGCACGGGTCAGCGCGGCATCGCCTTCCGCGCGGCGCTTCGTCGCCTTGCGGGCACGCAGCTTGCCAGGCAGCCGCCGCAGCGCGGAGATGCCGGACAGGATCAGGTGCAGCACAAGAAACAGCACCGCCAGCAGCAGCAGCGCGATCGGCAGGCCGACCAGGATCTCCGCATCGCCGACGCGGACGGCGACGTCGCCGCCCACCTGGGCGAGCCACAGCACGCCGGCGATACCGGCCGCCAGAAGAACAAGGTAGATCAGGGCATGACGCATCGTGCGGCCCTCAGCCCGCGGCCAGGCTGCGCAGCGCGGCGCGGGCCTCGATCAGGGCTCGGGCCTGTTCGACCCAGGCTCGCATCGCCTCCTGTGCCGGCGGCGACAGGCGCTGCAACGGCGCGAGGCTACCCTCCAGGTCGCCGGCTTCCAGGGCGCGGCGGGATTTCTCGATCTCGGCGGCGGCGGCATCGCCGAACACCACCTCCTCCCCCCGGCGCACGGTGACCAGGCCGGACAGGCGCGACAGCGCGCTGTCCATCACGCCCTGGCCCTGCCGGCCGGGGTCGCTGGCGGCCATGGCGGCGCGCGCCGCCTCCTCGAAGCGCAGCCGCAGCGCGGATTCGGTCGGAGGCGCGGATTGGGCAAACCGTGTCAGCGCCGCCGGCGGCTCCCGCAGCGTGCCGAGCGCACCACCCAGCGGCGCCCCGGCCGCCAGCGCCGCGCGCAGCTGGTCCAACGTGGCCAACCGCCCGGCACGGCCTTCCAAGGCGGAGAGGCGCTGCGCCTGGCCCTGCAACTCGGTGATGCGGGCAGCCTGCTCCTCCAGCGTCGCGCGCTGGGCCGCCACCTGGTCCTGGATTTCGCCTAGCCGACGGGTCAGGGTCGACTCGACCCCGCCAAGCCGTTCCGTCGCCTGCGTCAAAGCCTGTTCCGCCGTGCCGACGCGCGCGGCCAGTTCCTGTGCCACGCCCTCGATCCGGGCGGAGCTGGCGGTGGCGCGGGCTTCCTCCTGCGCGATGGCGGCCTCGGCGCGCTGCGCCAGGCCATCGACACGGCGCATCAGCGCGTCCAGCGCCGGGCGCGGTGCCAGCTCGGCCGGGTCCGTCACCGGACGCGCGGCAAGTTCGGCGGCGGCGCGTTCCACCGCGGCGATACGCCCTGCCAGCGGCGCAAGGTCCGGCCCGGTGGCCGATTCCAGCGTGGCGAGGCGGCTGGTCAGCCCCTCCAGCGCCGGCTGCCGCGCGACGGCCGTCTCCAGCGCCGCCAGGCGCTGCTCCAGCGCTGCGACGGCCGGGCTGGCCTCGGCGCGGTCCTGCGGCAGCGGGCGCGCCAGCAACCAGGCGACAGCGCCGACCAGCACGACGGCCGCGACCAGGATCGGCAGGGCGGCGGGGTCCATGCGGAACCGTCGGAGCCGCTCGGAGAAGGAGGGGGGCGGGGTCGGGCTCATGGCTCTCCTGGCAGCTCGGCGGGGCAGCTTCAGCGTGGCACGGATTCAGGGTCGCGCTGCCCTTGCCGGGTTTCCCCGGGGCCGAGCAGCGCCAGCAAGGCATCCTCGGATGGCCGCCCAGCCACGCGCATCTCGCGCCATGCCAGCGGGGCGAGCGCCACGCGGGCCGCATCCGCGACCCGGGGGCTGATCGCCAGCGCCACCATGTCCGCGAGCTTCGCGGCAAGGCCTGCCTCCCGAAGCAGAGTGATGGCACAGGCCGCCGAGCGAGGCGAGTGGAACAGCACCTGCCCCGGTCCATTCCCGCCCCGCAGCGCCGCCAGCACCGGCGCCGGCACGCTCGTCGCGGGCGTCGCGGCATAGGCGACGCGGCGCAGCACGCGGAAGCCGCGCCGGCGCAGATCGGCGGCCAGATCCAGCGCATAGCCCTGGCCCACGGCCAGCAGCAGCGGGCCGGCCGCGGGATCAAGCCGGTGCGCGGCGAGCCGGGCCAGATCCTCCGCCGTGCCGCTCGCGGCCATCGCATCCGCCCAGCCGGCCGCCCGCGCCGCCTCCGCCGTCGCCTCGCCCACCGCCAGCAGCGGGAGGCCGCGCGGCTGAGGCGGCAGGGCGCGCGCTGCGGCGCGGCTGGTCAGCAGAACGGCTTGGCACTGCGGCAGCGCAAACCGTCGTGGCCGCAGCACCAGCGCCGGCATCGCCAACGCCCGAAAACCGAGCGCCCGCAGCCGCGCCATGGTCTCGGCCCCGCCCGGTTCCGGGCGGGTCACCAGCACCGCGGCCGGATTAGCCAAAGATGTCGGCGGGGCTGTCGCGGCGCAGGCCCTCGCCCAGGTCCCGGCCCAGCGCCACCGCATCGGCCACCGCGCCCTGGGCGCTGCGCTTCAGCAGGAAGGATCCGTCCGGCCGCGCCACCAGCCCGGTCAGGTGCAGCCTTCCGTCGCTCAGCAGCCGGGCATGGCCGCCGATCGGCGTGCGGCAGGACCCATCAAGTGCCGCCAGCAGGGCGCGCTCCGCCCGGCTCACCGCCGCCGCTTCCCGGTCCTCGATCGCCGCCAGCAATTCCAGCAAATCCACGTCATCAGCCCGCGCAGTGACGCCGACGATGCCCTGGCCGGCCGCCGGCACCATCGAATCGGGGTCCAGCACGACGGAAGCGCGCTCCTCCATCCCCAGCCGCCGGAGGCCCGCCAAGGCCAGCAGCGTCGCCGCCGGACCGTCCGGCTGCGCCAGCTTGCCCAGCCGGGTCTGCACGTTGCCGCGGATCATCTCGATCCGCAGGTCGGGCCGCGCATGCAGGATCTGGCTCTGCCGGCGGACGGAGGCGGTGCCGATGACGGCGCCCGCCGGCAGCGCCGCGAAGGGGTCGGACGGGTCCGGCGTGCCGCAGCGTGGGCCCAGGATCACCGCATCCCGCGCATCCTCCCGCCGCAGCGTGCAGGCCAGCACGATGCCGGGCGGCATCTCGGTTTCCAGGTCCTTCAGGCTGTGCACCGCGAAGTCGATGCGGCCATCCAGCAGCGCCTCGTGGATCTCCTTGGCGAACAGCCCCTTGCCGCCGATATCCGCCAGCCGCTTGTCCTGGATGCGGTCGCCAGACGTGGCGATGGCGTGTTCCTCGAAGGCCTTCGCGTCGCGCAGCACCGGGCAGAAGCGGGTGATGATCGACAGGAAGTGCCGCGTCTGCCACAGCGCCAGCGGCGAGCCGCGGGTGCCGACGCGCAGCGGCAGGTTGCGGAAATGCGGCCGGACCTGCCCCTCCACGGGGGCGGCGACGGGATGGATGGCGGACATGCGGCCTATTAGGCCCCTGCCCCGGACTTCGGAAGGTGCCTTGATGACGGATCTGCTGCGCGCGGACGCGCTGGTACTGGGCCTCGAATCGTCCTGCGACGAAACCGCCGCCGCGATCCTGCGCGCCGACGGCACCATCCTGGCCGAGGCGGTACTTTCCCAGCTCGAGGACCACACCCCCTATGGCGGCGTGGTGCCGGAGATCGCGGCGCGGGCGCACCTGGCGCACCTGCCGGGGCTGGTGCGGCGCGTTCTGGACCAGGCCGGCACCACGCCCGCAGGCCTCGCGGCGGTGGCCGCGACGGCGGGGCCGGGGCTGATCGGCGGGCTGATCGTCGGCGCCACGCTCGGCAAGGGTCTCGCCATCTCCCAGGGCATCCCCTTCCTCGGCATCAACCACCTGGAAGGCCACGCGCTGACGCCGCGGCTGCCCGGCGTGCATCCGGGCGGCCTGGAATTTCCCTACCTGCTGCTGCTGTTGTCCGGCGGGCATTGCCAATGCGTGCTGGTGGAAGGCGTCGGCCGGCACCGGCGGCTCGGCACCACGCTGGATGATGCGGTGGGGGAGGCCTTCGACAAATCCGCCAAGCTGCTCGGTCTGCCCTGGCCCGGCGGACCGCATCTGGAGCGGCTGGCGGCAGGCGGCGCTGCGAAGCGCTTCGCCCTGCCCCGCCCGCTGTTCGGCCGCGCCGGCTGCGACTTTTCCTTCAGCGGCCTGAAGACGGCGGTGGCGAACATCGTGGCGAAAGGGCTGGACGAGGCTGGACGCGCCGACCTCGCCGCCGGCTTCCAGGCTGCGGTCAGCGCCACCCTGGCAGACCGCGCGGCGCATGCCCTGGCGATGGCCCCTGGTGCCACGGCGCTGGTTGTGGCCGGCGGCGTCGCCGCCAATGCCGGCATTCGCGCGGCGCTGGCCGCCGTCGCGGCGCGCTGCGGCCTGCCTTTGGTGGCGCCGCCCATCCGGCTGTGCACCGACAATGCCGTGATGATCGCCTGGGCCGGGATCGAGCGGCTGCGCCTCGGCCTGACCGAACCGCTGGACCACGCGCCGCGGCCGCGCTGGCCGCTGGCGGAACTTTCCGGCGCGCTCCAGGAGAACCGAGCTGGATCCGATGCGTTAACGGGACAGGAATGTTGAAGGAGGTTTCGATGTCCATGATTCCCCGGCTCGCCGTTGCGCTTGGTCTCACCTTCGCCGTCGCCGCCTGCGGCCAGACTCCCGGCCAGCGCGCCGTCAGCGGCGGCCTGCTGGGCGCCGGCACGGGTGCCGCCGTCGGCTCGCTCTCGGGCAATGCCGGCACCGGCGCCCTGATCGGCGGCGGCGTGGGTGCCGTCGGCGGCGCCGCCACCGCCCCGCGCCGCTACTGAGCCCCTACACTGCGGGTTGCGCCGCCTTGCTGGTGGCGCTACCCGCAGCTTCGTGAACTATCGCCACGCCTTTCACGCCGGCAACGCCTGCGACGTTGCCAAGCACGCCCTGCTCGTCGCGCTGTTGCAGGCGTTGCGGATGAAGGCGAAGCCGTTCCGGGTGCTCGACACCCATGCCGGCATCGGCAGCTACGTCCTGGCCTCGGCGGAGGCAGCGCGCACCGGAGAGTGGCGGGCCGGCATCGGCCGGGTCGCCGACATCACCGAGGGGCCGCTCGCCGATTATACCGCGCTGGTTCGCGCCGCCGGATTTCCCGACATCTACCCCGGCTCCCCGGACCTGGCCCGAGCCCTGCTGCGCCAGGATGACCAACTCGTGCTGTGCGAACTGCACCCGGAGGATCACGCCACCTTGCGCAGCCGCTACCGCGGCGACCCCCAGGTGGCCGTGCATCGCCGCGATGCGTGGGAGGCGGTGGAGGCGCTGACCCCCTTCCCCGAACGCCGCGGCCTGATCCTTATCGACCCGCCCTTCGAACAGCCTGGCGAGTTCGAGCGCGCGGCCGCCGCCCTCGCCCGCCTGCGCCATCGCTTCCGCGCTGGCATCGTCGCTGTCTGGTACCCGATCAAGCACCGCGCCCCGCCCCGCGCCTTCCACACCGCGCTGCGCGACGCCCAGGTGCCGGACTGCATCACGGCCGAGTTGCTGCTGCGGGAGCCGACCGACCCGACCCGCCTGAATGGCTGCGGCCTGCTTGTCGCCAACCCACCACATGGCTTTGCCGGACGCGCCGAGGCAATCCTGGCCGCCCTGCTGCCGCACCTGGCACAAGGGGAGGCCGGCGCTGCCTCCGTCGTCAGCCGAATCACGCCGGAATAGGAACCAGGGGGAACGCATGCCGCAGCGCGCACGACGACGCATCGCGGTGCTGGGCGCCGGCGCCTGGGGCACCGCCCTGGCACTGCAGGCGGCGCGCGCCGGCAACGCCGTCAGCCTCTGGGCACGCAATCCGGACCGCGCCGCCGCCATCGTCGAGGCCGGGGAGAATGCGCGCTACCTGCCCGGCGTCCCGCTGAGCCCGGCCATCACCGTCACCGCCGATGCCGCCGCCGCGCTGTCCGAGGCGCTGTTCGCCCTGCTGGTGGTGCCGGTGCAGCACCTGCGGGAGGTGGTGGCCACGCTGCCGGACTCGACCTGCCCGCTGGTGGTCTGCGCCAAGGGCGTGGAGCGCGGCACCCTGTGCCTGCCGCTGGAGATCCTGCACCAGTCCCGGCCGCACACCCCGGCCGCCGTGCTGTCCGGCCCCAACTTCGCGCATGAGGTGGCGCGCGGCCTGCCCGCTGCCGCGGTGGTCGCCAGCCGCGACGCCGGGCTGCGCGGACTGGCGGCGGATCTGCTCGGCACCGCCGGCTTCCGGCTGTATGGCGGCGACGACCCGATGGGCGTGCAGGTCGGCGGCGCCGCAAAGAACGTCATCGCCATCGCCGCCGGCGCGGTGATCGGCGCCGGGCTTGGCGAGAATGCCCGTGCCGCGCTGGTGACGCGCGGCCTCGCGGAATTGTCGCGTCTGACGGTGGCGCTGGGCGGGCGGGCGGAAACGGCGGCGGGGCTGTCCGGCCTCGGCGACCTGCTGCTGACCACGACAGGCCCCGGCAGCCGCAACACGTCCCTCGGCATGGAACTGGCGCGCGGCGCGCCGCTGGAGACGGTGCTGGCCGGTCGCGTCGGCGTGGCGGAAGGCGTGGAAACGGCGCCCGCTCTGGTCGCGCGGGCGACGAAGGCGCGCATCGAGTTGCCGATCTGCGCCGCGGTGGCGGATCTGCTGGCCGGCGACCTGACGATCGGTGAGGCGATGGGCCGCCTGCTGGCCCGGCCCCGGCGCGACGAGTAGTCGCGCCGAGGCGCCGGGCGCTAAGGCCGCCCGATCGACCGGTAGCTGAAGCCGGCGTCGCGCATCGCCGCCGGCTCGTAGACGTTGCGCAGATCCTCAATGACGGTGCCGCGCATGGCCTTGCGCAGTCCGGCCGGCGACAGCGCGCGGAACTCGTTCCACTCCGTCAGCACCACCAGCGCATCGGCGCCCTGCGCCGCGTCCATCGCGCCGTCGGCATACTCGATGCCGTCGGGCAGCATGGTCCGGGCGTGGTCCATCGCCACCGGGTCGTAGGCCCGCACCCGCGCGCCCGCCTCCAGCAGCTTCGGCAGCACCACCAGCGACGGCGCATCGCGCATGTCGTCGGTCTCCGGCTTGAAGGCCAGCCCCAGCACCGCCACCGTCTTGCCCACCAGGCTGCCGCCGCAGGCCGCGATGATGCGGTCCGCCATCTGCCCCTTGCGCGCGTCGTTGATCGCGATGGTCGCCTCGATCAGGCGCAAGGGGCTGTTGAAATCGCGAGCCGTCTGCGCCACCGCCAGCGTGTCCTTCGGGAAGCAGGACCCGCCATAGCCCGGGCCAGGGTGCAGGAACTTGCGCCCGATGCGGCCATCCAGCCCGACGCCGCGCGCCACGTCGTGCACATCCGCGCCGACATTCTCGCACAGGTCGGCGATCTCGTTGATGAAGGAGATCTTCATCGCCAGGAAGGCGTTCGCCGCGTATTTCGTCAGCTCCGCCGTCTCCAGCGAGGTGTTGACGATCGGCGTCTCCATCAGGAACAGCGGCCGGTAGATCCGCCGCAGCAGCTCCCGCGCCCGCTCGCCGGCCTCACCCTCCTCGGTGCCGACCACCACGCGGTCCGGCCGCATGAAGTCGCCGATGGCATTGCCCTCGCGCAGGAATTCCGGGTTGGAGGCAACCGCGATCTCGACCTCAGGCCGGATGCGCGTGACGATCTCCTTCACCTTGCGGCCGGTGCCGACCGGCACGGTGGACTTCGTCACCAGCACGATCGGACCCTTGGCCGCGCGCGCCACCTGTTCGGCGGCGGCGAAAACGAAGGACAGGTCGGCGTGGCCGTCGCCACGCCGGGACGGCGTGCCGACGGCGAGGAACACCGCATCCGCCCCCTCCATCGCCGCATCCAGGCTGGTGCCGAACACAAGGCGGCCATCCTTGACGTTGTCGGCGACCAGGCGGTCCAGCCCGGGCTCGTAGATCGGGATGCGGCCGGCGTTCAGCGCCGTAATCTTGGATGGATCGGCGTCCACCACATGCACATGCATGCCGAATTCGGCGAAGCAGGCCCCAGAGACGAGACCCACATAGCCGGCACCAATCATCGCTATCCGCACAGGCTGCTCCGCTGCCGCAAGTTCGCGGCTGTCTTACCGCGCGGTCAAACATCCCGCCAACGCAGCGATCGGGCGTTCTCCGCCTCATGTGATCGCGCAGGCATCTACGTTTTCGGCATCGCCAGGGGGATCGTCATCGGGCGAGCCCGCTCCGCCGGCAAACTGGACGCCGCCGCGGCCGGAAGCTAGACGGACGGGGTCAGCCAGGAACGGGGATGCGGGTGCCGGACGCGGTGGAAGTACGCTTCGTCGCCAAGAACATGCGCCTCGACCTCCGCCTGATCGCGGAGATGATCGACCCGGGCGCCCGCGTGCTCGACATCGGCTGCGGCGACGGCGTGCTGATCGAGTACCTGACGCGGGAAAAGCGCGCCGACGCCCGCGGCATCGAGATCGACATGGCGGAAGCGACGGAGGCGGTGGCCGCCGGCCTGCCGGTCATTCATGGCGATGCCGATGCGGACCTCGCCTTTTACCCGGATGGCGCCTTCGACTACGTGGTGCTCAGCCGCACCCTCCAGGCGGTGGAGCGGCCGCGGGAGGTGCTGCGCCAGATGCTGCGCATCGGCAGCCGCGCCATCGTGTCCTTCCCCAATTTCGGCCATTGGGAGTTGCGACTGAGGCTGCTGCTGTCCGGCCGGATGCCGGACAACGAGACCTGGGACCGCCCCTGGTACGAGACGCCCAACATCCACCCCTGCACCATCCGCGACTTCTTCGAATTGTGCGCGATGGAGAACTACGTCGTGGAACGCTGGCTGGCGGTAGACGAGAAGGGCCTGCGGTCCCCCTGGAAACGCTCGCCCTGGCTTGCGAACCTGTTCGGCGAGCAGGCGCTGTTCCTGCTGCGGCGGCGCTGAGGCCGCCGCGAACAGGCCCTCAGTTCAGGCGGATGCCCGCCGGCGCGCCCAGGCCGGGCATCATGGCCGCCGCCAGCGCTGCATGCTGGGCCGCGGCATCGGCGCCAAGGCGCCGGCATTCTGCCTCGACATATTCCAGGATCAGGATCAGGGCGTTTCGATCGGTCTCGGCGTCGGCCGGGGCAGGCTGCTGTCTCGACATGGTCTGGGTCCTGGGGCGCACAGGTTGAGGCATGGCCGTTGCAGGATATGCCACACTCATCACGCCGACGTGAAGCCGCAAAAACTTTGTATCCTTTTCAACCGCCAATGTTCATCGCGTTCGCCCAACGATAAAGGCGGATGACTTCGCCGTTGAAACCCGGCCTGGGATCGGCCGGCAAAGCCAGGAATTGCGCGGCGAAGCTGGCCGGGCGAGGATGGGCCTGCAGCGCCACGGCGTTGGAACAGGAAGCGGTGGCCGGTCCGGATCTGGCGCGGCCGCCCCGGGGCACAGAACAGGGAGGAAAGCCGGCATGGCACGTGTGGCATTGGTGACAGGCGGGCAACGGGGAATCGGCGCCGCGATCAGCGAAGCCCTGAAGGAAGCCGGGCGCACCGTCGTCGCCTCCTACGCCGGCAACGACGCGGCGGCGAAAGCCTTTACCGACAGCACCGGCATCCCCTGCTACAAGTTCGACGTCGGCGACTACGACGCCTGCATCGCCGCGGTGGCGAAGATCGAGGCCGAGGTCGGCCCGGTCGAGATCCTGGTCAACAACGCCGGCATCACCCGCGACGCCATGATGCGCAAGCTGACGCGGCAGATGTGGGACGACGTGATCGATACCAACCTCGGCTCCTGCTACAACATGTGCAAGGCGGTCTGGGACGGCATGAGCAGCCGGAAGTTCGGCCGCATCGTCAACATCGGCTCCATCAACGGCCAGGCCGGGCAGCTCGGCCAGGTGAACTACGCCGCCGCCAAGTCGGGCATCCACGGCTTCACCAAGGCGCTGGCCCAGGAAGGCGCACGCAACCAGATCACGGTGAACGCTGTGGCGCCCGGTTACGTGGACACCGAGATGGTGCGCGCCGTGCCGCCGGACGTGCTGGAGAAGATCATCGCCCGCATCCCGCGCGGCCGCCTCGGCACCGCGCACGACATCGCCCGCGGCGTCGCCTTCCTGACCGCCGACGACGCCGACTTCGTCACCGGGTCGACGCTGTCGATCAACGGCGGGCAGCACATGTACTGAGGGAGGCGCGTCGGATGACCTACGCGATCCTCGGCTGGGACGGCGACGACGAAGGCGCGCCCGCGCGGCGCGCCGCCGCCCGCGACCGCCACGTCGCGCACATCACGGCGGAGGCGGCGGCCGGGCGCCTGCTGCTCGGCCTGCCGCTGCATGACGAGGCCGGGCGCAGCCTGGGCTCGCTGATGGTGGTGGCCGGCGATGCGGCGGCGCGCGACGCCTACCTGGCCGGCGAGCCCTTCGCCAACTCCGACGTCTGGCGCAAGGTGGAAAGCCACCCGTTCCGCATCGCGCCGCTGCCCTACCAGCCCTGGCCAGCCCCCGGTCAGCCGCCGCCCAACGGCCGCACCCACAGCATCATCATCGCCTGGGACGACACCGATGCGGAGGCGCCGGAACGTCGGCTCGCCGCCCGCCCGGCGCATTTCGAGCGGGTGCAGCCGATGGCGGCCAGCGGCACCCTGCTGTTCGGCGGCGCCATCCTGGACAGCGAGGACGGCCGCATGGTCGGCTCCATCGCGGTGACGCGGCATGTGACGCATGAGGCCGCCCGCAACTGGCTGGAGGGCGACCCCTACGTCACCGGCGATGTCTGGCGCGACATCGCGGTCCACGCCACCACGCTGCGGCCGCTGCCCTACGCCAGGCTTCCCGGCTGAACGGGCGGCGCAAGGAACAGGCGGCCGCCTGCCTCGTTTTCCTCCGCACCAGGAGGAGCGAGGCCATGAGCAACAAGCATCCGAAGAACCAGGCGGAGCGGCGGCAGGGACCCGGTGGGGACGTGCCCCGCCCGCCCTCCGACCTTGAACGCGATCCCGGCATCGGTACGTCCAAGGGCGTGTTCGGCCATGCCACGGACCCGGAGCCGATCGAAGGCGACAACACTTTCGAAGGCGATGTGATGAACGACCCGGACCGCACCGGCGCTGTTCCGGAAGACCACCGGGGCCGCACCAACCGCTGAACCCCCACGCGCCGGCACGGGTTCGCAATGGCGGCTGGCTGACCTAGAAGGCTGCCATGTCTCCCGCCACCCTTGCCGGCTGCGGCGCGCTTGCGCTGTGGGCCTTCCTCGGCCTGCTGTCGCGGCTGGCGGCCGGGCTGCCGCCGCTGCAGCTCACCGCCATGGGCTTCGCCCTCGGCGGATTGGTGGGGCTGGCGGTCGTCGCCTTGCGCGGCGGCCTCGGTGCGCTGCGGCAGCCGCCCCTCGCCTGGCTGCACGGCATCGGCGGGCTGTTCGGCTACCACGCCCTGTACTTCACCGCGCTCGCCCTGGCGCCGGCGGTGGAAGCCAACCTCATCAACTATCTCTGGCCGCTGCTGATCGTGCTTCTGGCGGCGCCGCTGCGCGGGCTCCGGCTGGGGCCGGCCCGGCTGGCCGGAGTCGGGCTCGGCTTCGCCGGCTGCGCCCTGCTGGTCGGCACCGGTGCGTCCTTCCCGCCGGAGGCCGCGCCCGGTTTCCTGGCCGCGCTGGGCTGCGCCGTGGTGTGGGCGGTCTATTCGGTGACCGCCGGCATGCCACGCCTGGCGCGGGTGCCGACCGAGGCGGTGGCCGGCTTCTGCCTCGGCACTGCGGCGCTGGCGGCGCTGGCGCATCTGGGCTTCGAGACGACGGTGGTGCCGGATTTCGGGCAGGCGCTGGCGGTGCTGCTGCTCGGCCTGGGGCCGGTCGGCGCGGCTTTCTTCCTTTGGGACGTCGGCATGAAGCGCGGCGACCCGCGGCTGCTGGGCACCCTGGCCTATGCCGTGCCGGTGGCCTCCACGCTGCTGCTGATCGTCGCTGGCGAGGGAGCCTTCACCTGGCGCGTCGCGGCGGCGGTCCTGTTGGTGGCGGGCGGGGGCTGGATGGCCTCCCGGTCCAGATGATCGAAGAATTCTTGTTGTTTTGCTGTATTGATCGCTAGGCTGCCGCCCGGGCGAACCAGAGGGCGCAAGATGGGCAGCGACATCCGATGAGCATGGCACTGCATCAGCCGGCCGCCGTCGCCGTGCAGGCGGGGCCGTTCTGGCTCAACAACCACCTCGTGACCATCTACAAGAACATGCAGAACCTGCGGGTGGAGGGACCCTCCAACCGTGTTGGAGGCCGCACGGATGCGCCACCGACCATCACCAACCACCTGAAGCCGATCGAGAGCATCGACCCGGCCAAGTCGCTCATCCTGCGCAACGGCCTGCCGGCCGCGGGCCTCGCGCCGATCGCCGAGCGCCGGCTGCAGGCGCTTGCGACCGTCATCGCGCAGGCGGCAGCCGGCAACGGATCGTCCACCGCCGCGCTGTTCGAGAACCTGACCATTGGTGGGCAGGCCTATCCCGGGATCCTGACCATTCGCGCCTTCATGAACATGACGGCGCAGAACCAGCTCGCCGTCATCGACGCCGGCTGGGCCCGCGTCTGCTTCAAGAAATCCTACGACAAGCTGACGCACCAGATGTTCGAGCCTGCCACCACCGCGGTGTCGGGCGACAGCAAGGCGCCGGTTCCCTCCGGCGTGGTTCCCGCGGGCGGTGGCCTGATGCGGGTCGACTATACCGGCGACAGTCGGCTGCCGGACGCGTTCTGCGGACTTGGCATCGGTTTCCGCGTCGATGGCAGCGGCGATGGTCACGCCGACAGCATCCGTCGCGTGACCACCACCGGCATGACCACGCAGTTGAAGAACGGCTACCTGATGCGCAACATCAAGGGCTGGGAGGTCGAGGGAACCCTGGTGGACCGGGACACCAACGCCCCGCGCGTCTGGGCCACCAAATGCGACCTGTTCAACGAATCCGCCGTGTGCGTCGCGCGCAACCTCTACGGCGCCACCGCCTTTCCAACCCGGGAGATGGACAACGAGGTGGCGGTGCTATGGGCCGTGGACGTGCGCGGGCTGCGCGGCTTCGACACCGAGACCTACCAGATGACGCTGGCGGGCAACAAGCAGTGGCGGCCGGGCGAGAAGGCCTACAAGCTGGTGCCGAAGGGCAACGTCATCGCGCATGTCCTATTCAACAAGCGCGGCTGTTCCGGCGCCGGTGGCTGGCGCTTCCAGATCCCGGGCGGCTCGACCTGGACCTACCATGGCGAGTGGGCGAAGCCGGCCGCCTCCGGCAGCCGCGAGGCAAAGGTCCGCGGCTACATCGAGAGCCAACTGGCGGCCTGGTCCGGCCCCCAGCACGAGATCGACGGCGCCTACGACTTCGCCTGAGCCGGCCTTGGATTCGCGAGGACACGCCCCCGCCCCGGGGCGCCTCCGCCTCGGTTGATCCAGCCGGAATGGCGTGCCTGTCTCGGATTCAACAGGTTGCAAGGCTACGAGCCCGGCTTGCGCCACAGCCCACGCACCACCTCCGCATGGCCCTGGTGGCGCGGCCCTTCGTCAAGAAGCACGGTGCCTTCCAGCAGTTCCAGCACCTCGAGTCCGTCGAACAGATCCTCCGCGATGGCGCGGGTCCAGAGCAAAGCGGGGATCTTCGGCCCGCCGCTGCGGCGGCCGTGCTGGGCCGGGGAGAAGCATTCCAGCGCCAGCAACCCGCTGGGCGCGAGCGCCCGCACCACGCCCGCCGCCGCCGCCGCGCGATCTTCCGGCGGCAGATGCAGGAAGATCCAGGCGACCAGGTCATAGCCCTGCGCCGGATATGCCCAGCCCGCCGCATCGGCGGCGACCGTCTCCAGCGCCACGCCGCGCGCCTCGGCCAGCGCCCGCGCCTTCTCCAGCCCGACCGGCGACCAGTCGAGCGAGGTCGTCACCAGCCCGCGTCCGGCCAGCCAGACGCCGTTGCGCCCCTCCCCATCGCCGACTGCCAGCGCCCGCATCCCCGGCCGCAACCGCGGCGCCAGGCTTTCCAGGTAGCGGTTCGGTGCCTCGCCGAACTGGAAGCTGCCGCCCGCGTACCGCTCGTCCCAGGCGAGGGACGTGCTCATGCGCCCGGTTTCCAACCCGGTGGTGCCAGTTCGAATCCCGAAAAATCGAAGGCCGGGCTGACGGTGCAGGAGACCAGGCACCAGCGGTCCCCGGCCGGCCGCGCCGCCTGCCACCACCCCTGCGGCACCACGCCCATCAGGGCCGCATCCTGCGGGCCGAGCCGGATTTCCTGATCCACAATTGTCCCGTCCTGCGACAGCGACAGCAGAAGTGGCCCGCCACCCTGCCAGAACCAGCATTCCGCGGCATCGACCCGGTGCCAGTGGCTGCGCTCTCCGGCATCGAGCAGGAAGTGGATCGCGGTTCCCGCGCCACGCCCGCCCCCCTTCGGCCGGTCGCGCCACATTTCGCGAAAATGGCCGCCCTCCGGGTGCGGTGCCAGCCCGAGCGCCGCCACCACCTCCGCGCCGGTCAAGGCTGGGTCGCGCAGGTCCATGTCGCTCAGCCCGGCGCGGTGCGCGCCAGCGCCGGCTCGCGCGAGACCTTCTCGAACCAGTCGGCCAGACGCGGATGCGCCGCGCGCCAGGGCTCGTCGGCGAAGCGGAAATCCAGGTAGCCGAGCGCGCAGGCCACCGCGACCTCCCCGATGTGCGACAGCGCCTCGGGCGGGTCGGCTTCCAGCGCCGCCAGTCCGCGCGCCACCGCCGCCTTCTGGCGCGCGATATAGGCCAGGCGGGTGTCGTCCATCGGCTTGCCGAAGCGCATCCGCCGCGCCACCGCCGCATCCATGATGCCATCCGCCAGGGCGTGGCAGACCTGGGCGGACAGCCGCGCCATGCTGCCGGTCGGCGGGAACAGCGGCGCCGCCTCGCCCACAGTGTCGAGGTACTCGCAGATCACCCGGCTGTCGTAGACCGGGCGGCCGTCGTCGGTGACCAGGGTCGGCACCTTGGACAGCGGGTTGTCCAGCAGCAGCGAGGCCGGGGAGGCGTGCGGGTCGGTCGGCACGATCTCGATGCGGGTCTCGATGCCGCGCAGCATGGCGCAGGCCATGACCTTGCGGGCGAAGGGGCTGGTCGGCGCGTGGTGCAGCTTCATGGGCGTCGGTTATCCCCGGAAATGGTTCTTGGCCTCGCGCCGGGCGGTGAATTCCGCCAGGTCGCGGGCGCGGAAGTACGGATTGGCGACCATCTCCTGCGCCAGGGTCGTCGGCACCGTGGGCCGTCCGGCGGCGCGCAGCGCGCCGGCCGCCTCGGCCTCCGCCCGCAACGCCTTGTTGCCGGGCTCGATGGTCAGGGCAAAGCGGGCATTGGCCTCGGTGTATTCATGGCCACAGCAGAAGCGGGTTTCCGGCGGCAGCTTGGCCAGGCGTTGGAAGGACCGGTACAGCGCTTCCATCCCGCCCGGCTCCAGCGGCCGGCCGCAGCCGAGTGCGAACACCACGTCGCCGCACAGCAGAAAATGGTCGGCGGCGAAGTGGAAGGCGATGTGGCCGGTGGTGTGGCCGGGCAGGTGCATCACCTGCGCCTGGGCGGCGCCGAAGGTGATGACGTCACCCTCCCCCACCGCCTGGTCCAGCTTCGGCAGCCGGTGCGCGTCCGGCGCGCCACCGATCAGCCGCGCCTCGGGGAAGCGGGCGCGCAGCTCGGCCACGCCATCGATATGGTCGCCGTGGTGGTGGGTCAGCAGGATCGCATCGAGCCGGCCGCCGGCGGCTTCCACCGCGGCGATGGCCGGCCCGGCCTCGCCCGGGTCGCAGATGCCGATGGCGCCGGTCGGGACATCCCGCAGCAGCCAAAGGTAGTTGTCCTCGAGGCAGGGAACCGCTTCCACCTTCACCGACATCGCGCGCATCCCTTTCAAAGTGGTCAGGTTCCTGAACCATGCCGGTCCAAACCGGGACCGTTCCCCCCTATATCCCCGGCATGACGACCGAGGTCCATGGTTTGCCGGCATTCCATGCCGCGGGGTTGCCGGCCTTCTACGCCTCGGCCGGCGGCACCGTCGCCGCAAGGCTGGTGCGGGACCGGCTGGCGGTGCTGTGGCCGGCGCTGCCCGGCCAGGCGGTGCTCGGCATTGGCCATGCGGCGCCCTATCTCGGCCTGTGGCGACGGGAGGCGGGGCGCTGTATCGCGCTGACCCCCGCCCATGGTGCGCACGCCAACGGCACCCACACCCCCTGCCCCCCCCTCTGGCCGCCCCCTTGGCCCGGCGCCGGCGCCCGTTCCGCAACCCTGGTGGCGGAGGAGGAGGCGTTGCCCTTCGCGGATGCCAGCTTCGACCGCGTGCTGCTGGTGCATGGGCTGGAGGCCGCGGACAATGCGCGCCGCATGCTGCGCGAGGTCTGGCGCGTGCTGCGCGACGATGGCCGGATGATCGTGGTGGTGCCGAACCGGGTCGGGCTCTGGGCGCATCTGGAACGCACGCCCTTCGGCCATGGCCACCCCTATTCCCGCGGCCAGCTGTCCCGCCTGCTGGCGCGCCACCTGTTCCGGGTCGAACGCCGGGAGGCGGCGCTGTTCATGCCACCCTTCGGCCTGCGCTTCCTCGGCGCCGCCGCGACGCCGTTCGAGAAGCTGGGCCGCGCGGTCTGCCCGCGCCTTGCCGGCGTCGCGATCATCGAGGCGGAGAAGGACCTGTTCTCCGCCATGCCGGCCGGCGCCGTGTCGGTTCGCCGGCGCGTGGTGGCGCCGGCGATGTCGGGCCGCGTCGCCATCCGGTCCGGCAGCCCGCACCAGCCGGGGTAAGCCCCGGCAACCGCTTGTTCACCGGAAGCTGGCATCATGGTTCGTCAGCGCGACCCGATCCGACGGGCGCCAGCGCCCCGGGGACCATCGCCATGTCCGAGACGATCTGTGCCACCGAGACGCTTCGCGAGGCGATGCGGGCCGAGCTTCAGCCGGCCTTCGCCGACCTGCATCGCTTCGTGGATCGTCGCTTCGCCGAGCTGAGCGCGGAGCTGCATGCCAGCGTCGAGATCTCCGACATGGGCGAGGAGCGCATGTCCCAGGAACTGGCGCGCATCCACGACCAGATCGGCCAGCTCGTCGCCATGCCGGCGGCAGCGACGCGCAACAGCGGGCTGGAGCTGGAGGCAGTGGTGCAGGCGACGGAAACCGCGGCCAACACCATCATGGAAGCCGCCGAGGCGATCCAGGACTGGGTCGCCGCCGGTCGCGATCCCAACGGCGTCGCCGCCATCGCGGACCGGGTGAACGCGATCTTCGAGGCGTGCAGCTTCCAGGACGTGACAGGCCAGCGCATCCGCCGCGCCATCCAGCACCTGCAACAGGTGGAGACGATGCTGGAGACGATGATCCCGGACGTCGCCCGGCCGGAGGTGCCGCGGCAGCAGGTAACCATCGCGACCGCCATCCGCACCGTCGAATCGCCCACCGGCGGCGATCTCGGGCAGGCCGCAATCGACGCCCTGCTGAACGATTTCTAAGTTCGGCTGCAGTCCAACCGGACTACAGGATGAAGTCGGCCTCCGTCAGCACGGTGTCCGCCGCGAAGGACAGGGTGATCGACGACCCGCCGGAGGTGGTGACCACCGCATAGGCGAATTCAGCCCCGGCTGGACTGACGCCGATTTCGAGAGCGGAAAAGTCCGCATAGCCGAAGGCGCTGAGATCGAGCAGATCCTCGCCCTGGACGAAGTCCTGGATGCTGTCATGGCCATGGCCCGAGGCGAAGACGAAGATGTCGCCGCCTCCGGCACCGGTGTAGATCTGCGCCTCCGCCCCGTCGATGAACCGGTCGTCCTGGTTGGTGCCGATGAAGCTCTCGAAGCGCATCAGGCTGGCGCCGGCCTGGCCGTCCAGCGAAAGGGTGAAGTTCCGCAGGTTCACCACGGCGCCGAAGATCTGTACGTTGAACAGGTCGAGCGTGTCGCGCCCGCCCCCGCCATCGAAGCGGTTGCCGAGGAAATCCAGCACGAGTTCCTCGCCGTCGAAATACAGGGCGAGTTGCAGCAGGTCGTCGCCGCCGCCTGTCGCCACCAGGTTGTCCCGCAGCACGATCCGCGCGTCGCCCGATGCGCCATCCTCGCCGGCCGCACCAGTCAGGCCGAGGCGGTTGGTCACGAGGATGCCGCCTTCCTCCGTCGTGCCGACATCCTCCTCACCCCCGCCAAAGCCATGCCAGCCGCCGAAGCCGCCCCAGCCACCGATGGCCGCGGCCTCCAGCCGCACCGTGGTCGCGGCCTCGCCCCCCGCGCCGATCCGGTTGCCGACCAGTTCCGCCACGGCATCACCACCGGCCCCGCCGGCGCCGCCATCGCCGCCGATATCCGAGCCTTCGTCGCGGGCGCCGGCGACCTCGTCATTGGCGTACTGCTCAAAGCCCGTGCTGCCGAAGCCGGCGTCACCGCCCCAGCCACCGTCGCCGCCATCGCCGCCCAGCGCCGTCGCCACAAGCACCCAATCCGTGCCGGGTGCGGCCTGGGCATCCAGGCCGGTGATGCGGGCCAGGGCATCGCCGCCCCGGCCGTCGGCGCCGCCCGCACCGCCCTCCCCACCGTCGCGTCCGTCGGACAGATCCGCGTCGAAATGCCCCCAGCCGCCATCGCCGCCCCAACCCCCCTCGCCGCCCGCGCCGCCGGTCGCCGAGGCATGGAGGGCGTGGTTGGCCCCGGGTCCATACGCAGCGACATAGGACCCGATGCCCGCCAGCGCGGCGCCCCCCGCGCCCCCGGCCCCGCCAGCGCCGCCGCTGCCACCCTGGCCGGAGGTGTCGTACAGCCCGCCGAGCAGGTTTCCCTCCCCATCCAGCTCCATGACATCACGCTCCGGCGCGGAATCGCCGCCCCAGCCGCCATCCCCGCCATCCCCGCCCTGGCCGCCCCGGGCGGTCATGCGGAATTCCGATTCATCCCGTCCGGCCAGCGCACCGCCCAGGCGAGTGCCCGCGCCATCCGCGATGGCCGAAGCAGCGCCGCCGCCACCACCGTCGAGGCCTGCCGCGCCATCCTCCCCGCGCGTCGTGATCCGCGTGCGCAGCGGGGCGGTGTACAGGTAGGTCTCGACCCCCTCCGCACCGTCGCCGCCATCGTCGCCGCTGCCGCCATTCCCGCCCTCGGCCAGGCCGTGGCGCCGCACCAGGTCCTCCCGCACGCTGCCCGCCAGCACGTCGTCGCGGTCGAACAGGGTCGCCTGGACCACTTCGCCGGCCTGGCCCATCGCGCCGTCCGCGCCGGCCTCCCGCCGCAGTTCGTCAATTTCCAGCGGGTCACCGACCGGGCCGAACAGCAGGTTGCCGGCATGCAGGTCGGTCAGTGCCGTGTTGCGAAGCGTCAGCCGGATCTCGCCGTCGAGGTCGATCCGCACGACCCGGCCGACCTGCGTCGCGACCGCCATCAGTCCATCCAGCGTCAGCCCATCGAAGGCTGAGAGATCGATCAGGTCCTCGCCATCGGTGAAGTCCACCAGGACCACATGGCCCGCCTCCGGCCCGATGCGGAAGACGTCCACGCCGGCACCGCCGGTCAGCCGGTCATTGCCGCCGCCGCCCTGCAAGGTATCGGCGCCGTCGCCACCCAGGATGGTGTCGTTGCCGAGGCCGCCGCGCAGCAGATCATCCCTACCACGGCCGACCAGGCGCAAATGGGTCGCGATCCCGGCGGCATCCACGTCGAGGCTGGCGGTGGCGATCCGGGCCAGGGTGATGGTGGCGGTCGGGCCCAGCGCGGTCTCCGCCGCGCTGCCCAGGGTCAGGCCGGCGGTGCCGGTGGCGCGCAGGACGACCTGTTCGAAACCTCGCAGCCCGAGGAAGGCTGCATCCCCGACCACCAGGGGGCCAGGCGACAGGATGCGCAGCGTGTCGCGCCCTTCGCCAGCATCCTGCATCAGCCCGGATGCGAACAGGCCGGGCGTGCCGAAGGTGAGGAAGACGTCAGGCCCCGCGCTTCCATCCTGCAGCAGCGGCCCGCCGGTCAGCGGGGTAATCCGAAACTGTGCCATCGCTGCGCCCTCCACTGCCACCGGTTCGGTTTCGCAGCGAAGTCAGCATAGGCACGGCGCGCGCGGCGTCCAGATGGACGCCGCACCGGCCACCGTCGGCCTGGACGGCCCGGATCAGAACTCCACGCACATCGCGCCGGTCAGGCGCGTTCGACGCACGTCGCGTGTGTCAGGCGCGTTCAACGCACATCGCGACACCCATCCCGCCGCCGATGCACAGAGTCACCAGGCCGCGCTTGGCATCGCGCCGCTGCATCTCGAACAGCAGCGTGTTCAGCACCCGCGCGCCCGAGGCCCCGATGGGGTGCCCGAGCGCGATCGCGCCGCCATTGACGTTCACCTTGGCGGGGTCCCAGCCGAGGTCCTTGTTCACCGCGCAGGCCTGCGCCGCGAAGGCCTCGTTGGCCTCGATCAGGTCGAGCGAGGCGACATCCCAGCCCGCCTTCTGCAAGGCCTTGCGGCTGGCCGGGATCGGCCCGGTGCCCATGATGGAGGGATCGACGCCCGCCGTGGCCCAGGACACGATGCGCGCCATCGGCGTGATGCCGCGGCGGCGCGCCTCCTCGGCCGACATCACCACCACCGCGGCGGCGCCGTCATTGATGCCGGAGGCATTGCCGGCGGTGACGGTGCCTTCCTTGCTGAAGGCCGGGCGAAGCTTGGCGAGCACCTCCAGCGTCGTCTCCGGCTTCGGGTACTCATCCTCCGAGATCACCGTGTCGCCCTTGCGGCCCTTCACGGTCACCGGGGTGATCTCGTCGCGGAAGCGGCCGGCCTTCATCGCCTCGCCGGCCTTGCGCTGGCTGGCGGCAGCGAATTCGTCCTGTTCCTGGCGCGTCAGCTGGAACTTCTGCGCCACGTTCTCTGCCGTGTTGCCCATGTGGTAGCCATGGAAGGCGTCCCACAGCCCGTCCTTGATCATAGTGTCGACCATGGCGAGGTCGCCCATCTTCTGGCCGGCGCGCAGGTTCGCGCAGTGCGGCGCCTGGGTCATGCTTTCCATCCCGCCGGCGACGACGATGCCGGCATCGCCGCAGGCGATCTGCTGCGCCGCGAGCGCGACGGTGCGCAGGCCCGATCCGCAAAGCTGGTTGATGCCGAAGGCGGTGCGCTCCACCGGGATGCCGGCGGCGATGGCGGCCTGGCGGGCCGGGTTCTGGCCGGCACCGGCCGGCAGCACCTGGCCGAGGATCACTTCATCCACCTGGTCCGGCGCGACGCCGGCGCGTTCGAGCGCGGCACGGATGGCGACGGTGCCGAGCGCATGGGCCGACAGGCTGGCGAAGGCGCCGTTGAAGGATCCCACGGGGGTGCGGGCGGCGGAGGCGATGACAATCTCGGTCGACATGGGCCCTGCGGCTCCTTCCTGCTTGGCTGGCGTTGGCTGCCAGTGTGGTGCGGCGCGAAGGCGGCTACAAGCCGCGCAGCCAGGCCAGCAGCGGGCGCCACAGCGCCGCCTCCGCCCCGCTGCCGGCGGCCATGCCGATATGGCCCGCGGCGGCCTCATGCACCGTGGCCCGTGGCAGTTGTGCGGCGAGGGCCCGGGCGGATGCCGGCGGCACGATGCGGTCCCGGTGCGGCACGGCGCAGAAGGCCGGCATCGCCAGCACGGACGGGTCCACCACCGCGCCGGCCACGCGCCAGGCCAGGCGGTGCGGGGTGTTGGCGCCGTACCAGCCGCCCAGCGCCTCCCGCGCCACGGGGGCTGCCAGCGGCACGCCGTCGTTCAGCCAATCCTCCAGCGCGACGAACTGCGCGGCGCGGTCGGAGGCCGGGTCGAGGCGGGCGAAGGCGCGGAATTTCTGCGGGATGCCGAAGGGGTCGAGCCCGGCGAACAGGGTCTGGATGACGTCGACCGGCAGCGCGCCGGTGGCCTGCATCATCGGCTCCAGCCCCGGCAGCAGGGCGGCGGCGCCACGCGCCCGATCAGCCTCAGCCACATCCGCGTGGAAATCCCACGGCGTCGCCAGCAGGCCAAGCGCCGCCACCCGGTCCGGCCGCCGCAGCGCCGCGGCCAGCGCCAGCAGCCCGCCCATGCAGTAGCCGACCAGCACCACCGGCCCCGGCAGCGCGGCAAGTGCGCGTTCCAGCCGGCCGGCGATGTAGTCGGTGAGGGAAAAGCCGCGCTCGGCCTGTTCCGGCCAGCCCCAGTCCAGCAACAGCGGGCGCTGCCCCTGCCCGGCCAGGAAACGCAACAGGGACCGCCCTGGCATCAGGTCCAGGACCTGCGCCCGGTTGATCAGCGAGGGCACGAACAGCACCGGCATGCCAGGCGCGCCGGCCGCATAATCCAGAACGCGGGATCCACCTTCGGCCCAGGCCACCGGCGGGTCCGGCAGGGTGCGCGTGTAGGGGTGGCGCCGATAGGCGGCGATGCCGGCCAGCAGCGCACGATCGGCGCGCAGCAGCCGGCGGATCACCGCGGCCCGGAAGGCCTCAGGCGGGTGGCTTCCGGCGGCGAGGGCGGCGACGATCCGGCGCATCTCCGCCTGCCCGGCCGGCGAGACCCGGCTGCTGCCGCCCTGGGCCGACGCGCTCGAGTTCGGCCAGCCGGCGCTCCAGCTCGGCGATCCGGTCAGCCCCGGCAGGCTCCCCGCGCTCGCGATCGCCGCCATCCCCCGGCTCGCGCCCAGGATCAGGTGCAGCGGCAGCGGGCGCGGGCCGCGGCGGCGCAGCGGCGCTGTCATGCGCGGGCCAGGTGGGCCAGGCGGGTGGGCTCCAGTTCGGCATGGGCCAGTTCGGCGGAAATCCTGGCGCGCCCGGCGGCGGCCGGCCGAAGGGCGGCGCGATGGCCGCCCGCAGCCACGCGCCACCCAGCCCGGCCCAGGCGGCGGTCATCGCGGCCCAGGTCTCGGCGGTTTCGCGGTCCGCCGCCAATCCGGCAATCTCGCTCTGCCACAGGGCGATCCAGTCCTCGGCCAGCGCTTCCAGCTCCGCCGCCGCATCCCGGCCGTCCTTGGCGCCGTCCCCGTGCATCATCCATCCTCGAGGAACCCGTCATGCGGACCGGCGAGGGCCAGCCCGCGCGGGATCATAGTCCAGCCAACGCCCGCGGACAGGACCGGCTGCGTGCGATGGCGTCAGAATCCGAGAAACAGGTGTTTCGCGCTGCGATGCAGCGCATGGTAGGATTCGATGACGGCAGCACCGCCGGGGAAAGCAGGGCGAACATGGCACAGGATACGATCCAGAAGGGAGCCGGCCAAGCGGCGGGCCGCAAACCCTCCCTCGCCAAGGGCTCGCCGCCGTCCGAGGCCCAGGGCAGGGCAGATAGCGAACAGCCGGGTGGTCCCCCGACCGGTGCGGCGCTCAACGAGGAAACCGCGGCAATGCCGCCGGTGGTTGTGAAGAAATACGCCAACCGCCGGCTCTACAACACGGAATCCTCCTCCTACGTCACGCTGGAGGACCTGGCGGTGATGGTCCGCCACGGGCGGCACTTCGTGGTCTACGACGCGAAATCCGGTGAGGACATCACCCGCGGCGTGCTGACGCAGATCATCGTCGAGGAGGAAGCCAAGGGCCGCAACCTGCTGCCGACCTCGTTCCTGCGTCAGATCATCGGCTTCTACGGCGACAGCATGCAGTCCCTGGTGCCACGCTACCTGGAATCGGTGATGGGCGCCTTCTCCCGCCAGCATGACCAGGTGCGGCGCACCGTCGAACAGACCATGGGCGGCTTCATCCCCTTCACCAACCTGGAGGAGATGGGCAAGCAGAACATGGCCATGATGGAGCGCGCGATGAGCCTGTTCTCGCCCTTCCGCGCCGCCGGAGAACAGGCCGAGCCGCAGCCCGATTCCGCCCGCCTCGCCGCGCTGCAGGCGGAGCTCGAGGCCCTTCGCCAGCAGATCGAGCACTACAAGGCAATGGAGGCCGCGAAGAAGCGGGATTAGCCGGACTCGCGTCCGACGCGAGTAGAATGTGGGACCTACACGCAAAAATAACGTAAGTCGGTCTACATCACGTCCTTGTCATGCGCGCGAGAGGCGAACCCGTGCGCAATAGAGCCTGCTCATCAGATGTATCGCGGCCGGCGCCGCGGAGGTCCAGCAATGCCGACGATCGAGACCGAAGAACAGGCCATTCCCGCCGTGGCCGGGGAGCGTCCGGGACAGCGCGCGAACGCCGCCGACCGCCATGTGGGAGCCCGCATCCGCGAGCGCCGCGTGATGATGGGCCTGTCGCAGCAGCAGCTCGCGAAGCTGATCGGCGTGACCTACCAGCAGGCGCACAAATATGAGCGCGGCCTGAACCGGATCTCGGCCGGGCGGCTGTTCGAGATCGGCCAGGTGCTGGGCGTGCCGGTGTCCTGGTTCTTCGACGGGCTGACGAGCGAAAATGCCGGCCCCGAGGCTTCCCCACGCCAGCGCATGTGCCTGGAACTGGCCCGCAACTTCGCGCTGATCGACAACGAGAAGCACCAGGAGGCGCTGAGCCAGATGGCCCGCGCCCTGGCCGCGCAGTCGCAGGCGGAACGCGGCGCATCGTGAGACGACTGGCGGGGCTGCTGCTGCTCCTCGCCAGCCCGGCTGCCGCAGAACCCCTGCTGATCGAGGGCAGCGCCCTGCGGCAAAGCCTGGACTGCACCGGCCGCGACGTGCTGGTGCGCGGCCACCGCAACGCTCTGGTCCTGACCGGCGGCTGCCGCAGCCTGCATGTGCAGGGCGATGTCAGCAGCATCCGCGCCGAACTCGAACCCGGCGCCCGAGTGACACTGGCCGGAGAGGTGCTGGACCTGGCCTGGTCGCTGAGCGCTATCGGGGCACCGCCACGCATCGCCGAGCAAGGCCGCCAGATCAGCATCGCCCGAGTCATCCCGCGCTGAGTCAGCGTGCCGGCAGGATCTCCCTCCCCCCGATCAGCCTGCGGCGGATGCGGGCGGAAATCTGGTCGATGATGGCGACCACGACCAGCATCAGGATGATGATGAAGGCCACCTCGTCCCAGGCACGGATGCGGATGCGCTCGGCGATCGCCAGCCCGATCCCGCCGGCACCGACGATGCCAAGCACGCTGGCGGAGCGCGTGTTGCTTTCCAGGAAGTACAGCGCCTGGGACAGCATCACCGGCAGGACCTGCGGCAACAGGCCAAAGCGGGTGCGCATCAGCGGGCTGCCGCCCACCGCCTCGATCCCCTCCGCCTGCCGGCGTTCCGCATTCTCGATCGCCTCGGCATACAGCTTGGCCAGCACCGCGATGTCCGCCGTCGCAATCGCCAGCACGCCAGCCAGCGGGCCGAGGCCGACGGCTCGGACATAGGCAAGCGCCCAGATCAACTGATCCACGCCGCGGAAGCCGTCGAAGACCCGGCGGATGGAGAAATGCGCCAGCGCGTTCACCACCACGTTGCGCGCGCCGAGGAAGCCCAGCGGCACCGCGATGACGGCGGCGATGAAGGTGCCGAGGAAGGCCATGGCGACGCTTTCGGCGATGCCCTCCAGGATATCCACCCACAGCTCGCCCGGCGAGGGCGGGATCATCAGCACGACGATGGTGCCGAGTCCCGAAAGCCCGTTCCATAGCCGGGCCGGCGTGATCTGGAACCACCAGAACAGGAAGCCGATCCAGGCGAGCGCGGCAATTCCCGCCGCCGCCCGCAGCGCCCGCACCCGCGGCGTCGGCCCGAACGCCGCCGGCATGCGCGCGCGGATCTGCTTGATCTGGCCGGGTGTCGGCTGGGCGAGCGCCATCGCCGTCAGCCCCGCGCCGTGCCGGCCATCAGGCCGTGCCGCAGGCGTTCGGACACCAGGTCGATCATCGCGACCGACAGGATGATGAGGACCACGATGGCGCCGACCTCCTCGTAGTAGTTGAAGGAGATCACGTGATACAGCTCCTCCCCGATCCCACCGGCGCCGACGAAGCCGAGCACGCTGGCGCCGCGCACGTTGATCTCGAAACGCAGCAGCGTGTAGCTGAGAAGGTTCGGCGCCACCTGCGGCAGCACGCCGAAGCGCACCCGGTGGAACCAGTTGCCGCCGGCGGCGCGCACACCCTCCATCGCCGAGGCTTCGGCATTCTCCACCACTTCCGCGAACAGCTTCCCGTTGGCACCGGCGGTGTGGATGATGATGGCAAGGATACCGGCCAGCGGGCCGACGCCGAAGGCCCAGACGAAGATCAGCGCGAAGACGATTTCCGGCACCGTGCGGCAGAACTCGAGGAAGCGCCGCGCGACCTGGAAGGCCACCCGGTTCGGCGCCAGGTTGCGGGCCGCCACGAAGCACAGGCTGAACCCGATGGCCGTGCCGAACAGCGTGCCCAGCAGCGCCATCTGGCTGGTCTCGAAGATCAGCCAGGCCCATTTGTCGAGGCGGTAGAACCAGGAGGCGAGGCTGCCCTCGGTCTCCCAGTCGGAAAACAGCGTCTCCCACCGCAGGGTCGGCACGATGCGCCAGAAATACTCGCCGATGCGCGGCAGGCCATCGGCGAGCGCGCCCGGCGTCATCTCGCTGAGCCAGGCCGACAGGACCAGGCACGCCAGCAGGATCACGCCCCACCGCAGCGTCGCCTGCCGCCGCATCCGCCGCGCCGCCCGGAACGCCGCCTCCGCCCGCGAGACGACATCCGCGGCAGGCAGGGAGGAGGCGGGCAGCGCGGCGTCCATCACTAGGAGCGGCGGCGGCGTTCGGCCGCTTCCTCGCGGCGCAGGCGCACGATCGGCTCGAACATTTCGTGCGTCACGGGCGCGTAGCCCTGGCCGCCGCCGCGTTCGATCTGGGCGTAGATCTGCGGATGCGCACCGGCGAGCGCCAAGTGGAAGTCGCGAAAATCGTCCTTGAAGGCCTGCGGCAGGTCGCGCCGCACCGTCATCGGCCCGTTCAGGATCGGCGCGGAGGTCCAGATGATGCGCAGGTCCGCCATGTTCAGCATGCCCTTCTCCACCATGGCGCGCAGGTTGCCGCGGGTGAAACCCTGGCTGACCTCGCCCTGGCCGGAGGCCCAGGTGACGGCGGCATCATACTGCCGTTGCAGAACCGCCACCACCGCCTGTTCATGCCCGCCGCCGAAGCCGGTGCGGGAGAAGTACTGGCCGCTTTCGGTGCCGATGCCGGCGGCGCGCAGCTCGCTGCGCGGCACCAGGTAGCCGGAGGTGGAGTTGGCGTCCGCCCAGGCCAACGCCTTGCCGCGCATGTCCTCCAGGCTGGTGATGCCGCTGTCGGCGCGCACCACCATCACCGCGATGTAGGAGATGCCGCCATCGGCCTCCCGCGCCACCCACAGCGGCTCGACCCCGCCATTGGTGTCGAGCCACGCGCCGGCATAGGCGGAGGCGCCCATGCCCGCGCCCTCGATCTGCCGCGCGCCGAAGGCCTGCATCACGCCGGAATAGTCGGCGGCCGGGAACAGGCGGACGGGGATGCCGAAGGTGGTCTCCAGCAGCGCGCGGTAGACCTCGTAGCGGCCGAGCCGGTCCTGCTCGTTCTCACCGCCGAGCAGGCCGATGCGCAACTGCGGCACCTGCTGCGCCCAGGCGCGGCGGCCCGGCTGCGGCATGGCCGGCGTGGGTGTCTGGCTTGCGGTCTGGGCGGCCACGGCGAAGGGCGCCAGCGTGGCGCCGGCGACCAGAAGGCGACGGGTGATCATGCGGGTCTCTCCAGGAGAGCTTGGGGGGAAATCCGCCGACCACGCCGCCCGGTTCAGGCGACGGCGAGGCCGGGTTGCGCGAGGAGGCCCGGGCGCGCGGCGGTGCTTGCCTGCTCCTCCGCCTGGTCCTCGAATTCATCCTCGGTGACGCCGTAGATCTCCTGCACCCGCGCCGCGGTCAGTTCGGACGGCGTGCCGTCGAACATCACGCGGCCGGCCTGCATGGCGACGATGCGGTCGCAGTACTGCCGGGCGGTGTTCAGGTGATGCAGGTTGGTGAGCACGGTCAGCCCGTCCTCCCGGTTCACCTGGCGCAGCGCGTCCATCACCGTCTTCGCATTGCGCGGGTCGAGGCTGGCGATCGGCTCGTCGGCCAGGATCAGGCGCGGTTCCTGCAACAGGGCGCGGCAGATCGCGACGCGCTGCTGCTGGCCGCCGGACAGCGTATCGGCGCGTTGCAGCGCCACCTCCGCCAGGTCGAACCGGTCCAGCGCCTGGATCGCCATGGCGCGTTCCTTCGGTGTGAACATCTTCAGCAGGCTGGTGACGGTGCCCATCACGCCGGGGCGGTGGTTCAGCCGGCCGACCAGCACGTTGGTCAGCACGTCCAGCCGCTGCACCAGGTTGAACTGCTGGAAGATCATCGCGCAGTCGGTGCGCCAGCGGCGCAGCGCCGCGCCGCGCAGCATGGTGATGTCCCGCCCGCCATAGGCGATGCGGCCCTCGGAAGGTTCGGTCAGCCGGTTGATCATGCGCAGCAGGGTGGACTTGCCGGCGCCGGACCGGCCGATGACGCCGACCATCTGCCCGTCCGGGATGACCAGGTTCACTTGGTTGACGGCCGTGACGGCGCCGAAGCGACGCGTCAGGCCCTGCAGTTCCAGCATCCGTGCAGCCCCTTGCTGTAGGGGGCTATACAAGCACCGGATGACGTGGCGGTGACACCGCCATGATGAAGCGGTTGCACCTGACGCGGCTTCCCCGCCCCGGCCCGGCGCGCCATGCTGGCCGCGGGACAAGGAGGAACACCCCATGCCGGCGCCTTACGGAATCGTCGACCTGCGCATCTACACCACGCTGCCCAACAAGCTGCCGGAATTCGTGGCGCTGTATGAGGAGAAGGCCTGGCCGCTCCAGCTCAAGTACCTTGAGAACTGCCTGGGCTGGTACACCACCGTCGAGGGCGCGCTGAACACCGTGGTGCACATGTGGGGCTATGCGGACCAGGGCGACCGCGAGCGCCGCCGCAGCGCCATGGCCGCCGACCCGGCCTGGGGCGAATACCTGAAGGCCGCCGGCGACCGCGGCCTGCTGGTCAAGATGGAAAACCGCCTGATCAAGCCGACGCCGTTCTTCACCGCGCGGCAGAAGGCGGCAGGCTGACCAGCGTTCAGCGCCGGCGCGACAGCATCGCGCCGGTCATCAGGGTACCGGCGACCAGCGCGGCAAGGCCCGCCGTCGCCGCCAGCGCCGCCACCGGGTTCATCTGCGCCTCCAGCAGCAGGCTGGATGTCCGCTGCGGCGTGCCGGACAGGCTCGACCGTTCGGCGCCGCCTGGCCGGCCCTGGTACAGGTTGTCCCGCCGCTCCGGCTTGCCCGTCCGCCGCGTGGTCTGGCTGCTGCGGCCGATCGCCTGCATCACCAGGTCGGTGCCACGCGGGAACAAGTTGCCGAACAGGGAGATCGCGGCCCCACCGCCGCCGACGTACAGGTCGCGCCGCGGCGTCGTGCAGGCGAACAGGATGGCGCGCGCGACCAGCCGAGGATCGTAGGTCGGCGGCGGCACCATCACGCCCGGCGTGTCCAGCAGGATGCGGGCATGGTCCTGGAAGGTGGTCTCGATGCTGGCGGGCTTGATCAGCGTGACCGAAACCGGCGCGCGCTCCGCCTCCAACTCCATCCGCAGCGCGTCGGTGAAGGCCTTCACCGCGTGCTTGGTGGCGGAATAGGTGCCCTGGTAGATCATCGCCCGGTCCGACAGAACGGAGCCGACATTGACCAGCGCGCCGCCCTTCGGCTTCAGATGCGCACAGGCGATCAGGCTGCCATGCACGGTGCCCCAGTAGTTCGTCTCGAACAGCCGGCGCTGGTCCTCGACCGGCGTCTGTTCCTGCGTGCCGTAGATGCTGCCGCCGGCATCGTTCACCCAGGCATCGAAGCCGCCGAATTTTTCCGTGGCGAGGTCGGCGGCGCCCTGCAGCGCCTCCCGGTCCGCCACGTCCGCGACACGGTACTCGGCCCGGCCGCCGGCCTCCCGGATCTCCGCCACCGCCTCGGCCAGCGATGCTTCGCTGCGCGCCACCAGTACCACGGCCGCGCCGCGCTGCGCCGCCATGCGCGCGGTGGCGAGGCCGATGCCGGAGGAGGCGCCGGTGATGACGAGGACCTGTTGCGAAAGGGGCTTGAGGCGAGGCGCCATGATGCCGATGACCCAGGAGGTGGAGCCGGCTCCAACGGCAGCCCCCCGCTCCCGGTTCCGACCTACACCGTCAGCGTGCCGGCCTTCGCCGCGGCGTAGCGCGCCGCCACCTTCTGCCAGTCCACCACATTCCACCAGTTGCCGGTGTATTCGGCACGGCGGTTCTGGTAGCGCAGGTAGTAGGCGTGCTCCCACACGTCGTTGCCGAGCAGCACGCGCTGGCCGTCCATCAGCGGCGTGTCCTGACCCGGCTTGGTCACCAGCGCGAGGCGTCCTTCCCGGTTGACCGTCACGAAGGCCCAGCCGCTGCCGAACACGCCATTGGCCGCCGCGTTGAAGCGGCTGCGCAGCGTGTCGAGGTCGGTGAAGTCGCGGCGGATGGCCTCGGCCAGCTCGCCATCGGGCGTGCCGCCGGACCCGCCCATGATCTCCCAGAACATCGTGTGGTTGGCATGGCCGCCGCCATTGTTGCGCACCGCGGTTCGCACGCTGTCCGGCACCTCGGCCAGCTTCATCAGCAGCTGGTCGAGCGGCAGTTGCGCCAGCGCGCCATGGTCACGCAGCGCCGTGTTCAGGCCGTTGACCTGGCTGCCATGGTGGAAGCGGTAGTGCAGTTCCATGGTCCGCGCATCGATCGCCGCCTCATTCTTGTCGAAGGCGTAGGGCATCGGCGCCTGCCGGTGCGGGCCGGAGGGCGGTGCGCCCGCGGCGGCCTGGGCGAAGGCAGGGCGCGGCGTCGCCCAGACCGGCAGGGCCAGCGTGGCGGCGATAGGCGCCAATCCGCCCAGCAGGCGGCGGCGGTGCAGTTGGGTCATGCGATGGCTTCCTTGGGTTTCCTGTGCTCGGACAGTGGGCCGCGGCACTTCGGGCGCCAAGGTGCCGCCCCCTCAGTTTTGCGCCAGGAGGGCCACTATCGCCGCAGCCCGGCCAGTCGTGTCTGCGGACAAGCCTTGCAGGCTCGCGATTCAATGAACACGGCCCGCGTGCTCGGGGTGGCAGGAAAAGCAACGGGATGGGCCCGGGGTGATGCCTGCGACGCTGGCGCAGCGCCTGGGCGTGGCGCGACTGCGCTGGCTGCTCGCTGCCGTGCTGGCGCTGCAGGTGTTCGACATCCAGGCCGGGATGAGCCGAGTTCGCAGGCTGGTCGCGGCCGCGCCGGCGCGACAAGGCGATGCGCCGCCTGGTGGCGGCACGTGCCGACCGGTCCCGGGACCTGCTGGCGCAACGCGACGGGCTGTGGGTGTTTGCGCCCGGCTGGCTGCGCGGCGCACCCCGCCCCTGAGCAAGCGGCGGGTCCCTACCCCGCCAGGAACGCCTCGAAGCGCCGGTTCAGCCGGTCCAGGTTGTCGACCCAGAAGCGGTCGTCGATGCGCAGCGAATCCTCCAGGTGCGATGGCGCCGTCGGCAGGCGGGCCAGCAGGGGGCTGGGCAGCAGGGCCTCCACCCCCTGCGCCGTCATGCCGTAGGGGATGCGCGGCGGCAGGCCGGCCTGCACCTGCGGCTGTCCGGCGAAGCGCAGGAACTCCAGCGCGCGGGCCCGGTTCGGGCTGCCGCGCATGATGACCCAGCTGTCCAGCGTGGTCAGGTTCTGCTGCCAGGCGATGCCGAAGTCCCGCCCGTCCTGCGCATTCGCCAGAGCGATGCGCCCGTTATAGGCGGCGGTCAGTGCCACCTCCCCGGCTGCCAGCCACTGCGTGGGCTCGGAACCGCGCTCCCACCACGCCAAGTCGGCCCGGATCGTTTCCAGCTTGCGGAAGGCCTGCGCCAGGCCGCGCTCCGTCGCCAACTCCGCATAGACCCGGTTGCGGGGCACGCCATCGGCCAGCAGCGCAATCTCCAGCGTCGTCTTCGGGCCACGGCGCAGCGCGCGACGCCCCGGGATGCGCGTGGTGTCGAACAGGTCGACCCAGCCGCGTGGCGGGTTCGCCACCCGGGGCCGATCCCAGGCCAGGATGAAGGAGTACTGGATGGCGCCGACGCCGCAGTGGCTGACCGCCTCCGGCCGGTAGGCCTCGCGGCCACCGATGGCGTCCCAGTCCATCGGCTCGAACAGGCCCTCGTCGCAGCCGATCAGCAATTCCTCGGATTCGACCTGCACCAGGTCCCAGGTGTTGGGGCCGGGCTGGATGCGGCGGCGCAGCTCGTCGATGCCGCCATCCCAGGTCTCCTCCAGGATGCGTTCGTTCTGGGCGGTCATCCAGGGGCGGAAGAACACGTCGCGCTGGGCGTCCTGGTAGGCGCCACCCCAGGAGACCACGGTCAGGTCGCGCGGATTCTGCGCCCGGGCCCCGCGCCCGGCCAGGGCAAGGGCCCCGCATGCCGCCAGCCATTGCCGCCGCCCGCGCATCTTCGTTTCCCTGTGCCACCCTGCGGCAAGGCTATCGCGCAGGCGACGCCACCGGAAGCCGAAGTCTCGCCTCCACGCGCGATGCGTGGTTCAAGTTCCGCGAACCCGAGATGGAACCGGAACGGGTCTGGCGCGTTAACCGCGCGACCAATTCACGAAAGGACCAGGATCATGTCGCAATTCGGCAAAGACGTGGGCAACGACATGCGCAATCTGCGTGACGACGCCACCGCCGCCGGCGGCCGCATGGCCGACGACGCGCGCGCCGAGCTCGCCCGCCTGCGCAGCCAGGTGGAGCGCCTGATGGAGGAGCGTGTGACCCCCGCACTCGGCCACGCCGCCGAGACGGTGGAGGATTATTCCCGTCGCGCCCGCGACACCATCGAGGACAACGCCACCGCCGTGTCCGAGACCATCCGCGCACAGCCGCTGCTGTACGTGACGGCCGCTGCGTTTGGTGGCTACATCCTGGGCCGGCTGATGGGCAGCCGCACCTACGTCTACCCCGACCGCAAGTAAGGGTGTTCGGCCCGATGCGCCTGCTGAGCCTGGTTCGTGCCGCCTGGCAGGCGGAAGGGCTGTATCTGAAGCGTACAAGCCGGAGCTACGCCATCCAGGCTGGCTACGGTGCCGTTTCAGCGGTGTTCGCGCTGATGCTGCTGGTGATGCTGCATATCGCGGGCTTCGCCGCCCTGGTCCCCTCGCAGGGGCCGGTCTGGGCGGCGCTGATCGTGGCCGCGGTGGACCTGGTGCTGGCCGGCATCCTCGGGCTGATGGCCCGCAAGCCGCCGCGCGACGCCATCGCGGAGGAGGCACTGGCGCTGCGCCAGGCGGCGATGCGCCAGATGGGCGACACCGCGGCGCAGGCGATGATCCTGGCGCCGCTGCTGCGCAGCCAGACCTTGAAGAAGGGCGCCATCGGCGCGGCCCTGACCGCGGCGGTGGTCGGCTTCTTCAACCGGCGCTGAGTTCTTCGGGCGGCAACGCCCGGAACAGCAGCATGCGGCGGCCGCGATGCTGGAATTCGTCGCACTCCACCATGCCGATGTCGACCAGCACCTGGCGGGAGGCAACGTTGCCCTCCCACGCCACGGCCTGGATCTGCGCCAGCCCGCGACGGAAGCCGAAGGCCAGCGCCGCCCGCGCCGCCTCCCGCGCATAGCCCTTGCCGCGGCAGGCGGGCCACAGCGCGAAGCGCAGCGCGACGCCCCGGCCATCGGGCCGCTCCATCAGCCCGGTAATGCCGAGGAAGTCGCCGGTGGCGCGTTCGTACACCGCCCAGGTGCCGTAGCCGCGCACCAGCCAGAACTCCATGTCGTCCTCAAGCTCCTCCCGCGTCCGCTCAGGCGTGCGGGTGCCATGGAGCATGAGGCCGAAGGCGTCCTCATCGGCTTTCAGCGCGATCAGGTCAGGCAGGTTCTCGGGCGCCACCGGCCGTAGCGAAAGCCGCGGCGTGGTGATGCCGTTGCCCTCCGCGAGGCGCTGGACGACCAAGGACCTGAACTGTCCCTTATCGGGCCAGCGGCCGGTACTTGATGCGGTGCGGCTGGTCCGCCGCGGCGCCGAGTCGACGTCGCTTGTCCGCTTCGTAGGCCTCGAAGTTCCCCTCGAACCACTCCACGTGGCTGTCGCCCTCGAAGCTCAGGATATGCGTCGCCAGCCGGTCGAGGAACCAGCGGTCGTGGCTGATCACCACGGCGCAGCCGGCGAATTCCTCCAGCGCGTCCTCCAGCGCCCGCAGCGTGTCGATGTCGAGGTCGTTGGTGGGCTCATCGAGCAGCAGCACGTTGTGCTCCCGCTTCAGCATCTTGGCCAGGTGCACCCGGTTGCGCTCGCCGCCCGAGAGCACACCGACGCGCTTCTGCTGGTCGGCACCCTTGAAGTTGAAGGCGGCGACGTAGGCGCGGCTGGGGATCGTGCGCTTGCCGATGGTGATCTGGTCCATCCCGTCGGAAATTTCCTGCCAGACGGTGCGGGTGTCATCCAGGCTGTCGCGGGACTGGTCGACATAGCCGAGCTTCACCGTGTCGCCGACCACCAGGCTGCCGCCATCCGGCTGCTCCACCCCGGTGATCATCTTGAACAGCGTGGACTTGCCGGCGCCGTTCGGCCCGATGATGCCGACGATGCCGCCCGGCGGCAGCTTGAAGTCCAGATCCTCGATCAGCAGCCGATTGCCGTAGCCCTTCCGCAGCTTCTCCGCCTGGATGACGATGTTGCCGAGGCGGGGTGCCGGCGGGATGACGATCTCGGCCTCGCCGCTGGTCTTCTCCTGGCTCTTCGCCAGCATTTCCTCATAGGCCGCGATGCGCGCCTTGGACTTCGCCATGCGCGCGGCCGGCGAACGTCCCATCCATTCCTGCTCGCGGGCCAACTGGCGCTGGCGCGTGCTTTCCTCCCGCTCCTCCTGCTGCAGCCGCTTCCGCTTCTGGTCGAGATAGGCGGAGTAGTTGCCCTGGTAGGGGAAGCCGCGGCCGCGATCGACCTCGAGGATCCAGTTGGTGACGTTGTCCAGGAAGTAGCGGTCGTGCGTGACGATCAGCACGGCGCCCTTGTAGTCCTTCAGCGTCTGCTCCAGCCACGCCACCGATTCCGCGTCCAGGTGGTTGGTCGGCTCGTCCAGCAGCAGCAGGTCGGGCTTTTCAAGCAGCAGCTTGCACAGCGCCACGCGGCGCTTCTCGCCGCCGGAGAGATGCGCCACCGGGCTGTCGAAGGGCGGGCAGCGCAGGGCGTCGAGCGCGATCTCAATGCGCCGGTCCAGCTCCCAGCCATCGGCCGCCTCGATCTTCTCCTGCAACTCGGCCTGCTCGGCGAGCAGGTCGTTCATCTGCTCCTCCGTCATCTCCTCGGCGAATTTGTCGGAGATCTCGTTGAAGCGGCGGAGCTGGCCGGTGAGGGCGGCGAAGGCTTCCATGACGTTCTCGCCGACCGTCTTGGTCTCATCCAGGTGCGGCTCCTGCGGCAGGTAGCCGACGCGCGCGCCCTCCGCGGCCCAGGCCTCGCCACCGAATTCCTTGTCCTGGCCGGCCATGATCTTCATCAGCGTGGACTTGCCGGCGCCGTTCGGGCCGAGCACGCCGATCTTCACGTCGGGCAGGAAGGACAGGGTGATGCCCTTGAACACCTCACGGCCGCCCGGATAGGACTTGGTGAGGTCTTTCATCACATAGACATACTGCCAGGCGGGCATTGGCTCGTATCTTCCGGGGCAGGAGGTGAAGCGGGGGGTTCTAGCCCGCCCGGCCCCGCCCTGCCAACCGCGACCTCAGACGGGCCAGGCCGCATCGGCGGGGCGTGCCGCGGCGAGGTCCAGCATCTCGACCACCGAGAGCACCCCATCGGCGAAGACCACCGCCACCGCGTCATGCCCGGTACGGCCAAGATCGGCGAAGCCCAGCGCCTCGCCATCCTCGAACAGCAGGCGGAGGTCCCAGGCGCCGGTCTCGAAGGCGACGTCGGCGATACGGATCTCGCGCAGTTCCACGCGGTCACGTCCCGGTTCAAAATCATGGATGGTGCGGCCGGCCTCCCCGGCGCCGAAGCGGAAGGTGTCGCGGCCAGCGGTGGCGTGCAGGTCGCCATCTGGGCGCGGGGGAGGCTGGAACGGCGGCAGCGGCGGGGTGTCGCGGCCGAAGGACAGCAGCAGCAGGGCGTCGGGCGTCCAGCCGGGCGAGGCCGGCAGCAGGGCGGTCGTGGCTCCGGTCGGTTCGGCGCGGACCGGGGCAGGAATCGGCACTTCAGGCCACGCCACCGCAGCCTTCAGACCCATGACGGGCGTCACACCCGTCGCGGGCGCCGGATCCGCGGGAAGCGGATCGACCGTTATCCGGGATAAGGTCGGGATGTCGGCAGCATCGTCCGGGCGCATTGGCTCCTGCACCGCAGGAGGAGGCGCCAGCAACGCGGGCGGCAGCAGGATCGGCGGCAGGAGGAAGAGAAAAGGCACCTCGACGGCCGGAAGCTCGTCGAGAACGCAGGTCTGGCGGGGAAGGGGCAAGGCTCAGTCTCCGGCTTGTCTGAAAGTGCCGGAGCGAGGGGCGTGCCACGCAGATTGCAGGAACGGAGCGTCCGTTCCTGCCGAAACCACGCCACAAGCATATCAAAATCGGGCGCTTGTCGCATTTTGCGATGCGTAGTCGCAAAATTAAGAAATGGGCCCGGAGGGACTCGAACCCCCAACCAAGCCGTTATGAGCGGCCCGCTCTGACCATTGAGCTACAGGCCCAGCGCCGCCCCCTGCATGGCAAGCGCCGCAGCCTCACGCAAGCCCGGCGAGCACCTTGGCCGTCGCCCCGCTGATTTCGCCGAGCTTCGCGCCCGCGGCGCAGCGCGCCTGGGTCGCCAGGCCGCGCTCCTGCGTCGCGATCGCGCGGCGGGCTTCCTCCTCCGCCTCACCCGGCGGCAGAACCAGCACGCCGGATTCATCCGCCAGCACGGCATCGCCTGGCATCACAACGACGCCGCCGATGGACACCGGCACGTTCATGCGCCCGCCGAGGTCGTAGATGCGCGTGGTGATCGGGGCCAGGCCGCGGCACCAGAGCGGGAAATCGCTCGCCTCCACCTCCTCCACATCGGTGCAGGCGCCATCGACGATGCCGGCTTTGGCACCAGCGGCCTTCGCGGCGACCGTCACGCCGCCGCCCCAGCAGGCGTGCCGGTCGTCGCCGAGCCGGTCCACCACCAGGATATCGCCCGGCCGCAGCAGGCCGAGCGCGTGGTGCAGCAGCGTCGAATCGGCGCCGGGGATCTGCACTGTCACGGCGGTGCCAGCGACCCGGCGGCGCAGCAGCCCCTGGATGCCGCGGTTGACGAAGCCCCAATGGCGCCAATGGCCGACGGTGGCGGTTTCCGCCTGCTCCAGCAGGGCCACGACCTCCGCGCTGATCTGCGCGGGCATGGGATCGACGACGTAGCGGGGGGGCATGGGGAACTCCGGGGCTGTGCGCGTGCCGCATCTCAGCGGCAAGCGGCGTCCCGGGCAAGTGCGGGGTCGGGGCGCAGCCTCGGAACCGGGCGGGGCATCCCCGCCGCGGTTCCTCGGCACGCGGGCGGTCAGTCGCGCCGGCGGCGGCGACGGGCAGCGCCCAGGGCGGCGAGGCCGAGGCCGAACAGCGCCAGGGACGCGGGCTCCGGCACCGGCGTCGGGCCGGGGCCAGGGCCGCCCCCAATCTCGATCACCAGCTTGGTCTGGATGGCCGTCGCGAAATCCTCGAAGCTGTTCGCGGGCAGGGAGAAGGCGCCCGGTCCGCCGATGACGTTGGTGGCGTAGAAGGTGTTCAGGCTCTCCGGCCCGCCGATCGGCAGCCCGTTGATGGTGTAGCCCAGCGCGACGGCCGCATCCCGCGCCGCGGCGGTGGCCGAGGCGCTGGAGGTGCCGTCACCGGAGACATCGATGACGTTGCGCGCCCCCTCGAAGCCGTTATCCGCCTGCAACAGGCCGGTGGAGAAGGTGATCGCCGTCTGCACGCTGGTGCCGCCGGAGAAGGCGCGGCCGAGGCTGGAGATCGAGGCGGCGAAGGCATTCGCCGATGCGGCACCGTCGAGCAACGTCCAGCCGATGGACTGCACGGCACCGGTGGACCACTGCACCAGCGTCACCGCGATGCCGCCGGGCGCCGCCGCGATGGCGTTCTGCACCACGGCGCTGGCGAAGGCATCGGTGTAGCCGGTGCGTTGCAGGTTGAACTCGCTGGTGCTGATGCTGCCGGATACGTCGAGCGCCAGGACCAGTTCCAGGGCCACCGGCCCCGCTTCGGCTCGCTCCGGCATCAGGGGTATGGCGAGGACGCCGGCTGCAACCACGCTGAAAGCGGTTTTCCTCAAGTTCAGCATTGTTCTTGACCTCCACACGCACCGGCTTCCAGGCCGGGCCTGTCAAGGCTGCAACTGCCGTGCCAGCAACCAAACATCAGCAAGTCCCGTGACTTGATCCGCGTATTCAGGATCTCCCCGGGGAACCGTTATGACCTCCGACACATCATCGCCGGCCGCGAGCCGGTGGAGATTCATCTGCTGCAACGTTATCCGTTACAGCGACTTGCTTCCAAAGCCGACGCGGCTGCGTTCTGCTACCGCGTCGACTATACCTCGGTTCAGGGTTGTGCGTTCAGGAATGCGCGGATGCGGCCCGCCACCGGCGCCATCCCGACCACGCCATTCAGATGCCCGAGCGGCCCCGTGACCTCCACCAGCTCCGCCGGCCTTCCCAGGCGGGTCAGCGTGGCGACCATCTCCCGGTTGTAGTCGAGCATGAACACCCGGTCGGTCGGCGATGCCACCACCAGCCAGCGCGCCCGGCTGCGGCCGAGGGCGGCTTCGGTGCTGTCGTATTCGTTCAGGAACAACTGGTTGGCGCGCGTCAGGTACAGGAAGTGGTTGGCGTCCGACGCCTGGGCGCGGGCCATGGCCGCGGTATCCAGCGCACTCTCCGCCTCGAAGCGGTCCGCCAGGCGCCGGGCCGGGTCCTGGCCCTCCGGCAGTCGACGGCCGAAGCGCGCCAGGGACGGCCGGTCCTGGGCGTGGACGGTTACGATCTTCAGCGCCGCCGCCAGGCCGCGCAGCGGTGGCTCCCGCCCCTGGGCGTAGTAGTCGCCGTCCCGCCAGTTCGGGTCGAGCCGGATCGGCGCCTCCCAGATGTCGAGCCAGTTCAGCATCCAGGGGTCCACTTCCCCGGTGCCGATCACCGGCATCACGCGATCGATCATCTCGGGGTAGGCCGCGGCCCATTCGATGGCCTGCAGCGCGCCCATGGAGGGGCCGGTGACCAATGCCAGGCGCCGCACGCCGAGGCTGTCCAGCAGCCGCTTCTGCACCTCGACGAAGTCCCGCATCGAGACCACCGGGAAGGCGGTGCCCCAGTTGCGCCCGGTCGCCGGGTTCACCGAGACCGGGCCGGTGGTGACGGTGCGGTTGTCACGCACGTTGAGGTTCACCAGCGTGTCGGAGGAGATGACGAAGAAGCGGTTGGTATCGATGGCGCGGCCCGGGCCGATGATGGCGTCCCAGTAGCCAGGCGGCTGGTCCGCCGCATAACGCCCGAAGGCATGGCTGTTGCCGGAGAAGAAGTGCGCCACCAGCACGGCATTGTCGCCGGCGGCGTTCAGCGTCCCGGCGGTCTGGTAGCCGATGCGGAGGTTGGCGATGGTGCCGCCGTTGCGGGTCTGGTGGGTCGCGGCTTCGAAGACCCGTTTCTCGACGATCTCGGTCGGGGGCGGCACGGCCGGGATCTGGGCCAGGCCTGGGGTTGCCAACGAGGCCAGCAGCAGGGCGGCCAGGATGGGGCGTAGGCGCATGGGTCGGGGTCCTTCTCCGGTCGGTTGCGGACAGGGTGGGCTGGCTCGGCGCCGCGCGCTAGACTGCGGCCACAACCGCCATCCAAGGGCCTCCTCCGCCATGAACCTCGCCAAGATCCCGACCGGCAAGGCGCCGCCGCACGACGTCAACGTGGTGGTGGAAATCCCCCAGGGCAGCCAGGTGAAGTACGAGCTGGACAAGGACAGCGGCGCGGTGGTGGTGGACCGGTTCCTTTTCACCCCCATGGCCTACCCGGCCGCCTACGGCTTCATCCCCGGGACGCTCGCCGATGACGGCGACCCGGCCGACGTGCTGGTGCTCACCCCGGCCCCGGTGGTACCAGGCTGCGTCATCCGCGCCCGGCCCATCGGCGTGCTGCACATGGAGGATGAGGCAGGGTCCGACGAGAAGCTGGTCTGCGTCCCGCACGACAAGGTGCACCCGATGTTCTCCGGCATCACCAGCGCCGAGGAACTGCCGCAGATCACCCGCGCCTCCATCGAGCACTTCTTCGCCACCTACAAGGACCTGGAATCCGACAAGTGGGTGAAGGTGCGCGGCTGGGGCTCGGCGAGCGAGGCGGCCGACATCATCATGTCCTCCATGGCCGCCTACCAGAAGGCCGGACTGAAGGACGCGGCCGAGTAGGCCACACCTCCGCGACTTTTTCTTGCGCGGTTCGAACGCGCGGCGTGGACAGCGCCGCACCTGACCGGCAAGCTTTCCCCTGGCCCGCGTCGCGGGGCAGGTCCCGCACGGCTCCTCCCGCGCGTCCCGCCCGCCTCGCCCGAGGACCGGGGAGACCAGGAAGGGGGAGTTCGTCGCTAAATGACGCTCGCATTGTTGCTGATCATCGTATTGGGCACCCTGTCCATCGCCTACGGCGTGGTGACGGCGAAGGAGGTGCTGGCGCGTGACGCCGGCACCGCCCGCATGCAGGAAATCGCGCTGGCCATCCAGGAAGGCGCCAACGCCTATCTGAAGCGGCAATACATCACCATCTCCGTCGTCGGCGTGGTGCTGTTCTTCGTCATCCTGGCCGCCTTCGGCTTCGGCGGGCACGCCTTCGCGGTGGCCATCGGCTTTCTGATCGGCGCCGTCCTGTCCGGTGCCGCCGGCTTCATCGGCATGAACGTCTCGGTCCGCGCCAATGTCCGCACGGCGCAGGCGGCGACGCAGTCGCTGGCTTCGGGGCTCGATGTCGCGTTCAAGTCGGGCGCCATCACCGGCATGCTGGTGGCCGGCCTCGCGCTGCTCGGCGTCGCCGTCTACTTCCTCATCCTGGTGCCGATCATGGGCCACGCGGCGAACAGCCGCCTGGTGATCGACGCGCTCGTGGCGCTCGGCTTCGGCGCCTCCCTCATCTCCATCTTCGCCCGCCTTGGCGGCGGCATCTTCACCAAGGGTGCGGACGTCGGCGGCGACATGGTCGGCAAGGTGGAAGCCGGCATCCCCGAGGACGACCCCCGCAACCCCGCCACCATCGCGGACAACGTCGGCGACAATGTCGGCGACTGCGCCGGCATGGCGGCCGACCTGTTCGAGACCTATGCGGTAACGATGGTGGCGACGATGGTGCTGGCCGCCATCTCCTTCACCGACGAGGCCCGCATCGCCGGCATGCTGTTCCCGCTGGCCATCGGCGCGGTCTGCGTCGTGACCTCCATCGCCGGCACCTACTTCGTGAAGCTGCCGGCCTCCAACAACATCATGGGCGCGATGTACCGCGGCTTCATGGTGACGGGCGTATTGTCGCTCGCGGTCCTGCTGCCGCTTTGCTACCTCGCCTTCGGCAGCACGCCGATCGTCTCCGGCGGGCGCAGCTTCGGGGCGTTCAGCCTGTTCCTGTGCGGCGCCGTCGGCCTGGCGGTGACGGCGGCCATCATCGTGGTGACGGAATACTACACCGGCACGCAGTTCCGCCCGGTGCGCTCCATCGCCGAGGCCTCGCAGACCGGCCACGGCACCAACGTCATCCGCGGCCTGGCGGTATCCATGGAAAGCACGGCGCTGCCGGCGCTGATCATCATCGCCGGCGTGCTGTCTGCCTATGGCCTGGCGGGCCTGTACGGCATCGCCATCGCGACCACGACGATGCTGGCGCTCGCCGGCATGGTGGTGGCGCTCGATGCCTTCGGGCCGGTTACGGACAACGCCGGCGGCATCGCCGAGATGGCGGGGCTGCCGGCGGAGGTGCGGGTCTCGACCGATGCGCTGGATGCCGTGGGCAACACCACCAAGGCGGTGACCAAGGGCTATGCGATCGGCTCGGCCGGCCTCGGCGCGCTGGTGCTGTTCGCGGCCTACACGCAGGACCTGAACCACTTCATCGCCAATCCGCAGACCTATCCCTATTTCGAGGGGATCGGCGTGCTGACCTTCAGCCTGTCCGACCCGTACGTCGTGGTCGGCCTGCTGTTCGGCGGCCTGCTGCCCTACCTGTTCGGCGGCATGTCGATGACCGCCGTGGGCCGTGCGGCGACAGCGGTGGTCGAGGAGGTGCGGCGCCAGTTCCGCGAGCATCCGGGCATCATGACCGGGGCGGAGAAGCCGGATTACGGGCGCGCGGTGGACATGCTGACCAAGGCGGCGATCAAGGAGATGATCATCCCCTCGCTGCTGCCGGTGCTGTCGCCCATCGTCGTCTTCGTGGTCATCCTGACCATCGGCGGCAAGGCGGCGGCGTTCTCCTCACTGGGCGCCATGCTGCTCGGCGTCATCGTCACCGGCTTCTTCGTCGCGGTCTCCATGACCACCGGCGGCGGCGCCTGGGACAACGCCAAGAAGTACATCGAGGAAGGCCACTTCGGCGGCAAGGGCAGCGAGGCCCACAAGGCCGCGGTGACCGGCGACACGGTGGGCGATCCCTACAAGGATACGTCGGGGCCGGCGGTGAACCCGATGATCAAGATCACCAACATCGTGGCCCTGCTGCTGCTGGCGATCCTGGCGCATAGCTGAGCCTGCCTCTCCCTCCCCCGCGCGCGGGGGAGGGTCGGGGTGAGGGCCGATGGCCCGCTCTACCGCCCCCGGAACACCGGCTTGCGCTTCTCCATGAAGGCCCGCGTCGCCTCCCGGAAATCCTCGGTGAAGGGGAAGCTGCGGCTGGCTTCATAGGCTTCCGGCGTGATCGGCAGTTCCCCGCGCAATTCCTGCAGCGCCTTCTTGTGGAAGCGGTTGGCCAGCGGCGCCCCCTGGGCGATGCGTTGCGCCAAGGCCAGCGCCTCCGCCTGCACATCCTCATCCGGCACAAGCCGGGTCAGCAGGCCCTTCCCGAAAGCTTCCTCCCCGGTGAAGACGCGGCCTTCCACCAGCAATTCCATGGCGACCGCATAGCCGACCGACTGCAGGATCGGGTCCAGCTCGTCATAGGCATAGAAGATGTTGAGGTTGCGCGCCGGGATGCCCATCCGGGTCCCAGGCCCGCCGACGCGGAAGTCCGCCATGGTCGCCAGGCCGCACCCGCCGCCCATCGTCCAGCCACGGCAGGCCGCGACCACCGGGTGCCGGCAGATGCGCAGCGACTGGAAGCTGCGGCCGATCTCGGCGGCATAGACCGCCTCGCGTTCCGGCGTCCCGCGCTCGGTCGGGAAGGCGGCGATATCGGCGCCGGCGCAGAATGCCTCCTCCCCCGCGCCGCGCACCACGACGCAGCGCAGTTCGTCATCGGCGGAGCAGTCCTCCATCGCCTCGGCGAGGGCGATCCACATCGGCAGGTCCATGCAGTTGCGCTTGGCCGGCCGGTCGATGGTGACGGTGGCGATGACGCCATCGCGGGTGAGCTTGATGAGGGGGTGCGACATGCCCGCACCGTAACGCGGGCCCAGAGCGAGGCAACCCTCGCCGCACAGGACCGTTTCATGCCCAACCAAAGCAGGAGATGCCCGCATGACCGAGACACGCACCGACCAGGCCGCCCGCGACAAGGTGTGGGAGTTGATCCGCGACGTCGAGGTCGCGACCCTGGTCACCGTGGACACCGATGGCCACCTGCGCGGCCGGCCGATGCGGGCGGCGAAGCTGCAGGAATTCGACGGCACGCTGTGGTTCTTCACCGGTGACCACACCCCGAAGACCGAGGAAATCCGCCACGACGAGCGCGTTCTGCTGGCCTATTCGGACCCGTCCGCGCAGAACTACGTCTCCGTCTCCGGCACCGCACAGGTGGTCCGCGACGTGGCGAAGCAGAAGGCGCTATGGTCGGAGCCGATGCGGACCTGGTTCCCGGGCGGACCGGAAGACCCCAGGGCGGCCCTGCTGAAGGTTGTGGTCGAGGGCGCCGAATATTGGGATTCGCCGTCCTCCACCCTTCTGCACGCCTATGGCTACGTGAAGGCGCGCCTGACCGGGGAGCCGCCGAAGGCGGGCGAAAACGACAAGGTTTCCTTCAAGCGTCCCGCCTGACGCCCGACAGCTCCGCCACCAGCGCCCCCACGGCGGAGCTGTCGAGACCACCCCGGCCGGACTGCACCAGCGCCTCCAGCATCTGCGCGGCGAGGGCGGTGGCCGGGGCGAAGACGGCGTTGTCCCGCATCGCGGTGGCGGACAGGCGCAGGTCCTTCCGCATCAACTCGGCCCGGAAACCGGGGGCGAAGTTGCCGGCCAGCATCCGGGTCGCGTGGTTTTCCATGACGAAGCTGGCGGCACTGCCGCCGCGCAGCGCGCGCCGCATCGCCTCCCCATCCAAACCGGCCTTGGCACCCAGGGCCAGCGCCTCCGCGACCGCCAGCATGGTCGTCGCGACGATCAACTGGTTGGCGGATTTGCAGACCTGACCGGACCCGGCCGGGCCGAGATGCGTCAGCGTCTTGCCCATCGCCCGGAAGCAGGGCTCGGCGCGGGCGAAGGCGTCCGCGTCGCCGCCGACCATGCAGGTCAGCGTGCCGTCCAGCGCGCCCTTCGGCCCCCCCGAAACCGGGCTGTCCAGCAGCACGGCGCCGGTCTCTCTGGCCAACCGTGCGGCGAAGCCGGCCGCGGCGCTGGCCGAGATGGTGGAGAAATCCACCACCACGGTGCCGGGCGCGGCTCCCTGCGCCACGCCATCCGGCCCGAACAGCACCGCCTCCACATCCGGCGTGTCCGGCAGGCAGAGCGCGACGAACCGCGCGCCCCTCGCCGCCTCGGCCGGCGTCGCCGCCCAGCGTGCGCCCGCGGCCTCCAGCGCCTCCGCCTTGCCGCGGCTGCGGTTGTGGATCGCCAGCGCGTAGCCGGCGCGGGCCAGGTTGGCGGCCATGGCGGCGCCCATCACGCCGAGGCCGATGAAGGCCACCGGCGCCGGCGGGCTGATCAGGTCCGGCATCAGGCGCGCATTGCCGCGCGGATGGCGTCCAGCAGCGTGTCCATGTCGCGCTGGAAGCCGGCGCCGTCGGCGTAGCCATCGGCCTCCCCGGTGGTCTGCATGAAGCGTTGCCAGCCGGGGGCGGACATGCCCTGGCGAAAACGATCATGCAGGTAGCTGACCATCTCCGGCGGCATGCCTGCGGGCCCGACCCAGCCCTTCATGTTGTCGGCCACCAGCTCGATCCCCCGCTCCCGCAGCGTCGGCACCTGCGGATAGGCCGGCATCCGCTGGGCGGAGGCGCAGGCCAACGGCAGGATGTCGCCGGAGGCCGCCAGGCCACGCAACTCGTCCGAGGCCTGCACCACCAGATCCACCTGCCCCGCCAGCAGCGCCTGCTGCTGCGGCCCGCCTCCGGTGTAGGGCACGTGCAGGATCTGCGTGCCGGTGGCGCGGCCGAGCATGATGAAGATGGAGTGCGACAGGGTGCCGACGCCGGAGGAGCCATGCGTCAGCGCTTCCGGCCGCACCTTCGCCGCCTCGATCACCTGTTCCAGCGCGGTGAAGCGGCCGCCCTTGCCGCGGGCGCAGATGAAATGCGCGTTGCGCGTCAGGCGGATGACGGCGGTGAAGGACTTCTTCGGGTCGTAGGGCAATTCGCGGTGCGCCGGCAGCGACGTGCTTTCGGACCCACCCGCGATCAGCAGCGTATGCCCATCCGGGGCCGCCCGCGCCACCTGTTCCGCCGCCAGCGCCCCGCCGGCGCCAGGCCGGTTGACCACCACCAGCGGCACCGGGAACAGCGGCGTGCAGGCCTCTGCGATGGTGCGCGCGATGATGTCGGAGCCGCCACCGGGGGCGAAGCCGACGATGAGCTGGATCGGGCGGGTCGGCTGCCAGCCGGATTGCGCCCGGCCAATAGAGGGCGCGAACAAGGGGGCGGCCAGCAGAACGCGGCGTGTCAGCTTCATGGATCTGTCTCCCGTTCCGGCCGTCTGCGCGGCCCATGCGGGGCAGGATGCCGCCCATGTCGACAGTCGGCAACCGCGCCGTGGCCGGGCGGGGTGGCTCAGTCTTCGTCGTCGGGGATGTTCAGCTGGATGCCGCAGGCCTTGCAGTGCACCGCATCCGTGTCGTGCCGGCCAAGGCCGCAGCTCGGGCAGCGGAAGCTCACCTTCAGCGGCCGGAACAGCGCCTGCGCCAGCCGCAGGAACAAGGTGACGCCGGCCAGCATGATCAGCACGGTCAGCAGCCGGCCGCCGGTGCCATCCAGCGTGATGTCGCCGAACCCCGTCGTGGTCAGCGCCGCGACGGTGAAGTACAGCGCATCCGTCCAGTTCGCGATGTCCGGATTCCGCGCATGCTGCGTGGCATGGACGAGGCCGGTCATCACGGCGATGAACACCAGCAGGTCCGCGGCGGCGATCGGGGCTTCCGGGTTGCGGCGGAACACCGGCAGGTCGCGGCGCAGCTTGGCCAGCAGGCGCGCGGACCGCAGCAGGCGCAGGGTGCGCAGGCTACGCAGGAAGCCCCAGCCGGGGGCGAAGGGCGCCAGCAGGAAGGCGGCGACCGCCACCACATCGGCGATGCCGGCCGGGTGCGCCAATTCCCGCCAAGGTCGCGGGCTGGCCCTCAGCCGCAGCACGAGCTCCGTCCCCAGCACCAGCCCGAAGCCGAAATCCACCAGCCGCAGCGCCGGCCCCTGCGGCAGGAAGGATTCCAGGATCACCCAGGCCAGCGCCGCCAGGTCCAGCGCCAGCAGCCCGTAGCCGGCACGGATGCCGACCCGACCGGCGACCCTGTCGAAGGCGCCGATGGGCTCGGACATGGCGGTCAGCGCGTCGGCTTCGGCGGGCTCACGCCATAGTCGTAGAAGCCGCGGCCGGATTTGCGGCCGAGCCAGCCGGCCTCGACATACTTTGCCAGCAGCGGGCTCGGCCGGTACTTCGGATCGCCCATGCCTTCCTGCAGCACGCGCAGCACGGCGAGGCAGGTATCCAGGCCGATGTAGTCCGCCAGTTCCAGCGGCCCCATCGGGTGGTTGCAGCCGAGCTTCATGCCGGCATCGATGGAGGCGACGTCGCCGACCCCCTCATGCAGCGCGAAGCAGGCCTCGTTGATCATCGGCAGCAGGATGCGGTTGACGATGAAGGCGGGGTAGTCGGCGGCATAGGCCACCGTCTTGCCCATGCGTTCCGCCAGTGCCGCCACGGCTTGCACCGTCGCGTCATCCGTCGCGAGGCCGCGGATCACCTCGACCAGCTTCATCAGCGGCACAGGGTTGAAGAAATGCATGCCGACGAAGCGCCCCGGCCGGTCCGTCGCCGCCGCAAGCCGGGTGATCGGGATGGAGGAGGTGTTGGTGGCGACCAGCGCCTCCGCCTTCAGATGCGGCGTCAGGCTCGCAAAAATCTTGGTCTTGATATCCTCGCGCTCGGTCGCCGCCTCGATCACCAGGTCGCAGTCGCCGAAGGCGGCATAGTCCGTGCTGGTGGAGATGCGGGCCATGGCCGCGTCGCGATCCGCCTGCGCCAGCGTGCCCTTGGAGACCTGCCGGTCCATGTTCTTCGTGAGCGTGGCGAGGCCTTTGTCGAGCGCGGCCTGCGCCACGTCCAGCATCACCACCGTCAGCCCGGACTGGGCCGCGACATGGGCGATGCCGTTGCCCATCTGCCCGGCGCCGATGACGCCGAGTTTTTCGATCGCTGGCATGGTCTGGGTCTCCGAGCGTGGCCCCCTCACCCAAACCTCTCCCCTGAAGCCGGGGGAGAGAGCTCCTGGCGGGCAGGCGGTCCTACTTCTTGTCGAGGGCGGCTTCCAGCTCCGGGATCACCTTGAAGACGTCGCCGACCAGGCCGTAGTCGGCCACCTGGAAGATCGGCGCCTCCTCGTCCTTGTTGATGGCGACGATCACCTTGCTGTCCTTCATGCCGGCCAGGTGCTGGATGGCGCCGGAGATGCCGAAGGCCATGTACAGCTCAGGCGCCACGATCTTGCCGGTCTGTCCGACCTGCATGTCGTTGTGCGCGTAGCCCGCATCGACCGCAGCGCGAGACGCACCGATGGCCGCGCCAAGCCGGTCCGCGACCCCGTCCAGGATCTTGAAGTTCTCCAGCGAGCCGAGCGCGCGGCCGCCGGAGACGACGACGCGCGCCGCCGTCAGTTCCGGCCGCTCCAGCTTCACCAGCTCCGAGCCGACGAAGCGGGAGATGCCGGGATCGTCCGAGGCGGGTGCATCCTCGATGGGCGCATTGCCGCCCTCGGCCGGCGCCGGGTCGAAGCTCGCCGCGCGCACGGTCAGCACCTTGACGGGATCGGCGCTGCGCACGGTCGCCAGCGCGTTGCCGGCATAGATGAAGCGGCTGAAGGTGTCCGGCCCCTCGATGCCGGCGATGTCGGAGATCACCTGCACGTCGAGCAGCGCGGCGACGCGCGGCATCACGTTCTTGCCGGCCGTGCTCCCAGGGGCGACCAGGTGGGAATAGTTCGGCGCCAGCGCGACCAGCAGCGCCGCCAGCGGCTCCGCCAGCCCGTGTTCGGCCACGGCGCCGCCGGCCACCAGTACCTTGGACACGCCCGGCAGCGCGGCCGCGGCCGGCGCGTCGTCGCGGCTCATCACCAGCACATGCACGTCGCCACCGAGTTGTGTGGCCGCAGCCAGGGCGCTGCGGGTCGGCTGGGTCAGCGGGTTGCCGCGGTCGGCAAGCAGCAGGATGGTCATGCTCAGATCACCTTCGCTTCGTTGCGCAGCTTGTCCACCAGTTCGGCGACGCTGCCGACCTTCACGCCGGCGCTGCGCTTCGGCGGTTCCACGACCTTCAGCACCGTCAGGCGCGGCGCGGTATCGACGCCGAGGTCGCCTGGCTTCACCGTCTCGATCGGCTTCTTCCGCGCCTTCATGATGTTGGGCAGGGAAGCGTAGCGCGGCTCGTTCAGGCGCAGATCGGCGGTGACGATGGCCGGCAGGGTCAGGGCCAGCGTCTCCAGCCCGCCATCGATCTCGCGCGTCACGTTCACGCTGCCGTCGGTGATCTCGACCTTGCTGGCATAGGTGCCCTGGGCCCAGCCGAGGAGTGCCGCCAGCATCTGGCCGGTGGCGTTCATGTCGTCGTCGATTGCCTGCTTGCCCATCAGGATGAGCTGCGGGCTTTCCTTGGCGACCAGCGCCTTCAGGATCTTGGCGACCGCCAGCGGCTCCACCGTGCCCTCGGCCTCGACCAGGATGCCGCGATCGGCACCCATGGCGAGCGCGGTGCGGATCTGTTCCTGGGCGGCGGCCGGGCCGATGGAGACGGCGACGATCTCGGTCGCCGCGCCCTTTTCCTTCAGGCGCACGGCTTCCTCGACGGCGATCTCATCGAAGGGGTTCATCGACATCTTGACGTTGGCGGTCTCGACGCCGGTGCCGTCCGCCTTCACGCGGACCTTCACGTTGTAGTCGACCACCCGCTTGACGGGGACGAGGATTTTCATCGGCTACCGGATCCCTGGGGCTTGGCGCGGCACGGGAAGGCGGCGCCAGGTGCTTTTCGCAACTGCGAAAGGATAAGCGAAAACGACGGTGAACATACGGCGGAGGCTTAGCGCGGACAAGTCACCGCCCCGGTTCCAGGCACCGTCGAGACTTCGGGCTCAGGCCCGCATCACGAACAACAGCAGCAGGAACAGCAGCAGGGTGACGCCCTGCAGGATAACGCGCCAGCGCATCAGCCGGTTCGACCGGCCGCCGCCGCCATCCTCGCTGCGCACCATTCCCAGCATGCCCGCGAACATCACGCCGAGGGTGCCGAGCATCGAAAGGCCCACCAGGACCGTCAGGAAGGTCGTCATCGCGGCAACATGGCATGTAACGGCGCGCCAGCAAGGCGGGCAGCCCCCCTACTTGCGCGCCCCGGCTATCGCCACCGCGCCGATCGCGGTGGCGACGACGCACATCAGGAAGCCGGCGCCATAGCCGCCGGTCAGACCGATCAGGCCGGAAAAGGCCGGAGGCGCCACCAGCATGGTCATGCCGAAGGCGAAGGACAGCGCCGCGGTCGCGCCGCCGACCTGCCCGGGTGGGGCCAGTCGCGCCGCCTCCGCCAGCATCACGCCGTTCCAGCCCACCGCCGTTGCTCCCATCACCATGCCGGCGGCGGCCACCAGGAAACCCGGCCAGTCCGGCCCCGCGAAGGCCAGCGCCAGCCCGGCCAGCGCCGCGCCGATGCCGCAGGCCGCCAGCACGCGGGAGGCGCCGATCCGGTCCGCCAACAGCGCCCACCCGATCCGTCCGATCACACCCGCCGCCTGCGCGATCGCCAGTCTCAGCCCGGCCTCCCCGAGGCTGGTGCCGAGCGAGGCGACCTGGAAGGCGACGAAGAAGGTCGAGAAGCAGAACTGCGCGATGCCGTAGCCGCAGGACATCAGCGTCAGCCGCGCCAGTTCCTTGTCGGTCCGCAGCAGGCCGAGATTGGCGGCGGATTCGCGCAGCACCGCCAGCAGCCCGGCGCTGGCCCCGGGCCTGTCCCGGTCGCGGTCCAGCCCGGCGCGCAGCGGCTGGATGGCGATGGCGACCAGGAAGGCGATGCCGGCCATGCACAGGATGCTGGCCCGCCATCCGGCGACCAGCGCGATGGCCGGCGCCAGCGCGGCGACCACCATGGCCCCAAGCGGCACCCCGGCCTGCTTCAGGCTGAACACCAGCGCCCGGCGCCGGGCCGGAGTATGCGCCGCGATCAGGTGGCTGCCGCCCGGCGTCACCGGCCCATGGCCCATGCCAGCCAGGATGGCGGAGGCTGCCAGCGCCAAAGGATGCCCCAGCGCCGCCAGCGCAATGCCGCAGCCCAGTACCACCATGGAAATCTGCAGCATCCGCACCCCGCCCCAGCGGCGGATCAACGGCCCGGTCAGCGGCCCGGTCACCAGCGCCCCGGCGTAAACAAGCGCGGTGTGCAGCCCGGCCAGGCTTGCCGGTACGCCCGTTTCCGACGCCATGGCCGGCGCCAGCACCGGCACCGTCAGGAAGGCGCCCATGCCCGCCAGGTGCGCCGCCATAAGGGCCAGCATGATCAATGGCAGGGGAGGAGCGGCCGGTGTCACCCGCGCATCCTCCGCCCGGATGCGCTGCACCGCAACATGCCCACCTGACATTTCCGCCGGTCGGCTTGAGCCAGGCCGGCTTGAGCAAGGGTTGACCGCGCAGGCCGGAACAAGCTTCACCCCGGCCATGCACGCGCTGTTCCGGCTGCTCCCCCTCCTCCTCCTGCTGCTCGGTGCCCCGGCCCTGGGCCAGGCCCCCGCGCCCCAACCCGCGCCGCAGGCGAGTACCGCCGAGCTGGATCGGCTGCTGGCGACGCTGCGCGACGAGGCCGGCCGCGCCGCCCTGCTGCGCAACCTGGAGGCGCTGGTGGCGGCGCAGCGCGCGGCCCCGGCGGGAACCACGCCCGCCGCAGCGCCTCCCGCCACCGCGCCGACACCCGACGCCGCCGCTGCGCCCGCTGCCGCGCCTGCTGCACCTGCCGCCCCCGATGCCCCGCTGCTGGCGCCGAACACCCTGGGCGCGCAGTTGCTGATGGGCGCCTCCCAGCGCCTGCAAAGCCTGTCGGAGAGCCTCGTCGCGGCGGCAGAGGCGGCGACGGACTTGCCGGCCGTCGCGCGCTGGGCCTCCGATGCGGCGCGCGATCCGGTGACCCAGACCCGCGTCATCGACGCCGCCTGGAAGCTGGCGGTGCTGTTCGGCGCCGGCCTGCTGGCGGAATGGTTGACGCGGCGCTTCCTGCATCGGTTCTCGGACCGGTTGGATGCGCTGGCACCGGAAGCCGGCAGCGCCTGGACCTGGATGCGCCGGGTGCCGCTGGTGCTGGCGCGCTTCCTGCTGGACCTGGTGCCCCTGGCCGCCTTCGCCGTGATCTCCTACGGCATGATCGGCGCCGTCCGCCCGCTGCCGACCACCGAGTTGGTGCTGCTGACCGCGAACAACGCCTACATCGCGCTGCGCGCCGTGATGGCGCTGTCGCGCATGCTGTTCTCCCCGGCCTCGCATCACCTGCGGCTGGTGCCCTGCCTGGACGAGACGGCGGCCTACATCACCATCTGGGTTCGCCGGATCATGGCGGTGGCGATCTTCGGCTATGCGATGGCCGAAGCCGGGCTGCTGTTCGGCCTGCCCTGGGCCGCCTATGACGGCATCCTGCGGCTGTCGGCGCTGATCGTCACGCTGCTGCTCATCATCGTCATCCTGCAGAACCGCGGCGCCATGGCCGATGTGCTGCGCGCCCCCGAGCTCAAGCCCGGCGACCACCCGGACCGCGCGCGGCGCACGCTGCGCCTGGCGCGCGATCGCATCGCCGATATCTGGCACCTGCTGGCGATCCTGTGGCTGGTGGCGCTGTGGGGGGTGTGGGCGCTGGAGGTGCGGGACGGGTTCGACCGCCTGATCCGCGTCTCCATCGCCACCTTCGTCATCCTCGGCCTCGCCAAGCTGATCGACGAGGTGGCACGGCGCGCCATCGCCCGCGGCTTTCGCATCGGTCCGGACCTGGCCCGCCGCTATCCAGGGCTGGAACTGCGCGCAAACCGCTACCTGCCGGTGCTCAAGGGCATCTTCAGCGGGCTGATCGCCATCCTCACGCTGCTGTTCCTGCTGGAAGCCTGGGGCGTGCCGGCCTTCGCCTGGTTCCGCCGCGGCCAGCTCGGCGCCCGCCTGCTGTCCTCCCTCGTCTCGGTCGGACTGACGGTCGGCGTCGCGCTGGCGGTGTGGGAGGTGGCGAACGCCGCCATCCAGCGCTACCTCGTGCGCCTTTCGCGCGACGCGCAGGCCGCGCGCAGCGCCCGGGTGCGGACGCTGCTGCCGATGCTGCGCACGCTGCTGTCCGGCACCATCATCGTCTTCGTCGCGCTGAACGTGCTGACCGAAATCGGCGTCAACGTCGCGCCGCTGATCGCCGGTGCCGGAGTCATCGGCCTCGCCATCGGCTTCGGCTCGCAGACCCTGGTGCGGGACGTCATCACCGGCGTCTTCCTGCTGTTCGAGGATGCGGTGGCGGTCGGCGACGTGGTCTCGGTCGGCGGGCTGTCGGGGGTGGTGGAGCAACTGTCGATCCGCTCCATCAAGCTGCGGGCGCAGGATGGCAGCATCCACATCATCCCGTTCAGCGCCGTCACCACGGTGACGAACATGACCCGCGACTTCTCCTTCGCCGTGCTCGATGTCAGCGTCGCCTACGGCGAGGACACCGACCGGGTGGTCGAGGTGATGCGGGAGGTGGCGGCCGAGATCCGCGCCGATCCGAAGTTCAACCCGATCATCCGCGACGACCTGGAGGTGCTGGGTGTCGAGCGGCTGGCCGATTCCGGCGTGCTGATCCGCGCCCGCATCAAGGGCGAACCGATGGCACGGTGGAACATCGGCCGCGAGTTCAACCGCCGCATCAAGCAGCGCTTCGACAAGCTGGGCATCGAGATCCCCTACCCGCACCAGAAGCTGATCATCGACCGCGGCGAGGCTCGGCACCCTGCCGAGAAGGAGGACTTTCCCGCCGCGCCGGAACCCGCTAAGTCATAGGCGTGACGACCTTCCGGATCCTCACGGGCCGAATTACCGGCCCGGCCGCCTGACCCCGACCCCCGCAAGGGGATGGGCCACGCGCGGCCGGGTGCCTTCTCGGTTCTTCGCCACCCGATCCGGAGCCTTCCACATGTCAGATTACGATCCCGAGCCGCTCGTCGCGGCGCGCTTCACAGTGACGGCGGACGTCTTCCCCGGCCTGCTGTCCCGCATCCTGGAGCCCTTCGCCAAGCGCGACCTGGTGCCCGACAGCGTCCGCGCCACCCGCGATGGCGATGCCATGCGGGCGGAGGTGGCGCTGGGCGCCATGCCGCTCTGCATGGTGCACCTGGTTGCCGGCAATCTCGGCCAAATCATCGGCGTACGGCGGGTGGAGGCGATGGAGGGGCGCATCGTCCGGTTGGCCGCCTGAAAGGGATGTGATCCGGCGCCGATTGAAGCGCGGGGAGCACAGGGCCATTTCATGCGGACCATGATGTACCTCCTCGCCATACTCGTCCCGCCGCTCGCCATCCTGTTCGCAGGCAAGCCCTTCCAGGCCGTGTTCAACGGCCTGCTCTGGGTCGGCGGGCTGGTCTTCATCCTGCTGCCCTTCGTCGCCGGGCAGGCGGCCTGGGGCATCGCGGTGATCTGGGCGCTCGCCGTGGTGCATGGCCGCCGCAACGAGGCCCGCGACCGCGCCCTGGTCGAGGACGCGCTGCGCCGGCGCGGGTAGGCTCAACATTTTCCGAGTCGTCCGGCGTACGCGCCGGACCTGAAAATGCTCTATCCCAGCTTCGGCTGCGTCTTCATGACTGAGGGCCGTGCCGCCATTCGCGCATGCCAAGCCGCCAGCTTCGGGCTGTCACCCAGTGCCGCCTGCCCGGCCTCGACCATCACCAGGTAGTCGAGCACCGGCAGCAGGTGCAGGTCGGCCAGGGTCACCTGCCCGCCGCACAGCAGGTCGCCCTGGACCAGGGATTCGATCACCCGCAGGCTCCGGCGCGTCGCCTCCAGGCCCGCCTCCAGCAGCGCCGCATCGGCGGTGCCGCCCTGCATCGGCACCACCACCGCTTGCCAGAACACCTTCCCGACCATGGCGCCGTAGGCGTAGCTGTCGATGATGCCGCAGATCTGCGTCATCCGCGCGCGAACCCTGGCATCCGCCGGTTGCAGGGCCGGACCGGAGAAGGCTTCGTCGATATACCGCGTGATTGCGAAGGTCTCGAACAGGACGAAGCCGTCATGCTCGAAGGCCGGCACCTTGCCCCAGGGCTGCCGCGCCAAATGTTCCGGCGCATGGCCCTTGCCGGACAGGATGTCGACCTCGTTCAGTTCGTAGGCGACGCCCTTCTCCTCCAGCGCCAGGCGGGCGGTGCGGGCGTAGGTGCTGTAGCCGGGACCGTGCAGGATGACCGACATCTTGTTTCCTCCCAGGTGCGTCGCGCGCGGCTACAGGAACCCGACCGGGTCCACATCCACCTGCACCCGCACGCTGTTCGGCAGCTTCACACGTTCCAGCCATTCGCGCAGCAGCGGTTGCACCGGCACGTCCTTGCGGGCCTTCAGCAGCAGCCGTCGCCTGTGCCGCCCCCGCAGCAAAGCGAGCGGCGCCGGCGCCGGCCCCAGAACCTCCACCCCCTCCGCCCTTGGCGCGGCAAGGCCGAGGTCGCGGGCGGCACGGTCCGCCTCCCGCTCATCCTGGGAACTCACCACCAGAGCAGCGAGGCGGCCGAAGGGAGGCCAGTGGCCAGGGCGGCGGCCGGCGGCCTCGGCGGACATGAAGGCCTCCAGGTCGCCGGAGACCAGCGCCTGCATCACCGGGTGATCCGGATTGAAGGTCTGCATCAGCACACGCCCCGGCGCCTCCGCCCGCCCGGCGCGGCCGGCGACCTGGTGCAGCAGTTGCAGCGTACGCTCCGCCGCCCGCAGGTCGCCACCGGCAAGGCCCAGATCGGCATCGACCACGCCGACCAGAGTAAGCCCCGGGAAGTGCCAGCCCTTGGCCACGATCTGCGTGCCGATGATCAAGTCCACCTGCCGGGCCGAGATCGCCGCCGCGGCCGCCGCCGCCGCCGCCGGGCCAGGGATGGTGTCGCTGGCCATGACGATGCGCCGCGCATCCGGGAACAGCGACGTCGCTTCCTCCACCACCCGTTCCACGCCCGGCCCGACGGGCGTCAGCGTGCCGGGGGCGGCGCATTCCGGGCAGACGGGTGGGATCGGCTCGGCATGGCCGCAATGGTGGCATTGCAGGCGCTTCTGCGCGCGGTGTTCCACCAGCCAGGCGGTGCAGTTCGGGCAGCGCATGCGGTGGCCGCAGGCGCGGCACAGCGTCAGCGGCGCATAGCCGCGGCGGTTGAGGAAGAGCATCGCCTGTTCGCCGCGCGCCAGCGTCTCCCGGATCGCCTCCACCAGCGGCGGCGCCAGGAAGCGGCCGCGCTCGGGCGGCGATTTCCGCAGGTCCAGCGCCTCGACCCGCGCCATGCCGGCGGCGCCGTGGCGTTCCGGCAGGTCGAGATGCGCGTAGCGGCCGGCCTCGACGTTGTTCAGCGTCTCCAGGGACGGCGTGGCGGAAACCAGGACGCAGGACGCCTTCGCAAGTCGGGCGCGGACCACCGCCATGTCGCGGGCGTGGTAGACGACGCCCTCCTCCTGCTTGAAGGCGGTCTCGTGCTCCTCGTCCACCACCACCAGGCCGAGGTCGGGGAAGGGCAGGAACAGGGCGGAGCGCGCGCCGACCAGCACCCCCACCTCCCCTTCGGCCACCGCCCGCCAGGTTTTTGCGCGCGTGCGGGAGCCCAGTTCCGAGTGCCACAGGGCCGGGTCGACGCCGAAGCGGTCCCGGAAGCGTTCCAGCCATTGGGCGGACAAGGCGATCTCCGGCAGCAGCACCAGCGCCTGCCGGCCGGCCCGCAGACATTCCGCGACGGCGTCGAGGTAGACCTCGGTCTTGCCGGACCCGGTCACGCCGGTCAGCAGCGTGACGGAGAAATCCCGGGCCGCGACCTTGCCCCGCAACGCCGCCGCGGCCAGCGCCTGTTCCACGCCGAGCACCGGGCCGGCATGGTCCGGGTCCGGCGGCGCGAAAGCCCGGCCGGGCGGCAGCAGGGCCGGCACCAGCAGGCCGGCATCGGCCATGCCGCGGATCACGGCGGGGGAAACGCCGGCGGCCTCGGCCAGATCGCGGCCGGCACGGACCTCGCCCGGTGCCAGCGCCGCCAGCACGCGGGCGCGGGCGGGGGTCAGCTTGCGGGTGGCCTCCGCGGGGGCCGCCTGCCAGCCGGCGCGGGCCGGCGCCGGCTCCAGCGCGGCCGGCGCGCTCATCGCCATGCGCAATACGGCACCGGGCGGGGCCAGGGTATAGGCGGCGACCCAGGCGACGAAGCGGCGCAACGTCTCGCCCATCGGCGGCGCGTCCAGCACCTCGGCCACGTTGCGCAGCCTGGCCTCCGGCAGCGCGGGGTCGGTGGCGCCGTCCCAGGCGACACCCACCACCTGCCGCCCGCCGAGCGGCACCACCACGAAATCGCCAGGATTGACCGTCATGCCGGCCGGCACGCGGTAGTCATACGCACCAGCCACCAGCGGAAGTGGCAGCAGAACACGGATTCGTGGCGCAGAAGACACGCCCGCCGGTTGGTTCGGATGCGGCGCCTTCCACCCGGGGGGGTGCATGCTATAAGCTCCAAGACAAACAAAACCGAAACAAAATAAACCGCGGCGTATGCGCGGGACGTGCGTTGCAGAACCTGACGTTATAGGAATTGCGTCTGATGAAATTCTTTGTCGACACGGCCGACGTCTCGGAAATTCGCGGGTTGGCGGAAGCCGGGCTGGTCGACGGCGTGACCACCAACCCGAGCCTGATCGCCAAGTCCGGGCGCAAGATGGCGGATGTCATCGCCGAGATCTGCGCCATCACCGATGGCCCCGTGAGCGCGGAGGTCACCGCCACCGATTTCGCCGGCATGCTGGCCGAAGGCAAGTACCTGCGTGGCATCGCCGCCAATGTCGCGGTGAAGGTGCCGCTGACGGAAGCTGGGCTGCGCACCTGCCGGGCGCTGGCGAACGAGGGTACGCCGGTCAATGTCACGCTCTGCTTCTCCGCCGCCCAGGCGCTGCTGGCGGCGAAGGCGGGGGCGGCCTTCATCTCGCCCTTCGTCGGCCGGCTGGACGACATCGCGACCGACGGCATGCTGCTGATCGCCGATATCGTGCAGATCTACCGCAACTACCCCGGGATCAAGACGGAAGTGCTGGTCGCTTCCGTCCGCCACCCGATCCACCTCGTGCAGGCCGCCAAGCTGGGCGCGCATGTGGCAACCCTGCCGCCCGGCGTCATCCGGCAGCTTCTGAAGCACCCGCTGACCGATAGCGGGCTGTCCGCCTTCCTCGCCGATTGGGCCAAGACGGGGCAAAGCATCCTGTGAAGACGAACGCCGCCACCATCCTCGACACCACCGCCGGTCGTGCCGCGCCTGATCCGCAGGGCCTTGACTCGATGGCCGAGGAGGTTGCGGCGTACCTGGCCGAACACCCGGATTTCCTCGCCCGCCGGCCAGACCTCTACCGCGCCCTGACGCCGCCGCGCCGCATCCACGGGGAGAACATGGCCGACCACATGGTCGCCATGGTCGCCGCCGAACGCGCCCGCACCCGCGGCCTGGAAGCCGAGATGCGCGCCGCGATCGACGATGGCCGCGCCGGGGCCACGCTGATGATGCAGGTCCGCCTCGCCGTGCTGGCGCTGATGCGCTCGCGCGACGTGGTGGAGACGGTGATGCAGGAACTGCCGGCGCTGCTGCGGGTGGAAAGCTGCAACCTGCTGGTGGAACCGGGCCCGCACAACCAGGACCGCGGCTTCGGCTTTCGCCGCGCCGGGATGCTGGCGCTGCCCGCCGGCGGCGTTTCCAACCTGATCGGCCGAGGGCGCGATGCCCGCGTGCGGACCGAGGTGACGGATGCCGTGCTGCTGCACACGGAAGCCGCGCCGCTGGTGACGCGGGATGCGCTGATCCGCGTGCCGCTGTCCTGCAACACGCCCTGCCTGCTGGCCCTCGGCGCGCGGGATGCGTCGGCGCTGCCGGTGCGGCAGACGACGACGACCTTCGCCTTCCTCGGCCGCACCGTCGCGGCGGCGCTGTCCCGCTAGCCCATGGAGGGCGCGCAGGCCCTGGCCGGCTGGCTCGCCATGCTGGCCGCGGAACGCCGCGCGAGTCCGCATACGGTCGAGGCCTATGGCCAGGACCTGTCGCTGTTTCTCGGCTTCCTGACGAAGCACCTGGGGGAGGAGCCGGATGTCGCGGCGCTCGGCGCGCTGCGACCGGCTGATCTCCGTGCCTTCCTGGCGGACCGCGCCCGCCTCGGCGACGGCAACACCACCCGCGCCCGCCGCCTGGCGGCGCTGCGCGGCTTCCTGCGGCATCTGGCCAAGCGGCACGGGCAGCCAGCCACCGCCCTGGCCGGGCTGCGCGGACCACGCGCGGGCAAGCCGGTGCCGCGGGCGCTTTCACCATCCGAAGCCAAGGAAGCCGCCGCCGGCATCGGCGCCGTGCACGACCCGGACCGGGCGGAACAGCCGAGGATGCAGGCGGCGCGCGACGTGGCGCTGTTCACCCTGCTGTATGGCTGTGGGCTGCGCATCGCGGAGGCCCTGGCGCTGCAGGTGGGCGATGCACCGCGACCGGGCCAGGACGGCGCCCTGCGAGTGACGGGCAAGGGCAACAAGCAGCGCCTGGTGCCGGTGCTGCCCGCGGTGCGCCAGGCAATGGAAGCGTGGCTGGCCGAACACCCGGACCGCCGTCCGGACGCGCCGCTGTTCGTCGGCGCCCGCGGCGGGCGGCTGGACCCGGCGGTGGCGCAGCGTTCCCTGCGCAACTGGCGTCGGTTGGCCGGCCTGCCGGAACATGCGACGCCGCATGCGCTGCGGCACTCCTTCGCGACGCATCTGCTGGGCGGCGGCGCCGACCTGCGGTCGATTCAGGAACTGCTTGGCCACGCCAGCCTGTCGACCACGCAGCGCTACACCAGCGTGGATGCGGCGTCCCTGCTGGAGACCTGGCGCCAGGCGCATCCGCGCGCCGATTAACCCAAAGCCAGGCCGCCGCCCCAGCGCCACCAGTCCTGTGGCAGGGCCGCTGCCGCCGCCTCGGCTCCGGCCGGGTCCGGAAACAACCCGAAGCAGGTGGCGCCGGAGCCGCTCATCCGCGCCATCAGGCAGCCGGGCCGTGCCGCGATCGCGGCCAATACCTCCGCCACCGGGGGGCATAGGCCGATCGCCGCCTCCTGCAGATCATTGCCGAGTGGCCGCAGCCAATCCGCCAGCGCCGCGGCATTGGCGAAGCCCGCCGGCATGGCGGGCTCTGCCGAGAAACCCGGCACCCGCGCCCGGAACACCGCGGGCGTCGCCAGTGCGACCTGCGGATTGGCCAGCAGCAGGCCGAGCGGCGGCAGCGCCGGCACCGGGGACAGCACCTCCCCCACCCCACGCATCCGCGCCGGCCGGCTTCCGACGCAGACCGGCACATCTGCCCCGAGCCCGGCCGCCACCCGCGCCAGCCCCTCCGGCCCCAGCCGTGTGTCCCACAGCGCATCCAGCACCCGCAGCGCCGCCGCCGCATCAGCCGACCCGCCACCGATGCCGGACGCCACCGGCAGATGCTTTTCCAGGTGCAGCGCCGCCAGTGCGGGGCGGCCCACAGCGGCTGCCAGCGCACGCGCCGCGCGCAGCACCAGGTTGTCCGGCTCCGCCGCCAGCGCCGTCGATTCCGGCCCGGCCAGGGTCAATTCCAGCCGGTCGGAGGCCTGGGCCGAGACGCGGTCTCCGACGCCGGCGAAGACCGCCAGGCTGTCCAGCAGGTGGTACCCGTCCTCGCGCCGGCCGGTGATGCGGAGGAAAAGGTTGACCTTGGCCGGTGCGAAGCCCGGCGCCTGCCCGCTCACTCGCTGCGCTGCGCCGTCGCGGCAGGCGGCTCGGGCAGGCCGTGGCGCAGCTTCTGCGTGATCTTGGCCAGGTCCGCCGCCTCCGGCTCCAGGCCGAGCGCGCGGCTCCACTGGAAGCGGGCCTCCTGCTGCCGGCCAGCGGCCCAATAGGCGTCGCCCAGGTGGTCGTTGATGACGGAGTTGCGCGGCTCCAGCTCCACCGCCCGTTCCAGGGCGGCAATGGCCCCCGGGATGTCGCCCATGCGGAACAGCGCCCAGCCGAGGCTGTCGACGATGTTGCCGTCGTTCGGCCGCAGCGCCACCGCGCGTTCCAGCATCTGGCGTGCCTCCGGCAACCGCTCGCTGCGCTCGACCCAGGTATAGGCGAGGTAGTTCAGGACGTAGGGCTGGTCGGGCGAAAGCTCCAGCGCACGGCGGAAATCCGCCTCCGCCTTCGGCCAGTCGCCGGATCTCTCGTTGGAGATGCCGCGGGCATAGAACAGCGGCCAGTCCTGCACGCCGGGCGTGGCGATGCGCGCGGCGGCTTGGTCATAGGCGGCGACCGCATCCGGGAAGCGGCTGCGGGCGCGCAGCAGGTCGCCGAGCCGCAGCAGCGGCTGCGGTGCCGTCGGCAGGTCCACCGCCAGCCCGCGCAGCGCCGCCTCCGCCGCCTCCACCCGCTCCAGCCGGTCGAACAGCGTGGCGCGACGCAGCGCGGTAACGGTGGCAAGCGGATCGGCGGCCGGCACGGCCTCCAGCACCCGCAGCGCGCTGTCCGGATGGTTCTCCTCGGCATAGCCTTCCGCGATCAGCAGCAGCGTGGGCGCGAAATCGGGGCGCAGCCGCAGCGAAAGCCGCGCCAGGATCAGCGCCGCATCGCCCGCCCCCTGCTGGCGCAGCGCGGTGGCGAGGGAGAGGTAGGATTCGGCGATGCCCTCCACCGCCGAGGCCATGCCCCGCGCACCCAGCAGCGCCTGCCGGCCGACATCGGTTCCGGCAGCGACGGCATAGTCGCCCGGGCCGCGGCCGAGGCCGTCCACCAGCGCCATCGCCTCCGCCTCCCGCCCGCTGCGCACCAGGATGGCGGTGGCCAGTTGCAGCAGGCGGATGGATGGCGCTGGCGTTTCGGCCATGGCGATCCGGATGGCGCGCTCCGCCTCCCGCGGCCGGCCAGCGAGATCGGCGATGAGCGCCAGGTGCAGCGCGTGGATGCCGCGCAGCGCGCCAGCTTCCGTCAGGGGTCGCAGCGTTGCCATGGCGGCATCGGTCTGGCCGCGGCCCTGCTGCATCCAGGCCAGAAGCAGCGGCCGCAGCAGCTGCGCGGGGCCGGTGTTGGGCAGCGCGCGCACGCGGCCCTCGGCGCGTTCCCAGCGGCCGGCCAGCGCCTCCGACCCAACCAGCAGCAGCCCGGCGGTCTGGTTGCGCGGCAGGCGGCGGGCCAGGCGCAGCGCCTCCGGCCGCCCGTCCAGCAGCGCCGCGGCGAAGGCGCGGGTCAGCACCTCCGCCTGGTCTGGATCGCGCCGCAGCGCCTCCAGCAGCCGGTCGGCGGCGGCGGCTGTATCCGTCTCGGACTGCGCGAAGCGGCCCGCGAGGTAGGTGCCGAAGACACCAACCGGCTCAGCGGCGACCTGCGGCACGGTGGCCGGGCTCGGCGTGCCGGCGGCGGCACCACCGGCCACCATGGCGGCCAGCAGCAGAAGGATGCGGCGGGGCGGGAGGGAGCTGTTCATGTCGGAAAACCTAGCAGGCAAGCCGGCCGCCTTGCCAGGATGGCGTGGCCGCGCTGCAACAGGGTGCAGCGTGGCGATGCCGAAAAGACACGGCGCGGATCATGATCCGGCCTTCCGCTTCGCGCGCTTCACGCCTCCGGCCGTTCCAGCCTGTGGCGATCACGCTCTATCCCATGCCGAGCACCAGCAGCAGCACCGCGCCGCCGGCCCAGAAGGCCATGGTGGCGACCTGCGAAGCGCCAAGCCGTTCGGCAATGGCGGCCGGGATGGCGGAGGCCAGCAGCGTGGCGGTCGCGACGATCAGGCTGGCGCCGTAGTAGATCAGCTCCTGCACCGGGGTGACCACCTGCGGGTACCACAGCGGCCAAAGCCCGAAGACCAGGCCGGTGGCGGGGCTGGTCATGCCGGTCAGCAGGCTGGCCGTCATCGCGACCAGGAACAGCGTCTGTGGGCTCATCGGATCATGCTCAAGCCGGCGCCAGCCGCGGCGCCCAGCCGGCGGACCACATGAAGATGCCGAAGGCCATGCGGAAGCTGAAGATCCAGAAGGCTGCGACCAGCGGCAGATACTGCGGCGCGACGTAGCGCGGCACCAGCCAGGACGCGGCGCGCACCGCCCAATCGGTCAGCAGGCGGAACCAGCGCCAGATGTACAGCCGGCTGTCGGGGGCGATGAAGAACTGCATCAGGAAACGGCCGAAAAGCGTCCAGCCGACCACGGCCAGGCTGTAGGTCACCAGCCAGAACGGAAGGTGCCCGAGGATGAAATGCGGCTGGTCCATCGGTCACCGGAAAAGGCTGCGGACAGAGGAAGGGCGGGGCACCCTTCGGCGCCCCGCCCGTGGTTCAGGCATACAGGCGCCTGTCAGTCCAGCACCTTCTCCCCACCCACCATGCGCACGCCGCCGCGCGGCGTCCGGATGCTGTCGATGAAGTCCTGCATCGCCTGGGACGGTGCCGGCGTCATCAGGCTGACGACGAAGGTGGTGAGGAAGGCGGCCGGGATGCCGAACAGGCCGCAGGAGATGTTCCGCACCCCGAACCACAGCGGCATGCCGTAGTACTGCGTGCCGATCAGGTAGAACAGACAGACGCCGTAGCCCACGATCATGCCGGCGACGGCGCCGGCGGAGGTGGTGCGTTTCCACCAGACACCCATCACCAGCGCCGGGAACAGCCCAGATGCGGCGATGGAGAAGGCCCAGGCCACCATGGCCAGGATGCCGGCGGGCCGTGTGCTGGCCACCCAGGCCGCGACGATCGCGACGGCGATCAGCAGAACACGCGCCATGGTCAGGCGGCGCTTGGCGTTCGCCTTCGGGTCGATCATCCGGAAGTAGATGTCATGGCTCAGCGCGTTGGCGATGGCCAGCAGCAATCCGTCCGCGGTGGACAGCGCCGCCGCCAGGCCACCGGCGGCGACCAGGCCGGCGATGACGTAGGGCAGGCCGGCGATTTCCGGCGTCGCCAGCACGATGGCATCGGCGTTGATGACGAATTCGCGGAACTGCAGGATGCCGTCCGCATTCGCATCCGTCACCCGCACCAGGCCGATGTTGGTCCAGATGCTGACCCATTCCGGCAGGCTCGCGATCGGCGCGCCGATGACGTTGGTGAAGACTTCCAGCTTGGCGAAGGCCGCATAGGCCGGCGCGGTAAAGTACAGCAGGAAGATGAAGAACAGGCTCCACGCCACGGACTTCCGCGCATCGCGCACGGATGGCGTGGTGAAGTAGCGCATCAGGATATGCGGCAGCGCCGCCGTGCCAATCATCAGGCAGAAGATCAGCCCGAAGAAGTTCAAGGGGTCGGAGTTGATGAACGGCGTGACGTGGGATGGCGCTCCCGCCAGGGCCTCCTTCGTCGTGCGCAGCAGCTCGATCTGCTCGAGCGCCTGGCCGTACATCAGCTGCGGAATCGGCACGCCCGTCACCTTGGCGGACAGCAGCACGACCGGCAGCAGGTAGGCGATGATCAGGATGATGTACTGTGCCACCTGCGTCCAGGTGACGGCGCGCATGCCACCGAGCATGGAGCAGACCAGGATGCCGGCGAGGCCCACGAACACCGCGACCTCGAAGGAGATGCCGAGGAAGCGGGACGCGATGATGCCGGTGCCGAAGATCTGCGCCACGACATAGGTGAAGGACGCCGACATCAGCACGATGACGCCGCAGAACCGCGCCAGGTTGCCGCCGTACCGCGCGCCCAGGAAGTCCGGCACGGTGTAAGCGCCGAACTTGCGCAGATAGGGCGCCAGCAGGATCGCCACCAGCACGTAGCCGCCGGTCCAGCCCAGCACGAAGGCAAGGCCGTCATAGCCCTGCAGGTACAGCGTGCCGGCCATGCCGATGAAGGAGGCGGCGGACATCCAGTCCGAACCCGTCGCCATGCCGTTGTACAGCGCCGGGACCCGCCGGCCCGCCACGTAGTATTCCGACACCTGCGCGGTGCGCGAGAGGTAGCCGATCAGCGCGTAGACGCCGATGGTCAGGAAGACGAACAGGTAGCCGATGATCCGGTTCGGCACGCCGACCTGTTCCAGCACCGCCAGGACCAGCACGAAGGCGGCGAAGCCGCCGGTGTACCAGCCGTAGACGCGGCCAAGATTGGACAGGAAGTCGCCGCTGTCGGCGCTTTTCGGGGAATCCGACATGGCTATTCCTCCTCCACGCCGAATTCCTCGTCGATCGCGTTCTGGCGGGAGGCGAACCAGAACAGCGAGACGACGAAGATGATCAGGCTGCCCTGCGCTGCCATGTAGAAGCCGAGCGGGAAGCCCAGGATGACGATGGTGTTAAGGCTGGTGGCGAACAGGTGCACACCGAAGCCCGCGATGGCCCAGATCGCCATCATGATCCACATCAGGCTGGAGGTGCGGCGCCAATAGGCATCCCCCGTCGCCTTATCTACACCCGGGTCCACCTTGGCCGAAACTGGCCCGCGTGGACCCCTCGTGTCTTCCACAAGCGGCATACCCCATTCTCCCCTGCTCGACCGGCTTGGCCCGGCATTCACCGTTTGCAGTACGTGCCCGGTGAAATTTCGCTGTCTCGGTGGCTATCATGGTCTGAAACCACCTCGCAACATCGTTGCTGTTCTGGGAGCTTATTCGCAATGCTGTCGTGGCTGACGCGCCACTTTTACCAGCCTCCGAGCGAGGATGCGGCTGATTTCGCCCGTTTTCTGGGCGAACAGGCGGCCTTCGTCGCGCAGAAGCCGGCGGTGGATTACTGCCGAGTGAAGGCCGGATTAACGGAACGACTGCTTTTCGAGGATCCGGACTTCCTCGCGGCCCTGGCGCATTGCCGCTGGCAGACCTTCGCCGCCGCGACTCCGGACATCCTAGCCCTGGCGGAGGGTTGGCTGCGCCCGCATGCCCCGGGCGCGGAGCCGGATCTGGCCGCTTCCCTCGCCCGCATCGGCCGCGACTTCCTCGACCAGTCGCCGGCTCCGGAGGCGGAGCGCGCCACGCTGGATGCGGCGGGCGCGGCGCTGGAGGCCCATCTGCGGGCCCAGCAGGTGGCACCCCCGCAGGGCGCGGACCGGCGCCCGATCAACGCCCAGGCCACGTTGTTGGCCACGTTGCCGGTGCATCCCGACCAGCGCCGCGGGGAGACGGTCGCCATCACCGGCGCGCTGCGCTTCCAGCTGGTCGCCGCGCAGCAGCGCATGGAGAAGCGCTTCCACGCACCGGCGCTGGCCCGGGCGCTGGTGCCTTGAGCGCCGGCCAGCGGGGGTCCAGTGGCTTGAATCGGCTTTGAAAAGGTTGCATCCGGCCCCGGCCGCGGCGCAGTCTGCGCGCCGGCCGAAGCGGCCTGCCAATGACGGGAACGCCAACATGCAAAGCCAGGCCCATGCCTGACGGCTCGACTCCCCTGCTGCTGCGGCAGGACAGCGAGGCCGGCATCACCCGCCTGACCCTCAACCGCCCGGACAGCCGCAACAGCCTGTCCTTCGCCATGCTGGGCGCGCTGCACCACGCCCTGTCCGAGATCGCCCAGGACAGCGGCCCGCGGGTGGTGGTGCTGGCCGCCGCCGGCCCGGTGTTCTGCGCCGGTCACGATTTGCGGGAGATCACCGCGCATCGCAACGACGAGGATGCCGGCCAAGGCTTCTACGACGCCGCCATGCAGCGCTGCGCGGAGGTGATGCAGGCCATCGTCGCCCTGCCGCAGCCGGTGATCGCGGAGGTCCAGGGCGTCGCCACCGCCGCCGGCTGCCAGCTTGTCGCCAGCTGCGACCTGGCGGTGGCCAGCGAAGCTGCCCGGTTTTGCACGCCGGGGGTGGATATCGGCCTGTTCTGCTCGACCCCGGCCGTCGCCCTGTCGCGGGCCATCGCCGCCAAGCCGGCGCTGGAGATGCTGCTGACCGGGGAGATGGTCGGCGCCGAGGAAGCCCGCCGGCTCGGCCTGGTGAACCGCGTTGTTCCGGCGGATGGGCTGACGCAGGCGACGGAGGCCCTGGCCGCGCATATCGCCGCCCGCTCCGCCCATGCCGTGCGGCTCGGCAAGGCGGCGTTCCACGCGCAGCGCGCCCTGCCGCTGGCCCAGGCCTATGTGCATGCCGCCGGGGTGATGGCCTGCAACCTGATGGCCGAGGATGCGGCGGAGGGAATCGCGGCCTTCCTCGGCAAGCGTAAGCCGGTCTGGCAGGATCGCTGACGCCGCCGCTTGCCGCCCCGCGCGGTTGCGGCAGATCATTGCCAATGCGGGGGGCGCCGTTCCAGTTTCGGCGCGGCGCCAAGACCGTCCGAGGAAATCCAGAATGGCCGCATCCGACTATGACGCCCTGCCCCGCACGCCGGCGAACCACCAGCCGCTGACGCCGCTGCTGTTCCTGGAGCGCACCGCGACCACCTTCCCCGACCATGTCGCGGTGGTGCACGGTCAGGTGCGCCGCAAGTACCGCGAGCTGCGCGCCCGCTGCGTGGCGCTGGCGGATGCGCTGGCGCGGCGTGGCGTGGTGCGCGGCGATACGGTGGCGGTGCTGCTGCCGAACATCCCGGAGATGCTGGAATGCCACTACGGCGTGCCGATGGCGGGCGCCGTGCTGAACACGCTGAACACGCGGCTCGATGCGGCGACCATCGCCTATTGCCTCGACCACGGGGAGGCGAAGGTGCTGGTGGTGGACCGGGAGTTCGCGCCGCTTGCCCGCATGGCGCTGACGCAATGCCAGGTGAGGCCGCTGTTGGTGGAGGTGGATGATCCCGAGGCCAGCGACGCCGCCCGTGCCAATCGGCTGGAAGGTGCCATCGACTACGAATCGCTGATTGCGGAAGGTTCGGACACGTTTGATTGGCCGATGCCGGGGGATGAGTGGGACGCGATTTCCCTGAACTACACCTCCGGCACCACCGGGCGGCCGAAGGGCGTGGTGTATCACCATCGTGGCGCGCAGTTGCTCGCCATCGGCAACATGCTCTCGGCCGGCATCGGCAAGCATCCGGTTTACCTCTGGACGCTGCCGATGTTCCACTGCAACGGCTGGTGCTTCCCCTGGTCCATCACCGCGCAGGCCGGCACGCATGTCTGCCTGCGCGCGGTGCGCGGCAATGCGATGTGGGATTTGATGGCGCGGGAAGGCGTGACGCATATGTGCGGCGCGCCGATCGTCATGGCGACGCTGCTGGCGACGCCCGAGGCCGAGAAGCGCCCCCTGCCCCACCAGGTGCAGTTCGTCACCGCCGGCGCGCCGCCGCCCGAGGCGGTGCTGGGCGCGATGAAGGAATCAGGCTTCGCCGTCTGCCACGTCTACGGTCTGACGGAATGCTACGGCCCCGCCGTGGTGAATGAATGGAACAGCAGCTGGGACTGGAAAACCGCGCAGGAACAGGCCGCGCTGATGGCGCGCCAGGGCGTGCGCTACATCGCGCTCGAGGGCCTCACCGTCATGGACCCCGACAGCATGGCGCCGATCCCCGCCGACGGCACCTCGATGGGCGAGGTGATGATGCGCGGCAACGTGGTCATGAAGGGCTACCTGAAGGACGAAGCCGCAACGCAAAAAGCCTTCGCAGGCGGCTGGTTCCACACCGGCGACCTCGCCGTGACCTACCCGGATGGCTACATCCAGCTCAAGGACCGCTCGAAGGACATCATCATCTCGGGCGGCGAGAACATCTCCTCCATCGAGGTCGAGGACGCGCTCTACAAACACCCGGCCGTCGCCGTCGCCGCCGTGGTGGCAAGGCCCGACGAGAAATGGGGCGAGACGCCCTGCGCCTTCGTCGAGCTGCGCCCGGGTGCCGCGGCGACGGCGGAGGATCTGATCGCCTGGTGCAAGGGCCGGCTGGCCAGCTTCAAGGTGCCGCGCCACGTGGTGTTCGCCGAATTGCCGAAGACCAGCACCGGCAAGATCCAGAAGCACATCCTGCGCGCCCAGGCGCGGGACGGCGTGGGCTGACAGCGAAACTTTCCTTGCACATGCCGGAAAGCCTCCCCATCATGTCAGGCATCAGGCAACAACCGAAAGGAGGTGATCCAGTGTCTCATGGTATCAATGCGGGCGTCCGTTCCGCGGGCTGGATCATCGCCACCGCCAGCGCGGCGGCGAGTCACTAGACCCAAGGCGGCAACGCCACAGGATCCATGCAAGGCCCCCGGCGAATGACTTCGCCGGGGGTTTTTCTTTGCCCGCTTCGCAAGTGGATTGACAGCGCGTCGGAAGCGGCAGGACCATCGGCCCTCGATCCAAACAGGGGGTTCAAACAATGTCTTGGGCACGAGGCCTCGCGGCCGCGTTCGTTGGCGCCTGCGCGGCGTTCATCCAGCCGGCACAGGCCGGGCCGACACTCGATGCGATCCGCGCGCGGGGCATGGTGGTCTGTGGCATCCATACCGGCGTTGCCGGCTTCGCGCTGCCGGACAGCCGCGGCGAATGGCAGGGCATGGATGTGGATCTGTGCCGCGGCGTCGCCGTCGCCATCTTCAACGACCCCAGCAAGGTCCGCTTCGTCGCACTGTCTTCCTCCACGCGCTTCACCGCGCTGGGCTCGGGCGAAGTGGACGTGCTGTTCCGCACTTCGACGCAGACGATGTTGCGCGACACCACGCTCGGCCTGCGCCATGCGGTGACGTATTTCTACGATGGCCACGGCTTCATGATCCGCGCCAACCTCGGCGTGTCGAAGGTCGCAGACATGCGTGGCGCAACCATCTGCCTGATCCAGGGCACCACGAACGAACAGGTGACAGCGGACTACTTCCGCTCCATCAACGTGCCCTTCACCCCGGTGCTGTACGAGCGCACGGACCAGGCCAGCGCCGCGCTCCAGGCCGGCCGCTGCGACGCCTTCGGCACCGATGCCTCCCAGCTTGCAGGCGTGCGGTCCTCGATGCCGCGGCCGGCGGACTGGACCATCCTGGACGAGCGTTTCTCGAAGGAGCCCTACGGCGCCTATCTGCGTCGCGGCGACGACGAATGGTATGACCTGATCCGTTGGTACACCTACGCCGTCATTGAGGCCGAGGAACAGGGCGTGACGCGGGCGAATGCCGAGGAAAGGCGCCGCACCAGCGTCAACCCCAACACGCGCCGCCTGCTGGGCGTGACGCCCGAGCTTGGCCAGTCGCTGAAGCTCGACCCGGCCTGGGCCTACAACGTGGTGCGCACGCTGGGCAATTACGGCGAGATCTACGACAGGCACTTTGGACCGAGCACGCCGGTGAACCTGCCGCGCGGGCCGAACCGGCTGTGGACGGATAGCGGGCTGATCTACGCGCTGCCGCTGCGGTAGGCCCCGCGCCCAAGGCATCCCACCCTGCGGCCGGCACAGCCGGACGAGGCCACGAACGTGGCCCGCCGCTTATGCGGCGAGCCAAGCGAAGCGCCGGCGCCTGAGGCAGGCAACATCAAATGGCGCCGCCATCCACCACGAAGTATTGGCCGGTGACGATCTCGCTGTCATCGGCGGCCAGCCACAGCGCCATGCGGGCGATGTCGGGTGGCATGACCTTTCGCTTGATCGCCTGCTTGTCCATGTGCCGCGCCACACCCTCCGGCGTTGCCCACAGCGCTTCCTGCCGCCCGGTGAAGACCCAGCCCGGCACCAACTCGTTCACCCGGATGCCATCCACGCCGAGGTCGCGCGCCAGGCCGCGCGTCAGGCCGCGCACGGCGGATTTGGCGGCGGTGTAGGCGGGCATGCCGCCCTGTCCGCCCATCCAGCTGACGCTGCCCATGTTGATGATCGACCCGGCCCCGGCGGCGCGCATGCCCGGTGCCACGGCCTGGGCGCAGAAGAACTGGTGGCGCAGGTTGGTCGCCATGCGCTCGTCCCAGTACTCCGGCTCCACATCGTCCAGCTTGTGGCGGTCGTCGCGCGCGGCGTTGTTCACCAGCACCTGCACCGGGCCGAGCTGTTCGGCCACCTGCGCCACCGCCGCCCGCAGCGCCGCGATGTCGCGCAGGTCGCAATGCAGGAACAGCGCACCGGTCGCGGCGGCGATCTCCCGCCCCGGCGGATCGTTGAAGTCGAGGAAGGCGACGCGCGACTTCTGCGCGGCGAATTGCGCCACCAGCTCCGCCCCGATGCCGGAGGCCCCGCCGGTGATCAGCACGACCTTTCCGGCCAGCGAGGGGTAGGTGGCGAAGCGCGTCTCAGGCATGGCGGTTCATCCTTGCTCGTGCGGCAACAACGGCTGGGGATCGAGAAAGGTCTGGTACCAGGACAATGAAAAATGCAGGTGCGGCCCGGTGACGCGGCCGGTCGCGCCCATCCGCGCGATGCGATCGCCGCGTGCCACCTGCGCCTCTTCCGGCACCAGCCGTTCCGAGAGGTGCGCATACAGCGTGTTCACCCCATGCCCATGGTCGATGACGAGAATCTGCCCGAAGAAGAAGAAATCGCCCGAGAGGCTGACCCGCCCGCCGAGTGCCGCGCTGATCGGCGTGCCGGTGGGCGCCGCGACGTCCAGGCCGTAATGCGGCTGGCGCGGCTGGTCATTCAGGATGCGCTGGCTGCCGAAGATGCCGCTGATGCGCCCGCGTGCCGGCCAGGCCATGGCCTCGGTGAAATCGGTGCCGGCGCTGTCCAGCGCCCGCGCCGCCGCCAGTTGCGCGCGTTCCGCCGTGATGCGCCGCAGCGCCGCCTCGTTCGGCGTCACCAGGCCCGGCGGCAGGCCGGTGATGCGCTGCACGTCCCAGTCGCGCGGCTCTACCGGCAGGCGCAGCGTCTGCACGCGGCCGCCGGGATGCGTCACGGCAAGCCGCGCCTCCGCCCCATGGTCGCGGGCGAAGCCGAGCGCGAAGTCGCCGCGCGGCGAAACGCGCACAGCGCGGCCATCCAGCGCCAGCCGCGTTCCCGGCTCCGCCCGCCCCAGCACCAGCGCGCCCTGCGCCGCATCGCCGCGCCATTCGATGGCCTCCGCCCCACGCGCCAGCATCAGCGCGGGGGCGGCGAGCAGGATTCGGCGTCCGATCACAGCAGCGTCTCCTGTTCCGGCGGCTTTCCCCGCGTTCGGCCTCGCTTCTGTGGCGGTCCGTCCGCGGTGGCCGCGACCTCGCCATCGGCGAATGCGATCGCAAGTTTCTGGCCGGGTCCCACCTGCGCGGCCCGCGTCAGGGCATGGCCCTCGGCATCCCGGACGAGGGAAAAGCCGCGGGCGAGGACGGATTGGTAGGACCCCGCCTCCAACCGCGCCGCGAGGCCCGCGAGCCGGGACGCCTTCTCCCGCAGCAGGCCGGCCAGCGGCGCCACGGAGAATGCCTGGACCGCACGGGCGCCGCGGGCACGCTGCACCTGACGAGCGAAGGCGGCACCCTTCCGCCCCTCCAGCAGCGCCAGCGTGGCGCGTCGTGCGGCGATGGCGGCGCGGGGGTGCGGCACCGGCAGCCGGGCCAGCGCATCGTGCCGCCGCCGCACGAAGCCGGCGAGCGCCGGGGCCAGGCATTCCTCCGCCTCGTCCAACCGGCGGCGCAAATCTGTGACGCGGGCCGGCACGTCCGGCAGGCGGCGTTCCAGGCGCAGCAGGATGGTCTCGGCGGCGCGCATCTGCCGAACCATGGCGCCGCGCAGCCGCGCCTCCCGCTGCGCCAGATCGGCCAGCAGGTCGGCCCGCGCCGGTACCGCGAGTTCCGCCGCGGCGGTCGGCGTCGGCGCCCGACGGTCGGAGGCGAAATCGATGAGCGTGGTGTCGGTCTCATGCCCCACGGCGGAGATCAACGGGATGGCGGAGGCGGCGGCGGCGCGCACCACCACCTCCTCGTTGAAGGCCATCAGATCCTCCAGGCTGCCACCACCGCGCGCCACAATGATGACGTCGGGCCGCGGGATCGGCCCACCCTTGGGCAGCGCGTTGAAGCCGGCAATGGCCGCGGCGATCTTGTCCGCCGCGCCCATCCCCTGCACGGCGACCGGCCACAGGATGATCCGGCGCGGAAATCGGCGCAGGATCGTGGTGCGGATGTCCTGGATCACCGCGCCGGCCTCGCTGCTGACCACGCCGATCACCAGCGGCAGGCGCGGCAGCGGACGTTTCCGGTCCTCCTCGAACAGGCCTTCGGCCAGCAGCTTCTTGCGCAGCGTCTCGATGCGGGCGAGCAGCGCGCCCTCGCCGGCGAATTCCAGGCGGTCGATCACCAGCTGGTACTTCGAACGGTCGGCATAGGTGGTGATGCGGCCGGTGGCGATGACCTCCACGCCGTTCTCCGGCTGCAAGGCCAGCCGCGGCACGGTGGTCTTCCAGATCACCGATTCCAGCTTCGCGTTCTCGTCCTTCAGCGACAGGTACCAATGGCCGGAGGGGTAGCGCTTGGCCTCGCAGATCTCGCCGCGCACGCGGACACGGCCGAAGGCGCCCTCCAGCGTGCGGCGCACCGCGCCGGCGATCTCGGAAACCGCGTATTCGGGAACGTTGGAGGCGGGGCCGTTCAGAGCGGGGGGCTGCGTCGTGTCCATCTCCCGACCCTATGCTAGGAGGCGGCGGGATGTCAGGGGGGCCGCGATGCGGGTGCTGGTGGTGGGCGGCGGCGGCCGGGAACATGCGCTGTGCTGGGCGATCGCGAAGTCGCCGCGGCTGGCGAAACTATGGTGCGCGCCGGGCAATCCCGGCATCGCCGCCCTGGCTGAATGCGTCCCCATCGGCGCCGAGGACATCGCCGCCCTGGTCGCTTTCGCCCGCGACCAGGCGGTGGACCTCGTCGTCGCCGGGCCGGAGGCGCCGCTGACCCTCGGGCTGGCCGATCAGCTTGCGGCTTCCGGCATCGCCTGCTTCGGCCCCTCCGCCGCCGCCGCGCGGCTCGAAGGCAGCAAGGCCTTCTGCAAGCAGGTCGCCGATGCCGCCGGCGTGCCGACCGCCGCCTGGCAGCGGTTCGAGGAGGCCGGCGCCGCCCGCGCGTATCTGCGCGAGACCGGCGCGCCCATCGTGGTGAAGGCCGATGGCCTGGCCGCCGGCAAGGGCGTGGTGGTGGCCGAAACGCTGGCCGAGGCGGAGGCCGCCATCGCCGCCATCATGGAGGACCGCATCCATGGCAGCGCCGGCGCCGCCGTGGTGATCGAGGAGTGCCTGGCCGGCGAGGAGGTCTCCTTCTTCGCCATTTGCGACGGCACGGAGGCGCTGGCCTTCGGGGCCGCGCAGGACCACAAGCGCGTCGGCGAGGGCGATACCGGCCCCAATACCGGCGGCATGGGCGCCTACGCACCCGCCCCCGCCTTCACGCCGGACTTGCAGGCCGAGGTGATGGACCGCTTCATCCGCCCGACCCTGGCCGAGATGGCGCGCCGTGGCACGCCTTTCCGCGGCGTCCTGTTCGCCGGGCTGATGCTGACCGCCGAGGGGCCGCGGCTGATCGAGTACAACGTCCGCTTCGGCGACCCGGAATGCGAGACGCTGCTGCCGTTGCTGCAATCGGACCTGCTACCCGTGCTGCACGCCGCCGCCACCGGAAAGCTGGCCGGCCACAGCCTGGACTGGTCCAGCCGCCACAGCCTTGTCGTGGTGATGGCCGCCGAGGGCTATCCCGGCACCCCACGCCGCGGCACGGCGATCCACGGCCTCGACGCCGCGGCACGGCGGGCGATGATCTTCCACGCCGGTACGACCTGTGACGCGCAGGGCGTGCTGCGCGCCCATGGGGGCCGCGTGATCGTCGTGGCCGGCACGGGCGACACCCTGCACGAGGCGCGCGATGCCGCCTACGCCGCCGTCGATTCGATCGACTGGCCGGCCGGATTCTGCCGGCGGGATATCGGCTGGCGCGCCCTGTAGCGGCGCGCGACGCGCATCAGTGCGGGCGGCATCCGAAAATAACACCAGAAATACAACCGAAGCGCCCGGGCGCGTGCGAAACTATCGCCCTGTGCAAAACAAATAAATCACCTTGTTTTGACGAGAAGGCCGATCCGCAATTGCCCATGGTGACAGTGGGACGTTCACCTAGGCTGAAGTTTCAACCGGGTTGGGCTGTTCGCCGGCACGGGAGACACGGATGCGATCAATCAGGCTTGCTGTAGTTGGGGCGGTGCTGCCGCTGATTATTAATCCGGCATCGGCCGCTATGGTCTACAGCTTCACCCAGACCGGCCCGACCATCGCGACGGGGTCGGATTACGGCCCCGATGGCCCGAACGACGTGTTCACGACCGGCAGCTTCATCCTGGCGGACCAGTTGGTGCGTGCGCCCTACAGCCTGGGCGCCGACAACAATGCGCCGTCCGCCGGCGCGCCACCGGCTGGGCTGATCGACATCTTCTTCGCGACCTTCGACCGAGGCCGCGCCGTCATCGGCGACCTGCCGCGATTCGTCACGCCGAACCGCAACCCCGGCAACGGGCAGTACTATTCCTTCGGCCTGCTCGGCACGCCCGGCGCGCTGTTCCCAACCGGAACCGTCGCCTACAACGACAGCGAATCGAATACCGACCTGGTGTTCGGCGCCGATGGCCGCGTCAGCGGGGTCTACAGCACGGATCGCGGCGGCCCCTGCTTCACCAGCGGCGCCTGCACCTTCACCGGCCAGTTGACCGCGACGCACATTCCGAATGCCCGCCCCGCGGCCGTCGCGGTGCCGGAGCCGATGTCGCTGGCCCTGTTCGGCATGGGCCTGTCCGCCCTGGTCCTGGTGGGCCGCCGCCGCTCGGCCGACTGACGTCCCAGGTCCGGGGCCTCAGACCGGCTCCGGCCAGACGAAGCGCTGGCGTTCCAGATAGGCCAGCCGCGCCGCCAGGTCCTCCGCCGCGCAGACCATGATGGAGACCACCCCGACTCCGACCTCGGGCGCGCCGGGCTCGGCCGAGGCCGGCGCAGCATCGGCCTCGATCGCGATCTCCAGCAGGCCGGGCGTGGCGGGCAGTTCCAGCGCGGCGACGGCCCGCGCCCCGGCCGCCAGTTCCAGGACCAGCGGCTCCACCCCCGGGGTCGCCAGCACCACGCGCTGCGGCCGGGTGGGGGCACGCAGCATCAGGTGCAGGCGCAGGGTATCGCCCGATCGGTCGGTGGCCGGTGCCACGGGCAGGCGCAGCAGGGCGCGGCCGGGGCGGGTCCAGCAGCCCCAGGCCTCGGCGCGGTGCCAGCCCTCTCCGGCGCGCAGCAGGTCGGCGCGGGCCATGGCGGCGGTGGGCAGCGGCGCCGCGACCTCGCCCAGGCCCAGCACAAGGCCCGGTGCCGCCGGCAACGACGCCTCCTCCGCGGGCGGTGCCGCGACCAGGCGGTCGAACAGGTCGCCCGTCACGTCAGGCCAGGCGCGCAGGCGCAGCCCAGCCTTCACCTTGGCCTCCTGCGCCGTGCGGAAGGCCGGGTCGAAGACCAGCTTCTCCACCGCATCCAGGAAGTCCGGCTCGCTCTGGTGGCGGAAATGCAGCGCGAGGCCCAGGCCGGCTTCCAGCAGCCCGCTATGGTCCGGGGCGAGGACCACCTTGCCGAGCGACAGCGCCTCCGTCACCGGCAGGCCCCAGCCCTCGTGGAAGGAATTGTACAGGCTGAACAGCGCGCCCCCGACCAGGCCGGCCAGCGCCGCATCCGGCACGTCCGACAGCAGCCGCACGCCGTCCCGCAGCGCCGGAGCGTTGCGCAGCAGGGCAAGCACGGGTTCCGACAGGTAGCCGGGTCGGCCGGCCAGGACCAGCAGCGGCAGCTTGGCCGCGCCGTGCCGGCGGATCAGCGCCAACCAGGCGTTCAGCACGAACAGGTGGTTTTTTCGTGATTCCAGCGTGCCGACGAACAGCGCGTAGGGGCGCCCGGCCAGCGCCGCGACGCCGGGATGCGGCCGCGTCGCCGGCGCCTGGCCAGCCTTGGCCCAGCTCGGCGCCGCATCCAGCCGCAGCACGGCGACCGGCGGCGCCGGCAGACCGGGCAGCAGCGTGGCGCGCAGCCGTTCCAGGTCCTTCCGCGTGGCGTCGGACACCGCCAGCAACAGATCCGCATGCGCGCCCAGCCCGGCAAACCAGCGTGCGAACTGCGCCACCGTCGCAGGATCGTTGTGTTCCGGCACCACCAGCGGCCCGCAGTCATGCACCAGCGCCGCGTAGCGCAGCCCATGGCGCGCCTTGGCCGCCCGCAGCGCCAGGTTGTAGTCGCCGAGCCACCAGGAGGAGCCGAGGTTCACCAGCCAGGCGCCCGGTGGGAAGGCCAGTTCCGGCGCCGCCGCGACGGCCTGCTGCGCCAGGCCCACCACCTCCCGCCACGCCGCATCCATCGGGTCCGCCCCGGCACGGGACAGGTTGGCGAGGCGCAGGAAGATTTCGCGCGGCAGGGCCCGCCATTGGCCGGCCGCGGCGTCGAACACTGCCAGCAGAACCGTCGTTGCCACCGTGCCGCCGCGCAGCGCCGGCACCACGATCTCCATCTGCACCCGCTGGATGCCCGAAGGCGCGCGGTGGCTGCCGAACCAGGACAGCAGGTCGGACAGGTCGAACACCACGGACAGGTCGCCGAGCAGCGTCAGGCCGCCCGCATCGGCCTCTCCCAGCCCGCCCTGCGTCAGCAGCGCCGCCACTTCGCGCCAGGCCTGGTCGCTGTCCGGCGCAAGGTCCAGCGCGCGGGCATAGGCCTGCCGCGCCGCGCCGCGATCCCCGGCCAGCTTCAGCGCATGGCCGAGTTGCATCGCCACATCCGCATCCTGCGGCCGCGCCCGCTGCGCCTGGCGGTAGGAGGCGATGGCGCCCGCCAGATCGCCCTGTTCCTTCAGGCAGTGGCCATGCTGCACCCAGATCGCGCCATCATCGGGACGCTGCGCCAGCCAGGCGGCATAGCCCTCGGCGGCGCCACGCCAGTCGCGCGCGTCGCGGCGGCGATCCGCCTCGCCCAGAAGCCCCGCGCCCTCGCCCTGCCGCGCCCCGTCCATGCGTCTGGCCCCGCCCGATGTCGTCGCGGGATGGCATAGCGCGAATCACACGGCGGGTGCAGCCGTGTCACGCTGCGCGTCGGGTCAGCTTGCGCCGAGGTTGACGGAGCGGCCCGGTCGTCGCTTAAGGAACCCGAGGCATCCTGCCTGGATGCGCAGCCAAGGGATTGCCCGTGTCGAAGCCGCGCATCGCCATCGATGGATACAACCTCGCCCTCGACCAGGGCACCGGCGTCGCCACCTACGCCCGCAACCTGTCGCACCGGCTCGGCGCGCTGGGGGCGGAGGTGGGCGTGCTGTACGGCCAGCGCGCCTCCGCCGGGAAGGACGAGCTGCTGCGCGAGGTGACGCTGTACGACGCGCGCCCGCGGCCGCCGCACTGGGCCAAGCGCATGATCGACGACGCGGTGCAGGGCGTGAAGCTGTCCTTCGGGCAGGAGGCGCAACGCGTGCCGCTGACGGATCGCGTGATCCGCAAGGGTCTGGAAGCCCGCATCCCGCACGCCGACACGCTGTGGAACATCCCGGAGGTGTTCCGCGCCGCGGTGCAGACCTTCGGCGCCAAGCGCAAGATGGGACGGGTGCGGCTGCCGGACCGGCAGGACGTGATGCACTGGACCTACCCGCTGCCGCTGCGGGTGGAGGGGACCAGGAACATCTACACCATCCATGACCTGGTGCCGCTGCGGATGCCCTACACCACGCTCGACGTGAAGCGCCGCTACCTCGGCACCTGCCGCGCCATCGCGGCGGAAGCGGACCACATCGTGACGGTGTCCGAAGCCTCCAAGCGGGACATCATCAACCTGCTCGGCGTGCCGGCGGAGCGGGTTTCCAACACCTACCAGTCCGTCGAGATCCCGGACCGCCTGGCGCGCAAGCCGGAGGGCCTGGCCCGCGCCGAGGTGCAGGGCGCCTTCGGGCTGGAATGGGGCCAGTACTGGCTGTTCTTCGGCGCCATCGAGCCGAAGAAGAATGTCGGCCGGCTGATCGAGGCCTACCTCGCCTCCGGCAGCACGTTGCCGCTGGTGATCTGCGGCAAGCAGGCCTGGCAAATGCGGCAGGAACTCGGCCTGATCTACGAGGACGATGTCCGCCTGATGTCCGACCCCGGCCCGGTCGATGGCGTGCAGAGCCTGGTCCGCAAGCTGCGCGACCGCGTGATCCTGCTGGACTACGCGCCGTTCCGCCTGCTGGTCAGCCTGGTGCGCGGCGCCCGGGCGTTGCTGTTCCCCTCCCTGTACGAGGGCTTCGGCCTGCCGGCGCTGGAGGCGATGCTGCTCGGCACGCCGGTGATGACCAGCAACACGTCGTCCCTGCCCGAAGTGGTGGGCGAGGCGGCGCTGACGGTGGACCCCTACGACACAAGGGCGATGGCGGAGGCGATCCAGGCGCTGGATGGCAATGCGGAGCTGCGGGCGGAGCTTGCGGCGAAGGGGCCGGTGCAGGCGGCGCTGTATGGGCCTGAGCAGTATGAACGCCGGCTGGCGGAGATGTATCGGCGGGTGGGGGTGCGGCTCGGGCAGCCTTCGGCCTGAGCCCAAGGGTCGCCTTTGGCGATGCGGATCGCGTCCCGATTGCCCAAGGCGGTGACGTCAGGTGGGGCGCCGCATGCTCACGCGATCCGAGACCCCAGCCGGTGCGTTGGCTTTGGTGTTCCGGCGCACGCCGGTCATGAGAAGAGGGCCCGCTGCCCACGCAGCGAGCCCCGTCCCTTCTACGCGCTGCGCCGCCGCCGCCGGGCCACCCCGAGCGCTGCAAGCCCGAATCCGAACAATGCCAACGAGGCAGGCTCGGGGACCGGCACGGCGCCGGTGAAGGTCGTCAGGACCTGGCCGCTCGTCTGGCAGACGTTGGCGATGCAGTAGCCGATGCTGCCGAATGCGTCGTCCGAGCCGAAGGTTGCCGTGAACAATCCATCAGGCGTGATCTCAAAATCCACCTGATTTCCGCCGCCGGTCAGGTCGAGAAAGCCGGTCGGCGTACCAAACGGGGTGCTCGTGAACCGGTAGCCCGTTTGGAACACCGTACCCAGGGTCGACGGAAAGATCCGTCGGTTGTCGAGGATCTCGAACCCCAGCGGGCTGAACAATGTCAGGCGGAAGTCGGGTAGCGCCCTGTAATCGGCATCCGTGAACGTGAACGGCGGCTCCGTATTCGTTGCGCGCAGATCAAAGCCTGAGGCGTACTGCTGATCCGTGACGATCAGCCTGCCCCCAAAGGAGACTGGCACAGTTGTAGGTTCAGTTCCGCCAAACGGTATGGAAGTCGTCGGGCTGGTTTGTTGAAAAGTGAATATCACGTCGGCTTTCGCTGGCGCTGCAACCGCCAAAGCAGTCGCAACCATGGCACCCAATCCTATGGCCAGCTTTCGTATCTGCATTACCATCTCTCCCCTGGCTTCCTGCCAGCGGAGGGTCAAGAGCAAGCGGCATGCCGCATATGAAATTCAATGACTTATGTCACTATTTCTGCAATTTCGATAGTTTCAACGTAAGCACGACCGACGAAGCGATTGCTCCTGTGCCTCCTGAAAGTCCCACTCATCTGCGGTGATTTACGCTTCTCACATTAAAATCCGATTGTTTACTGGGATGCCGCGAGGTGGAGCGTCATTCGGCGTCTGCTGTTTGGGCCGGACGGGCTGCCAGGCCTGCCGCCGGCGATGCTGCTCGTAAAAACACCACCCGCGCCGCCCCATGTTCCCTCTCCGCCACCGCCGCGAAGCCCGGCACCTCCAGCGTCTCCTCCCGCCCCACCTCGGCCACCAGCAGCGCGTCCGGCGCGATCCAGCCCGCCGCCGCCAGGGCCACGACCGCCTTCGGCACCAGCTCGCGCCCATAGGGCGGGTCGAGGAACACCAGCCCGCAGGGCGTCGGCGCCGCGCGCGGACGCAGCACGTCGCCAACCAGCACCGAGCAGCGCGCCTCCTCGCCCAGTGCAGAAACATTCTGGCGCAGCACGGCCAGCGCGACGCGGTCCTGTTCCAGAAAACTCGCATGCGACGCGCCGCGCGACAGCGCCTCCAGCCCCATCGCGCCGGACCCCGCGAAGGCGTCCAGCACGCGAACGTCCTCCACCGCCTCGCGCCCGGCCCAGGGCGCGTGCCACAGCATGTCGAACACCGCCTGGCGCACCCGGTCGCTGGTCGGGCGGGTGGTCTCGCCCGGCGGGGCGGCGAGCCTACGCCCGCGGTGGCGGCCGGCGACTACGCGCAGCACGGGCGGGCTTCCTGGGTTCGGCGTTGCGGGCGCGCGGGATGTTGCCCGGGCGGGGCGGGCGCTTCGGCGTGGCTTCGGCAGCCGGATCGGGCGGCGGCGCGGCGGCGGCGGCGGCCTCGGCTTCCGCCACCTCCCGTCGCCGACGCTTCTGCGGCACCTCGCCAATGCCGAGCTGTTCGCGCATCACCTTCGGATGCACCTCCTCCACCGCGCCCTTCGGCAGGGTGCCGAGCTGGAACGGCCCGTAGGCGGTGCGGATCAGCCGCGTCACCTGCAAGCCCAGATGCTGCATGACGCGCCGGATCTCGCGGTTCTTGCCTTCCTTCAGGCTGACGGTCAGCCAGGCGATGCCGCCCTGGCGGCTGTCCAGGCCGCATTCGATGGGGCCGTAGGCGACCCCCTCGATGGTGATGCCGCGGGCCAGCTGGATGAAGGCGCGCTCGTCGATGTGGCCGAACACCCGCACGCGGTAGCGCCGCAGCCAGCCATTGCTGGGCAGTTCCAGGCGGCGGGCCAGCGCGCCGTCATTGGTCAGCAGCAGCAGCCCCTCGCTGGTCAGGTCCAGCCGGCCGATGGACACCACGCGGCCGATTGCCGGCGGCAGGCGCTCGAACACCGTGGGGCGGCCCTGCGGGTCCTTGTGGGTGGTGACCACGCCGTCCGGCTTGTGGTGGCGGAACAGGCGGGTGCGCTCCGCCGTCGCCACCGTCTTGCCCGCAACCGAGACGCGGTCGCCCGGCGTGACGAAGGTGGCGGGGCTGTCCACCTTCTTGCCGTTCAGCTTGACCACGCCATCGGCGATCAGCTTTTCCGAATCGCGGCGGGAGGCGACGCCGGCACGCGCCAGGTATTTCGCGATGCGCTCGCCGCGCTCGGCGTTGTCGTCCTTGTCGTTGGTCTCGTCGGTCATCGGCGTGCTGCCTCGACAAAGGCCGCAAGGATATCCGGGTCGCGCGGGTCCACGGCGTATTCCGGGTGCCACTGCACGCCGAGGGCGAAGCGGTGGCCGGGATGCTCGATCCCCTCCACCACGCCATCCGGCGCCACGGCATTGACCACGGCGCCCAGCCCCGGCGTCGCGACCGCCTGGTGATGCGCGCTGTTCACCGCCATGCGGGTGCCGCCGACGATGCGGGCCAGCAGCGTGTCGGGCGCCACCGAGACCTCATGCCCCGGCTCGGTGCGCGGGTTCGGCTGTTCATGCGCCAGTGCGCCCGGCACCTCGTCCGGGATGTGCTGGATGAGCGTGCCGCCGAGCGCCACCGCCAGCAATTGCTGTCCGCCGCAGATGCCGAGCACCGGCATGTCCCGGTTCAGCGCCGCCCGCATCGCCGCCAGTTCGAAATCCGTCCGCCCCGGCTTCAGCGTCACCTTCGGATGCGGCGCGCCGCCACCCCACAAGGCCGGGTCGACATCGAACGCCCCGCCCGTCACCAGCAGCCCGTCGATCGCATCGAGATAGTCCACAGCGAGGTCCGGATGGTGCGGCAGCGCAACCGGCAGGCCACCGGCCGCGATGATGCTGGAGAAGTAGTTCTGGCGGAGCGCGTACCAGGGCAGCTTCGACCAGCCACCGGCCGGTTCCGCATCCAGGGTCACGCCGATGACCGGGCGTTTGTTCATGCCCCCGCTATAGCACCTTCCCGCCGCGCGGCACGCCCGCATGGCGGAAAACCGCTCGACCCGTGCCTCGTCAGCAGGCAAAGCAGCGCCGATGTCGCCCATGGAACTCGCGCTGGAGGAAGCCCGCGCCGCCGCCGCGCGCGGCGAGGTGCCGGTGGGCGCCGTCGTCACCGATGCCCGGGGCCGCCTGATGGCGCGCGCCGGCAACGAGGTGGAGGCCAGGTTGGACCCCTCCGCCCATGCCGAGATGCTGGCGCTGCGCGCCGCCGCGGTCGCCATCGGCGACAAATTCCTGCCGGAGGCGACGCTGCACGTGACGCTGGAGCCCTGCCCGATGTGCGCCCAGGCCATCGCCTTCTTCCGCGTCCGCCGCGTGGTGTTCGGCGCCTATGATCCGAAGGGCGGCGGTGTCGAGCACGGCCCGCGCATCTTCACCCAACCCACCTGCCACCATGCGCCGGAGGTGGTCGGCGGCGTGCGGGAGAGCGAATCGGCGGCGCTGCTTCGGGACTTCTTCCGGCTGCGGCGCTAAACCGGCCACGCCACCCCTCGCGAAAGCCCGCATGGACCACCCCTACCGCAGCCTTCCCGACACCGCCTTCTGGCGCCGCGCCGTGGCAGGCGTACCGGATGGCATGATGGACCCGGTCACGCAGGTGCCCTTCGGTATCGGCCCGGGCGATGTCGTGGCGACGGCGGGAAGCTGCTTCGCGCAGCACATCGCCGGCCACCTGCAACGCCGCGGCCACAGGCTGGTGCGCACCGAGCCACCGCCCGAGGCGCCGGAGGCCGCCGCCTTCGGCCTGTTCGCCGCCAACTACGGCAACATCTACACCTGCCGCCATATGCTGCGCCTGTCCGAGGAAGCCTTCGGCCTGTTCCAGCCGCGGGACATCGCCTGGCAGCGCCCCGATGGCCGCTACGTCGACGCTTTTCGGCCCGGCCTGCACCCTGCGGGCCACGCCACGGCAGACGCGGTGCGGGCGTCGCGCGAGCCGCATCTGGCCGCCCTGCGCCAGGTGTTCGAGACGGCGGATGTGCTGGTATTCACGCTCGGCCTGACCGAAGCCTGGATCGGCGCCGACGGCGCGGCCTACCCGCTGGCGCCCGGCATCCTCGCCAGCCCGCCCGACCCCGCCGCCTGCCGCTTCCACAACTTCACCCTGGACGAGGTGCGGGCGGACCTGCTGGCCTTCCTCGGCCTGCTGGCCGAGGTCAATCCGGACCTGCGCTGCATCCTGACCGTCTCCCCGGTGCCGCTGGCCGCCACCTACACCGCGGCCCACGTCCTGCCCGCCAGCAGCTACAGCAAGGCGGTGCTGCGCGTTGCTTCCGAGGAAGCCGCCGCCCGCCTTCCGTCCGTCGCCTACTTCCCCAGCTACGAGATCATCACCGGCCCACAGGCGCGTGGCCGCTACTTCGCCGAGGATCTGCGCAGCGTGACGGCGGAGGGCGTCGCGGCCGTGATGACGGTGTTCGACCGCCACTACCTGACGGGCGAGGCTGGGACGTTCGTGGCGCCGGCGCCGGCCGCCGCACCGCGGGCGGCGTCACCGGCGGACGCCGCCGAATTCGACAGGCTGGCGCAGATCCTCTGCGACGAGGATGCGCTGGACCCCGGGCTGCAGGATCGCTGACGACAATGCGCTTTGCGGTGATCGGCAATTGCCAGGCGGCCGGCTTCGCCGATTGCCTGCGGGTCTTCCTGCCGAAGGTCGAGACAACGCTGTTCGACCTGACGGCGCTGGGGGCTACCGGCGATCCGGTGGGCGCGGCGGCGGCGATCGGTGAGCGGCTCGGCGAGTTCTCGCATGTCTTCGCCCATCCGGTGCATGGCGCGCGGTTCGGGCCGCTGGAACAGCCGCGCCTTGCCGCCTCGGGCCTGCCGGTCTGGTTCATCCCGACGCTGGCCTTCCAGGGCTTCCACCCGGACTGCGTCTACCTGTTCCCGCCCGGCGGGGTGGTGGGCGGGGAGCCGTTGCGCGGGCCGCTCGATGTCTATCATTCGGCCATCGCCGCATCCGCCTTCCTGCTCGGCCTGCCGGTGGAGCGCACGGTGCGGCTGTACAACCCGCTGGTGTTCGGCCGCCTGGGCTTCGCCGAGGCCTACGAGACGGCCGTGGCGCAGTTGCTACGACACTACCGGGACCTGGGCCACGACATCGCGGACCGGCTGCCGGTCTGGACGCAGGCAGGATCAACGGCGGGCCGGGCCTTCATGCACACCATCAACCACCCCGGCCTGCGCCCGATCGCCGACACCTGCCGCATGGTCGCTGGCGCGGCGGGGCTCGGCGAGATGGCGCTCGAGGACGCGGAGGTGGTGCCGGACCGGCTGGCGGATCTTGCGATCTTCCCGGTCTATCCTGGCCACGCCCGCCGCCTCGGCGTCGCGGGCCACCTTCGCTTCCGGCCCCGGCTGCGGCAGGATCGCAGCTTTGAGGTCCTGGACCTGGAGGATTTCGTCTCCCGCAGCCATCAGGCCTATGCCGAGGCACCGGAGGCGGTGGATGCGGCGGTGCGTGCGAACCCGGTCTCCGCCCGGATCCTCGATCTGCTGTCGAAGCTGCTGGCCGGATGAACCGCGCGCTACAGCGTTCCGTGCACCCCGGCGGCGCGGCGGTCCCACCACCAGGCGGGGTCGGGGCCCACCATCACGCCGCCCTGGAAGCGCGGCGGCGGGCGGTGGCGGGCCTCGCCGGCCAGCACCAGCCGGCCGCGCTCGGTCAACTGCCAGGGCGCGTCGCGGCCGATTAGGCGCTGCGGGCCGGCGGACAGGCGCTGCGCCACCTCCTTCACGATCAGGTCCGTCACCTGGAACACCGGGTCCGCCTTTTGCAGCGCAGCCAGCGCGGCGGGCAGGCCAGCGGCGCCCTCGGCCACCGCGCGCAGCAGCAGGCGCTCCGTCAGCGCCAGCCCGTCGTTGCGCCAGGGCAGGTCCTGCAGGTGCCGGCGCAGTGCGGGTGCCAGGTGCGGCAGCGGCAGCGCGCGGCGCGAAAGCCGGTCGAGCGCCGTGGGATCGGGATCAGCGAAGGCGGCCCAGGCCTCGGCGCCGGCTTCCAGTTGCAGGGCGCCGAGAGCCACCGGCTCCAGCCCGGCCAGTTCCTCCGCCGGCAGGTGGGCGAAGGCGCGGCGGCCATCCGCCGGCATCAGGAACAGCCGGCCCTCCAGCGGCGCCCGCCCGGCCAGCAGCGACAGCACGCGGATCAGCACGGCCTGGTCCCACAGATCGTGCTCGAACCACAACAGCACGCGGTCGTATTTCCCGAGGCTGTTCAGCGCCATGTATTCGCGCCCGAGCCGCAGCCGCGCCTCCTGCGCATCCACCCCGGCATGCAGCGCGACGACGCGGGCGCGCTGGCCGAGATAGGCCATCAGGTCGCCGTCGGAAACGGCACCGACGCAGACCGGGTCCGCGATCGGCAGGTAGTCCCCTGCCCAGCCCGCCTGCGGCAACAGGTCCCGGAGGTCGTCGCCGCAGCGGATATGGGCGGTCGATGGCATCCCTATTCCTTCATAGCCAGCGGCCGGCGCTTCTTGCCGGCCGAGCGGCCGAATGGCCGCCGCCGCCTATGCGACGAAGCCCCGGGCCGCGGATGCGGTCCGCCCGGCGCTCGAGGGACGCCTCAGAGGCGCAGCCCCAGGCGGCGGATCATCTCGCCCTCCTCGGCGTATTGCCGGCGCGCGAAGGTGGCGTACTCCTCCGGTCCCAGGTGGAACGGCGCCATGTCGAAGCGGTCCAGGATTGCGACATGGGCAGGGTCGAACAGCGCCTCCCGGAACGCGTCGTGCAGCACCTTCACATGGTCCGGGTTCATGCCCTTCGGCCCGGCCAAGCCGTAGGGAGACGCCGAGACGATGTCGATGCCGCTTTCCTTCAGCGTCGGCACGTTGGGGAAGCGCTTGGCGCGTTCCGCCGACCAGGTGACCAGCAGCCGCATGCGCCCCGACATCACCAGTTCCGCCCAGCCGGAGCTGTCAGCACTCGCCTGGATCTGGTTGCCGAGCAGCGCCTGGCTGTTCTCCGCCCAGCCGCGGAACGGCACATGCGTCCAATCGATGCCGCCGCGCGCCCCGGCGATCTGTTCCATGGTGATGTGCAGGGAGGTGCCGACGCCGGGCGTGCCGTAGTTCACCTTGCCCGGATTGGCCTTCGCATAGTCGAGGAACTCCGACAGCGTCTGCCACGGGCTGTCCGCGTTCACCACGATTCCGAACAGGTAGCCGGTCAGGTGGATGACGTAGGTGAAGTCCTCGAGCGGGTTGAACAGTGCGCGCGGGGCCATCTGCGGGTGGCGGAACACGCTGATCGGCATCTGCGCCAGCACGTAGCCATCCGGCCGCTCGTTCAGCAACTGCTGCGGGCCGAGGATGCCACCGGCACCGGCACGGTTCTCGATGATGATGGGCTGGCCGAGGCGCTTCGAAGCCTGTTCGCCAAGCGCGCGCATCTGGATGTCGGTGGTGCCGCCGGCGGCCCAGGGCACGATCAGGCGGATCGGACGGTTCGGATAGCGGTCCTGCGCCCGCAGCGCCGGCGCGGCCAGCAGGCCAGCCCCGAGACCGAGCGCGGCACGGCGGCCAAAGGTGGTAAAGATGGGACGGGTCATTGGTCGCGGCCTCCCTGCCTGGCGCCGGCCTTGGGCCGGTCGTCCCATGCTGGTAACGCGCCGGACGCCGCGCCGCAATCGGGCGCGGCATCACGCACGGATCAGGTCATGCCAGCGGCACCAATGGATGACCCGCGGCCGGCCATGCCGGCCGGGCGCCCGGCGCCTGTGGCCAAGGCGATACCGGCGGTCATCCAGACCGACCGCCGGTGTCAGTTCATGAAGACGCGCGCCGACAGCGCCGTCTGGAAGATCAGGTTCAGCAGGTCGCGCGCGATCTGGAAGTTCTTCGGGTCCAGCCGCGGCAGCGCGATCAGCTCATCGCCTGGCGCCGGGCCCTCGGTGGGCTCCAGGATCAGCTCGCCGCTGGCCTTGCGGATCATGACCTGGGATTCGACGCCGCGCTCGGCGAAACCGCCGGCCGCGCGGACGTAGTCGTTGATGCGCATGTCCGGCCGCCAGACAACCGCCTGCGGCACCATCACCTCGCCGGAGACCAGCACGGTCTGCACCCGCTCCGGAACGACGACGACATCGCCATCCTCCAGCCGTACGTCGGCGCAGCGCCCGGCACGGTCCATCACCACCAGGCGGCCTTCCGGCCGGGTGCGGCGGGCGCGCTGGATATAGGTGGAGACCAGGTTCGCCTCGACCGCACGGATCTCGGCGACGCCGGTGGTGGAAGACACCGTCATGAACAACTGGCGCTCCAGCCGGTCCAGTGCCTCGTTGATCACCCGCACCTGCTGCTGCGCGACGGAGGGACGCAGCAGGAAGACGCCGCTGGTATTGGCCAGCGCCGGGTCCACCGCGACATGGTCGAGCAGCGTGCACAGGCTGATGTCGCGATCCGCGATCAGGACCGAAGGCCCGATGCGGCTGCCCTCCACGCTGACGCGCACGGTTGGGGCCGGGCTGTCGGTAATGAAGGTGATGGTGTCCTGGTCGAGCAGCTGCAGGCTGCCGAGTTCGCGCACCGTGGCGTAGCGGGCGAAGGGCTGGCTGCCGCGGGTGCCGCGGATCACCGCATTGGTCGCGGCCGGCAGCGGCGACGCCAGGCGCAGCAGCTCGCTGCCCGGCATGGCACGGCCGCTGACCTCGAACAGGAAGTTGTTGCGCACCGCGCCATCGGCCCCGACCATTGCGCCCTGCGGCGCGACCACGATCGTGTCGCCTTCCTGCATGGTGATGTTGGGAAGCTGGCCGGTCTGCAGGAAGCGGTAAAGGTCGATCCGCGCCACGGTACGGCTGCCGCGGTTGATGGCGATGTCGCGGTACGACCCGCGGCCCGGGTCCACGCCTCCGGCGCGCGTCAGGTAGTCCAGGATGCTGTCCGACCCGGCGCCGAGGTGGCGGCCCGGAAGGCGGACGTAGCCGGTGACGAAGACGCCGACCTGCCCCGCGTTCAGCAGCACGGCGTAGACCTGTACCTGCTGCGAATAGATCCGGCGGACCTCGGCCTCCACAACCCGCTGGACGTCGCCGGACCGGGTCCCGGCCAGACGGATCGGGCCGATCTGCGGCAGGAACAGGTTGCCCTCGGGGTCCACCACGCCGACGGCCGACGCCTCGATGAAGCCCCAGATGGTGACGGAGATGCGGTCGCCCGCGCGGATCACGTAATTCGGGTTCGGCGTCTCGGTCGCCGAGGGCGGCGCGCGCGTGAACAGGGCGGCGCCGAAGACCACGGTGGCTGGGCCGGCCGCGCGCGCCGGGTCACCGATCGGCCCCACCGCCACCGGCCCGCCTTCCGCCGCCGTGGCGGTGCCGGCACGGGCGGTGTTGATGTTGTCGGCCGTGGCGCCGAGCAGCGCCGGCAAATTACCGACCGCCGGGCCGCGCATGGCCGCGCCCGCCACGCCCGGCGGCTGCAGCTGCGCCGCGGCCAGGTCGGGCAGCAGCAAGCTGAGGATCAGCGCCAGGCAGACCGGCAGGGTTCGGAAGCGACGGGCGGATGCGGGCATGTGCTTGAAAGTCCGGATCAGGATCAGGCCGGGCCGGAATTCGGCCGGCGGCAGCATGGCGTGCCCGAAACGGAAACGCCATGCCTGGAGCGAAAGGACATCAGGCCCGGCGGTCAGCTCGCATGCTCACGCGCGCCCGCCATGATCAGCCATCCGATGGCGAAGAAGACGGTCAGGATGACGAACAGCGTCATGATATTGAAAAAGGCCTTGGGGAAGGTCGACCGTTCCGGCAGGTTCGGCTCCACCACCCGCATCAGGAAGACCTGCTGGCGCTGCGCATCCGCCCGCGCGCCCTCTAGCGATGCGATGGCGGAGGCGTAGACCCGCTCGGCGAACTCGCGCTCCAGCGTCAGGCGCTCATAGCCCGACAATTGCTGGGTCAGCGTCTCGTTGCCGCTGGTGCGTCGCGCGCGTTCCGTAGAGATCTGCGCCGAAAGGGCCGCGATGCGATTGTTGAGCACCTGGATCTGCGGATTGTCGGCCCGCATGAAGGCGCGCTTTTCCTGCAGTTCGGTCCGGGCCTGCGCCAGAGCGCCCTCCAGACGGCCGATCGTCTCGACAGCGGACCCGACGGCGGCGGTCGGGTCCAGCGTCTGCTCGCGTTCGCGGAAGGCCGTCAGCGCGGCACGCGCCTCGACGACGCGGCGCTCCGCGATGGCCACTTCCTCGCGTCCCACGCGCAACGTGTCTTCGGAGGTTCGCGCGGTGAAGCGGTTGACCAGGTCCTCCGACATCTCCAGCAGAGAGGTGGCGATCGCCCTGGCGTCCTCCGGCCGGTACGCCAGCGCCTTCAACGTCACGAGCCCGGTTTCGAGATCATAATCCACCGTGACCCGGCGGCGGTAGTATTTCATCAGTTGCTCGGCCTGGGGCTCCTCGTACCAGAGGCGCGAAATCCAGTCGGCCTCCTCCGGCCGCCAGATCGCGATAAGGTCGAGGCGTTGGCGAAGCCCAGACAGCGCATCCAGGCTGTTGACGAAGGCCCGCACGGCCTGCGCTTCCTCCCCCCCCGGCCGCATCGTGCCCGATGCGGCGCCCATCATGCTGGCGATGCCGCCGCTGGCCGAGGCCCCCGGGCGTCCGCGCACCAGGATGCGCGCCTCAGCCTCGTACATGTCTGAGGCGTAGGTTGCGTAGTACAGACCGACCAACAGCGTCGGCAGGGCGACCAGCAGCAGGAACCAGGCCAGTGCGCCGCTCGGCACCAGGGTTCGGCGCCTTCGTGCCGGCTCCGCGGAAAGTCCTGCGACGCCAGGCGCAACGCCCGTGGCGGCGAGGGACTCAGAGGGCCTTATAGGTGGCGACAGCTTCATCGACGTCCTCGAAGAAGGTCAGACTGCCGTCGTGCAGCACCGCGGCGCTCCGGCAATACAGTTTCAGGTGATCCGGTACGTGGCTGACCAGGACCAGCGACCGGCCACGGGTCTTTTCAGCAAGCAGCGCCTGGGCGCGGGCGATGAAGCGTTGGTCGCCCGTCGCCGTCACCTCGTCGATCAGGTAGCAGTCGAAATCCACCGCGAAGGACAAACCCATCAGGAGACGGCCCATCATGCCGACCGAATAGGTCTTGGCCGGCATATGCATGTACGGGCCGAGCTCCGCGAACTCCTCAACGAAGTCGAGCACGCGCTTGACCGGCTGGTTGTAGATGCGGGCGATGAACCGGGCGTTATCGGCGCCGGACATGCTGTTGTGCAGGCCGATGCCATGGGCCAATGGCCATGACACCGACATGCGCCGCTCGATCCGCCCGGAGTTGGGATGCTCGACGCCGGCCAGCATGCGGACCAGCGTCGACTTCCCGGTGCCGTTGCGACCGAGGATGCCCAGCGCATCCCCGGGGCGGATGATACCCGAGACATTGCGCAGCACGTGCTTCTTGCCACCACCGCGCAGTTCGTAGTGCTTGGAGACGCGGTCGAAGTAGATCATGCGCGCATCGTCAGAATTCGAGCTTCGCGCGCACCGCGCGCACCGCGGCAATGCCGAGCAGGTTCACCATGACCACCCAGATCACGACATAAGTCGTGTCGTAGTAGGCCGGGATCATGTCGCCGAACATGCCGTCGCGCACCATCTCGTGCAGGTTGGCCTGTGGATTCCACAGCAGCGCTTCGCGCCAGGAGGGCGGCATGAAGTGCAGCGCGAACATGCAGCCGGAGAAGGGCAAGGAAAGGTAGGTCAGCGGATGGACGATCTTGTCCAGGATCTCCCACCGCGCCGCACCCGCCGCGACCAGCAGCCCCAGCCCGTTGGCAAATGCGAACATCAGGATCATCGCCTCCACCAGCACCGGGATGGAGAAGGGCGTGAAAGCGGAGAACCAGGAGGTGCCGACGACGACCAGCACCAGCACGCAGGTCACCGCCCCCATCTCCAGCAGGTTCCGCGCGATCATGATGTCCAGCAGGCGGACCTGCCGGTGGTACATCAGGGTCATGTTCGCCTGGAAGGCGGTGCCGGCGCGGTTGACGATGGCGCGGAAGGCGAAATAGGGGGCATAGCCGACCACGACGAACAGGAAGGGCGGCACCGGTCCGGTGCCGCCGCCGCCGATCAGTAGCTTGAAGACGGAGATGCCGACCGACAGAAGCAGCGGCTCCAGGAACAGCCACAGGAAGCCAAGCTGACCGCGTCCGAACCGCGTTTGCAATTCGCGCAGCAGCAGCGCGTGGATCACCCGCCCCTGGACCCGGAAACCCTCGATCGTCCGGCTGAACTCGCTACGACGTTCCGGAAATCCTTCCGGCAGCCCGGAACCTCCGGCCGCCGCGCTCACGGACGGCCGGCTCCACCGCCACGCAGCAGGGGCCGCGCCTCCGCCCAGCCGCCATTGCCGGTGGCGCAGACCAGCCGCGGCCGCTCGATCATGCCGGAGCCGACCATCAATTCCCGGCATTCCCGCCCGCTGGCGGCGTTGTAGCTGCGTACCAGCCGGACCTGGGCGGACTGGCCATCGGCCATCACCACACGCTCCTGCGCGCCCGGACGGGCGCGGCTGGCGAAGACGACCAGGGGGTCGGTGGACGCCGCCGCAACGTTCGGTGCCGCCGACACGCCGCCAGCCATGCCCTCGCTGCCCATGCGGGCGCAGCCGCTGACCACCAGCAGTCCAAGCAGCGCCAGCGTGACCCGCGCTGCCGGCGGGCGCGCAGGGTGAGGGGCAAGGGCAGGTGTGCGGTGCGTCATAATTTCGGACACTAGCCGAACGAGTAGACTTAGGCAAAATGCAAATACATGCAGAATGCTTCGGCGGCCTGCTGCGACCGAATCTCGCCGACCCGGCGGGCCGGGCCGACAAGGACCGACTTCCTGCTGCCGCTCCGTCTTCCCCAAGCGCAACTCTTGCGATTCCCACACCTGCCGGCCTTCTGGCCGGACCGGAAGGTCATCGCGGTTGCGCCGGGCCCGCCGGATGCGTGGCCGGCAGATCACCCGGAACCAATCGCCTCCGCCCCGCCCGGCTACACGCCCGGCCCCTTCCGCCCGGCTCGGCTTGGCGGGCGGGAGGTCCCGGTGCTGCTCGTGGTCGGCCCGTCGCCCGATCCGGTCGGCGCCGCCCTGGCGGATTCCGCCCCGGGGCATCATCCGGAAACCGCCGCCGCCATGGCGGCGATGGTGCGGGGCCGGATTGGCGCGCCGCCGGGGCTGCCCGATCCCGGCACCGCGGGCACCGGGCTGGCGCCGGGCCAGACCCGTATCCTGCTCGACCCCTGCGACCCGGCGCTGGCCGGCGCGGCCCGCATCCTGCTTGCCAGGCTGCGCGCTTCGGGACTTGCGGTCCTGGTGGCGCGGGAGCCTTTCGCGGATGGCGCGCCGGTGCTGCCGGACAGCCTTCCGACAGCTGGCCCACCCTGGGATCCGTGGACCCTGCTGGATGCCGCCCATACCTTGCATGGCGCCAGCCGCGACCTGGCCATGCTGGCGCTGGCCGCGGGAGTCGCGGTGGCGGATGGCCCGCTGGCCAGCGCCGATCCGGCGCCGACCTGGTCCGCATTGCTGGCCGCGACCCGCGCCGCGGATCCGTTCCACAACCGCCCCTGCAGCATCGCCGAGGGTCTCGACCTGCTGGCCCTGTGGCGGGCGCGGCAGGCGGAATCGGGCGGCATCGCCGCCTGCCTCGGCGCCCATCCCTACAAGCGGGACCGCCTGCGCGCGTTGCTCGCTTCGGCCGGCCCGCCGCCCACCTTCACCGGCCGCGCCAGCCGCGCCGTCGCCCTGGCACGACGGCGCGGCGGCGCGGTGCTGGCCTGGAGCGCCAGCGCGCCGCCGACCCTCCCCGCCCTCTGCGCCGAAGCCGGGGTTCCGCTGCGCTGGCTGGAGGATGGCTTCATCCGCTCCGCCGGCCTTGGCGCCGCCTTCCGCGCCGGCGCGTCCTTCGCAGTGGATTCCAGCGGTCCCTACTACGACCCGACGACGGAAAGCGACCTGGCGCGGCTGCTGGCGACGGCGGATTTCCCGCCCGCGCTGCTCGCGCGGGCCACGGCGTTGCGGCAAGCCGTGGTGGCGCGCGGCGTCACCAAGTACAACCTCGGCGGCGACGCCCCGATCATCGCCGCGCCGGCCGGGCAGCGTCGCATCCTGGTTCCCGGCCAGGTCGAGGACGATGCCTCCATCCGCCTTGGCGCCGGCCCCATCCGCCGCAACTTCGACCTGCTGCGGGCGGTGCGCGCGGCCGAGCCGGACGCCTTCCTGATCTACAAGCCGCATCCCGACATCGAGGCCGGCTTCCGCCGCGGCCGCATCGCGCAGGCAGACCTCGCCGGCCTTGCGGACCAGGTGCTGCACCGGGCGCCAATGGCACCGCTGTTCGGCCTGGTGGATGCGGTGCACACCATCACTTCCCTGACCGGGTTCGAGGCTCTGCTGCGCGGCCTGCCAGTGACCTGCTGGGGCACGCCCTTCTATGCAGGCTGGGGCCTGACAACGGATCACGGCCCGCCCGCCACGCCGCCGCGCACCCGGGTCCTGACGCTGGACGAACTGGTGGCGGCGGCGCTGATCCTGTACCCGCGCAACATCGACCCACTGACCGGCCTGCCCTGCCCGCCCGAGATCCTGCTGGACCGCATGGACCGACCCGAGCTGTTCCCGACCGGCCGCCGCGCCCGGCTGCGCGCGGTGCAGGGCTTCCTGACCCGCGCCCTGTCGCGCCTGCGCGGCTGGAAGTGAGCCCCCCGACCGCCGAGGGCGTCGTGATCAGCGGCGCCTCCCGCGGCCTCGGCGCGGCGCTGGCCCGGCGCTTCGCAGCGCCCGGCGCGCGCCTGCTGCTGCTGGCGCGTTCGGCCACCGCGCTGGAGGACGTGGCGCGCGACTGCCGCGCGCGGGGCGCGCAGGTCGTCGTCGCCGTGCTCGACGTGACCGACGCGCCCGCCGTCGCCGCCGCACTGGCCGCCTTCGAGGCCGGCGGGCCGGTCGGGCTGGTGATCGCCAACGCCGGCACCTCCGCCGGCACCGCGCCGGATGGCACGCCGGAGGATGCCGTGGCCGCGGCACGCCAGGTCCAGGTGAACCTGGTCGGCGCCATCAACCTGGTCGGCCCGCTGCTGCCCGGAATGCGGGCCAGGCGGCACGGGCGGATCGGGCTGGTCGCCTCCGTCGCCGGGCTGCGCGGCCTGCCCGACTTCCCCGCCTATTGCGCCAGCAAGGCCGGGCTGATCGCCTGGGGCGAGGGGCTGCGCGCCGAACTCGGCCCGCTGGGCATATCCGTGACCGTGGTGACGCCGGGTTTCTTCGACAGCGCCATGGGCGCCCGCTTCCATGGCCGCCGGCTGTTCCTGCTGGGCCAGGCCGATGTGGCGGCGCGGGTGCAGCGCGCCGTGCTGGAAGGCCGTCCCCGGGCCGCCTTTCCCTGGCCGCTGGCCGCCGGACTGCGCCTGCTGGCACTGCTGCCACCCCGGCTGGGCGATTGGGCGGCGCGGCGGATGCGGTTCCGCGTCAGTCCGGGGTCGTAGAGCAACCCTGGAGCACGGTGTCCGGCAGCATCGGCCCCACCCTGTCGGCGTGCAAAGCCTCGACGATGGCCTTGACGGCGATGGCGCGACCTTCAATGCCGTAGAACACGCCGCGAAGCTGGGTGGAGCCTTGCAGCGCCGCCAGGAAGGCATCGCGCAGCTCCGGGTCCGGCCGCGCCACCTCCGGCCCCGCGGTTGCGGGCCAGAAGGCGTCGAGCCGGCCTTGATGCGCCAGCCCCGGCACGTCCCACACCGCCTGGCCCAGCGCCTTCACCGGCCGGCCGAGCACCAGGGCGCGAAGGCCGACCGTGCTGTTGATGGTGATCAGGCCCTGCGCGCGCTGCAACATCAGGTCCAGCGGCCCGTGATGCGCGACATGCACCCGGCCCGCGACGCCAGCCGCCGCCGCCATGCGCGCCACCCGCCGGTCCCAACGCTTCAGGCAGGGGTCCAGCGGATGCACCTTGACCAGCAGATGCGCCGTGGCCGGCGCATGCTGCGCGAAGCTGCCAAGGACCTCGGCGATCGGCGTGTCGAGGTCTGGATAGGGCGAATAGGCACGAACGGAGAAATCCGTCTCCATCTGCATGGCGAACAGCCAGAACGGCGCGCTTCCGACGTGCTCCAGTGCGCGGTGACCCTCCGCCATCTCTCGACCGCGACGCAGCAGGCGGCGGGCGATGCCCCAATAGGTCGCGACGGGATGATGCAACTGGTGGCTTTCGTAGTGGCGGAACGGCCAGGGCGCCAGGTTCGCCAGGTGGTACAGCACGTCCCAGCGGGCCTGCAGGCCGAAATCGTCGCGGTGACGTTCGGTCAGGTCCGCCGGCGGCAGCCCGGCCGCCAGGGCTCGGATCGCCTCCGGCCGGCGAGGGAAGTGGCTGTCGCCGCCCATGCCGTCACGCTCCAGCGTCACCCAGTCCGGACGGAAGTAGCCGAAATCGGTGACCGCAACGGCGATGCCTCGGGCCCGTGCGGCGGCAATGGCGGCGCGGTGGTAGGGCCGCTGCTCCCCAAGCAGCAGCAGGTCCGTGATCCCGTGCGCGTCGAGATAGGCGGCGACATGCGCCGGCCAGTTTGACAGGCGGCCTCTATAATCCTGTGCCGGCCGCGCGCCCGGAACCCGCCCCCAGAACAGCCGGTCCCCGAGCGACAGGTTGATGCGATGGATGTCGTGCCCTCGCGCGGCAAGGCTCGCCGCAACCTCGGCGAACACCGGGCTGATCGGACCCTGCAGGAACAGGAAGCGACGCGCCCCCCCGCGTTGCGGGCCGCGAACCCTCGGCTGATGCAAATCCGGATCGTGGAAGGCTGACAGTGCCATATGGCACCCATAGCCGTCATCGCTGGTCAAACTGTCAATGCCCGACACCCATCGGACAATTTCGTATCATTTCAGAGTTGCATCCGCCAGATGCGCCAGCGGCCGGAGACCGGCGCCGGAAGCCGCGCCATGGCGTTCCGCATCGCCGCGTTGTCCTCCAGGATCCAGGAGATCTCGAGGCGCTTCCAGCCGCGCCGCCCGGCGATGCCGATCGCTTCCCGCAGCAGCGCCCCCATGGCGAGCGCCGAGGCCGGATGGCCGCGGAAGCGGGACGCAATGCCGAGCATCGGGATGCGGGCCGAACCGACCCGGCCGGCCAGGGCGCCCGCGAGCGGGACCCAACCGAAGGGCAGCAGCCGCCCATCCGCCGGCATCGCCGCCGCCAGGTTCGGCACCACGGCGACCAGCCCGACCGGCTCGCGGTCCCAGTCGGCGAACACCACCTCGCCGCTCCACAACAAGGGGCGGAGCAGGGAAGCAAGTCCCGCGACCTCGGCCGGTCGCAGCGGCACGGCACCCCAGTTGCCCGCCCAGGCGTCGTTGTACAGCGCGGCGATGCGCTCGACTTCCGTGGCGTAGTGGCGCCGGTCCATCGGCCGCAGGCGCAGCCGAGCCATGTCGGGTGCGCGCCGGATCGCCAGCGCGGCGAAGCGGACGGAATGCCGTTCCTCCGCCACGTCCAGCGTGCAGGCCACGACATCCTGCGCCGGCTCCAGCCCGGCCGCCTCCAGCATCTCCGGCAGCCAGTCCGGGGTGCCGGGCATGCGCAGCATTGGCGGGCGCTCGTGGAAGCCGACCTGGGCACCGACCTCATGGTTGATGGTGAAGGACAGCGGGCCGAGCATCTCCGCCCGGCCCTGCCCCGCGACCCATTGACGCACCGCCGCCAACAGCGCGGTGACCAGCGCCGGGTCCTGCTCGGCACACAGGAAGCCGAAGGTGGCCGGTGCCGTGGCATCATCGGGCACGCAGGCGGCGATCCGCCCCACCGCCAGCCCGTAGCGATAGGCGACGAAGCGCATCACCCGGTGGTCGGCCAGGAAGCCGAAGCGGGCCGGATCGAACATCCGGGCTTCCTCGAAGGCCAGCGGCACGGACCAGCCGAGCCCGCGCAGCCGGGCCGGCAGGGCGTGGAAGGCGCGTGCCTCCGCGTCCGTCGCGACCTGCCGGATACCGGAGAAGATCACCCGGCGAGGTCGGCCGGCGCGATCCCGTCGGTCGCCGTGACCAGCGCCGTCACGGCGTCGCGCACATCGTGTTCGGAATGCTCGGCGGACAGGAAAAAGCGCAGCCGCGCCAGCTTTTCCGGCACCGCCGGGAAGACGATGGGCAACGCGTTGACGCCGAGGTCCAGCAGCGCGGCGGAAACCCGGATGGCGCGCACCGAACTGCCCAGTACCACCGGCACGATGCCGAGGCCCTGGGAGGTGCCGGTATCGAAGCCGCGCGCCCGGCACAGATCGCGGAACAGGGTCGCATTGGCCTGCAGCTTCGCGACCCGCCACGGCTCCTCGGTCATCACGTCCATCGCCGTCGCCGCCGCGGCCGCCAGCGCCGGCGGCAGCCCCACCGAATAGACGAAGCCGGGTACGGTATGGCGCAGCCAATCCACCAGGTCGCCGCGCGCCGCGATATAGCCGCCGCAGGCGCACAGGGTCTTGGACAGCGTGCCCATCCAGATGTCGATCTCGGCCGGGTCCACACCCGCCGCCTCGAACACGCCACGCCCGGTGGCGCCGACCACGCCGAGGCCGTGCGCGTCATCCACCATCAGCCAGGCATCGTGCTGGCGGGCGATGCGCAGCAGGCCGGCCAGGTCCGGCACATCGCCGTCCATGGAATAATGCCCCTCGACCAGCAGCAGCGCGCGCCCGGCGCTGCGCCGCACCGCCGCCATCTCCTTCTCCGCCGCGCGGATGTCGTTGTGCGCGAAGGATACCCGCCGCGCACCGGACAGGCGGGCGCCCTCGACGCAGGAATTGTGGATGGCGGCGTCGTGCACGATGACGTCGCGCGGGCCCATCAGGTGGCCGATCACCGTGACGTTGGTGGCATGCCCGCTGACAAAGGCGAGCGCGGCCTCCTGGCCGTAATGGGCCGCCAGCCGCCGTTCCAGTTCGGCATGGATGGGCCGTTCGCCGGACACCAGACGGGACGCGCTCGCGGAGATGCCATAGCGCGCCATCGCCGCCCCGGCCGCCTGGTGCAGCCGCGCATCGCCGTTCAGGCCGAGATAGTCGTAGGAGCCGAAATTGATGGTGTCGCGGTTGCCGATCAGGCTGTGCGCGCCGGCGCGGCCCTCATGGGCGCGGAAGAACGGGCTCTCGATGGCGAGTGCGCCCATCGCCTCCCGCATCAGGCCGTAGTCGCGCAGCCCCTGGATCGCGCCGAAGCCGCGCTGGTCGGAGGCGGCCTGCGCCTCCTGCCCCTCCCGCCGCCGCGCCAGGCGCTGCACCAGTGCCAGGCGCGCCGTGTTGGAAAGACCGAATCCCAGTCCGCGACTCATGCCGTGATGCCGAACCCCCGTTCGCCTATTCGGCCGCCTGAACGGCATCCACGCTCGGCTCGAAGGATTCCATCAGGGTGGAGATGGTCACCTCGTCGCCGGCCGGGGCCAGGGCGGCTTCCGCGATCTGCCGCGCCAGGGCCCCCACCGTCAACTCCTCCGTCAGGGCCGCCAGCGCCACCTGCACACCGAGCCGCTGTTCCAGCCCGCCGCGCAACTCCAGCGCGCCCAGGCTGTCGAGGCCAAGGCCCGTCACCGCCGCCTCCGCCGGCACCGCATCCGGCGGCAGCCGCAGGATGCGCGCGATCTCCTCCGTCACCAGGCGCAGGATCACCACCTCCGCCTCCGCCCGTGGCAGGCCGGGCAGCCGCGCGCGCAGATCCTCGGTCGCGGCCGGGGCCTCGGTGCCCGCCAGCGCCGCAAGCATCGGCTCCGCCATGATCGGCAGGGCAAGCCGGCCCTCCCCGGTGGATAGTCGCACCAGCAGCGGCGCCGCTTCCCCGGCCGCCAGCAGCGCCGGCAGGGCGGACAGCGCGGCCTCCGCCGCCATGCCGGCGACGCCGAGGCGGCGGTTCAGCTTCTCCGCCTTCTCCCGGTCATCCGCCAGCATGCCGACATCGGCAATCGGCCCCCAGGCCACGGCGAGCGCCGGGCGACCGGCGGCGCGGCGGCGGCGGGCCAGCGCCTCCAGCGCCGCATTGGCGGCGACGTAGTTCGCCTGGCCGGGATTGCCGAAAGCCGTGGTCGCGGAGCTGAACAGCAGGAACAGCGTCAGCGGATCGCCCGCCGTCAGCCGGTCCAAATTCTCTGCCGCCTGCAACTTCGGCGCCAGCACGCGGCGGAAGCGCGCAGCGTCCATCGCCGTCGCGGCGCCGTCATCCAGCACCGCCGCGGCATGCACCACGCCGCCGATCGGCCGCACCGCGCGGATTTTTCCGAGGGTCGCGGCCAGCGCCTCGGCATCGGTCGCATCGCAGGCGTGGATGGCGGCGCGGGCGCCGAGCACAGCCAACTCGCGCAGCGCATCGCTGTCCCCGGTTCCGCCGTGGCGTCCGATCAGCGCCAGATGCTTCGCACCCTGCCGGGCCAGCCACCCTGCGGCGGCCAGGCCGAAGCCGCGGGTGCCGCCGACCACGACGATGGTCTGGTCCGCGGCCGGCGCCCAGGCGGCCGGTGCGGCCGGGCGTTCGATCGGCGGGCGGATCACCAGCTTGCCGATATGGGCGGAGGCCTGGAGCGTGCGGAACGCCGCCTCCACCTCATCCGGCCCGAACAGCGCATGCGGCAGCGGCCGCAGCGAGCCATCCTGCAACCGGTCCCGCATCTGGCCCAGCAGCCGCGCCGCCTGGGCCGGGCGGGCGCGCGGCAGCTCGTCCACATCCACGGCGAAGTAGCTGGCGTTGCGGCGCAGCGTGCGGATCGGCGCGCGGCGGTTTTCCACGTAGTCCCGCTTGCCGAGTTCGACGAAGCGGCCGAACGGCTTCACCAGCCCCATCGAACGTTCCATCGCCTCCCCGGCCAGGGAGTTGAGCACCACGTCCACGCCCTCCGGCCATACGGCCCGCAGCTGGTCGGCGAAGCCCGGGTCGCGGCTGTCCAGCACCAGTTCGGCACCCAGGGCGCGCAGGAAGGCGCGCTTGGCCGGGCTGCCGGCGGTCATCGCGATGCGCGCGCCGAGCGCCTGCGCCACCTGCGCCGCCGCCAGCCCCACCGCGCCGGCGCCGCCATGGATCAGCACCGTCTCCCCGGCCTGAAGGCCGGCGCAGGTCTCGAGCGCATGCAGCGCCGTCATGAAGGCGACCGGGATGGTGGCGGCCTCGACCGGGTCCAGCCCCTCCGGCAGCGCCGCGATCGCCTCGACCCGGGTGATAACGCGCGCCGCGAGCGCACCGGGCGCGAAGCCGAACACGCGCGTGCCCGGGCGCAGCGCCACGCCGGCCCCGACCGCCTCCACCACGCCGGCGCATTCCATGCCGAGGGTGGGACCGGCGAAGCCCGCTTCCAGCACTTCCTCCGGCAGTAGCCCCTGCGCCCACATCAGGTCGCGAAAATTCAGCCCGGCGGCCTCGACGCGCAGCGCGACCTCGCCCGGCCCCGGCCGGCGCTGCTGCGCCGCCTGCCAGGCCAGGGACCCGAGCCGGCCGGGCTGGGCGATGCCGAGCGAAAGCGGCCCGCCGGGCGGCGACGGGGCCAGGCCGGGTTGCAGCCTCGGCACCAGCCGCGCATCCGGGCCCAGCGTCACCTCCGGCTCCGCCACGCCGTCCTGAGGCGCCTGGTCGAGTTCGGCGGCCAGCCGGCGCGCGGCGGCTTCCGGCGCCAGGCCCGGCGCCAGGTCGATGCGGCGCGGGTGCAGCGCGGGCATCTCGTTCGCCAGGACCCGCGCCAATCCGACCAGGGCCGCGGCTTCCGGCACGTGGCGTCCCTCGGCCGGCTGCTGCCCGCCCTGGGTCACCAGCACGAAGCCGTTGGCGGTGCCGCCCGCGGCCTCGGCCAGCCGGGTCACGGCGGCCAGCGTCTCGGCCAGCGCCGTTGCCTCGGGCGCGGCGAGAACCAGCAGGCGGGTAGCGCGAAGATCTTTCGGAACGTCGCCCAGCGGCGCACTGTCGACCTGCGCGCCGCGCCGCAGCAGCCGCGCGGCCAGCGCCTGGGCAAGCGGGGCGGAGGCGGCATCGTGCAGGATCAGGCTGCGCGGCGGCGCCGGCGGCGCGGCGGCCGGTGGCGGCGGTTGTTCGGCAGCCAGCAGCACGGCCGGCCAGGGCGCGCAGCCCAGCGGTTCCGCCAGCGTGGCCCGGAAGCCGGCTTCGGCCAGCCGGCCGAGCCACAGTGCCGCATCCGGCAGCGCCCCGCCGGCCGAGCCACCCACCGCGTCCGGCCCCAGCCCAGTCCACCAGGCGGGGTCCTGGCCGCAGGCGAAGGTCCAGACCCGACCGGGCAGCGGTTCCACCAGCAGCAGCGCGCCGCCTTCCGCCAGCGCCGGGCGTAGTGCGGCGGCCAGGGCGGAACCAGCCCGTGCGCGGGCCGCCGGCGCGAGCCCGATGACGATATCCGCCACCAGCGGCGGCGGCGCCTCGGCCAGGGACATCGCCAGCGGGTCCCACACCACGCCGCGGATTTCGCTGCCGGCCGGCATCCCCTGCGGCAGTTCGGGCAGCGCGACGCGCCCCTCTCCGGCCGCGACATAGACCAGGGCGCGGCCGAGCGGCGCCAGCCGCGCCAGCACGCGACGCGCCAGCACGCCGTTCGCGGTGCCGACTTCCAGGATACGCAGCGGCCGGGTTTCCGGCCAGGCTGCGGCCAGGGCGCCGACGGCCGCCGCCAGCGCTTCGGCCAGCCGGGCAAAGCCCTCGCCCTGCGCCGGCGGCGGTGCCGGGTCGCGCCGCAAGCCGCGCAGCGCCTCCGGCAGCCGTTCCGCCGCCTCCGCGATCCAGGCGAGGTCAAGTGCCAGGCCCGGCTGCTCGGCCAGCACCGAGCGCCAGATCTCCGCCGCCTCCGGCAGTGCGCTGTCGGGCAGCAGGCGGATGCCGCCCGCGCCCCCCTTCGCCACCGCCTCCGCCGCGCCATCCTCGACCAGGGCACGGCGCAGGAAGGCCTCGTAGGCGGAGGCCTCGGCCGTCCCGTGCAGGGCGTCGTCGGCGGCATAGAGACCCTGCGCGGCGGCGGCGACATGCGCTTCCAGCAGCAGGGCCGCTTCCGTCAGGTCGAGCCCGGCCGCCGCGGCGCGCGCGGCCGCCACCGCCGGCGCCAAGGCCGGCGCAGGCGGCGGGCCCTCCGCCGCCGGGGCCAGCCCGATGCGGTAGGCCCAGTCGAGCGCCGCATCGGCGTTGGGCAGGGCGAAGCGCTGGAACACCGCATCCTCGATGCGCGCCACCACCTGGCCGACCGCATCGCGCAGCACGATCCGGGCGGTGGCGGAGCGCACGCCGCGCCGCAGCAGCGTCACCTCCGCCGCCACTGCCGGCGCCCCGCCGGGCTGCGCCACCAGCCGTCCGAAGCGCACCGGTACCAACCCCGTGCCGGGCGGCGGCGGGCTGTCGGCCAGCAGGCCGAACAAACCCTGCATGGCGCCGTCCAGCCGCGAGGGGTGCAGCAGGAAGCCCGCATCCGGCGGAGCACTGTCCGGCAGCACCAGGCGGACGCGAAGCTGCCCGGCCAAGGCGGTCGGAACGACCGTCTCCACCGCGGCGAAGGCCGGGCCGTAGCTCAGGCCGAGGCCGGCGGCGACCTGGCGCAGCGCCGCGCCGTCCATCGGGCGCACCTGCGCCGCGTGACCCGGCTCGGGCTCCGGCGGCAGCAGCGCGGCGGCGGTCGCGGCGCGCAACTCGCCCTCCGCATGCAGTGCCCAGGCTTCCTCGGACAGCCGGCGGCGGCCCTCGATGCGGAACAGGCCGGCGGCAGCCTCCAGCGTACAGCGGAACTCTCGCGCCCGGCCCTGCTCCAGGGTCGCGGCGCGCAGGATGCGGAACTCCGCCACCTCCAGCACCGCGGCTTCGGGAAAGCGGGTGCGGGCGGCGGCGAGCGCCATGTCCAGCATGGCGGCGGCCGGCAGCACCGCATCCGGGCCGAGCCGGTGGTCGGCCAGCCAGGGCATCTCCTCGGTGTCCAGCGACCGCGACCACACCCCCGGCTCCCGCCGGAAGCCGAGCAGCGGATGATCCTGCTCCGGATCGATCATGCGCACCGCCTCCACCGTCCCGGCATACCAGGCGGGCTTCCGGTCGAAGGGCGTCAGCGGCAGCCGGATGGCGGTAGGTCCGGCGAAGGCCGGGCCGCCGCGCGGGTCGGCGCCGGCGGCGAAGGCGCGGTCGGCGATCCCGGGGAACGGGTCGGCCCCCTCCGCGTCGCGCCGGCTGAGGCTGACCAGGTTCGCCGCATCGACCGCAGCCGCCCGCGCCGTCTCCCGCAGGTAGGACTGCAGCACCGGGTGCGGCCCGATTTCCAGGAACAGCCGCGCGCCCTGCGCGATCGCCGTCCGCACCGCCGGCTCGAACCGCACCGGCTGGCGCAGGTTGCGCCACCAGTAGACCGGGCCGGCCGCCTCCGCCGCCAGCAATTCCCCGGTCACGGTCGAGACCATCGGCACCCGGCCGGGCTGCGCCGCCAGCCCCAGCAGGTCCGAGAGAAGACCCTCGCGCACGCCATCCATGGCGGCGCTATGAAAGGCGAAATCGAGGTCCAGCGCCTTGCAGGCGAGGCGCCGCGCCTCCGCCGCCACCTGCACCTGTTCCAGCGCCGTGGAGGATCCAGCCAGCGTCACCGCGGCCGGGCCGTTCAGCGCGGCGATCTCCACCTGCGCGGCGAGGCCGAGCTCGGCCAGCAGCGCCGCCGCCTCCGCCGCGGTGGTGTTCAACGCCACCATGCGGCCCTGGCCGCGCGTCAGCTGCTGCTGGCGGGACCTTGCCACCACCAGCCGCGCGGCGGCGGGCAGGTCGAGCATCCCGGCGGCATGGGCGGCCGCGACCTCCCCCACCGAATGGCCCAGCACGATGTCCGGCCGCAGGCCCTCCGCCGCCAGCGCCCGCAGGCTGGCGACCTGGATGGCGAACAACAGCGGCTGCGCCACGTCGGTATCGGCCAGCGCCGCCTCGGTCACGCCCGCGCGCAGGCGCGCCAGCGGCGACCAGCCCAGCAGCGGTGCCAGGGCCGCATCCACCGCGCGCATCCCGGCGCGGAACGGCGCGGACTGCGCCAGCGCGGCGCGTGCCATGCCGGCGTGCTGCGCGCCGTTGCCGCTGAAGACGAGGCAGAGCCCGCCGGTGGCCGTCGCGATGCCGTCCGTCGCACCCTCCGGCCGGTCGCCGGGGCGGCGCCAGGCGGCGATCCGCGCGGCCAGTGCGGCGCCATCCGGCGCGCGCAGCGCCAGCCGGTGCGGGTGCAGGTCGCGCTGCCGCGCCGCGCCGCGAGCCAGAGCCGCGACCTCCCCAGGCCCTGCCGCCGCGACCCGCCTTTCCCACTGCGCCGCCAGCGCGGACAGCGCCGCGGCGGACCGCGCCGAGATCAGCAGCGGCGGCATGGGCCCGGCTTTCGCAGGCCGCGCCACCCGCGCCGGCGCCGGGCCGAGCAGGACGGAGGCGTTGGTGCCGCCGAAGCCGAAGGAATTCACCCCCACCACCGGCTCGGCGATCTCCGCCATCGCCTCCAGCGCCGCCGGCACGCGGATGTTCAGCGTGTCGAAATCGATGTTCGGGTTGGGCCGGCCCTGGTGCAGCGTCGCCGGGACCTGCCGCTTTTCCAGCACCAGCAGCGCCTTCAGCAGCCCGGCGACGCCCGAGGCCGGCTCCAGGTGCCCGATGTTGGACTTGATGGAGCCGACCGGCAGCGGCGCCGCGCGGCCAGCCGCCGCCTGCCCGATCGCCCAGGCCTCCACTGGATCGCCTGCCTGGGTGCCGGTGCCATGCGCCTCGAAATAGGCCAGCCGGTCCGGCATGACGCCGGCATCCGCCATCACCTGGCGGATCAGCTTCGCCTGGCTGTCGCGGTTCGGCAGCGAAAGCCCGATGCTGTGGCCGACGGCGGATACGCCGCTCGCCAGGATCACGCCGCGGATCGCATCCCCCGCCGCCAGCGCCGCGTCCAGCGGCTTCAGCAGCAGCGCCGCCGCGCCTTCCGCCCGCACATAGCCATCGGCCTCCGCCGCGAAGGCGCGGCAGCGCCCGGTGGGCGACAGCATCCCGGCGCGGGAGAAGCCGACGAAGGAAAAGGGCGTGAGCAGCATCTGCACGCCCGCCACCACCGCCGCCTCCAGCCGCCCCTCCGCCAGCGCCCGGCAGGCAGCGTGCAGGGCCACGAGGGAGGAGGCACAGGCGGTATCGATGGTCTCCGCCGGTCCGCGCAGGTCGAACACGTTGGTCAGACGGTTGGCCAGGATCGACAGCGCGTTGCCGGTCATGAAGTAGCGGTCGGCGGCGCTGTGGTCGAACAGCTGCAGGTCGCCGTAGTCGGTCGAGGAACCGCCGACATAGACGCCGACCTCCCGCCCGGCCAGCGCCGAGGCGGGGCAGCCGGCATCCTCGAAGGCCTGCGCGGCGACCTCCAGCAGCAGGCGCTGCTGCGGGTCCATCTCCGCCGCCTCGCGCGGGGAGATCCCGAAGGCCGCGGCATCGAAGGCCCGCGCATCGCCGATGCTGCCGGCGGCGAAGGTGTAGCTGCGGCCGGGCTCGCCGCGGCGCGGGTGCAGGAAGGCGGCCTGGTTGAAGCGGTCCGCCGGCAGCGTTGAAACCGCATCGGTGGCAGTGGCCAGCAGCGACCACAGCGCATCCGGGTCCGCGGCTCCGGGCAACCGGCAGCCCATGCCGAGGATGGCGATGGGCGTGGCGGGGCGATCCGGGGCCGCCCGGGAGGAGCGGGCGGATCTCATCGCAGGTTCAGCCTCGGAGTCGGGGGTTCATGGCACGCCCTCGTCGCGGCGGCCGAGGCTGGGCACCGCCATCTGGCGCTGTGGCGCGGCAACATCCCGCGGCTCGGCCGGGCGGTGCAGAAGGTTGTGGAACAGCCGGTCCACCTCGAGGAAGTGGTCCTCCCAGGTGGGCGGCCGCCAGTTCGTCATTCGGCCCAACTGGGCGCGGCGGCTGGCGCTGTCCGGGCGGGCGTAGTCGAGCACGGCGGCGCGCCACGCCATGCCGTCCAGCGGGTCCAGGTAGTCCGGCACCTGCCGCCCCACCTCGCGCAGCGCCGGCAGGTCGGAGGACAGCGCCGGCACGCCGAGGGCCAGCGCTTCCGCCAGCGGCAGGCCGAACCCCTCGGCGAAGGATGGAAACAGCAGGGCGCGCGCGCCACGCAGCAGGGACGCCACCTCGCGGTCCGGCAGCGAACCCGATTCCCGCACCAGGCCATCCAGGGCGGAACATCGCTCCAGCATGTCCAGGATGTTCTCGTTCTCCCACCCACGGCGTCCGACGACGACCAGGCGCGGCGCGGCGCCGCCCAGGGTGTTCGCGAATTGGCGCCACAGGTTCAGCAGCAGCAGGTGGTTCTTGCGCGGCTCGATGGTGCCGAGCGCCACGAAATAGGGCCGCAGCGCCACCGGCGGCGCATCGACGGAAGGCGGCGACACGCCGAGGGGCGCGACCGAGATCAGCGGCCGGTCCTGCCGCGCCGCCAGCCAGGGTGCCAGTTCCACCGCCGTCGCCGCGGAATTGACGATGATGGCGTCCGCCAGGGCGGCCGTGGTGATGATGCGGCGCTTGTGCGTCTCCGCCTGGCCGGCGCGGGCGAATTCAGGATGCACAAGGGGGATCAGGTCGTGGATCAACGGCACGAAGTGGCAGCCGTTGCGCCGCATGCCGGCGATGCGGCCCGGCCGTTCCAGCGCCCGGTGCGACACCAGCAGGAACGCCTTCGGCCCGGGCCGGCGCAGCGCCTCGTTCAGCGCGGCGCGGCCGAAGGGCAGCGCAAGCCGTGCACGTCGGGCGGCACCACTGGCCAGCCGCGTGCCACTCTCCCAGCTTTCCTCCAGCGCCACGACAAGCTCACGCACCAGGGAGGTCGGCAGGGCGGAGAAACCCAGCAGCGGGACCTCGGCGATGAAGGTGCACGAACCCGCCTCGCCGGAAGCCCAATGCCGGGCATAGGCCAACTCAACCCGATCGATCCCCGAAGGCGCCGGCCGGTTGGCCACGGACAGGAGCCTGGAAACGTCGAGGAAGACCTGCACGCTGAGCAATCTCCTCGCTCTGCCCTGCCGGAAGATTGCCGGTGAGACGACCCAGATGGACGCACACGGCGCCGTGCGGTGTGCAGCGCAACAATGACCAGTATCGTATGCGCCGATGCCTCACAAGTGTGTGTTGTTTATCGCTCTGGGTCAATCTCTTTTTTTCAACGCAATCCGGAACGAAGTCTGAATGCGGGGAGGTTCCAGTCGAGCCTCAGCCCTGGTCCGGACGAATGACGTTGGTGGCGAGGCCTTCCACCAGCACGTCGCGCATTGTCTCGGCGCTTTTGCGGCGAATATCGAGCCAGGCCTCCGGCGTGTGGAAGGCGCTGTGCGGCGTGATGACGACGCGCCCAAGCAACCAGGGCTCCCGCGCCCGATAGGCCGCCAGCAGCGACGGCACGGGCTCCACCGGCGGTTCCACCGGGATGACGTCGAGCCCGGCACCGGCAATGCGGCCGGAGCGCAGCCCGGCCTCCAGTGCCGCGATATCCAGGCTGGTGCCACGCGCGGTGTTCACCACCACGGCGCCTTCCGGCAGCCAGGCCAGCTCGCGCGCCCCGATCATGCCGCGCGTCTCCCGCGTATCCGGCGCGTGGATCGACAGCACGTCGGCGCCGCGCATCAACTCCTCCAGCGTCCGGCACCGGGTGATGCCCAGCGCGCGGTCGACGCCGTTCGGCAGATGCGGGTCGTAGAAGCGGACCTTGAAGCCGAAGGCCTTGGCCCGCAGCGCCACCGCCGTGCCGATCCGGCCGAGGCCGACGATGCCGAAGCCCTGCACCTCCGCCCGCCGGATCAGCGCACTGTCGACGTAGCGCCAGGGTGCGGGCGGGCTCGCGCGCTGCAGGTCGTGATGCAGGAACAGGCCGCGCCGCAGGCCGAGCGCCAGCGAGATGGCGTGGTCCGCGACTTCCTGCGTGCCGTAGTCCGGCACGTTGCAGACGGTGATGCCGCGGGCGGCGCAGGCGGCGCGATCCAGGCGGTCGTAGCCGACCCCCATGCGAACCACCACGCGCAGCTTCGGGAAGCGGGCGATATCGGCGGGGCGCAGCCAGTGGCGGAAGATCAGCAGGCCATCGACCTTGGCACAGAGATCATCGGGCAGCGCATCCAGCGAGCCGTCATGCGGCGCGCCGCCATGGAGGATCTCGACGCCAGGGCCGAACACCTCCTGCTCCAGCAGCGTGTCCGGGTACATGCCCTCGGGTTCGAGGACGGTCAGTTGCGCCACGATATGGTTTTCCCTCTGCACCTGCCGTCCGGGTTGCAGGACGGCGGCGCATCCTTGCCCTTGACGCAGCGAGGGGGCAACCGGGGCGGGAAGATGGGGCGGGCGCTGCATCGCAACGCCCGCCCGTCCATCACGCCGGCTTTAACTGCGCCACCATCCCCGCTTGCGCGGCAGGTCGGCCACGGCACCCTCGCCGAGCACGATCGGCGCGACGGGCGGCGCCACCGTGGGCTCGATGGGTGTCGCTGCCTCGGGCACCACGACTGGCGCCACGACCGGCGCCACGACCGGCTCGGACAGCGCCGATTCGGCCGGTGCCTCCGGCTGCACCGGCGCGACCGGCTCGGCCGTCGCAGGCTCGACCGTCACGGCTTCCACCGGATCGGCTTCCGCAGGCATCGCCGCGACCGCGGCGACCTCGGTGGCCGGCGCCTCGACCATTGCGGCCGGCACGGGTTCCGCCACCGGGGCAGGCGGGGGCGGTGTGGCGCGGCGCGTCGTCACGGCGCGCTCGGCGGCCTGCTCGGCCGCCTCCATCGCCATGAAGATGTCGTCCATGTGCCCGGCGAAGGGGTCCGCCGGAGTCGGCGCACGACGCGGTGGCGGCGGGGCCTGCGGCAGGGTCGGCATCGGCGCCGCCATGGCAGGGGGCTGCGTGGCCTGGTCCGCTTCCGCGGCCGCCTCGCCTTCTTCGCGCCGGCGCCGGCCGCCGCGGCGGCCGCGACGACGGCGGCGGGCCGCCTCGTCCTCCTCGCCCTCCTCGACGGATGCGTCCGGCACAGCCACGTCGGCCGCGGCCTTGGCTACGCCCTCCGGCGCATCAGCCGCAGCAACGCCCTCGGCGGCTTCCTCGCCGTCCTCGCCCTCATCCTCAGCGGCACCGGACTCAGTCGCATCGGACTCAGTGGCATCGGGCTGGCCCGGCTGGCCCTCGACCCCATCGCGACGACCGCCACGGCGGCGGCGGCGGCGCTTGCGGCGCGCAGCCTCGCCCTCGGCGCCCTCGGCCGGGCGCTCCGACCTCGCCTCGAGGACGGACTCCTGCTGCGGGGAGGCCTCCTCCGGCAGCGCCTCCGGCTCCAGCTCCTCGATCTCCGCCGGCTCCTCGGCGAAGTCCTGGGTGGTTTCGGGCGCGTAGTCCATGCGCAGCGCGGAGGGACGCTCCGGCATCGCGTCCGGGTTGGCGGCGCGGGTGCGTTCGATGCGCAGCGCCGGCGGGATCAGCGTGTCGTCCGGCTGCACCATCACGCGCATGCCGAAGCGCTGCTCGATCTGGCCGAGCCGCTCCCGCTTCAGGTTCAGCAGCCACAGCATGACGGGCATGGCGACATGCACCACGATCTCGGCGGCGCGGCGCTTGGCGCCTTCCTCCTCGATCGCGCGCAGCACCTGCAGCCCGCTGGATTCGACGCTGCGAACCAGGCCACGGCCCTGGCAATGCGAACAGGCGACGTAGGCGTGTTCCACGACCGAGGGCCGCAGCCGCTGGCGCGACATCTCCAGCAGGCCGAAATGGCTGATCCGGCCGACCTGGATGCGCGCGCGGTCCTGCTTCAGCGCTTCCTTCAGCCGGCGTTCGACCATGGCGTCGTTGCGCGACGATTCCATGTCGATGAAGTCGATGACGATCAGCCCGGCCAGGTCGCGCAGGCGAAGCTGGCGCGCCACCTCGTCGGCGGCTTCCAGGTTGGTGCGCAGCGCCGTGTCCTCGATGTGCCGGTCGCGCGTGGCGCGGCCCGAGTTCACGTCGATGGAAACCAGCGCCTCGGTCTGGTTGATGACGATGTAGCCGCCCGACTTCAGCTGCACGTTCGGGCTGTGCATGGCATCGAGCTGTGCATCGACGCCGAAGCGGGCGAACAGCGGCACGCCGTCGCGCACCGGCTTGATGCGGTTCACATGCTGCGGCATCAGCATGCGCATGAAGTCGCGGGCTTCCTGGTAGGCGTCCTCGCCCTCGATGTGCACGTCCTCGACATCCTTGCCGTAGACGTCGCGGATAGATCGCTTGATGAGGTCCGCTTCCTCGTAGATCAGCGCCGGCGCGGTGCTCGCGAAGGTGCGTTCGCGGATGTTGTCCCACAGGCGCAGCAGGTACTCGCAGTCCCGCTTGATCTCGGGCTTCGGCCGCTGCGCGCCGGCGGTGCGGACGATCAGCGACATGCCCTGCGGCAGTTGCTGTTCCTCGATGATCTCGCGCAGCCGCTTGCGGTCGCCGGCGGAGGTGATCTTGCGGGACACGCCGCCGCCGCGCGGCGAGTTCGGCATCAGCACGGAGAAGCGGCCGGCGAGCGAGATGTAGGTGGTCAGCGCCGCACCCTTCCCGCCGCGTTCTTCCTTCACCACCTGGACCAGCATGATCTGGCGGCGCTTGATGACCTCCTGGATCTTGTAGTGGCGCAGGAAGCGCGGCGGGATGCGGCGTTCGCGCGCATCGTCCTCGGTGCTGCCGCCGAGCGATTCCGGCGGCGGCGCCTCGGAATTGCCGACGCTCTCCACATCATCATCCTGGCGCGACCGATCCCGGTCACCACCGCGGTCCCCGCCCCGCTCGCGGCCACGGCCGCGGCCGCCGCGATCCTGGCGCCCGCGGCCTTCCCGGCTGCGCTCGCGCGGGCGGCCCTCGGGGGTACCTTCACGCGCCACGGCCTCATCCTCGGAGCCGTTCTCCTCGCCGGCATCGTCCGCGTCGCCGGCCTCACCCTGCGCCTCGGCTTCGCTATCCTGCTGGTCGCGCGCCGCGTCCAGGTTTTCCTGGCGCTCCGCGGCCAGTTCGGCCTCCTCGGCGGCATAGCGCGCCTCGGCCTCGATCGGGGCTGCCACCGGCACGCCGTCCTCGGGCAGGGCGACGCCTTCATGCGGCACCGTCGCCTCGGCGGCCTCGGCCTCCAGCGAGGCGAGGTCGGGGGCGGAGACGCGCTCCACCTCGATCGCCATCGGCATGGCGGCACCGGAATCCTCCGGGTCGCCCGATTCGAGCGCCTCGGTCAGCGCGGCGTCGCCGTCGCGGGCGGCCTCCTCGGCCTCCTCGCGTTCCTGTTCCTCGCGCGCCTCGGCCTGCTGCATCTCGATCAGGCGCTGCCGGTCGGCGACGGGCAACTGGTAGTAGTCCGGGTGGATCTCGCTGAAGGCGAGGAAGCCGTGCCGGTTGCCGCCGTATTCGACGAAGGCGGCCTGCAGGCTGGGTTCGACCCGCACGACGCGGGCCAGGTAGATGTTGCCCTTGAGGGGCATCTTGTTCGCCGACTCGATGTCGAAGGCTTCGAGCCGGTTGCCATCCAGCACCACCACCCGTGTCTCTTCGGGGTGGGATGCGTCGATCAGCATGCGCTTGGTCATGGAGGAGGGGACTCCGCACCGCGCTGGCCAGGGTTGAACCCGATGGGCCGGCTGCGGCGGCAGGTGGTGGCGGGGCCCGTGACGAGGCGGATCGGCGGCAGGAAATCACCCATGCGGCGGCGATCCGGTCCTTGTCGCGGCGGGCCGGTCCCGGGCATGGCCCGGGGCGACGACCCTGTTGGGTTCAGTGGGATCGATGCGCCAGGGAAATCCCTGGCAGACCGGTCCCGGCGGGCGCGCCTCGCGCTGCCCCGGAAACCCTTCGGCCGACACGCCCCGGGCCCTGCGCCAATCGGGGCGCGGAAAGCCAAGTCTGGGGCGCCGGTCGCAGGCGCAATCGGGCTGGCGGCAGTCCTGCTGGCGCATCCTGTCCCACGCATCCACGCGAGGGCGAACGGAATGGCCGCACAGGATCCGCGCCGGCGAGGCCTGCATCGCGGCACCTGGCGAAACGCGGCAGCGGGAACGGATCCCGAAGCCATGCCAGGCATCCGGCCTGTCTCCCGCAACCTTGCCTGCCGCGGTGACGCGGGCGAAGGCGAGGCCGTGGGCGGCCGTACGACACGCAAACCCAGCCGGCGGCGTCTGCCACCGGGGCAGGTCACCATAGGCGGCCCGTCCCCACTTCACAAGGCGCCACACCGGACGCCACCGCTGATCTCATCCGCCGTCTGAACCCGCGCTGGCAAGCACCGGGCGGGATGTGGCATTCTGCCCGCGGGTCCGGCACCGGGGGGTGGTCCGACCCGCCGCATCCGGCCTTCGGAGGCGGTCCTGTACCCGGAACCAGGGGTCCGCACCATGTTTGGTCGCCGCGCCTTGGCGAGTCTGCTTCTCGGCCTCGCCGCCTTGCCGAAACCGGCCGGCGCCGCCGTCACCGGCGCGACGCTGGAGGCCGATGGCCCGGTGACCCGGCTGATCCTTGCCGTGCCGGATGGCGCCACCTGGCGTGTGGTCGCGGCGCGCAGCCCGAACCGCATCCTGGTCGAACTGCCCGGCCGAACCTGGCGCATCCGGTCCAGCCTGCCCGGCGCCGGGCGGGTGCGCGCGGCACGGCTCGAACGCGGACGAATGCGGCTGGACCTTTCGGCCCCCGTCGCGCTGCGCAGCGCGCAGGCCTCGGGCGGGCGGCTGGTGATCGAGTTGGAGCCCGGCACCGCCGCCGGCTTCGCCCGCCTCGCCGCCGGCGGACGTGCGATCGCGGAGGGTGGCGGCCGCACGAGCCTGCCGCTGGTGGTGCTGGATCCCGGCCATGGTGGCCGCGACCCCGGCGCCATCGGCCGCAGCGGCACGCAGGAAAAGCGCGTGGTGCTGGCCGCCGCGCAATCGCTGCGCCGGGTATTGGAATCGGGCGGCCGCTGCCGCGTGGCGATGACCCGCACCAACGACCGCTTCGTGCCGCTCGCCGGCCGGGTGGAGTTCGCCCGGCGGCGGGAAGCCGCGCTGTTCGTCTCCCTGCACGCCGACAGCGCGCCTGGGGCCCGCGGTGCCAGCGTCTATACCTTGGGCGAGTCCTCGGACCAGCTCGCCGGCGCCCTGGCGCGGCGGGAGAACCTGGCGGACCGGGCCGGCGGGCTTCGCCTGCCGCCGGTGCCGCCGGAGGTCCAGGCCATCCTGATGTCCCTGGTCCGCGCCGAGACCCGCATCGGCAGCGCCCGCATGGCGCAGCAGGTGGTGGCGGAACTGCGGCCGGACGTGCCGCTGCTGCCCAACACCCACCGCCAGGCCGGGTTCATGGTGCTGAAGGCGCCGGACGTGCCGGCGGTGCTGGTGGAGATGGGCTTCCTGTCCGACCCGAGGGACGAGGCGGCGCTGCGCCGGCCGGAGCACCGGGCGAAGCTCGCCACCGCGCTCGGCCGCGCCATCCATGGCTGGCTCGACCAGCGCCAGCACACCGGACACCCGATGGGCCACCCCTCGGGAACAAGCCTGGGATAGCGGCAGGGCCCTGGCAGGGGCCTCGCCGCGACACAAACTAGAGGATGCCGCTTTGTTGCGGGGCAGCATCCGGCGCTTGGCATGTGCCGCCTGCGGCGAGACAGTGTATGGGGAGCCCATGGACACCCACGACCTCCGTGCCGAAGGCCCCCTGGTCGGCCGCCGCCCTGCGAATGCCAGCCCGGAGCCCGGCACCACCCCGCCGCGACCGCCGAAGCCCCCGAAGGCGCCAAAGAGCCCGCGCCGGCGCGGCTGGTTCGGCGGCACGCTGGGCTTCCTGTTCAAGACCGTGCTGGTGCTGACCGTCGCCATCGGCCTGACCGGCGCCGGCGCCGCCTACGCGCTGTACCGCTCCGCCGCCGCCGAATTGCCGGACTACCGTTGGCTTGCGGACTACCAGGCGCCGCAGATGAGCCGCATCTACGCCGACGACAGCCGCCTGATGGCCGAACTGGCGCAGGAACGCCGCGTCTTCGTGCCGATCGAGGCGATTCCCCAGCGCGTGCAGCAGGCCTTCATCTCGGCCGAGGACCAGCGCTTCTGGACCCATTACGGCGTCGACCCCATGGGCATCGCGCGCACCGTGGTGACCAATCTGGAACAGCTCGGCTCCGGCCGGCGCATGGCGGGTGCCTCCACCATCACCCAGCAGGTCGCCAAGAACATGCTGGTCGGCAACGACCGCACGCTGATGCGCAAGGTGCGGGAGGCGATCCTGGCGCTGCGCATCGAACAGGCGATGCCGAAGGCGCGCATCCTCGAGATCTACCTGAACGAGATTTTCCTGGGCCAGCAGGCCTATGGCGTCGCCGCAGCGGCGCAGAACTACTTCAACAAGTCGCTGGACGAGCTTTCCCTGGCCGAGGCGGCCTTCCTGGCGGCGCTGCCGAAGGCGCCGAACAACTACAACCCCTCACGCTTCCCGGAAGCCGCGCGCGGCCGGCGGGACTGGGTGATCGACCGCATGGCGCAGGACAACGCCATCACGGTGGCGGACGCAACCCGCGCCAAGGCGGACCCGCTGGAGCCGCGCCCGCAGCGCCGCCCGGACGTGGTTCCGGTTGGCCAGTACTTCACCGAGGAAGTCCGCCGCGAACTGGTGGCGCGCTTTGGTGCGGACCAGACCACGATGGGCGGCCTGGTGGTGCGGACCTCGCTCGACCCGATCCTGCAGGCGGAGGCGGAACGCTCCCTGCGCGATGGCCTGCTGGCCTATGACCGCCGCCGTGGCGGCTGGCGCGGCCCGGTGGCGCGCATCTCCGCCAGCCCGACCGAATGGTTGCCTGCGTTGCAGGCGCAGGCCCGCCCGCCCGGCGCCATGCCGGAATGGCGCGTCGCCGTGGCGCTGGAAGTGCGGGACCGCGAGGCGCGCATGGCTTGGCTGGAACGCCCCGCCGGCGGCGCCGCCGCGCAGCCGCGCACCGGCACCCTGAACTTTGCCGAGATCTCCGGCTGGGCGCGCCCGGTGCGCGATGGCCGCGTCGGCGGCGCGCCGCGGCGGATGCAGGACGTGCTGGCACCCGGCGACGTGGTGATGGTGGAAATGCTGCCCGCCACCGCCGCCGAGGGCCGTACCCCGGCCCGCCCGGAACGCCTGACGCTGCGCCAGATGCCGGAGGCCGAAGGCGCCGTGGTGGCGATGGACCCCAACACCGGTCGCGTGCTGGCGATGGTCGGCGGCTGGTCCTTCGAGCGGTCCTGGTTCAACCGCGCCACCCAGGCGCAGCGCCAGCCCGGCTCCTCCTTCAAGCCCTATGTCTACCTGGCGGGGCTGGAGGCCGGCATCCCGCCGAACCAGCTACTGCTGGATGCCCCGGTCGAGCTGATGACGCCGCAGGGCATCTGGCGCCCGGGCAACTACGGCGGCGGCGCGCCGCAGGGCTGGGTCACCATGCGCAGCGCGCTGGAGCGCAGCCTCAACCTGGTGACCGTGCGTCTCGCCCAGCAGGTCGGCATGCCGGCGGTGGCGGAAGTGGCGGCGCGCTTCGGCGTCATCCCGAACATGCCGCGCGTGCTGGCGATGTCGCTCGGTGCCGGGGAGACGACGGTGCTGCGGCAGGCGGCGGGCTATGCCAGCTTCGTCAATGGCGGGCGGCAGGTGACGCCGACGCTGATCGACAGCGTGCAGGACCGGCTCGGCCGGCTGGTCTGGCGCACCGATGCACGCGAATGCGCGGCGTGCTCCACCGAGAATGGCGGCAGGCCGCCGGAGCTGACCGAGACACGCCGGCAGGTGACGGACCCGGTCTCCGCCTTCCAGATGACCAGCATGTTGCAGGGCGTGGTGCAGCGCGGCACCGGCGCGCGGGCCGGCGCCGGGCTGAACCGGCCGGTGGCGGGCAAGACCGGCACGACGGACGACTTCAAGGACAACTGGTTCGTCGGCTTCACGCCGGACCTGGTAGTGGCGGTGTGGGTCGGCTTCGACGATCCGCGCAGCCTGGGCAGCGGCGAGACCGGCGGCAGCAACGCGGCGCCGATCTTCCGCGACGTGGTGGCGGCGGCGCTCGGCGACAGCCCGCCGATTCCGTTCCGCGCCCCGCCGGGCGTGGCGCTGGTGCGGGTGCAGACTTCGAACGGCCAGTCGATCTTCGAGGCGTTCAAGCCCGGCACCGAGAACAGCGCCCGCCCGCCGGTGGACCCGCTGGCGCCGGACAGCCCGGGCACCGCGGCGGCGAGCGCCGACAGCAATCTGGGTGGTTTGTATTGAGTTTGCTGCCCTCAAGCGCCGGGCGCCCGCTCCGCGCGCTTGGCTGCGCGGCATAAGCCGCGGGCCGCATTCGCGGCCTCGGCCGCCGGGGGCGGCCGCAGATCGCTTCTCGTCTGGGACGGAGCGTAACGCCGCCCCAGCTACTGCGCGGTGATGCCGGCCGCGCGGATCACAGGCTCCAGCACCGCCTTCTCCCGTGCGATAAGTCGGGAAAATTCCTCCGGCGAGCCGCCGCCGAGCACCGCACCCTGCTGCGCCAGGCGGCCGCCGATGGCAGGGTCGCGCAGCGCCAGCGTGATCTCCTCCGCCAGCCGCTGGATGATCGGGTCCGGCGTGCCGGCCGGGGCCACCATGCCGAAGGCGGTGCCGAAGACGAAGTCGATGCCGGCCTCGCCCATGGTCGGCACGTCCGGCAGTTGCGGCAGGCGCTGCGGCGTCGCGGCGGCCAGCGCCCGCACCTGCCCGCCGGTGATCTGGCCGAGGATGTTGGGCAGGTTGTCGATCACCAGGTCGATCTGCCCGGCGATCAGGTCCGTGATGGCCATGGACGCGCCGCGGTAGGGCACGTGCTGGATCTCGGTGCCGGTGGTGCGCTTGAACAGCTCCAGCGCCAGGTGCAGGCTGGTGCCGGGGCCGGCGGACCCGCCGGTCAGCACGCCTGGCCGCGCCTTCGCCGCCTCCACCACCTGCTGCACGGTCTGCCACGGTTTCGTGGCGCCGACGCACAGCACCTTCGGCGTGCTGGCGAGCAGCACGATGGGCGCGAAGGCGGTCTGCGTGTCGAAGGGCATGCTGCGGTAGATGAACTGGTTCACCGCCACCGGGCCGAGCGAACTTGCCAGTAGCGTGTAGCCGTCCGGCGCCGATTTCGCCGCCGCATCGGCACCGATGTTGCCGCCGGCGCCGGCCCGGTTCTCCACCACCACCGGCTGCCCCAGCCGTTCCGTCAGGCGTTGGGAGATGCTGCGCGCCAGCACATCCACCAGCCCGCCCGGCGGGAACGGCACGATGAGCCGCACCGGTCGCGATGGCCAGGCCTGGGCAAGCGCCGGCGTGGCGAGGGTCGCGGTTGCGAGGAGGAGGCGGCGGCTGATCGGCATGGCGTTGCTCGCTGCGGCCCGTTGGTCAGGCCTTGTGGTAGAGGGTGGGGATCGCGGCATCGACCACGACCTCCACCAGCATCGGTCCAGGCGCGCTGCAGGCCTGGCGCAGCGCCTCGTCCAGCAAATCCGGGTCGGTGACGCGGAGGCCCGGGCAGCCCATGCCGCGGGCGATCTGCACGAAGTCGAGGCCCGGCAGGTCGATGCCCGGCACATCCCGCACCTGCATCGCCTGGCCGATCGATCGCATGGCGCCGTAGCCGCCATTGTTGATGACCACGGTCGTCACGCGCAGCCCGTGCTGCACGGCGGTCCACAGCGCCTGCGGCGAGTACATCATCGACCCGTCGCCGATCAGGCAGACCACGCGCTGGTCCGGCTTGGCCAGCGCCACGCCGATGGCGGCCGGCAGGGAATAGCCCAGGCCACCGCTCGCCATGGTGAAGAAGCTGCCCCAGCGCGTGCGCGGCATCTGCGCCTGCATGGCAGGGCGGTGGGAGGGTGCTTCCTCGACCAAAATCGCATCCGCGGGCATCGCCGCGTGCAGCCGGGCCAGCAGGAAGGCGGCGGGAATCGGATCTTTCCGAGTTGGCGACGCGGCGTGTTCGCGCCTCGGCGGCGCCACCCGTGATACCTCCGGCATTGCCGCGTGCAGCGCGGGAATGGCGAAGCGCAGGCTGCCGAGGATGCTGGTCCCGGCGGGGGCGGAGGCGGCGGTTGCCTCGTCGCTGGTCAGATGAAAAATCGGCACGTTGCTGCGGAAAATGCCGGCGACGTGGAAGGTGAAGACAGGCGCGCCCACCACCAGCACGCAATCATGCGGCGCCAGCGCCTCGGACACCGCCTGCGGGGCGGCGGCCAGGAAGCCGGCGAACAGCGGGTGGTCCTCGGGGAAGGCGATGCGGGCGCAGAACGGGCTGGCGAGAACCGGCGCACCGATGCGCTCCGCCAGGGCCACCATCGCGGGGCCCGCGCCCTCCTGATCCACCTCCGGCCCGATCACCAGAACCGGGCGGCGCGATGCCGCGAGCGCCCGCGCCGCCTGGTCGATCAGCGCCGGGTCGGGCGCGGTATCGGGTGACAGGATGCGGGCCTGCGGCACCTCGCACTGCGCCGACCAGTCATCGGCCGGGATGGAGACGAAGGTGGGGCCGCAGGGCTTCCGCATGGCAATCCGGAAGGCCTGGGCAATGGCGGCGGGCACGTCCTCCGCCCGCGCCGGTTCGATGCTGAACTTCACATAGGGGCGCGGAAAGGACGCGGCCTCCGTCGCACCGAGGAAGGGCTGGTTCGGCAGCAGCGCGCGCACCTGCTGGCCGGCGGTGATGACCATCGGCGCCTGGTTGCGATGCGCGGTGAAGACGTTGCCCAGCGCATGGCCGACACCCGCCGCCGAATGCAGGTTGACGAAGGCCGCCATGCCGCTGGCGCGTGCATAACCATCCGCCATGCCGACGACGCAGGCTTCCTGCAGGCCAAGAACGTAGCGGAAATCCGCCGGCCAGCGATCGAGGAAGGGCAGTTCGGTGGAGCCCGGGTTGCCGAATACCGTGGTGACGCCCAGCGAGCGCAGCAGGTCCAGCGTCGCCTCGCGCACCGTGGGCATGAATTCGGGCTCCCCTTTCCGGCCAGCATAGGGTGGGCCTTCGCCGCGCGGCAATCGGCGCGGCTATTCCGCCGCCTGCCGCCGCCCCGGCAGCGCCAGGCCGGTGAGGTCGGAGACGCGGGCGAAGCTCTTGCGGGCGCAGAAGGCCGCAAGCCCCGCCAGGACGGAGGGCATGGCATTCGGGCTGACGAAGCTGGCGGTGCCGACCTGCACGGCGGTGGCGCCGGCCATCAGGAACTCCACCGCATCCTCGGCCGTCGCGATGCCGCCGACGCCGATGACCGGGATGCGCACCGCCTGCGCGCATTGCCAGACAAGGCGCAGCGCGATCGGCTTGAAGGCCGGGCCGGAAAACCCGCCCATGCCCGCGCCCAGCTTCGGCGCCATGCGCTCGATGTCGATGGCAAGTCCCAGAATCGTATTCGCGACCACCACCGCCTCCGCCCCCGCCGCCTCCACGGCTTGCGCGACCGCGGCGATGTCGGCGGTGTTGGGCGAAAGCTTGGCCCAGATCGGCAGATCGCAGGCGGCGCGCATCGCGGCGATGGCAGCGGCGGCACTTTCGGGATGCATGGCGAAGGCGCGTCCATCCTCCTCCAGGTTGGGGCAGGAGATGTTGGCCTCGATGGCGGCGATGCCAGGCGTGGCGGCGATGCGCGCGGCGGCCTGCGCGAAACCCGCGACGGTGTCGGCGGACAGCGAGACCACCAGCGGCGGCTTGAAGCGCCGCCACGCCGGGATGGCGTGCGCGAGGAAATGGTCGAGCCCCTTGCCGGGAATGCCGATGGAATTCAGCACGCCCGCCTCGGTCTCGCACAGCCGCGGCAGCGGGTTGCCCTCCCGGGGTTGCGGCGTGACGGATTTCGTCACCAGCGCGCCGAGGGCATCCAGATCGAACACCTGGGCGAGTTCCGGCCCAAATGTACCTGACGCCGGCATCACCGGATTGACCAGCGTGAGCCGCCCGATGCGGACGGACAGGTCTACCATGCCAGCGCCGCCTGCAGGTCGAAGACCGGGCCCTCGGTGCAGACGCGTAGATTCTGCACGGTACCGTCCGCGTCCCGGATGGATCGCACGCAGCAGAAGCACATGCCGAGGCCGCAGCCCATCTGTTGTTCCAGCGCGATCTGCCCGGGGATGCGATACTCGGCTGCCAGCCGTTGCAGCAGCAGGAACAGCCGGTTGGAACCGCAGGTGAACACCGCATCCGGCCGCGCCTGCGCGAAGTCCTGGCGCAGCAGCGCCTCCACCGCCGGCACCGCGCTGCCACCGTCGCTGTCGAAGACGGCGGTAATCGCGGCGCCAGACGTGCCGGCGAATTCTCCGTCCATCAGATCCGCAGGATCCTGCGCCGACAGCACTGCGCGCACCGCGATGCCCTGCGCCGCCGCGGCCTCCGTCAGCGGCGCCAGCGTGGCCAGACCGACGCCGCGCGCCAGGATCAGGATGCGTCGCCAGCCGGGCTCGAGCACGAACCCCTGCCCGAGCGGCCCGACCATCGAAAGCCGGTCCCCCGCCCGCAGCGCCGCCAACGCCGCCGTGCCGCGCCCCTTCACATGGAACAGGAAGCCCAGCGGCTGGTCCGGCCCGCAGCGCCAGATGCTCATCGGCCGCCGAAGATAGGGCCCCTGGCCACCTGCGTCCCGGCACAGCAGGTGAAAGAACTGGCCGGGCCGGCTGCGCGCCGACAGGTCCGGGGCATCCAGCAGCAGCCGGTGGTAGCGCCGGCCGACCGGCGCACTGTCCAGCACCCGCGCCACGCGTTCCGCAACCGGGAAATCCGCTGCCCCGGTCTCCATGGAGCCTAGCGCAGGCTGCGGTTGCGCCGCGGCGTCGGGCCGCGGAAGCGTGTTGCGGCCGCCTCGCCCAGCGGGAAGCGCAGGCCGAGCCGCCGCAGCCGCGCCTTGCGCCAGGCGATGCCGGCCAGCGCCAGATCACCCGTCGCCATGCCCTGGATCACCGCCAGCACGTTCTGCCCCGGCTTCTCCCGCCCCGTGGCCAGCCCCGCCGCGACCAGGCCAAGATCGGCGGAGAGCCGCTGCGCCAGCGCCTCCGCCGTCACGGCGCCGCCGGCGATCCAGGCGCCGAGGTTGCCGCCCGCCGCGCTGAAGTCGTCGCTGTCGACGAGGAAGCGCTGCGCCCAGCCGGTCAGCACATCCGCCGCTACATCGGCCTCCCCCAGCGCGATGACGGTGGCGCCGGGGCGCAGGTCGGCGGCGTGCAGCAGGGGCGTGGTGGCGCCGCTCAGGGTGATGACAATGTCGGCCTTCGCCGCCGCCGCCGCCGCGCTGTCGGCCGGGTGCAGCGCCATCTTCGCCTGGTGCGTCACGCAGAACTCGGCCACCGCCTCCGGCCGCCGCGACGCGACATGCAGCGCGGCGAGGCCGGGCAATGCCTCCGCCAGCACCGCCGGCAGTTGCGCCGCGATGCGCCCGGCGCCGATCAGCGCGGCGCTCGTGGCGCCCGGCGTCGCCAGCATCCGCGCCGCCAGCGCCGCGGTGGTCGCGGTCCGCAGCGCGCGTAGCCAGGACGCCTCGATCAGCGCCAGCGGCCGGCCCTCCAGGTCCGCGAGCCAGATCCAGTCGCGGGACGCGGTGCCGCGCGACAGGATGCGGAAGCCGGCCAAACCGTCCTCCGCCAGCACCGCGCCCTTCACTGAAAAGCCGGCAGCCGGCGTGGCGAGCGACAACGCCGCAGGCCGGGACAGCACCTGGCGCGCCGTGCCGTACTCGCGCCAGGCGGCCTCGATGGCGTCGAGCGCCTCGGCCGGGGTCACCAGGCCGTCGGCCTCGCCGGCACGGAGGATGAGGAAATCGTCGGTGTCCATGCGCTGCCCGGCCCAATGCCCGCCGATGGTGGGGCGTCGCAGCGGCAATGCCAAGGGCCGAGGCTTGCGGCGCCGACAGGCCTGCGCGAGCATCCGCCATGGACCTGCCCCATCATGGCGCGATCCCGCCCATCGCGCCGGATCTCGCCGAGCTCGCGCAGCGCCTGTTCGAGGAGCTTCGCGCGGCGGATCATGACGGCGTCGGCATCACGCGGCAGACCTATGGCCTGGCGGAAACCGCGGCGATGCGACGGATCGAGGCGGTGGCCGAACGCGCCGGGCTTGCCACGGAATGGGACGCCGCGGCGAACCTCCGCATCACCCTGCCCGGCACCGATCCCACCCTGCCCGCCGCCGCCTGCGGATCGCACCTCGACAGCGTGCCGCAGGGCGGAAATTTCGATGGAGCGGCGGGCGTCATCGCCGGGCTGCTGGCGCTGCTTGCCGCCCAGCGGACCGGGCCGCGACCGCGCACGTTGCTGCTGCTGGTAATGCGCGGCGAGGAAAGCGCCTGGTTCGGCCGGCCCTATCTCGGCTCCTCCGCCCTGTTCGGCCGCTTTGACCCGCGCTGGCTCGAACTGCCATGCCTTCAGGATTCTTCGCTGCTGCTGCGCGACGCCATGCGGGCGGAGGGTGCGGACACCGATGTCGTTGCAGCCGGCACGCGGCTGCTCGACCCTGCGCGGCTCTCGCATTTCGTCGAACTGCATATCGAACAGGGGCCGGTGATGGTGGCGCGCGGCGTGCCGGTCGGCCTGGTCTCCGGCATCCGCGGCAACCACCGCCACCCGGCGGCGCGCTGCGTGGGCGAGGCCGCGCATTCCGGCGCGGTTCCGCGCTGGCTGCGGCGCGATGCGGTGCTGGGCGCGGCCGACCTCGCCATGCGCCTCGATGCCAGCTGGCGCACCCTGCTGGAACGCGGCGAGGACCTGGTGATGACCTTCGGAATCTTCACGACGGATCCGCGTGAGCATGCGATGACGCGCGTGCCCGGCGAGGTGCGCTTCACCCTGGAATACCGCAGCGAAAGCGAGCGCACCCTGGACGACTTCCTGGAACTGGCCGAGGCCGAGGCGGCCGAGATCGCGCGCGAGCGCCGGGTGCGGATCGAACTCGGCCCGGCGGTGCGCACGCCGCCCGCTGAAATGGACCTACGCTTGCTGGCCCACGCCCAGCGCCTCTGTGCGGCGGCGGCCATGCCGCACGAGACCCTGGCCAGCGGTGCAGGCCACGATGCGGCGATTTTCGCGGGCGCCGGCGTGCCCGCCGCCATGGTGTTCGTGCGCAACGAGCACGGCAGCCACAATCCGCGCGAGGCGATGGATTTTTCCGACTTCCTCGCCGGCGCCTCGGTGCTGCAGGCGCTGTTGCTGACGGGTGCGGAGGCTGTTGGACGATGAGCCTGGACCGAAAGGACATCGGCCGCCGCACGGCGCGCATCCTGCTGGATACCGGCAGCATCCTGCTGCGGCCCGACCGGCCCTTCATGCTGTCCTCCGGCTGGGCCAGCCCGGCCTATCTGGATATGCCGCGCGCCCTGTCCCTGCCACTGGCCCGCCGCGCGCTGCTGGACGGCGCCGAGGCGCGCATCCTGGAGGAAGTCGGCTTCGACGGCTTCGATGCCGTGGCCGCCACCGAACAGGGCGGCATCGCCATCGGCGCCATGCTGGCCGAGCGCTTTCACCTGCCCTTCGTCACGGTGCGGCGTCGCGCGCAGGGCTTCGGCGCGGACGCGCATATCGAGGGCGCGCTGCGGCCCGGCGCACGCACGCTGCTGGTCAGCGACGTCACCACCGATGGCCGCAGCAAGGCCGGCTACAGCCGCGCCCTGGCCCGCGCGGGGGCGGAGGTGACGACGATCTTCGTGCTGTTCAAATGGGGCATCTTCGATCGCGTGGTGACCGACATCGCCGATATCGGCGCCAGCCTGTTCGCGCTCGCGACGTGGGAGGATGTGCTCCCGGAGGCCGAGGCGCGCGGCACCTGGCCGCCGGCCACGCTGGCCGAACTGCGCCGCTACCTTGCCGACCCCTTCGCCTGGTCGGCCGCGCATGGCGGGCTGCCGGCGCCGGTTTGACTGGCGCCGTTCAGGTCAGGCCCAGCAGCGCATAGACCCGCAGGGCCGGTGGCCAGGCGGCGACGATCTCGGCCTGGTAGGCGAAGGCGGCGTAGCCTGCGCCCGCCAGCACGGCGATGGTCAGCAGCCAGCCGACCAGGGTGAAGCGGTCCGGCGGGCTGGCCGGCGCATCGCGCAGCCGGCCCTGCGCGCGGGTCTCGGGAATCGGCGGCAGCGTGGGTGCCGGCGGAGGCTCGGCCGCAGGCCTGGGTGCCGGCGGCTTGTCCGCCGCGATCTTCTCGGCAAGGCGCGGGGGCGGGGTCGGCAGCGGCGGGGCGGGTGCCGCGGCGAGCTGCGCCCGCAGCAGATCCGCCGCGGCCGGCGCACTGCCGGCGGCGGAAGGCGGCTCGGCACGCCCGGGTGCTTTCCCCGGCCCGGTCGCCGCTCCCGGCAGGGCCGCCGCGCCGGGCAGGGCTGCCTGGAACTGGTGCCCGCAGCGGGCACAGCGCAGCCGGCGCGGCCCCGTGGCGAGCGCCGTATCGGGCACCTCATAGGCGGCGTCGCATTTTGGACAGGAAATTCGCATGCAGACACAGTTTTGAAGCGCCGCGCCCGCCGCGTCCAGCCGTGAACAGGCGTGCCGCCCCGCACGGTTGCATCAGCAGCGCGTAATTTGGCGCCGCGCCCGGCGCGTGGCACACACCGCCCATGGTTCGCTTCGAAGCGGTCGGTCTCCGCTACCCTGGCGGCGGCCCGCATAGTGGGTCCTGGGGGCCGGAGGCGCTGGTCGACGTGACCTTCGCCTTGCCCCAGGGGTCCTTCACCTGGCTGCTCGGCCCCTCCGGGGCGGGCAAATCCTCGGTGCTGCGCCTGATGCACTTGGCGCTACGGCCAACGCGGGGCGAGGTCGAGGTGCTCGGCCTGCGCACCGCCCGGGCGAAGCGCGCCGCGCTGCCCCCGGTGCGCCGCCGGATCGGCGTGGTGTTCCAGGATTTCCGGCTGCTGCCCTACCTGTCCGCCTTCGACAACGTGGCTCTTCCCCTGCGGCTCGCCGGCCAGCCGGAGGGCACGCTGCGGGGCGACGTGACGGAGATGCTGCGCTGGGTCGGCCTCGGCAACCGGGCGGAGGCGCTGCCGCCGGAGCTTTCGGGCGGCGAGCAGCAGCGCATCGCCATCGCCCGTGCCGTGGTCCACCGCCCGGCCCTGCTGGTCGCCGACGAGCCAACCGGCAATCTCGACACCCACCAGGCCCGCCGCCTGCTGGCCCTGCTGCGGGAGATGAACCGCCTCGGCACCACCGTGGTGGTGGCGACCCATGACGAGGATCTGGTCGCGCGGTTCCCGGCACCCTCCCTGTTGCTGCGCGACGGCCGCCTGGACGACCTCGACGCCGCCCGCGGGCTCGACCAGGCGGATGCGGAGGAGCACCCGGATGGCTAGGCGCCGGCGCTATTCGCGCGACCCACTCGGCCTGCGCCGGGCGCTGTCCGGCCTGCTGCTGCCTGGGCTGGTCGCCGCCATGGCGCTGCTGGCCGCCCTCGCTTTGGCCGGCGCGCAGGGCGCCGCGGGCCTTGCGGAGCGCTGGCAGCGCGGTGCCGCCGCCGCCGTCACGGTGCAGATCCCGGATTCCGACCCCGCCCGCATCGAGCGCGCGCTGGTGGCCCTGCGCGCCATGCCGGAGGTGGCGGAGGCCAGCGCCATGCCGGCCGAGCGCCTGGCCGCGCTGCTTCGCCCCTGGCTTGGCGATGCGCCGGCGCTGGCGGTGCCCGGCGTCATCGAGCTCCGCCTGCGCAGCGCGCTGACGGACCCGGTGCTGATCGGCGACCGCCTGTCCGGCCAGGTGCCCGGCGCGCTGGTGGAGGCGCATGGGCTGTGGGTGCAGCGGCTGGCGGCGCTGGCGCGCAGCCTGCAGGCCATGGCGCTCGGCGTGCTGCTGCTGGTCGCGGTGGTGGCCGCCGCGGTGGTGGCGGTCGCGACGCGGGCCGGCCTGGCATCGCGCCGCAACGCCATCGAGGTGCTGCACGGGCTGGGTGCGCGGGACCGTGACATCGCCGGCCGCTTCGCCCGCCGGCTCGGCCTGCTGGCCGCCGCCGGCGCGCTTGCCGGCACGCTGGGCGCGGTGCCGGCGCTCGGGCTGCTGGCGAACCTCGCCGGGCCCTGGGTCGGGGCGGAGGGACGCATGGACAGCCTGGCGGGGCTGCCCTGGCTTGGACTGCTGGCGCTGCCGCCGGTCGCCTACCTGGTCGGCTGGGGCACCGCGCAGGCCACCGTGCGGCGCTGGCTGCGGCAACTGCCGTGAGGCGCTTCCTGCGGCTCGGCCTCGCCGCATCGGTGCTGGCGGTGCTGGCGCTGGGCGCCGGCTTCCTCGGCTTCCTGTCGCAGGCCGCGGCGCCGGTGGCGGCACCGGAGCGTCCGACGGATGCGATCGTGGTGCTGACCGGCGGATCGGACCGCGTGGAGACGGCGCTGCGCCTGCTGGAGGATGGGCTGGCGCCGCGCCTGCTGGTTTCCGGCGCCAATACTGACCTGACCCTGGCGGAGCTGGCCAGGGCGCATGGCCGGCCGCCGGCGGCGCTGGAAGGCCGCGTCATCCTCGGCCGCGTCGCCGCCACCACGCGCGGCAATGCGGCGGAGGTCGCGGATTATGCGCGGGCGCAGCGCATCGCCTCCATCCGCGTCGTCACCGCCGGCTACCACATGCCCCGCGCCCTTCTGGAATTGCGCCGCGCCGCGCCCGCCCTCCGATTGGTGCCGCACCCCGTGACCCCCGCCGCGCTGCGGGCGGACGCGGATCCGCCGCAACACGCCCGGGCGGAGTCCCCGCCACGCACCGGGGCGGAGTCCCCGCCACGCGCCAGGGCGGTCTCCGCGATGCGCCGATGGACCCTGCTGCCCGGCGAGTATCTGAAGTATGTGGCGGCGGCGGCCGGGCTCACGCGTTTCCTGCCGGCGAAGGAGCAGGCGCTGCCATGAGATCGATACCCCGGAATCCCGGCCTGCCGCGACCGGCATCCGCATGAGCCAGGCGATGATCTGGGCCAGGTCCCTGCTGTTCAACCTGCTGTTCTTCGGCATCACCTTCGTGATCGCCATCATCACCATCCCGACCCTGGTGATGCCGCGGCGCGCCGCGCTGGCGATGACGCAGCTTTGGGCGCGGCTGGTGATCTGGGCGCTGCGCTGGTCCGTCGGCGTGAAGGTGGAGATCCGCGGGTGGGAGAACCTGCCGCCCGGCGGTGTGGTGATCGCGGCGAAGCACCAATCGGCCTTCGACACCATCATCTGGCTCAGCCTGCTGCATGAGCCGGCCTATGTGATGAAGAAGGAATTGCTGCGCATCCCGCTGTATGGCTGGCACGCACGCAAGGCCGGCATGATCCCGGTGGACCGCGAAGGGGGTGGCGCCGCGCTTCGCGGCATGCTGCGCGCCGCCACCGCGCGCGTCGCCGCTGGCCGGCAGGTGGTGATCTTCCCGGAAGGCACGCGCACGCCGGTGGGCCAGCGCGTCAGCTACCAGCCGGGCGTGGTCGCCATTGCCGCCGGCACCGGGGCGCCGGTGGTGCCGGTGGCGACCGACAGCGGACGGGTCTGGGGCCGGCGCCATTTCATCAAGCGCCCGGGGATGATCCGCATCTCCCTGCTGCCGCCGCTGCCGCCCGGTCTGAACCGGGCGCGCCTTCTGACGGCGCTCGAGACGCAGATCGAGGGCGAGACGGATCGGCTGATGGCGGAGCCGCAGGCCGGGCCAATCGCTGCGATTCCAACGGGTCAGCCCGCTGTGGATAAATCTGTGGACTGACCCTGCCGTAGCGCGGCAGCCGCACCAGCCAAGCCCCTGTTCTTCCGCCGAATCCGGCTTCTGGGTTCATGCTGTTGTTACGCCACCGCTGGTCTGAAAATCCGTCAAGATACTGATATTGTTGATTTAGTTGATCGCTCGCCGGTGCTGTCCGTAAACAGAGGTCCGTCTTGTCCCCGCGCTTCCGCCGACCGCGTCGCTGCGTTGCGGTCGGTGGATTAATCTGCGGAGGACTGTGGGTTGGCCCTATGTGGGTTGGCCGGCGCAGGGGCAGGCAGCAGCGCCGCGATCCGCGCCAGGCCGGCATCGTGGACGCCCATTTCCGCCAGGTGCTGGATGGTGTTCAGCAGGTAGTCCCGGTTGGCGCCCATCTGGCCGACGCCACGCCCGATGGCCGACGCCGCCGCCGCGGTATCCAGCGAGCGCACATAAAGCCGGCAGGCGCGGTTTGCGACATAGGTGACGGCCGGCACCGGTCCGCTGCTGGGGCCGTGCCGCGGCGCATCCAGCCGGCGCACCCGCAGCACCCGGCGGTGGTACACCACCTCCGCCCCATCCGGCAGTTCGCGGTCGTCGAGGTAGCGCAGCACCTCGGCCGCCGCAGCGCCCGGCACGCGGAACAGCACGCCGCGGCAGGCGCCGCCGCGATCCAGTCCCAGCACCAGCCCCGGCGCTTCCGGCGTGCCGCGGTAGCGGTGCGACCACAGGCAGAAGCGGCGATGGAAGCCGCTGAGCAGCGCCGGATGGCTGCTGTCATGCGCGAAGCCCGGCCGCCAGATCAGCGAGCCATAGCCGAACACCCACAGCGCGCCGTCATGCAGCGGCACTGGGATTTCGCGGGCGGTGGGGGAGGAGAAGGTCTGCACGGGCGGGTCGCTTCGGGCTATAGCTGCCGGCGGAATGGAAATGAAGAGCTCTGGCCCCATTGGTGGCCCCATCTCAGGGCCGCGGCGGCGGCCGATCGGGCCGCGCCTGGCGCTTGGCGCCCTGTTGGCGGTGCTGGCGTTGGGTGCCGGCCACGCGGTGCTGTGGCGCATCATGGCCGGGCAGTTGGAGGCCGGGCTGGCCACCTGGGTGGAGATCCGGCGCGCGCAGGGCTGGCAGGTGGAGCACGCACCCCCGGTACGCGGCGGCTGGCCGTTCTCCGCCACCCTGACCCTCGGCGCCGTACGGCTGGAAGGTGGCGCAGCGACGCTGCCTGGCGGCCTGGCGCTGGAGGCGGAGCGCGTGGTGCTGCGCGTCACCCTGCCGCGGCTGAACCAGCTTCGGGTGGAAATGCCGGGGGCGCAGCGCCTGCGCCTGGATGCCACGGAATGGCGCTTCGCCGCGGATGAACTGGTGGCGCTGGTGCCGCTGGAAGCCGACACCCCGCCGCGGGAGGCGGTGGTGCTGGCCGGGCGCCTGCGGCTCGCCACGCCCGCCGGGCCGATGGAGGTCGCGAGCCTTCGATTTTCCGCCGCCGCCACCGCCACCGCCACGGATGACGAGGCGGCGCTGCAACTGAGCCTGGAGGCCGTCGCGATCGACCTGCCGATGCCCCCGGGCGCGGCGAACCCGGTCTTCGGCCGCCGCATCGAATCCCTGGCGGCGGAGGCGGCGCTGAGCGGCCCGGTGCCACCCGGCCGCGTGCCCGCGCGGCGCGCAGAGGCCTGGCGCGACGGCGGCGGCTCCTTCGAATTGTCGCGCCTGGCGGTGCAGTGGGGCCCGGCGCAGGTGGCGGCGGCGGCGACGCTGGCGCTGGACGAGGCGCTGCAACCGATGGGGGCCGGCAGCCTGCGCGTCACCGGCGCGAACGAGGCATTGCAGGCCCTGGCTGATGCCGGCCTTGTCGGCCGCCGGGCCGCCGGCACGGCGCGGATCATGCTGCCGCTGATGGCCCGCCCCAACGCCGCCGGCGCCACCGAGATCGAGGTGCCCGTGACGCTGGAGGACCGGACCCTGGCGCTGGCCCGGATCCCGGTGCTGCGCGTGCAGCCCTGGGTCTGGCCGGCTGCCGCACCGCGCCGCTGATGGCGCGGAGGTCAAATCGCAGCCTATGCGTGCCATAGGCAGTTCAACCTGGAGGGAAACATCTTCGCATCATACTCTCCTTGTGTCGGAGGGCGGCACCCGCACCCTCCCCGTCGCAAGGAACCGCCAAGATGACCCGCTTCGCCTCCACCGCCCGTGCCCTGGCCCGCCGCACCCTGGTCGCCGGCCTCGCCTTCGCCCCCCTGCTGGGGCTGGCGCCGGCCCCCGCCGAGGCGCAGACCGCCGGCTGCCGCGGCCGCGCCTTCGTCGACTCGGTCTACCAGACGGGCCTGGGCGGCAACCGCTACGAATACTACGTGCAGGTCCGCAACGGCACGTCCGCCCCGCTGACGGTGCAGCTGAACTTCGGCGGCTTCGGCTCGAACGTCAGCGTGTTCAGCGCGCAGCTTCCAGGCATCGCGCTGGCGTCGAACGCCAGCCAGACCATCAAGTTCGGCAACGGCACCGACGGCAACATCAACATGGGCACGGTGACCGTGACCTACGACATGCCGCCCGGCAACGGCCGCCCGGCCGTCTCCGTCACCGCCTGCCGCTGAGCATGATGCGGCCCGACGGCAGGGCTGGACCGCCCTGCCGCACCCGGCCGTAGCTCCGGCATGCTGGAACTGGTGGATATCGGCCGATCCTTCCGGGTCGGCCCCGGCGAGATGCACATCCTGCGACACCTGTCGCTGACGGTGGCGGCCGGCCAGCTCGTCTCCATCATGGGCGGGTCGGGGTCGGGCAAGACGACGCTGATGAACATCATCGGCCTGCTCGACAAGCCGACCAGCGGCCAGTACCGCATCGATGGCCAGGACGTGCTGCGCGCCGAGGCGCGGGAGCTTTCGCGCCTGCGCAACCGCCTCATCGGCTTCGTCTTCCAGTCGTTCTTCCTGCTGCCGCGGCTGAATGCCTGGCGCAACGTGGCGCTGCCCCTGATGTATCGCGGCACGCCGGAGGCCGAGGCGCGGGCGCGTGCCATCGCCATGCTGGAACGCGTCGGCCTCGGCGAGCGGACCGAACACATGCCGGCGATGCTGTCCGGCGGACAGAAGCAGCGCGTCGCCATCGCCCGCGCCCTGGTGGGCGAGCCGCGCGTCATCCTGGCGGACGAACCGACCGGCGCGCTCGACCCGAAGGTGAGCCAGGAAATCATGGAATTGTTCCTGGAGCTGAAGCGCGAATACGGCGTGCTGATCCTGATCATCACCCACGACCCTGGCGTCGCCGCGCAATGCGAACGCCAGGTGGTGCTGGCCAATGGGGTGCTGTCGGAATGCTGAGGCGCGTTGTCGCGGAAGCCGCGGCGAACCTGCTGGCGTCGCGCCAGAGATCGGCGCTGGCGCTGCTCGGCATCGTCATCGGCGCCGCCGCCGTCATCGCCATGCTCAATGTCGGCGCCATCGCGCGCAACGAGACGGTGCGGCAGTTCCGCCAGCTCGGCACCGATATCCTGACGCTGCGCGTCGATGGCACCACCGGCATGGGCAGCTTCCAATTGGCCGATGTGGAAGCCCTGCCGCGGGAGGTGCCGATGGTGGCGGAGATCGCGCCCTTCGTCATTGGTGGCGGCAGCGTCGGGCATGAGGGGCAGGTCGGCAACGGCTCCCACCTCGGCGTCACTGCCGCTTTCGCGCGGGTCTCGCGCCTGCGGATGCAGGGCGGGCGCTTCATCTCGGACCTCGACCGCTACGAGCTTTATGCGGTGGTGGGCCATGGCCTGGCGCGCCAGTTGTCCACGCCCTATGCGCCGCTGCGCGTCGGCTCGAACCTGCGGATCGGGCGCTACGTCTTCGCCGTCATCGGCATTCTCGACCCGGTGCTGCACAGCCCGATGATGCCGGTGGACATCGACAGCACGCTGTTCGTCTCCATCCCCAATGTCCGCCGCATCATGGCCAACCCGGCGCTGTCCATGGCCATCGCGCGGATGCGGCCGGACGCGGATGCGGACCAGACAACCGCGCAGATCCAGCGCTACTTCGCGCCGAAGCTGCGCGACGCCATCCTTTCCGTGCAGTCCGCGCGCCAGCTCATCGCCGGCATGCAGAGCCAGATGCAGTTGTTCACCTTGCTGCTGGGCGCGGTCGGGGCCATCGCGCTGGCGCTCGGCGGCGTCGGCGTGATGAACATCATGCTGGTCTCCATCGCGGAACGGCGGCGGGAGATCGGCGTGCGGCTGGCGATCGGCGCGGAGCCGGGCGACATCCGCACGCTGTTCCTGGCGGAGGCGGTGCTGCTGTCGGTGACCGGCGGCGTCCTCGGCATCTTCCTCGGCATCGCAGGGGCCTGGGGCTTCGCCTGGCTGTCGGGTTGGGAATTCGTGATCTCGCCCAGCGCGGCGCCGCTCGGTGCCGGCGTGTCCGTCGCCGTCGGCATTTTCTTCGGCTTCTACCCCGCCGTCATGGCATCGCGCCTCGATCCGATCGAGGCGCTGCGGGCGGAGTAGGGTCCGGGTCGGGCAGGCTGATAGGCGCCTCCCCGGTCGGCTCGGCGATGGCGGGCACCGGCAGGGCGACGGCGGGCGCCATGCTGGCGGAGATCGGCGGGGCGGTCAGCACCGCGGGCGTGCCGCAGGCGGCCAGCAGAAGGGCGCACCCACCGGCGAGGGCGCGGCAAGCCCGCGCCGCCCCCCTCACCCAATCCTCTCCCCCCCAAGCGGGGGGAGAGGGTTCCGGGCCGGTGCGGATGGTCAGGTCCGGATCGAGCAGGAGGTCACGCGCAGCGTCACGCGGCTGCCCTGCATGGAGCCGCTGACCGCCGACAGGCTGGTGGCGGTCGAGCGCTCGCCGGCATTGGCGTTGTCGACGCGTATCTCGGTCAGGGCCGTGCCCTGCCCGCCGCCGCGCTGGATCTCGATGCTGACATTGTAGCGCAGCCGGGTGTGGCTGGTGTTGGTGATGACGACGCGGAGCGGCTGCCCCGGGTTGTCCTGGACGATGCTTTCCAGCCGCAGGGTGCAGGACGGCACCGACGAGTGGTGCCAGGTGCGGGCCGAGTGGTTCCACTCATGCGCCGAGGCGCTGCCGCTGGTTGCCGTCATTGCCGCCAGGGCCAGTGCCGCGGTGGCCAGTTTCGTCGCGATACGCATGATGCGCTTCCTATTTCCGGGCAAGCCTTGTTGGCGCCCTGACAAACGGAAGGCTGCACGCTTTCCACTACTGCGACAATTCAGCTATCCTCAATGCGCGTCATAGGCACCATCTTTGTATCCTTGTTGAGCACCACATTGCTGCCCTCACCCACGCGATGTGATACTCGACCTCTGGTTGAATCGGCAGTCAAGGAGGGGCTTCAAGGTGGGAATTCGCGTCGCCGCGGGCCTCGGCGCGCTGCTGGTGCTGCTGGCCGGACCCGCCGGGGCACAACCGGCCCGTAGCCCGGCGCCACGGGGGCCCGAAGGTTCCGTCGCCCTGACCCTGCCGGAGGCGGTGTTCCTCGGCCTGCGCAACAACCGCGGCATCCGCGGCGACTACCTGCAACGCATCGCCGACCGCTTCGCGCTGCGCGTCGCGGAGAACAGCTTCGCGCCACGGCTCAGCATCGCCGGCGACATCGGCCGCAGCCGCAATGCCGGGGTCAACGTCACCCAGGCCGGCCTCGGCCCGGTGGTCAGCGTGGACACGCCGACGGGTGCGCGCTTCACCATGTCCTGGCTGGCGACGCAGACCAATGTGCGCGGCCAGACCGCACAGGCACCGTCCCAGATCGGCTTCCAGGTGGAACAGCCGCTGCTGGCCGGCGGCGGCATCGACTACGCGATGGCACCGCGTCGCATCGCCCGCATCTCCGAACAGGGCGCGAAGCTGCGGTTGCAGGCGCAGGTCATCGACCAGATCTCGCAGATCATCGTCGCCTACCGCACACTGCTGCAAAGCCAGGAGCAGCTTCGCATCGCCGGCGACAGCCTGCGCCGCGCCCGCGAACTGGTGGAGGTGAACCGCGCGCTGATCTCCGCCGGCCGCCTGGCGCAGGTGGAGCTGATCCAGTCCGAGGCCAGCATCGCGCAGCAGGAGTTGCAGTTGATCGGCGCCCAGAACGCGGCCAATTCGGCGCGGCTGTCGCTGCTGGTGCTGATGGGCGTCGACCCGGCCTCCCCGGTCTGGGCCAGCGAGCGACCGGCGGCGCCTGCCGTGCGCATCGACCTGGACCGGGCGCTGGCCACCGCCTACGCCAGGCAGCCGGGCTACCTGTCCACCCTGCTGGCGATCGAGGTGAACCGCATCAACCTCGACATCTCCCGCAACCAGCGGCTCTGGGATGTCTCCATCGTCGCCGGCACCGGGCAGCAGGCGTTGCGGTCCCAGGTGCTGGACACCATCGGCGCGCTGTCCACCGTGCGGTCCGACTTCAACATCGGCCTGCGCGTCAACATCCCGATCGGCGTGCTGTCGCGCGAACAGCAGGAGGTCAACGCGACCGTTGCCCTGCGGCAATCGGAGGTCGCAGCCGAACTGGCGCGCGATACGGTGCGCGCCCAGGCCGAGAACGCCGTCCGCACCATCGAGGCGCAGCGCCGCCAGGCGCAGCTCGCCGCGCGGGCGCGACAGTTGACGGCGGAGCAGCTTTCGGCGGAGCTGGTGAAGCTCCAGGCCGGGCGGTCCAGCAACTTCCAGGTCGTGTCCTTCCAGACCGCGCTGCAACAGGCCGAAAGCACGGAGCTGGGCGCGGTGATCGCCTATCTCAATGCGCTGACGGCGATGGACCAGGTGCTCGGTACCACGCTCGAGACCTGGCGCATCAGCCTGAACGAGCCGTGATGGACGGCGCCGCCTCGCCCGAAGCCGCGCGCCTCGCCGCGCTCGAACGCTACGCCATCCTCGACACGCCGCCGGACGCCGCCTTCGACGATGTGGCGCGGCTGGCGGCGGCGCTCACGGGCTGCCCGATGGCCTATGTCGCGCTGCTGGATGCCGGGCGGCAATGGTTGAAGGCGGCGCATGGCTTCGACGCCGCGTTGCTGACCTGCGCACGCGAGCACGCCTTCTGCAACGACACCATCAAGGCACGCCACCTGCTGGTGGTACCGGATCTGGCCGCGCATCCGCGCTACGCGGATTATCCCACGGTCACCGACCAGCCGTTCCTGCGCTTCTACGCCGGCGCGCCGCTGATCTCCGAGGACGGCTTCACGCTCGGCACGCTCTGCGTCGTCGATGTCGTGCCACGCGACCTGGCCCCGGCGCAGCTTGAGGGGCTCGGCCTGCTGGCGGCGCGGGTGGTGACGGAGCTGGAACTGCGCCGGCGGATGCTGGAGCTGGATACCGCGCATGCCCGCCTCGCGGCGTCGGAGGACGAACTTCGCGCGACGCATGACCGGCTCGACCTCGATTTCAGCGCGGCGATGGATGGGCTGACGGATGGCGTGTTGACGCTGCGCAGCGATGGCGCCGTGACGGCCATCAATGGCGCCGCCGCGGCACTGCTCGGCACGCTGCCGGACACCGCCACCGGCGCCACGCTGCAATCGCTGCTGCCCGAGGATGGCGCGGCGGACGACCTGCTGGATGCGATCCTGGCGCCGATCAGCCAGGACGCCCCGGTGCCGCGCCGCACCGTGGGCTTCGCCGGGCGTCGCATCTCGGTCGCCAGCCGCGCCTACCGGATGCGCGTCGGCCCGCAGCAGGGCAGGCTCGGCGTCACCGCCAGCCTGACCGACGTGACGGAGACGGAGCGGCTGGCCGAGGCCGAGGCGGCGCTGAGCCGCGACCTGGCCGACCAGCACCGCAAGTTGCAGACCGCCTACCTGCAACTGGAACAGGGCGCGGTGCGGGCGCAGCGCGTGGAACGCCGGGTGCGGCTGGCGCGGCTGGCCGGCGCCGCGGGCGTCGCCGCGCTGCTGCTGGCGACGGGGGCCTATGCCTGGCTGCCGATGCCCTCCGGCTGGGGCGGCGAGGTGGCGAGCAGCGACGGCGCGCAGCCTATCGCGGTCTTGCCGCGCCCGGTCACCGCCCGCATCGCCGTGGTGGGGATGCTGGATGCGGGGTCGCTGGTCAGCGTCGTCGGGCCGTTCGACGGGCTGGTGCAGGAAAGGCTGTTCCAGTACGGCGGCCAGGTCGAACGCGGCGCGCCGCTGCTGCGGCTGAACCTCGGCGAGGTCGAGGTGCGGCTGCGCGATGCCCGCAGCGCCGAGATCCGCGCCCGCCAGCGCGTGGCCGAACTGCGCGGCTGGGAAACCGGCTTCGAGGTGGCGCGCGCCCGCCGGACACTGGCCGCCGCCCGGCTTGAAGCCGCCGACATCGCGGCGCGGGCGGCGCAGACCCGCATGCTGCTGTCGCGCGGCATCATCGCGGCGGATGAACACCGCGCCCTGGTGCAGCAGCAGCGGAACCAGCAATTGCAGGTGCAGGCGGCGGAAAACGATCTGGAGGCGACGCTGGCGCGCGGTGACCCGCAGACACTGCGCGTGGCCGAACTCGAACTCGCCAATGCCGAGGCCAAGGTGCGCGAACTGGAATCGGATGTCGCCAATGCCACCGTGCTGGCGCCGGTCTCCGGCGTCGTGCTGATGCCGCCCGAGGGTGCGGGCGGCAGGCGCGCGGAGACCATCGAGGCCGGGTCCCGCGTGCAGCGCGGCCAGACCATGTTCACCCTCGGCGCGCTCGAAAGCTTTCGCGTCCGTGCGATGGTAGACGAGATCGACGTCAACAACGTCCGCGTCGGTCAGAAGGTCAGCGTCACCGGCGATGCCTTCGGCGGGCTGGTGCTGGAAGGCCGCGTCACCAGCGTCGCGGCGCAGGCCGGCGGCGAGGCCTCATCCCGCACCGGCATGCCGACCTTCCCGGTGGTGGTGGCGGTCGAAAATCTGGCGGAGGACCAGCGGCGGCAACTGGCCGTCGGCATGTCCGCCAGCCTGTCCATCATCACCTATGACAAGCCGGACGCGCTGGTGGTGCCGCCGCATGTCGTGCAGGATTTCGGCGCCGGCCGCGTGGTGCGGGTGCGGCGCGGCGGGCAGGACCAGGTCGTGCCGGTGGTGCTGGGCATCAACACGCCGGACGGCGTCGAGATCCGCAGCGGGCTGGAGCCGGGCGACCTCGTGCTGCCCTGAACGCCTACTCCGCCCGCTTCGCCCGCCAGGACGTGGCGCGTTCGAAGGCATGGCCGGCGCGCAGCACCAGCGCATCCTCGAAGGGCCGGCCGATGATCTGGGCGCCGACCGGCAGGCCGCCCTCCCCGAACCCGGTGCAGACCGTCATCGCCGGCTGGCCGGTCAGGTTGAAGGGGATGGTCAGGCCGGGGGCTTCCAGGCTGGCGAACTTGCCGACGGTCTCGATCACCGGCGCCTCGCCCACCTGCGCCGCGGTCAGCAGCAGGTCGCAGTCGGCCATCGCTGCCGTCACCGCCGCCGTCAGCTCCCGCCGGCGCCGCTGCGCCTGGATGTAATCCGTGGCCGAGACCAGGGACGCGAGCGCCAGCCTTTCGCGCAGGAACTCGCCATATTCGTTGAAGCGGGCGCGCAGCCACGGTTCGTGCACCGCCAGCGCCTCCGACATCAGGATCACCCAGCCGACGGCGTTGAAGTCCATCAGCGGCGGCAACGTCACGTCCCGCACCGTCGCACCCTCGGCACGCAGCACATCCGCCAGGTGGTCCACGCCGGTGCGGACGGCGGCGGAGGCGACGATGTCACGCTCGTGGAAATGCCGGATGACGCCGATGCGCAGGCCCTTCACGCCACCGGACAGGCCAATCAACAGGTCCGGCGCGGGGCGGTCGGCGGAGGACGGGTCCTCCCGGTCGTGCCCGGCCATCGTCTGCAGCAGCAGCGCGCAATCCTCCGTGGTCCAGGCCAGGGGGCCGGCGGTGTCCAGGCTGTAGGCCAGCGGCAGGATGCCGACGCGGCTGCACAGGCCGAAGGTCGGCTTGATGCCGGCCAGCCCGCACAGCCCGGCCGGGCCGCGGATCGACCCACCGGTGTCGCTGCCCGTCGCGCCCAGCACGATGCCGGCCGCCAGCGCCGCGGCGCTGCCGGTGGAGGACCCGCCGGTGAAGCGCGTGGTGTCCCACGGGTTGCGCGCCGGCGGCCAGGGCAGGTCGAAGGAAGGGCCGCCCCAGGCGAATTCATGCGTCGCCGTCTTGCCCACCATCACCGCGCCGCCGCCGCCCCAGGCGCGCACCGTGGCGGCGTCGCGCGCCGGCACGTGGTGTTCCAGGATGCGGGAATGGCCGGTGGTGGGGATGCCGGCGGTCTCGTAGATGTCCTTGTGGCCGATCGGGATGCCGTCCAGCGGGCCGAGCAGCCCACCCTGCATCTGCCGCGCCTCGGCGGCCTGCGCCTGGGCGCGCGCCACCTCCGGCGTCAGGCGGATGAAGGCGTGCAGGTCCGGGTTGCGGCGCTCGGCCTTCTCCAGCGCGATGTCCGCCAGTTCCACCGGCGAGACTTTCCGGGCCGCGATCAGCCGCCCCGCCTCGGCCAGGCTCATGGGCAGGCCGCTCATGCGTCCGAACCCTTCGGTGCGAAGACGGTGGCGGGCTCGACCTCGACGCCGCCTTGTGGCCGCAGCTTTTCCGTGGCGGCGGCGAGGTGGCGGGAGGCGGCGTGGATGCTGGCCCGCTGGTCCGGCGTCAGGGTCAGCCCGGCACGGGCGATCAGCGCGTCGAACAGGGGCTCGGGCATCGGGTCGGGCATCGGCGGCCTTCCTTCGTGGACAGCGTCGAGTGTCACGCCCGAAGCCTCTCCCGGCAAGCCGCCCTGCATGCTACCGGCGTGCCACGCAATTCAGGGGATCGGACATGGCACGCGAACTCACGGTCGGCATCGGCGGGCTCGGCGCCATAGGGCTGCATCTGGCGCGCGCGCTGGACCAGGGGGTGGAGGGGCTGCGCCTGGTTGCCGTCGCCGGGCGCGACCAGGCCAAGGCCCGCGCCAACATCGCAGGCTTCCGCAACCCGCCGGAACTGGTGGATTTGCCGGACCTCGCCCGCCTCGCCGATGTGGTGGTGGAGGCGGCGCCGGCCGCAGTGTTCGAGCAGATCGCCATCGCCGCCATCGAGGCCGGGCGCATCTTCGTGCCGTCCAGCGTCGGCGCGCTGCTGCCGCGCATGCACCTTGTGGAACGCGCCCGGGCGACCGGCGCACGCATCATCGTGCCGACCGGCGCGCTGCTGGGCCTCGATGCCGTGCGGGCGGCGGCGGAGGGCGAGGTGGCGACGGTGACGATCGAGACCCGCAAGCCACCGCGCGGCCTGGTCGGCGCTCCCTACCTCGACCAGCACGGCATCGACGTCGCCGCGATCACCACGCCGACGCTGGTCTTCAAGGGCAATGCCTACGACGCCGCGCAGGGCTTCCCGGCCAATGTGAACGTCGCGGCCGCGTTGGCCCTGGCGGGCATCGGGCCGGAGCGGACCATGGTGGAGATCTGGGCCGACACCAACGTGACGCGCAACACCCATACCATCCGGGTGGAGGCCGCCAGCGCGCGTCTGACCATGACCATCGAGAACGTGCCGAGCGAGGAGAATCCGCGCACCGGCAAGATCACGCCCCTGTCGATCCTGGCCTGCCTGCGCGGCCTGACCAGCACGCTGAAGGTCGGGAGTTAACGCCGGACGCGGCGCGCGGGCGCGGCAGCCGCCTGCGTGGGTGCCACGGCGCCGGCGGGGCGGCCGGCATCGAAGCCGAGGAAGCCGATCTCGGGCCGCGGCGTGCCGCCGTTGCCGGCCCAGAGCTGCGCGCCCACGGCACTCGCGGCCGGGGTCGCGGCCAGGGCCGGTGGCGCCTGCAACGGTGCGCGCGGCGCGGCGGGCCGGACAGTCGGCGTGCTCAAGGAGGGTCGCGGGCCGGCGGCCCCATCCTCGGCACTCGGCGGCGCCGCCGGGTTGCGGGTGCGGTCGCGCGCGGACAGCAGGTAGAAGGCGATTTCGTTGCGGCCCTGGTCCACCGCGGCATCCAGCGGCGACAGGCCGAGCGCGTTGCGCGCCTCGATATTGGCGCCACGCGCCACCGCATCCCGCGCCGCGGCGATGTCGCCGCGCGAGATCGCGTCGAACAGCGCCGCGTTCGGCGCCAGGCTGCCGGGCGTCTGGCGCGGGATCGGCGCCGGGGAACTGCGCGAGGTCAGGCCCGGCAGGGCCGGGGCGGCGGCGCGGGGTGCCGTCGGCTGGTCCGCCGGCCGGACGATGCCCTGGGCCTGCACCGCCGCAGGGGCGAGCAGGGTCGGAAGGATCAGGACGGTGCCCAGCAGGGCGAGACGATTGAGGCGCATGGCGCGGACCCTAGGCATTTTCACGCTCCCTAGGAAGGGCGGCGATCGGGGATTGCGGCTCAGCAGCCCTCGCCGCGATAGGTGAACGTCTCCACCCGCCCGTTGCGGATGGCGAAGGTCTGCTCGCAGCGCAGCTCCGCCACGCTCGGCACCGAAGGCCAGTAGCCGAGCGAGGGGCCCCAGGGGCCAGGGCCATAGCCGAGGAAAGGGCTTGGCGGCGCCACCGGCACGGTGCGGCGCTGCTCGAACAGCAGGAAGCGCCGGCCATCGGCCTCATGCACCCGCACCGGGACGCCGAGGGCGGCGACCAGGTCACCCTCCGTGCGGCCGACGAAGGTGGAAAGCCGCTGGTCCAGGGTTGGCCCCTGGGCACAGGCAGCGAGCAGGGCGAGAAAGGGCAGCGCGCGGAGCATCTGGACCATGCCTGTGCATTTTGGGCGCCGGCGGGCGCCGGTCCAGCGCGGCGCCCTTCACCATCCCGCGCGACTCAACGCCCCTCCCGCCGCCACGCCAGCAAGGCGAGGCCGAGCACCAGCGGCAGCGCCAGCCAGGGCGGCAGCAGCGGCAGGGCGGTGATGCCGGTGACGGTGTGGTCGCCGTTGCGGCGCAGCCCGACCCAGCCCGGCCCCTGCGCATCCCGGCCGAGGCCGACGCGGCGCAGCTCCGGTACCACCGGCACGCCCTCCGCCCCCAGCCAGCGCACGCCACCGCCGGTCGCCGCCACCAGCGGGCGCAGCGGCGCGGCATCGGCGCGCAGGTCGGCGACCTCCATCGGGTTCGGCGCATCGGCGGCGGCGAAGGCGGTGCGACGGCCGTCGCCGGCCTGCCAAACCCCCGCCTGCATCGCCGGCATCTCCACCACCGCGCGCCCGGCGCCGCGCTGCGCCGGCGCGTGGCGGGACAGGCTGCCCCCCGGGGCGGTGATGGTGATCTCGGGCGCGGCGCCAGGTTCCAGGGACCGGCGCACCACGGTCAGCGTGCCGTGCTCGATGCGGGCGGTGAGGTCCTCCTCCTCCAGCTCAGGCTCCTTCATCGTCCAGTGCGCGATGCGGCGCAGCAGTTCCTGCTGCGGGCCGCCGCCGTCATGGCCGCGTGACCACAGCCAGATATGGTCGGACAGCACCAGGGCGACGCGGCCTTCGCCGACCCGGTCCAGCACCATCAGCGGCGCACCGCCCGGCCCCTGCATGACTGTACTTCCAGCGCGGGCATCGGCGCGCAGCGCGCGGTACCAGCGACCCCAGGTGGCGTCCGCCACAGCGCTGCCATCCGGCGCAAAGCTGTTGGCGCCGGGCAGATTTTCCGTCACCGGATGCCGCGCGCCGAGTTCGGTGACGGTGGGCCGGAAGGGCTGTTCCAGCAGCGCCGCCTGCGCCGCCCCCATCCCGGTCGGCGGTCGCGCCGGCAGGATCTGGCCGAGCGGGGTGGAGGCCAGGCTGGTCGGCCCGGCGAATTCCGGCCCGACGGACAGCAGCAACGCGCCGCCGTCCCGCACGTAGTCGGCGATGTTGCGCAGGTAGATCGGCGGCAGCAGGCCGCGGTTGCCGAAGCGGTCGAAGATGATGAGATCGAATTCGCGCAGCTTCACCTGGAACAGCTCGCGCACCGGGAAGGCGATCAGCGCGAGTTCGTGCAGTGGCGTCAGGTCGTCCTTTTCCGGCGGCCGCAGGATGGTGAAATGCACCAGGTCCACATTGGGGTCGGCCTTCAGCAGCCGCCGCCAGGTGCGCTGCCCGGCATGCGGCTCCCCGCTCACCAGCAGCACCCGCAGCCGGTCCCGAACGCCGTTGATGGCGACGACGCTGCGGTTGTTGAGGTCGGAGACCTCGCCCGGGCGGGTTTCCGCAGTGATCTCCACCACGGTCGGACCGCCACGCTCGATCGGCACGGAAATCCTGTGCTCGCGGCCGACCGGCACCGATTCGACCCGCGGCGGCTGGCCATCTCGGCGGATGGTCAGGCGCGCGGCGCCAGCCTCGTTGGCCGGCGCGCCCAGGTCCTCGACCACCACGCGCAGTTCCACCGGCCGGCCGACGATGCCGAAGCCCGGCGCCTCGATGATGCGGATGCGGCGATCCACCTCGCCCTCCGCGCCCGGCAGCAGCAGATGGAAAGGCGCGTCGAGCGCCGGGGGCGCTGGCAGGTCGTGCACCTGCCCGTCGCTCAGCGCCATCACCCCGGCGAGGCGGGCGCGCGGGATGTCGGCCAGGGCGCGTTCCATGGCGGTGTAGAGCTGGGTGCCCTGGTTGCCACCCTCCGGCACTTCCACGGTACGCAGTTCAAGGTCCGGCAGGCGGCGGGCGCGGGCCTCGATCTCATCGCGGGCGGCGGTGATCTGGGCGGGACGGGCGTTCAGGCCGGCGCTGTCGCTGCGGTCCACCACCAGCAGGGCGATGTCCGGCCGCGTCGCCCGCGTTTCCTCCACCAGGCGCGGATTGGCCAGCGCCAGCAGCAGCGCGGCGAAGGCCAGCGCGCGGAACCAGGCGCCGCGCGCCGGGGACCAGCGCCGCGCGCCACCGGCCTCCGCCTGCCAGCGCAGCAGGGCAGGCAGCAGGGCGAGCGCGGCCAGGACGCCGAGGCCCGCCAGCAGCCACATTGGAATGACAGGTGCAAAATCGATCCCGGCGAGGGCCTGGTTCACGGGCTAATTCCCCAGCCGTTCGAGGATGGCCGGCACATGCACCTGGTCGCCCTTGTAGTTGCCGGTCAGCGCGTACATCACGAGGTTGGTGCCGAAGCGGTAGGCCAGGACGCGCTGCCGCGTGCCGCCGGGGATTGCCGCGTAGGGGTTGTTGCCCCGCGCATCGATGGCCCAGGCGGAGGCCCAGTCATGCCCGCCGATGATGACGGGGCTGACGCTGTCGTTTGCCCGGTCCTGGTCGCGCGCGACCCAGACCGTGCCGCCGGCGAAGCGGCCGGGCAGTTCGGGCAGCAGGTAGAAGGCGCGCTTCAGCACGTGATCCTCCGGCACCGGCGCCAGCGGCGGCACGGTGAGGTCCCGCGTCAGCCGGCGCAGGGCGGCGCGCGAACCCGGCGCGTAGCCCTCACCCGAGCCTTCGTCGCGGGTGTCGAACAGGATGATGCCGCCATTGCGCATGAAGCCGTTCAGCGCGGCCACCGCATTGGCGGCCGGTTGCGCGGACTCACCGGTCACCGGCCAGTACAGCAGCGGGAAGAAGGACAGGTCGTCCTGCCCCGGCTGCACACCGACCGGCTCGGCCAGCGCCGCGGCGGTGCGGCGGTTGACGAAGTCGGACAGGCCGATCAGGCCGGCGCGGCTCACCTCGTCCACCTGCGCATCGCCGGTGACGACATAGCCCAGCCGCGTCGCCAGCGCCGCGCCGCCATCCTGTGCGAAGGCCGGGGTCGCGGCGACAAGCCCAAGCAGCACCGCCCCCGCGAGCGCCTTCCGCGGCCGCACAAGCACGCCACGCAGCAGCAGCGACAGCAGCAAATCCACCACCAGCAGCAGCATCGCCGCCGCCAGCAGCCAGGGGCCGAGGTCGCGTTCCGCCGGCACGCCGCCGATGGCGCGCACCGCGGTGCCCGGTGGCAGGGCCACGACCGGGCGCGGGGCGGGCACGCCGGCGCCCAAGTTCAGCGCCCGCCGATGCGCTGCCTCCCCGCCGCGTCCACTGCCATACCAGCCGGGCGGATGCTGCGGCGAAGGCGCCTCGGCTTCCACCCGCGCGGCGGAGACCGGCTGCGCGCCGGGCGGCGGCGGGCCGAGCTGGCCGAAGCCGTCCAGCGTTTCCATCGGTGCCAGCGGCGCCTCTCCCTCGTTCCCCGCCACTCCGGCGGACAGCGCGACCAGCCGGCGCAGCATGTCCACGAACAGCCCGGACAGCGGCAGGCTGGACCATTCAGCGTTGGCGGTGACGTGGAACATCACGATCCGCCCGGCGCCTCGGGTCTCCCAGGTCACCAGCGGCGTGCCATCGGCCAGCCGCGCCCAGGTCCGGCCGCTGAGCTGCGCCGACGGCGTCGCCAACACCTGGCGTTCCACCGTCACCTCCGGCGGCGGCAGCAGGCCCTGGAAGGGCGAGCCATCCGGGAAGGGCGCCAGCGTCTGCGGCCGTTCCCAGGACAGCGCGCCACCCAGTTGCCTCTCCCCGGCGCGCAGCGGCACCGGCAGCAGACCATCCGGGCTTTCCGCCAGTCGCGGCCCGGCGAAGCGGATCAGCGTACCGCCAGCCTCGATCCATTGGGTAAGCTGGTCCCGTTCCGAGCCCGGGTCCACAGGCCGGTCGGCCAGGACCAGCACGGAAAGTCGGCGGGCCAGCAATTCCTCGACGCTGCCCCGCCGCAGCTCGGCATGCGGCGCCAGGGCGCGGTCCAGGTAGAACAGTTCGCCGATCAGCGGCACGTCGGCGGCGGTTGCCTCGCCGCCGGCGATCAGGCCCACGGGGCGGCGCCGGAAGCGCTCATCCAGCAGCACTGTGGCATTGGCGCCGGCGACGCCGTCGAGGTCGAGGCGCACCACCTGGTTACGGATCTCGATCGGCAGAGGCAGCGCCGCCTCGGCCTCGGTCGCGCCGGCCGGCACCGGAATTGCGGCGCGGGCCAGGGTGCGGCCATCGCCGGTGCGGGCCAACACCACGGCTTCCGACGCAACTGGGAGGGGCGTGGTCCGTAGCGCGATGACAAGCTGGTCCGCCTCGGCGCGCGGCGGCGGCAGCAGGCGGGTGGGGCGGCCCTCGCTGCGCGCCACGGTCAGCGCGCCGCCGGCGGCCAGCGCCTCGGCCAGGGGGCGGAAGGCATCGGCCTCGGCGTGCTCGATCCCGTCGGCGACGTAAAGCGCGCCGAAGCCGCCGGGATGCTGGGTGCGCCAGGCGGCCAGCGCGGCCTGCGCGGCGGCGCGATCCGGCGCCCAGGGCTTCGGGCGCAGCGCCACCAGCCGGCCGCGCAGTTCCTCGGCCGGCATCAGGCCGGTGATGCGCGGCGCATCGGGCAGCGCCGGGGGCGCGGTCAGAAGCAGGGCGGTGCGGCGGCCCTCCCGGGCGGCGGCGTCCAGTTCCGCCTCGGCGGCGGCCATGCGATCCGGCCAGTCGGCGGCGGCGGCCCAGCCATCGTCGATCGCGATCAGCAGCGGCCCGGCGCCGCCCGCGCTGGTGCCCGGCCCCCAGATCGGCCGCGCCAGGCCTAGAATCATCAGGGCCGCCGCTGCCAGCCGCAGCGCCAGTAGCCACCAAGGAGTTCGGGCGGGGGTTTCCTCCGGCGCCGGCATGTCCCGCAGCAGGCGCAGCGCCGGGAAATCCTGCCGCTTCGGCGCCGGAGGGGTGATCCGCAGCAGCCACCACAGCACCGGCAGCGCCGGCAGGGCCAGCAGCAGCCAGGGGGCGGCGAAGGTCAGGGAGCCCAGCGTCAGCATGCGGCGCGCCTCATCCCGGTGCCAATCGCTGGTGCAGCGCCAGCAGGGCAGCCTCCGGCGGCTGGTCCGTGCGGTGACTCGCAAAAGTCCAGCCGGCAGCGGCGGCCAGCGCGGCCAGACCTTCCCGGTGCCGGGCGACCCGTTCGGCGTAGATCGGCCGCACGGCTTCGACCCGGGGCACCAGCGCACCGTCCAATCCGGCGCTTACGCCCTCGAACCGCACGCGACCGGCATAGGGCAGGGTTTCCTCGGCGGGGTCGATCACCTGCAGCAAGTGGCCCCGCACCCCCTGCCCCGCCAGCCGGCCGATGGCGCGGCGCGTGTCCTCCAGCGGATCCCAGACATCGCCGAACAGCACGGCGCGGGCGTGGCGGGCGATACGCGGGTCCTCGGGCTTCGGGGCGATACCGGCGATGCCATCGGCGATCTGCGGCAGCGCGCCGCGCCCGGCATAGGGGCGCGGCAGGCCGAACAGCCGGACCCTTTCGCCGCCGCGCAGCAGCAGTGCGGCCAGGGCCAGCAGCAGCAATTCCGCGCGCATGCCCTTCTCCGGCAGGTCGCGGCTGCTGCGCCAGGCCATGCCGGCGTCGGCAGCGCGCCACAGCGCCACGGTCTGCGCCGATTCCCATTCGGTCTCCCGGATGAACAGCCGGTCCGACTTGCCGGATTGCCGCCAGTCGATCCGGTTGACCTGATCACCGGCGACATAGGGCCGGAATTGCCAGAAGGCCTCGCCGGGGCCGGAGCGCCGGCGCCCGTGCACCCCCGGCATCACCGTGGCGGCGACGCGTTCCGCCTGCACCAGCAGCGGCGGCAGCCGGGCACCGAGCTGTTCCGCCCAGGGAACCGTGAGCCGCGCGGAGGATGCCGCCTTAACCAAGCTGCGCCTTCAGCACATCCAGCACCTCGCCGAGCCGCACGCCATCGGCGCGGGCGGAGAAGTTGAGCGCCATCCGGTGCCGCAGCACCGGCTCCACCAGCGCCTTCACATCCTCGACACTCGGCGAAAGCCGCCCGTCCAGCACCGCCCGTGCCCGGGTCGCCAGCATCAGCGCCTGCGCCGCGCGCGGTCCGGGGCCGTAGGCCAGGTGGCGGCGCACATCCTCGATCTCGGTGGTTTCGGGCCGGGCGCTGCGCACCAGCCGCAGGATCGCCTCCAGCACCTGCTCGCCCACCGGCAGGCGGCGGATCAGCAGCTGCGCGGCAGCCAATTCCTGCCCGGTCATTGCCGGCGCCGCCTTCGCCTCCCGCGCCCCGGTCGTCGCCAGCAACATGGCGCGTTCGGCGGCGAGGTCGGGATAGGTGACGTCGATCTCCAGCAGGAAGCGGTCGAGCTGGGCTTCCGGCAGGGGGTAGGTGCCTTCCTGTTCGATCGGGTTCTGCGTCGCCAGGACGTGGAAGGGCAGCGGAAGGGCGTGCACCTCTCCGGCGATCGCCACCTTGTGCTCCTGCATCGCCTGCAACAGCGCCGATTGCGTGCGCGGGGAGGCGCGGTTGATCTCGTCCGCCATCAGCAGCTGGCAGAAGATCGGCCCCTTGATGAAGCGGAAGCTACGCTTGCCATGCGCATCCTCCTCCAGCACCTCCGAGCCTAGGATGTCGGACGGCATCAGGTCCGGCGTGAACTGCACCCGGCGGGCATCGAGGCCGAGCACGGTGCCCAGCGTCTCCACCAGCTTGGTCTTGCCAAGGCCGGGCACGCCCACCAGCAGAAGGTGGCCGCCGGACAGCAGGGTGATGAGCGTGCGCTCCACCACCAGTTCCTGCCCGAAGATGACACGGCCGACACCTTCGCGCACCCGCGCCAGCCGCGAGGCCAGGGAATCAGCTTCCTGCAACAGAGATTCGGCCTCGGCGCTGTCAGCCACTTCCACCATGCGGGTCAGGCTCCCTATATGCGTCACATCCGATATGGGCAGAGTATCCACGCCGCCCATCCCGGATGCCACATCGCCGTGCATCAAAGTGTAAGATGCCGCGAGCGGCGGAGAGGTAGCCCCGGGCCGCTCGGCCCGCGGCAGAAGCTGGGGGTGCGGAAGGGCGGATGAGCGAAGCACGACCCGACGGAGCGCGGGTGGCCGGAGGCTTGCCGGCCCAGGCGCCAATGCAGGCCCGCATGAGCAAGGCGGGTCCTCCCAAGACGCGGATGCCGCCGCTCAGACATGAGTGCGGCCAATTCTCCATGCGGATCGCCAAGGATGGAAGCTGGCACTACCGCGGCAGCCCGATTGGCCGGAAGGAGTTGGTCTGCCTGTTCGCCTCCGTCCTGAAGCGGGAGCCGGATGGCAGCTTCTGGCTGGAGACGCCGGTGGAGCGTGGCCGGATCGAGGTCGAGGACGCGCCTTTCGTGGCGGTCGAGATGTGGTGGCGCACCTGCGCCGACCCCTTCGCCCCCACGCCGGAGCCGCGGCAGTGCCTCACCTTCCGGACCAACCTCGATGAGATGGTGACCGCCGATGCGGACCATCCCATCCGGGTCGCCATCGACCCGCGTACGCGCGAGCCTCGGCCCTATGTCACGGTGCGCCCAGGGCTCGAAGCCCGCATCAACCGCGCGGTGTTCTACGAGCTGGTGGCGCTGGCCGAACCGGAAACAGTCGAGGGCCGGTCGGTGCTCGGCGTCTGGTCGCAGGGCGTGTTCTTCCCGATCGACGAGACTCCCGCGGCACACTGCCAGGCGGCGGAGTGATCGCGCGACGTCATCGATGAGCCTGTCCCTTCCCAGCCGGCAGGAAATTGCTGCCCGGCTGGCCGACCCGGAGGTGATGGCGCGTGCCGGTGCCACCGCCTCCGACGATGCGGAACATTGGCTGACCGCGGAACGGCCAGGTGGGCCGGTGCCGGCGGCGGTGCTGGTGCCGATCACTTGGCACGAGACCACACCCGGCGTGCTGCTGACCCTTCGGTCCAGCCGCCTCTCCTCCCATGCCGGGCAGGTCGCCTTTCCCGGCGGCCGCATCGAGCCGGGCGAGACCGCCGAGGCCGCGGCTTTGCGGGAGGCGGCTGAGGAGGTCGGGCTGGACCCGCGCCTGCCCCGCATCCGTGGCACCCTGCCGGACCACATGACCGGCACCGGCTATCGCGTGACCCCGGTGGTGGCCTTCCTCGACCCGCCCTTCAACCTGAGCCCGGACCCTTCCGAGGTGCAGGCGATCTTCGAATTGCCGCTGGCGGTCCTGCTCGACCCCGCGGCGCCGATGCGGCGCAGCAGGGAATGGCGCGGCCGGATGCGGGAGTATTGGGTGTGGCCGCATGACGACCACCTGATCTGGGGCGCCACCGCCACCATCCTGGTGAACCTGGCCCGCGTGCTGCGCGATTGAGACGGGTGCCGCTTCGGCGCACCGCGTCTATATCATCCATATGCCCTACCTCATTGCCGCGCTGCTGATCCTGCTGCCCTCACTGGCCTGGCTCGCCTGGCGGCAATTCGGGCCGGACCCGCGGCGACCCTCGCCGCTGCTGCTGGCGGCGCTGGCGACGGGGCTGCTGCTGGTCGCCGGCCTCGGCCTATCCGTGCGGCTGTCGCAGGGCGATGACACCACCTCGGTCTATGTCCCGCCGAGCCTCGGGCCGGATGGCAGGGTGCAGCCCTCGCGGATGGTGCCGACACGGTGACGGAAGGCGACCCGCCGCAGGACCGGATCGACCCGCCCGGTTTCCTGCGCGATGCCGCGCCGGCCGCGGTGCTGGCCGCGCTGCCGGGCGCGCGGGCCGTCGGCGGGTGCGTGCGGGATGCGCTGGCGCGGCGGCCGGTGCATGACGTGGACGTGGCGGCGCCGTGGCCGCCGGAGGAGATCGCGCGCCGCCTGCGCGACGCCGGGCTGCGGGTGTTCGAGACCGGCCTCGCGCATGGCACCGTCACCGCCGTGCTGGCGCGCCAACCGGTGGAGGTCACGGCGCTGCGGCGCGACCTGGTGACCGATGGCCGTCATGCCGAGGTCGCCTGGACCACCGACTGGCGAGAGGACGCGGCGCGGCGCGATTTCTCGTTCAACGCCATGTCCATGGATGCGGCCGGCCAGATCTGGGATTACTTCGGCGGGCGCGCCGACCTGACTGCCGGCCGGGTGCGCTTCGTCGGCGACCCGGCGACGCGGCTGGCAGAGGACTACCTGCGCGCATTGCGCTTCTTCCGCTTCTGGGCGCGCTACGGCCAGGGCACGCCGGATGCGGCGGCGCTCGCGGCGATCCGGGATGCGGTGCCGGGGCTGCGGGCGCGCATCGCGCCGGAACGCATCTGGATGGAGCTGAAACGGCTGCTGGCCGCGCCCGATCCGGGCGGTGCGCTCGTGCTGATGGACCAGGTGGGCCTGTTGGACGCGGTATTGCCAGAGGGTGCGGCGCCGGATGTCCTGATCCGCATGCTGCCGCGCGGCCTGCCCGCGGAACCGCTGCTGCGCCTGGCCGTGTTGCTGCCCGAGGCTGCCGACGCCGCGGCGCTGGCCACGCGATTGCGGCTTTCGGGAGATGAGCGGGAGCGGCTTCTGGTCCTGCGGCGCACCGAGGTCGCGCCGACGCCCGGTGACGAGGACCGTGGCTTCCATTTCCGCGCCTGGCGCGCCGCGGTCCGCGCCGCCTCCCGCCATGTGAAGCCCACGGAACCGCTCTGGGTGGCGGAGGCGCGGCAGGGCGGCGAGGGCTGGGACGAATTGCGCGACCGGGTCGCACCCGGCGACGCCGAGCCGGAATTTCCCCTGCAGGGCCGCGACCTTCTGGCGCTCGGCGTCCCGCCCGGCCCGGCGATGGGCCGCTTACTTGCGGCGCTGCGCCAATCCTGGCTCGCCGGGGACTGCACCGCCGACGCGGCGGAGCTGCTGGCGGAAGCGCGCCTGAAGTTGCGCGAAGCCGGGACGGCGGACGGGACCGCCGCCCCGGAAGGCACCGCCGCGAGACCCTGACGCCTCGGCAGGACTAGAACAAACCAAGAACTACCACCGGATCGCCACCGCCGCAACCCCTCGCCCTCGGCGCCCGCGTGCTCTACACGCGCGGCATGGCCCGCCCCGCCTTCGATGCCGCCTCCCTCCCGCTGATCCGCCGGCTGTGGCGCGACCATGTCCGGCAGCACCGGCGGGGCCTGGTGCTGGCCGCCATCTGCACCCTCGGCGTCGCCGCCACCACGGCGCTGTACCCGCTGATCATCCAGCAGGCCTTCAACCTGTTCGCGGAGGGCAATCCCGGCGTGGTCTGGGCGCTGCCGCCGATCATCATCGCCGTCACCCTCGCCCGCGCGCTCACCATGTACGGCCAGGCGGTCGCGACGCAGATGGTGGTGCTCAGCGTCATCGCGCAGTTGCAGCGGGACCTGTTCCACGCCCTGACGCGCGCCGACCTCGCCGTCGTGGCGCGGGAGGCGCCGGCGCGGCACGCCGCCCGCTTCACCGCGGACGCCGCCCTGATCCGGGAGGCGCTGACCAAGGCGATGAGCGGCGTCGGCGACGTGCTGACGGTGATCGGGCTGGTGGGATCGATGCTGTGGATGGACTGGAAGATGGCGCTGCTGTCCTCCCTTCTCTACCCCATCGCGGCGGTGCCGATCCTGCGCATCGGCAAGCGCATCCGCCGCGCCTCCGCCGGCATGCAGGACCGGGTGGGGGAAACCGCCTCGCTTCTGGTGGAGAGTTTTTCCGCCGCCCGCGTGGTGCGCGCCTACCGGCTGGAGGCCGCGGAGGAAGCGCGCGCCGCCAACGCCTTCGCCCGGCTGCGCGACAGCCAGTTGTCCATCCAGCGTTCCCGCGCCCGGCTCGACCCGGTGCTGGAGGCGCTGGGCGGCATCGCCGTCGCCGCGGTGCTGGGCTTCGTCGGCTGGCGCGTCTCGACCGGACTCGGCACCATCGGCGACTTCACAGGGTTCGTCGCGGCGCTGCTGATCGCGGCGCGGCCGGCGCGCGCGCTGGGCAGCCTGAACGCGGCGTTGCAGGAGGGGCTGGCTGGGTTGTCCCGCGTGTTCGGCGTGGTGGATGAGAAGCCGCGCATCGTCGACGCGCCGGATGCCGTGACGCTGCCGCCGGGCGAGGGCAGCGTGGCGTTCGAGGATGTCGGCTTCGCCTATGAAGGCGTGCCGGATGCGGCGCTATCCGGGTTGAGCTTCGCGGCGCGGCCCGGCCGCACCGTGGCGCTGGTCGGACCCTCCGGTGCCGGAAAATCCACCGCGCTGGCGCTGGTGCCGCGGCTGTACGACGTGACGGCGGGGCGCATCGTGATCGACGGCGCCGACATCCGCGGCGTGACGCTGGACAGCCTGCGCGACGCCATCGCCTATGTCGGCCAGGACGCCGTTCTGTTCGACGATACCGCCTTCGCCAATATCGCCTGCGGCCGTCCGGGCGCGACGGCGGCGGAGGTGGAGGATGCGGCGCGCGCCGCCGCGGCGCATGACTTCCTCGCGCTTCTGCCCGAAGGCTACGCCACGCCGCTCGGCAACCAGGGCTCCCGCCTGTCGGGCGGCCAGCGCCAGCGCGTCTCGCTGGCCCGCGCGCTGCTGCGCAATCCGCGCGTGCTGCTGCTGGACGAGGCGACCAGCGCCCTGGATGCGGAGAACGAGGCGCTGGTGCAGCAGGCGCTCGCCCGGCTGCGCGAGGGCCGCACCACGCTGGTGATCGCGCATCGCCTGTCCACCGTGCGCGACGCCGACCTGATCGTGGTGATGGAAGCCGGCCGCGCCGTGGAACAGGGCGACCATGCCGGGCTGATGGCGCAGGACGGGCTGTATGCGCGCCTGGTCCGCACCCAGGCCTTCGTAACATGAGATCCAAGGCCGAGGCGGCGCGGCTGCCGGACCCCGATGCGCTGCACCCGATCGCCAACAAGCCGCGCGTGGTGTTCCTGAAGCCGCTGCTGGCGACGCAGCCCGGCATCACCAACTGCGAAATCGGCGCCTTCACCTATTACGACGACCCGCTGCACGCGAAGGACTTCTTCCGCCGCAACCTGCTGTACAATTTCGGGGCGTCCGGCGCACGACTGGTGATCGGCAGGTTCTGCGCCGTCGCGACCGGCGCGCGCTTCATGTTCCCCGATGCGATGCACGCCACCGGCGGCCCTTCCACCTACCCCTTCGGCATCATGGGCGGCGCCTTCGAGATGGCGCTGCCGCTGGCGGACTACCCCTGGCGCGCCTCCGGCGACACGGTGCTGGGGCACGACATCTGGGTGGGGATGGAGGCGCTGGTGATGCCGGGGGTTCGCATCGGCCATGGCGCCGTGATCGGCGCGCGGGCGGTGGTGACGCGGGACGTGCCGGATTACGCGGTGGCGGCCGGCAACCCGGCCACGGTGCGGCGCCGGCGCTATTCCGAGGAGGACGCGGCGCGGCTGGTGGCGCTGGGCTGGTGGGACTGGCCGGTGGCACGCATCGCGCGGGCCATCCCGGTGCTGGCGAAGGGTGGCGTGGTGGCGCTCGAGGATTTTTCCGCGCAGGGCTGAGGCGGGCTATTCCCGCCGCAGCACCCCATCCACCAGCCGGTCCGCCCAGGGGCGGCTCTGGAACCGCGCGCGCAGATCGGCTTCATCGTAGTCCTGCCGGAGCCAGTCGAGGAACGGCTTCGGGCCGTGCCGCGCCTGGAACGCGGCGTAGTCGCGGAAGAACGCGTCGAGGATGCCGGTGCGGCTCGCAGCCACATGGCCGAAGCGCCAGTGCAGTTGGTCCAGCGCCGCCTCCACCGGGCGGCCCTGCAGCAGCAGCCAGATGCCGGCGATCAGCCCGGTGCGGTCGGCGCCGGATTTGCAGTGGATCAGCAGCGGCTCCGGCAGCGTCGGCAGCAGCTCCACCAGGCGCAGGATGCGGTCCTTGTGCGGTGCGCCGCGGCTCTCGAAGGGCGCGTCGGCGTGCACCAGCCCGAGTTCCCCGGCCCGCGCCCGGCCGAGCGCATCCGATCCGCACTCCTGCCGGTGCCCACGCAGGTTCAGCACGGCGCGCAGGCCGAAGCGCCGCTGCGCCGCGGCCAATTGCCAGGGCAGCGGGTGGTTGGACCGGTACAGCCGTCCTTCCTCCACCACGGCCCAGTTGCGCCACGGAATACGCAGCGCGGCGTGGTCGACCAGCAGGCTGTTGATCCAGGCGGCGCGGCGCCCGGCGGCGGAGGACAGGTTCACCGCCCTGATATGGCGCCCCGCGCCCCCCAAGGCCAGCCGCTGCAACGAACGGCTGCCATGCGGCCGCGTTGAGGGCATGGCAGCAGGAGGAAAAAAGCGCCATGACGAACGCCAAGATCCCGCCCGTTCCGCCCGCCAACCGCAGCCCCGCTGGTGGTTCCAAGGCGGGCGGCGCCACGCCGGGTGGCAGCCCGATCCCGGAAGACGTGGCCCAGGACAACATCGATTCGAAGAACCGCAAGATCGACCAGCAGGGCCGCCAGGGGAACATCAACCAGAACACCCACAACGTCGGCTATCAGCAGGACCGCTGACCCAGACGCGCGGCGGTGGTTCAGCCAGGCTGGCCGCTGCGCACCCAGACCGCGCGCAGCGACAGCCAGGCGCCCAGCGCCGCGATGGCGACCAGCACCAGCAGCAGCGGATCGGCGCGGTCCCCCAGCACCGCGGCGATCCACCCTGCAGCGGCCCCCGGCATCAACAGCAGCGGCACCCAGATCACCGCGGAGGTGACGTTGGCGACCTGAAACTGCCATTGGCGCATCCGCGTGACGCCGGCGATGATGGGCGCGACCGCGCGCAGCGGGCTGACGAAGCGGGCGATGAACACCGCCCACATCCCCCATCGCCGGAACGCCAGTACTCCGCGCGCATACATCCGCCGGTACTGCCGCGGCAGGTGGCGCCGCACGACGGTGGGCCCGAGCCACCGGCAAAGCCAGAACCCCACCGCATCGCCCACCACCGCGCCGGCGAAGGTCGCCACCAGGACCGGGCCGGGCGGCAGGATGCCGCTGCCGATCAGCAGGCCGATGCCGAGCAGCAGCGCCGAGCCCGGCACGAAGATCCCGATCAGCGGCACCGATTCGATGAAGGCGATGGCGAAGGCGAAGGCGGGCGCCCAGGCCGCATGCGCCTCCACCCACGCGATCAGCGGCACGATGAGATGGTCCATGAAGTGTCCGTCAGTTGGCCGCGGCGTCGGTCTGGGCGCGCTGCAGCGCCAGGGCGGCGGCGCTGCGCCCGCGGATGGTGGCATAGATCGCCCAAAGCAGCAGCAATGCCGTGGCGCCCAGGAAGCCGGCGCTGATCGGCCGTTCCACGAACACCGTCAGGTCGCCGCGCGACAGCAGCATGGCGCGGCGCAGATGTTCCTCCATCAGCGGCCCGAGGATGAAGCCGAGCACCAGCGGCGCCGGCTCGAACTTCAGCTTCAGCATGGCGTAGCCGACGACGCCGAAGAACATCACCAGCAGCACGTCGAAGTAGCTGTTGTTGATGCTGAACACGCCGATGCAGATGAACAGCAGGATCGCCGGGTACAGGATCGAATAGGGAATCCGCAGCATGCGCACCCAAAGCCCGATCAGCGGGATGTTCAGGATCACCAGCAGGATGTTGCCGATCCAGAAGCTGGCGATCAGGCCCCAGAACAGCTCGGGGTATTCCGTCATCAGCCGGGGGCCGGGCTGGATGCCCTGGATGATCAGCGCGCCCAGCATCAGCGCCATCACCGCGTCACCCGGGATGCCCAAGGTCAGGGTCGGGATGAACGCGGTCTGCGCCGCGGCGTTGTTGGCGGATTCGGGTGCGGTGACGCCCTCGATCGCGCCCTTGCCGAAACGCTCCGGCTGCTTCGCGATGCGCTTCTCCAACGCGTAGGACATGAAGGATGCGATGGTGCCGCCGGCGCCCGGCAGCGCGCCGAAGAAGCTGCCGACGCCGGTGCCGCGCAGCATCGGCTTCCAGGACCGCTTCCAGTCATCCCGCTTCGGCATCATCGAGCGCATGGTGATCTTCTGCCCGGCGACCTCCGCCGTGGTGACGCGGCCGATGCTGCCGATCACCTCCGCCACGCCGAACAGGCCCATGGCCAGCGCCACCAGGCTGATGCCATCCGACAGGTAGGGGATGTCGAAGGTGAAGCGCTGCTGGCCGGTCTGCACGTCGGTGCCGACCATGCCGAGGCAGAGGCCGAACAGCACCATCGCGATGCCCTTCGCCGGCGAGCCCTGCGCCAGCGTCGCCGCCGCCACCAGGCCCAGCAGCATCATGGCGAAATAGTCCGCCGGCCCAAAGGCCAGCGCCACCTCCGCCAGCTTCGGCGCGAACAGCGTCAGGATGACGATGCCGAGGCTGGCGCCGACGAAGCTCGCGATGGTCGTCATGAACAGCGCGACGCCGGCGCGGCCCTGCTTCGACATCGGGTAGCCATCGAGGCAGGCCACCGCGGCGGAAGGCGTGCCCGGCAGGTTCAGCAGGATCGACGCGGTGGAGCCGCCGTAGGAGGCGCCGTAGTAGATGCCCGCCAGCATGATGATGGCGGTGGTCGCGGGCACGTGGAAGGTGAGCGGCAGCAACATTGAGATGGTGGCGAGCGCGCCGATGCCCGGCAGCACGCCGATGAAGGTGCCGAGGAAGACGCCGAGGAAGCAGTAGAACAGGTTCTCGGGGGAGAAGGCGGTGGCGAAGCCCATCGCCAGCATGCCGAAGACTTCCATGTCAGTGGCTCCACCACCGGAAGGCCGGCACCGGAATGCCAAGACCCTTGGTGAACACGAGGACCGCCATGGCGGACAGGGCGATGGCAAGGACGGTGGTGCGCAGCCAGCGCAATTCCTGCTCGGCCAGCGAGACGATGACGACCAGGGCGACGGTGGCCGGCACCAGGCCCGCAGGCTCGATCAGGAAGGCGAAGGACAGGCCGCCGGCGATGATGGCGAGCAGCGGCCGAACGGCGGGGCGGGGCATTTCGCCGGGTCGGAACCAGGCTGGTACGAGGATCAGAAGGCCGAAGACCGTGACAAGTAGACCAAGCGCGCCAGGAAAAGCCCCAGGTCCCATCCGGCGCATCTGGCCGAAATCGTAATGTGTCTGTGCATGCCAGAACACCCACAGGCCAAACAACAGCAGGACGCAACCACCGATCACGTCCGTCCAGTCTCGCCTGTGCATCCCGGATGCTCTCCCTTTGCTTACACCACGGAGCTGATCCAGCGGCGCGGGGTTCGTGACACATGAACGTAGAATTGCAAGCAAGAAATCTTTGGATTGGGGACGCGGCCGGTCACGAGGCCGAAAGGCCAAGAGAAAAGGCGCGCCGCTGATGCGACGCGCCCTTGGTGGGCGGCAGCCTGGTGGCGATGCCTATTCGAGCCGCGCGCCGGAAATCCGAACCGTCTCCCGCCACATCGGGCGCTCCCGCTCCGCCCGCGCCTTGGCTTCCTCCGGCGTGCTCCAGATGGCGCGGGCGCCGGTGCGCAGGAAGCGGTCCTGCATCTCCGGCGTCTCCGAAACCTCCTTGATGGCGGCGGAGGCGCGCTGCGTGATCGCCGCCGGGACGCCGGCCGGGAAGGCCATGGCGCACCAGGAGGTGACGACGAAATCCGGCACGCCGGCTTCCGCCATGGTCGGCACGTCCGGCAGGGTCGGCCAACGCTCCGCGCTGGTCACCGCCAGCGCCCGCATCTGGCCGCTGGCGATGATCGGGACGTAGGAGGCCAAATTGTCGAGCGCGAAGTTGATGTCGCCGGACAGCAGCGCCGGGATGGTCTGCGCCGCGCCGCGGAACGGCACGTGCACGCCCTCGATCCCCAGGCGGTTGGTGAACATGGAACCCGAGAGGTGCGGCGTGGTGCCGACGCCGGGGGAGCCGTAGTTCACGCCGCCCTGCTTCGCCTTGGCCCAGGTGATGAAGTCCCGCAGGTTGGTGGCCGGCACATGCGCCGCCGGCACCGCCAGCACGTTGGGCAGTTCCCAGTGCATGGAGATCGGCGAGATGTCCTTCTCCGGGTCGTAGGGCAGCCGGGCGTACAGGTACTGGTTGATCGACCAGCCACCGACCGTCACCGGGCCCATGGTATAGCCATCCGCGTTGCTCTTCGCGATCGCGTCATGGCCGATGTTGCCACCGGCGCCGGGGCGGTTTTCCACCACGAAGGGCTGGCCGAGCTTCTGCGACAGTTGCTCGCAGACCAGGCGGGCCAGCACGTCGGTGGACCCGCCCGGCGGCCACGGCACGATCACCCGCACCGGCCGCGCCGGCCACTGCGCCTGCGCCGAGGCGGGGAGGGTCGCGACGAAGGGCGCGCCCAGAGTGGTGCCAAGCAGGATTCGGCGGCTGATATTCATTCTTGCTGTCTCCGGACGTTTCGTCTCGGCCCAGGATACCGCCCCCGGGCCGCCGCGGCTACCGCGTCACCCGTCGCGCCGCGCCTGGTTGACCCGGGTGGCCTGGGAGATGCTGCCGATCGCGCGCGGGTCGGGACCGGGATGCGCACGATCCTCCGAGGTGTCGCGCATGCCGCCGCTGGCGTGGCGGCCGGGGCGGGGATGATGCGGGCGGGCGGCGCGGCGCCGTGCCAGCGCCTCCCGCAGCGCCTCCGTATTGCGGGCGCGGCGCTGGTCGGCCTCCAGCCGCGCGAACTGCGCGTTCACACGCCGCAGCCCGGCCGCGAAGGCCTGCTTTTTCTGGGACAGCTTCTCGGCGGATCCGGCCGCCCCCCGCGCCTCGCCCTTGCCGCGCCGGGCCCGCGCCGCCTCCCGGATCAGGTCGCGGGCGCGCTTGTGGTGGGCGCGCAGGCGGAAGGCCAGGGCACGCAATTCCTCCGGCGGCAGGTTCCCGAGTTCCGGGTGGTGCGTCGGCGCCACGCTCTCGAGTTCCTCGTGCGAAAGCAGGCGCTGTTCCTCGCGGCGGGTGATGGCCATGTCGTTTCCGATCCTGTCCGTGCAGTCATGCCGATCCTCCTTCGGATCAGCTTATGAATTACAGATAGTTCAGAATCTGAGGCAAACCACCCCTTGTCGGATCACGCCTGGCCGAGGCGCTGCTTCGCGAAGGGCAGGCTGCGGATCCGCCGGCCGGTCAGGGCGGCGATGGCATTGGCCACCGCCGGCGGCACACCCGGTGTGCCGGGCTCCCCCACACCGCCCATTGGCGCGCCGGATTCCACGATGCGGACCTGCACCTTCGGCATCTCGGCACGGGTCAGGATGCGATAGCCGTCGTAGTTGCGGGCCACCGGGCGGCCACCCTCGAAGACCATCTCCTCATAGGCGGCCGACGACAGGCCGATGCAGGCGGCGCTTTCCACCTGCGCCTTGATGATCGCCGGGTTGACGATGCTGCCCGGGTCGATCGCCACGAACAATTCGTGCACCACCACCTCCCCCTGCCGCAGCGACACCTCCGCCACCGTGGCGACCTCCGACCCGAAGGGGGAGGCCATGGCCAGGCCACGGGCGCGGCGGCTGCCATCTGGCGCGTCGTACGGCCCGCGCCGCCAGCCGCCGGACAGGTCCATGACAGCATCGAGCAGCGCCAAGTGCCGTGGCTGGTCGGCCAGGTGTGCGCGGCGGAATTCCAGCGGATCGGCGCCCGCGGCCTCCGCCACCTCGTCCAGGAAGGCCTCGAAAAAGAAGTCGTTCATCGAATGGCCGACCGACCGCCAGAAGCCGATGTTCACGGGATGCGGCACATGCACCCAGTCGATCCGGCGATTCGGAATGGCATAGGGCTTGAACGCCACGCCCTCCACCGCCGAGGTATCGACGGGCGGCGTGCCGAGGCGGGAGGTACCGAAATGCTTCGCCACCGGGCCCTCCCCCGGCACCGTCGCATGGAAGGCGACGATCCGGCCGCTGGCATCGAGCCCGGCGCGCAGCCGCGCCAGGCTCAGGGGCCGGTAGGCATCACGGGCGAATTCCTCCTCTCGCGTCCAGATCACCTTCACCGGGCGGCGGACCATGCGCGCCAGGCGGATGGCCTGGTTCATCGGGTGGTGGCGGCCATAGGTGAAGTGCCGACCGAAGAAGCCGCCGAGAAGCGGGGTGTGGATGCGGATTTTCGCCACATCCACCTCGGATTCCCGCGCCGCGATGGCCGCGAAGGCCTCCGGTGCCTGGTTCGGCGTCCAGACATCCAGCGTGCCATCGGCGTTGAAGCGGACGGTGGCGGAGGGCGGCTCGAGCTGGGCGTGGGCCAGGTAGGGCGCGTCGTAATCCGCCTGCACCACGCGCGTTGCGTCCCGCAGCGCGGCGGGAGCGTCGCCGCTGGCGTCGCTGGCGGGATTGCCGGGGGCATCCGCCTGCTCGCGCAGCATCTCCAGCATGCCGGCGGAGGAAAAATCCTCCGCCACCACCGGCTGGCCGCTGAGCGCCGTCCAGGCGACGGTGGCCGCCTCCACCGCGCGGCGGGCGCGCCAGAAGCTGTCGGCCAGCACGGCGACGGCGCCGGGCAGGCGGTGCACGGAATGCACGCCGGGCATCGCCCGCAGAGCCGCCTCGTTCAGCACCTCCCCGGGTTCAGCGCCGGCGCGGGGGGCGTGCAGCACGGCACCCTGCAGCATGCCGTCCAGGCGGATGTCGATGCCATACTGCGCCTGACCGGTGCTTTTCGCGCGGGTGTCGAGACGTTTCGCGTCCTTGCCGATCAGGCGGAACGGGCCGGATTTCGGCGTGGCGTCGGCCGGGATGGGTAGTGCGGCGGCGGCTTCGGCCAGCTCGCCATAGGGCAGCTTCCGTCCGGTCCCTGCATGCAGCACGAAGCCCGGCTCCGTGGTCAGCTCCGCCCCCGGCACCCCGAGGCGCTGGGCGGCGGCGGCAATCAGCATGGCCCGCGCCGTGGCACCGAGCAGCCGGAAATGCGCGTAGGTGTTGCGGATGGAAAAGCTGCCGCCGGTGACGCGGCGGGTGCCGTTGGCCAGCACCTGGTAGTCGGCACCGGCCGGCGCCACCGTCACCTCAAAGGCCGCGAGTTCGGCGTCCAGCTCCTCCGCGACGATCTGCGCGACCGCGGTGTGGATGCCCTGGCCGCCCTCGGCAAATGGGTTCTGCAGCAGGATGCGGCCATCTGGCCGGATGGTCAGGTAGGCCGGCACCTTGCGGGCATGGGCGAGGCCACCGGCCGCCTGGGCGCGCGCGGCGCGCGGCGGCAGGCCGAGCGCCAGCAGCAGCCCGCCGCCAAGTACGCCGGCCAGGGCGCCGCGGCGGGAGAGGTTCACCGGTGTGCCGGATTGCAGCGCGCCCGTCTGCAGCGCATCAAGAAGGGGCTGGTCCATCTCCCTCCTCCTCATGCCGCATCCGCCGCCTGGCGGATGCCGGCGGCGATGATGTTGTAGGTGCCGCAGCGGCATAGGTTGGTCATGGCGGCGGCGATATCCGCCTCCTCCGGCTTCGGCGTCTGCTTCAGCAGCGCGGTCGCGGCCATCAACTGGCCGGACTGGCAGTAGCCGCATTGCGGCACGTCCAGCGCGACCCACGCGGCGACCAGTCGCGCGCCGATGGGGTCGGCCTCGATTGCCTCGATGGTGGTGACGCGGCGGCCGGCGAGGCTGTCCAGGGGCACCTGGCAGGACCGCATCGCCTGGCCATCGATAAGCACGGTGCAGGCGCCGCATTGCGCGATGCCGCAGCCATACTTCGTGCCGGTCAGGCCAAGCGTGTCGCGCAGCACCCAGAGCAGCGGCGTATCGCCTTCCACCTCGACCTTGCGGACCTGGCCATTCACGCTGATCTCGGCCATCGGGCTACTCCCTGGACGTCAGGCACGCATGCTTGCGGCGGGAATGTGGCGCGGCATCGGGCGTGCTGTCGAGCGCGCAGCGCGCGCCGCAGGCGGAATAACGCCTGCGGCAAAATGGCGGCCGGACGGCTCAGGGCCAGCCGGTCTCGGGCGGCAGGGACATCAGGATGGCCTCGACGTTGCCGCCGGTCTTCAGGCCGAAGATCGTGCCGCGGTCGTACAGCAGGTTGAATTCCACGTAGCGGCCGCGGCGCATCAGCTGGTGTGCGCGCTCGGCCTCGGTCCAGGGCTCGTGCATGCGGCGGCGGACGATGGGGGGGTAGGCGGCGAGGAAGGCCTCGCCGACATCGCGGGTGAAGGCGAAATCGCGGTCGATGCCCTGGCCGGGAGTGCGGTCGCCGAGCCAGTCATAAAAGATCCCGCCCAGGCCGCGGGGTTCGTTGCGGTGCGGCAGAAAGAAGTACTCGTCGCACCACTGCTTGAAGCGCGGGTAGTAGGTGGGGTCGTGGCGGTCGCAGGCGGCCTTGTAGGCGGCGTGGAAGCCCTCGGCGTCCTCCAGGCTGTGGGGCGCCTTGTGGTCCATCGGCGTCAGGTCGCCGCCGCCGCCGAACCAGGCCTTGGTGGTCAGGATGAAGCGGGTATTCATGTGCACGGCCGGCACGCGCGGGCTCCGCATGTGCGCGACGAGCGAGATGCCGGTGGCGAGGAAGCGCGGGTCCTGCTCCGCGCCCGGGATCTGCTTGCGGAATTCGGGCGAGAACTCACCGAAGACGGTCGAGACGTTGACGCCGACCTTCTCGAACACCCGGCCCTTCATCACGCCCATGACGCCGCCGCCGCCCTCCGGCCGGTCCCAGGGCGTGCGGACGAAGCGGCCGGCGGGCAGGCCGGCATGCGGGCCGCTGGCAAGCTCGTCCTCGCAGGCTTCGAATTCGGCGCAGATCCGGTCGCGCAGGCTCTCGAACCAGGCGCGGGCGGGGGCGACCATGGGGTGGTCCAGCAGATCGGTCGGCGTCTCGGGCATCCACGCACATCCTTGATGAGGCGCCCCTGGCGCGGGGGTAGGGCGCCATCGGTGCCGCCGGAGATTGCCAGGGCATGAACGCGAAGGCGACCCTTGCCACCATGGCAAAGCCCAGCCGCCGAATGGCTGGAATTTCAGCCGACGGAGCGGATGGACACCGCCGCAACCCACCCTTTATATGCGCCGCAGCGCCATTCCGTCCGCAGGGGCTTTCGAAACCTCCTCCGAACGGGCTGGCCAGCATGTTTCGCGGCGATGCGGGTCGCGCGTGGGTCCAGCCTGGGGCCGGTCAGCGACCTGGAAACGGGCCTGGCCGGTGGCGAGACCGCGGGGCGGCAGGCGGAAAAGGACGACGAGATGGCCGAGACAATGGTGCCCGCAGGGGCACCGCATGGCGCCGAACATCAGCCCCCGCATGCGGGCGGGCAGCCGGGCGAGACGCGCCGCGACTTCCTGACCCTGAGCACCGCCGCCTTCGCGGCCGTTGGCGTGGGTGCGGTGGTCTGGCCGTTCATCAGTTCCATGAACCCGGCCCGCGACGTGCTGGCGCTGGCCTCCACCGAAGTCGACCTGACTCCGATCGCCGAAGGCCAGGCGGTGACGGTGGTGTGGCGCGGCAAGCCGGTGTTCGTGCGCCACCGCACCGCGGATGACATCCGCCTGGCACGGGAGACGCCGCTGTCGCAGCTGAAGGACCCGGCGCCGGACCAGACGCGGGTGCAGAAGGACCAGTGGCTGGTCGTCGTCGGCGTCTGCACCCACCTCGGCTGCGTGCCGCTGGGGCAGCGGCCGACCGATGCGAAGGGCGAGTTCAACGGCTGGTTCTGCCCCTGCCACGGCAGCCACTACGACACGTCCGGCCGAATCCGCCTCGGCCCGGCACCGCTGAACCTTGCGGTTCCCGAATACAGCTTCACCTCCGACACGCAAATCCGGATCGGCTGAGGCGCCGGCGCGCGGTATCCTCCGCGCCCGCCCCCAGCCTCCACTGAGGAGCCAGGCAACGATGGCCATCGGCCTTCACGACAGCACCATCCAGAACCCGGTCATCCGCTGGGTCGACCAGCGCCTGCCGGTCTTCACCATGATGCAGAAGGAGTACGGGACCTTCCCGACTCCCCGGAATTTCAACTATTTCTGGAATTTCGGCGCGCTCGCCATGGTCACGCTGATGATCATGATCGCGACCGGCATCTTCCTCGCGATGAACTACACGCCGCACACCGCCTACGCCTTCGACAGCGTCGAGCGGATCATGCGCGACGTGAACTACGGCTGGCTGATCCGCTACGTGCACATGAACGGCGCCTCGATGTTCTTCATCGTGGTGTTCATCCACATCTGGCGCGGCATGTACTACGGCTCCTACAAGGCGCCGCGCGAATTGCTGTGGATCCTGGGCGTCGTCATCTTCCTGCTGATGATGGCCACCGCCTTCATGGGCTACGTGCTGCCCTGGGGCCAGATGTCCTTCTGGGGCGCCACCGTCATCACCAACCTGTTCAGCGCCATCCCGATCGTCGGCGAGAGCATCGTGGTCTGGCTGTGGGGCGGCTTCTCCGTCGACAACCCGACGCTGAACCGCTTCTTCAGCCTGCACTACCTGATGCCGTTCCTGATCGCGGGCGTGGTCTTCCTGCACGTCGCCGCGCTGCACATCACCGGGTCCAACAACCCGCTGGGCATCGACCCGAAGGGGCCGCAGGACACCCTGCCCTTCCACCCGTACTACACGGCGAAGGACAGCGTCGGCCTGATCGTCTACTTCATCGTCTTCGCCGTGCTGGTGTTCTTCGCGCCGAACTACCTCGGCCATGCGGACAACTACATCCCGGCGAACCCGCTGGTGACGCCCGCGCATATCGTGCCGGAATGGTACTTCCTGCCCTTCTACGCCATCCTGCGCGCGGTGCCGGACAAGCTGGGCGGCGTGCTGCTGATGTTCGGCTCCATCGCAGTGCTGTTCATCCTGCCGTGGCTCGATACCTCTCCGGTGCGGTCCATGCGGTTCCGCCCGATCGCCAAGTGGGCGCTGTTCGCCTGGCTGATCTCGTTCTTCGTGCTGATGTGGGCGGGCGGCAAGCCGGCGGAGGAGCCGTATGTCACGATCTCCCGCATCGCCACCGCCTACTACTTCGCCTATTTCCTGGTGATCCTGCCCCTGCTCGGCCGCCTGGAACGCCCCCTGTCGCTGCCCGAGAGCATCGCGATGCCCGTCCTGCGCGGCGGCGGACCGATGCTGGCGGGTGCCGCGGCGAAGCCGATGGAGAAGGCCTGATGCCCCGTCTTTTCGCCAAGGGCTTCCGCAGCCTGGTCGGCGCCCTGGTCCTGGGCGCCGCGGCGGCGGTCTCCGCAACCCCGGCCCGTGCGGCCGGGGAGGCGATCGCCATCCCGAACGCCGGCTTCGGCTTCGCCGGCTTCTTCGGCACGTTCGATCGCGGCGCCGCCCAGCGCGGCCTGCAGGTCTACAACGAGGTCTGCTCCGCCTGCCACGGCATGTACCAGCTGTCCTACCGCAACCTGACCGAGATCGGGTTGAGCGAGGAACAGGTGCGCGCCATCGCCGGCGCCGTGACCGTGATGGGCGAGCTGAACGACCAGGGTGAGCGGGTGGAGCGCCCGGCGCGCCTGTCCGACCGCTTCCGCCGCCCCTTCGCCAATGAAATCGCGGCGCGCGCGGCGAACAACGGCGCCTACCCGCCGGACCTGTCCGTGATCACCAAGGCGCGCGCCAACGGTGCCAACTACCTGCACGCGTTGCTGACGGGCTATGTCGACCCGCCGGCCGGCTTCAACCTTGGCGAGGGCATGTACTACAACGCCTACTTCCCGGGCCATCAGATCGCCATGCCGCCGATCCTGAACCCGGACCAGGTGCAATACGCCGACGGCACCGCCGCAACGGTGGACCAGATGTCGCGCGACGTCACCACCTTCCTCGCCTGGGCAGCGGAGCCGGAGACGGAACAGCGCCGCGCCATGGGCATCAAGATGATCCTGTTCCTGGTCGTCCTGGGCGGCCTGACCTATGCGGTGAAGCGCAAGGTCTGGGCCGACGTGAAGCACTGAGCGCCCGCTTCAGGAATGAAGGGGGCCGTCCCGCAGGGGGCGGCCCCTTTTTCATGTGATTTTCCATCCAGGGAGTCCGGGCATGCCCGAGCAGATCACCCCCGTCATCGGCCTGATCGGCGGCTCCGGCCTCTACGACATCCCGGGCTTGGCCGACCGCGAATGGCGCCGCGTTGAAAGCCCCTGGGGCGCGGCCTCGGACGAGATCCTGCACGGCACGCTGGCCGGCGTGCCGGTGCGCTTCCTGCCGAGGCATGGGCGTGGCCACCCGACTCCCCCATCCCGCCTGAACTACCGCGCCAACATCGATGCGATGAAGCGCGCCGGCTGCACCGAGATCATCTCGCTATCCGCCGTCGGTTCGCTGAAGGAGGAGTTGCCGCCGGGCCACTTCGTCATCGTCGACCAGTTCATCGACCGCACCTTCGCGCGCGACAAATCCTTCTTCGAGACCGGCTGCGTCGGCCATGTCTCCGTCGCCCATCCGGTCTGCCCCCGTCTCGGCGATGCGCTGGAGGCCTCGGCCCGGAAGCTCGGCCTGCCGGTGACGCGCGGCGGCACCTACCTGGTGATGGAGGGCCCGCAATTCTCGACCAAGGCCGAGTCGCTGCTGTACCGGCAGTGGGGCTGTTCGGTGATCGGCATGACCAACATGCCTGAGGCGAAATTGGCGCGGGAGGCCGAGCTTTGCTACGCGACCGTCGCCATGGTGACGGATTTCGACTGCTGGCACCCGGACCATGAGGCGGTGACGGTGGACCAGGTGGTGAAGGTGCTGTTCGGCAATGCCGACAGGGCGCGCGCCCTGGTGGCCGACGTGGTGCCCGGCCTCGGCGCGCCGCGCGGCCCCTGCCCGGCGGGCTGCGACCGGGCGCTGGAGCATGCGCTGATCACAGCCCCCGAGATGCGTGACCCGGCGCTGCTGGCGAAGCTGGACGTGGTGGCCGGGCGGGTGCTGAACCCACGTGGCTGAGGCTGGATCAGTCCTTCACTTCCTCGACCCGCACGGCCAGTTCGCCGGTCTGCGCCGCGCCTTCCCGCCGGCGGCGCTTCAGCACCAGCGGAACCACGATGACGATGATGGCAAGCAGCATGATCACCCAGATCGGGTAGGTCGGCTGCGCGCCGTTCGGGCTCCAGATCGGGATCAGGACCAGCAGGGCCAGGCTGATTCCAGCGGTGATGTAGTAGCCGAGCATGGTCTCAGCTCCCCAGGTGCCTGGCGAAGAAAGCCAGGGTGCGGGCCTGCGCCAAATCGGCATCGGCCGGCTTGTAGGAACCGCGTTCCTCGCAGCCGAAGCCGTGGCCGGCGCCCTTGTAGACGAAGATCTCGACGCCTGGCTGCGCCGCCCGGATCAGATCCACGTCCGACAGCGGGATGGAGGCATCCACCTCGCCGAAATGCAGCTGCACGGGGCAGTTCGGCACTTCGTCCCGCGTGCCGGCAATGCCGCCGCCATACCAGCCGCAGGCGGCCTTAAAGCTGGTGCTGCGGGTCGCGCCCCACCAGGCGACGGTGCCGCCCCAGCAATAGCCGACGATGCCGCGCGCCGCACCGGCGGGCAGTGCCGCTGCCGCGGCCTCGACATCCGCCATGGTGTGCGCGGCATCGACCTTGGCGCGCAGGTCGCGGCCGCGGGCGACGTCCGCCGGTTCGTAGCCGAGTTCGACATTGCGCTCGACCCGGTCGAACATCGCGGGGGCGATCACCTGGTAGCCCTCGGCGGCGAGGGTGTCGCAGACATGGCGCATGTGGCGGTTCACGCCGAAGATCTCCTGCACCACGACCAGCGCCCGCTTCGCATCGGCCGGGCCGGCACGGTAGGCGGACAGGCGGTGGCCATCGGCGGCGGTCAGTTCGATCAACATGGCGTATCCCGCGCAGGTTTGCGGCGTTAGTGTCCCTGCATGGGCAAGCTCGTCAACCTCAACCATGCGCGGAAGGCGGCGGCGAGGCGCGAGGCCGAGGCGCAGGCCGCGGCGAACCGCGTGAAGCATGGCCGGACGGGTGCGCAGAAGCAGGCCGACCGGCAGGCGGAGGCGCGGCGCCAGGCGGTGCTGGATGGGGCGAAGCGCGATGAATCGTAGGAGGTCGTCATGCTCGATCTGATCGGCACCTGGAAGCTGCTGGAGGCCCGCGCCTATGACGTGGACGGCACGGAATTGCCGCCGCCACTGGGGCCGGAGCCGGTGGGCGTGATCCTGTACGGGCCGGAGCGCATCATGGTGACGGTAGGCGACGGGCGGCGGGATGCCCCGGCGCCCCGCGCCTTTAACGCCTATGCCGGCCGCTACGACTTCGATGGGGAGACGCTGGTGATCCATGTCGATTCGGCGTCCAGCCCGGATCTGGCGGGCGACCAGGTCCGCCGGCTGATCTTCGAGACGCCGGACCGCTACGTGGCGGTGCCGATGACGCCGTTCTTCGGCATCGGCTCCGGCCTGAAGCACACCTGGCAGCGCACCGGCCGGTAGCCCCCCTGGATGCTCCCCTCTGGACGATCGGGCCTGGGTCGGGTGATCTGCCGCGCATGTCCCATGATCCGACCACCGAGGGCTGGCGCCAGATCGTCCCCTCCGGCCTGCCCGAGACCGCCAACCCGCTTTGGCAGCGCGGCACCGAATACGGCTTCCAGGCGCGCGCCGACCACGCCAATGGCCGCGGCGTCATCCATGGCGGTATCCTCGCCACCTTCATGGACCACAGCCTGGGGCTGATGGTGCGGGCAGCGACCGGCGGCGGCATGAACCTGGCGACCATCCAGCTCGACCTGCACTACCTGGCCGCCGCGATGCCGGGGCAGTTCCTGGTCGGCAGCGGGGAGATCACGCGCCAGACCCGCAGCGTGGTCTTCGTGCGCGGCACGCTCCGGCACGGCGACACCGCCGTTCTGGCCGCGACCGGCATCTGGAAGCTGCTGGCGCCGCCGCGCTAGGAAGACGCCATCATCAACGGAGACCGCAGCCCATGCAGATCACCTGGTTCGGCCATTCGGCCTATCGCCTGGCTTTCGGAAAGTCCGTCGTGCTGATCGACCCGTTCCTGACCGGCAACCCGGTCTTCAAGGGCGATGTGGAGGCCGCCACCGCGGGGGCCACCCACATCCTGCTGACGCATGGCCACAGCGATCATGTCGGCGACACGCTGGCGATCCACCAGCGCACCGGCGCCAAGGTGGTGGCGAATTTCGAGATCTGCATGTGGCTCGCCCGGCAGGGGCTGAAGGCCATGGATCCGATGAACACCGGCGGCACCACCCACCAGGATGAGTTCGCGGTGACGCTGACCATCGCCTTCCATTCCTCGGCCATGATGGACGAGAACGGCGTGACGCAGGACCTCGGCCTGCCGGGTGGGCTGGTGGTGACGCCGAAGCTGGCCGGCGAGCCGGTGGTCTACCACATGGGCGATACGGAGGTGTTCTCCGACATGGCGCTGATCGACGAGATGCATGGGCCGGATGTCGCCATCGTGCCGGTCGGCGACCGCTTCACCATGGATGGCCGCCGCGGCGCGCTGGCCGTGAAGCGCTTCTTGCCCAGCGTGAAGACCGCCATCCCTTGCCATTTCGGCACCTTCCCGATGATCGCGCCCAACGCCGACCTGTTCGCGACCGAGATGCAGGGCGCGAAGGCGAAGGTCCTGGTGCCGGAGATCGGCGTGGCCTTCACGCTGTAGGCGCGACCACCGCCATCACTTCCTCCGCCAGCGCGAGCGAGGCAGTGAGCCCCGGGCTCTCGATGCCGAACAGGTTGACCAGCCCGGCGACCCCATGCGTCGCCGGGCCCTGGATCACGAAATCCTGCCCCGGTGCGCCCTTCGGCACCGTCTTCGGCCGGATGCCGGAATAGCCCGGCGCCAGCACGCCATCCGGCAGGGTCGGCCACCAGCGGCGGATGGAGGAGTAGAAGCTGTCGCCGCGGCGCGGGTCGACGTTGTAGTCGATGCGGTCGATCCACTCGACATCCGGCCCGAACCGGGCCTGGCCTGCCAGGTCGATGGTCAGGTGGGTGCCGAGGCCGCCGGGCACCGGCACCGGGTAGATCAGCCGGCTGAACGGGGATCGGATGGTCAGGCTGAAGTAGTTGCCCTTGGCGTAGTAGTCGCCGGGGATGTGCTCGGCCGGCATCCCCTCGATCCGCCGCGCCAGGGACGGCGCGTGCAGCCCGGCGGAATTGACCAGCAGGTTGCACGACAGCGCCATCGGCTCCGCGCCGCCCACCTCGATCTCCACGGCATCGCCGCGCACCGCGCCGCGCAGCACCGGGGCGTGGAAGGCGAACATGGCGCCCGCATCCTCGGCATCGCCCTGCAGCGCCAGCATGTAGGCGTGGCTGTCGATGATGCCGGTGGAGGGCGAGACCAGGGCCGCGGTGCAGGACAGCGTCGGCTCGATCTGCCGTGCCTCCGCCCCGGTGATGAAGCGCAGATCGTCGACGCCATTGGCCGCCGCGCGCTGGCGGATGCCCTCGAGTTGCTCGGCCTCCGCCTCGCTGGTCGCGACGATCAACTTGCCGCAGTTGCGGGTGGGCACGCCGTGGCTTGCGCAATACTCGTACAGCTTCCACTTCCCGGCGACGCAGGTGCGCGCCATCAGGCTGCCGGCGCGGTAGTAGATGCCGGCGTGGATCACCTCGGAATTGCGCGAGGAGGTTTCCGTGCCGATGCCCTCCGCCGCGTCCAGCACCAGCACCTCCCGCCCCGCCTGCGCCAGGGCACGCGCCACGGCGAGGCCGACGACGCCCGCACCCACCACCACGCAATCCACCTGGTCCATCGGCATCCCTATCCTGGTCCGGCCCATCCTGGTCCGGTGATGGGTAGGTCAAAACGCGGCGGAGGGGGAGAGGCCGCCTTTCATAGCTGCAAGCTTGTTCATCAACCGGAAGCACCTTGAGCGTAGGTTCGCCACGACGCCCGTAGGAACATCTCGTCATGACCAGCATGCTGCGCCGACTGCTGCCCCGATTTGCGGCGACGGAGCTCCGGGTCCTGATCGCGCTCCTCGGACTTCTTGCCCTGGCAAAGTCGGTGGAGCAGGCCGTGCAGGCCTGGCAGACCATGGCGCGGAGCCAGGACCTGGCCGTGGTGAACCAGTCTGCCCTGCTGCTGCTGCGCGCCGCGGAACATGTGCAGCTGGAACGCGGCATGACCCAGGCCGCGCTGCTCGCCGCGGCACCGGCCGAGGCCGGCGCGACTGCGCCGATCCTGGCGCGCCGTGCCGCCGCCGCGGAAGCCCTGGCGGGCGCCTTCGCCGCGCTGCCCGCACAGCCCGGCCCAGCGTTGGCAGCGCGGATACGGGAGTTGAACGCCGCCCTCGCCACGCTGGAGGAGCAGCGGAGGGCAGCGGATGCCGCGCTGCGCCAGCCGCGCGAGGCTCGGCCGGCTGCGCTGCTGCAAGGCTGGTACCCGGCCGCGACCCGCGTCACCACCGGCCTCGGCGCCACCTGGGTCGAAGTCAGCGCCACCACATCGAACGCCGACCCGGCGCTCGCCCGCCTCAACGAAACCGCCTTCCTCACGACGCAGATGCGCGAATCGGCGGGGGTGGAGCGCTCCGGACTGACCGCGGTGGTTGCCGCAACCCGGCCAGCGACGCCGGAGCTGGTCGTGGCCTGGGCGCTGGAGCGCGGTGCGATCAACCTCGGCTGGCGTCGGGTGGCGGAGTTGAACCCGGCGGCCACCAACCCGCCCGTCATGGAGGCGGCCCTGAAGGCAGCGCGGGAGGGCTATGAGGCCCGCTACCTGCCGGTGCGCGATGCGATCCTGGCCGCCGCCGCCGCCGACCGACCGCAGCCGATCAACCAACAGGACTGGACCCGCCTCTCGAACGCCGCGCTGAGTGATATCGTCGGCGTCCGCGACGCCGCCCTCGGGCTCGGCGTCGCGCATCTGGAGCGCAGCATCGCGGATTCCCGCGCGGCGCTGGCCCTGCATCTCGGCCTGTCGGCGCTCGCCGTGGGGCTCGCCCTGCTGACCTACAAGCGCGCCGTACTGCGTGTGCTGCACCCGCTCAGCCAGATCGTCGCCGCCGTCGGCGAGGTGGCGAAGGGCTCCGCCAACCTGGCCCTGCCGCAAAGCTGGCGGGCGGATGACGAGATCGGCACCATCGTGCAGGCGGTGCGCGGCCTCGCCGACCAGACCGTGGCTCGGGAACGGCTCGCGGCGGAACAGGCGGCGGAGGTCGCGGCGCGGCAGCAGCGGACGCAGAAGGTCGATGCGCTGGTCGCGAGCTTCGAGGCCGATGCGTCCGAGGCCCTGACCAGCGTGACGAAGGCCGCTGGACAGCTGGCCCGCACGGCGGACACCATGGCGACCACGGCGGCCGACGGCATGCGGCTGACGACGGCCGTGGCGACGGCGGCGGATGGTGCCTCCGTCAACACGCAGCTTTCCGCGGCCGCCGCGGAGCAACTCGCCGCCTCGGTCGGCGAGATCACCCGCCAGGTCGGCCATGCGGCGGAAGTGGCGCGCCGCGCCAGCGCCGAGGCGAGCCGCACCGATGCCACCGTGCGCAGCCTGTCGGAGGCGGCGCAGCGGATCGGGGAGGTGGTGCAGCTGATTTCCGGCATCGCCGGCCAGACCAACCTGCTGGCCCTGAACGCCACCATCGAGGCCGCCCGCGCCGGGGAGGCCGGCAAGGGCTTCGCCGTGGTGGCGAGCGAGGTGAAGACCCTGGCGGAACAGACCACCCGGGCGACCGTGGAAATCGAACAGCAGATCGCCAGCATCCGCGCCGTCGCGGTCCAGACCGCGCAGGCGATCCAGGGCATCAGCACGGTGATCGCCGAGATCGACGAGGCCGCCGGTTCCATCGCCACCGCGGTGCAGGAACAGGGCGCCGCGACCGGCGAGATCGCGCGCACCGTCGCCGCCGCGGCCGCGGCCACGGGCCATGTCTCCCGCGACACGCGGGAAGCGCAGGGTGCCGTGACCCGCACCGGGGAACAGAGTGGCCTGGTGCGGCGCGCCGCCGCCGACCTGTCGCAGCAGTCCGAACACATCAGCGCAAGGATCGGCAGCTTCCTGCGGGACGTCCGTGCCGCGTGATGCCCGGACCCGCCGATCGTGGTCGCCTGGGGCACCAGCTCAGGCGGGACCAGTTCAGGCCGGACAAGTTCAGGCCGGGCCGGGGTGGTTCGCCCGTGCCCCGGCCGGCCACAGGTGCCGGCGCCAGACCAGCCCGATCAGCGCGGAGCACGCCAGGCCAAAGGCCGCATACAGCGTGGTGGCACCGGCGAAGCCCAGCCGGTCGATCAGCGGGCCGGACAACAGCAGCCCGATCGGCAGGCCATAGACCGCCAGCATGCGCAGCCCCATGACCCGGCCGCGGTAGCGATCCTCCGCGCAGCGCAGCAGGATCACCGTCATCGGCACCATGGCGAAGCTCTGCGTGAAGCCGATCAACACCATCAGCGCCATCCCGGCGGTGGCGTCCCGGACCTGCGCGAAGACCAGCAGCAGCGGAAACCAGACCAGGCAGGACAGCACCATGCTGCGCCCCGCCGCCAGCGCCGCACCGCGGGAAATCACCACCAGCGAGCCCACCAGCGCGCCGCCCGCGAAGCAGGCAACCAGCGTGCCGAGCCCGCCACGGTCCATCCCATAGACCTCCCGCGCCACATAGGGCAGCAGGCCCCCGGTGGTGGGGAAGGCGGCCAGGTTCACCAGGAAGGCCAGCAGCATGGTGGCCAGCAGCGGCGGGCTACCGCGGACATGCGCGAAGCCATCCCGCAGTTCGCGCCACGGCGAGGCCGGCGCCAGCGCCACGCGGGGCGGCACCGGGACCAGCAGGGTGCCGGCCAGCCCGAACAGGTACAGCCCCGTCACCACCAGATAGGCCGGCCCGATGCCGAGCGCCGCCGCCAACCCGGCGCCTGCCAGCGCGCCGACGATACGCGCCGAATCGGCGCTGCAACGAGAAATGCCCATCGCCTGGGTCATCATCCCCGTCGGCATGGACACCGCGATCAGCGTGCTGCGCAGCCCGAGGTCGGAGGGCCGTACCAGCCCCATCAGCGCCGCCACCACCAGCACCTGCACCGGCCCCAGCGTGCCGGTCATCGCCATCGCCGCGATGGTGGCGGCCTGGACGGCGTAGAAGCCGCGCATGCTGGCCAGCAGCCGGCGCGGGCCGATGCGGTCCCCCACCACGCCGAACATCGGCGCCACCAGCGTGCCGAGAAACTGCACGGAGGCGAAGGCGGTCAGCCAGACCACGGAGCCGGTCTCGACCAGGATGTACCAGCCGAGCACCAGCGTCTCGATCTCGAAGGCCCAGGAGGTCGCGAGGTCGGCCGGCCATTGCCGGCGGAAGCCGGGCTGGCGGAACGGGCCGAGGCTGGCAGGGCGCGGCCAGGGGTTCACGCCGCGTGTGCGTCCCGCATGTGGTCGATCGTTTCCCCCCTGCGCGTCCGAATCCCGCGCCAGGGAAAACAATGCCGCAAGCCGGCCTTGATGTCGAAATCGCGCCGGCCCGCGGGTCAGGTCATCGGCATCCCGCCACCGGAGAATCCCGCCATGATCGAGATCATCGGCTTCCCGCAGAGCAACTTCGTCTGGGCCGTCCGCATCGCCTGTGCCGAGAAGGGCGTGCCGCACAGCCTGGTACCGCGGCCGCCGCACCATCCCGAGGTGACTGCGATCCACCCGCTGGGCAAGGTGCCGGTGATGCGACATGGCGCCGTCAGGCTGGCGGAGTCGCGGGCCATCTGCCTGTACCTGGACCACGCCTTCCCCAGGCCCGCGCTGATGCCGCGTGGCGCGGCGGCGATGCAGGAGGCGCCGGGCTTGGCGGATTGGCTGGTGCGGATGCGGGCGCGGCCCTCGGTCGGGCAGACCACCCCGCCGCCACTCAGCCGCCCATGAAGTCCCGGATCGCGGCGTCGTAGTGCTCGTCGCGCTGCCAGCGCCGCGTCGTCGCGGCATCCGGCAGGCGGGCGAGGTCCTTTGGCGCGGTGCCGTCGCGCAGCGCCTTCAGCGTGTCGTGCACCGCCTGCATCGCCGCCGGGAAGGTGGCGTGGCCTTGCAGGGCGATTCGCCCGCCGTGGCGCGCAAAGGCTTCCGCCCCGCCAAGTCCGGCCTTGGCGTTGCCGACCAGGATCGGCAGGCCGGTCGCGGCGTGCAGCGCCTGAAGCTCGTCCAACGCCGTGACGCCGGTGACGAAGACCCCGTCCGCGCCGGCCTCGGCATAGGCGCGGGCGCGGGCCAAGGCATCCTCCAGCCCGGTGACGGACAAAGCGGAGGTGCGGGCGACGATGACCAGCGCCGGGTCGCTGCGGGCGGCCAGCGCGGCGCGGATTTTGCCGAGCCCTTCCTCCAGCGGCAGCAGCGCCGGCTTGTCCGGGCCATAGGGGCGCGGCAGCAGCGTATCCTCGATGGTCAGGGCGGCGACGCCGGCGGTTTCCAACTCCTCGACTGTCCGCATCACGGACAGGGCGTTGCCATAGCCGTGGTCGGCATCGACCAGCAAAGGCGGCGCGCCGCCGCGGGTGATGCGGCGGATGAGGTCGGCGAATTCGGTCAGCGTCAGGATGATGTGGTCCGGTGCGCCGAGCACGGCGAGCGAGGCGACGGAGCCGCCCAGGATCGCCGTCTCGAAGCCGAGATCGGCGGCGATGCGGCCGGACACCGCATCGAAGACGCTGGCGGGATGGACGCAGGCCTGGCCGGCCAATACGGCGCGGAAGGCGTTTCGGCGCTCGGTGGCATTCATCCGGCTTCGGTCCTGTCGACGTTTCCGCCGGCAGGGTAGCGCGCCGCCGGGGGGCTGACAGCCCACCCGGCGGCGCGGGGTGTCACCCGGCCAGGGGCAGCGCCACGAAGGCGCGGCCGCCCTCACGGTCGATCTGCAAGGCGATGGCCGGCCTTCCGTCCCGCCGCGCCGCCTGCACAGCCTCCGCCAGGTCCTGCGGCGAGGCGACCTCCCGGTCGCCGGCGCGGAGGATCACGTCGCCCGGGCGCATGCCGCGGGCGGCGGCGACGCTGCCCGGCTCCACGCCGGCCACCTGCACGCCACCGCCCTGCCCCTTGCTCGGCGCCAGGCGCAGGCCGAGGGCAGCCGGGCGCTCGGCTTCCGCCAGGCCACCGGCGCGGGCCTGCTGCCGTGGCGCCTCGCGGCGGCCCAGCGTCACCGCCTGTTCCACCCGCTGCCCGTCGCGCAGCAGGGCCAGCGTGGTCTCGCTGTCCGGCTCGATCTCGGCCACCGCCACGGCCAGGTCGCGCGGCGTCGCCACCTCCCGCCCCGCGACGCCGACCACGACATCCCCGGCGCGCAGGCCGGCGCGGGCCGCCGGGCTGCCGGGTTCCACCCCCGCAACCAGCGCGCCGCGCTGGTTCGGCAGGCGCAGCGCGGCCGCGAGGTCGGCATCGACCGGCTGCATGGAAACCCCGAGCCAGCCGCGATCCACCACGCCATCGCGCTGCAGGTCGGCGATCACGTTGCGCGCCATGCGCGACGGCACCGCGAAGCCGATACCGACATTGCCGCCACCGGGTGCGTAGATGGCGGTGTTGATGCCGACCACCTCGCCATTGCCGTTGAACAGCGGGCCGCCGGAATTGCCGGGGTTGATGGGCGCATCGGTCTGGATGAAGTCGTCATACGGCCCGGCGCCGATCTGGCGGCCGCGCGCCGAGACGATGCCCGCCGTCACCGACCCGCCGAGGCCGAAGGGGTTGCCCATGGCCACCACCCAGTCGCCGACGCGCAGCTGGTCGCTGTCGCCCCATTCCAGCGTGGGCAGCGGGCCGCCGGCCTCCACCTTCAGCACGGCGAGATCGGTCTGCTGGTCGCGGCCGACCACGCGGGCGCTGAATTCGCGGCCGTCGGCGAGTTCGACCTGCACCGTCCCGGCCTCCCCGACCACATGGTTGTTGGTGACGATGTAGCCGGCCGCGTCGATGATGAAGCCGCTGCCCTGGCCCATGCGGGGACGACCCTGGGGGGCCTGCTGCTGGCCGCGGGGCATCTGGCCCTCGAAGCGGCGGAAGAACTGCTCGAAGGGCGTGCCGCGCAGTTCGGGCGGAATCTCCGCCGCTGTGGCCGGGGCCTGCTGGCTGGTGACGGTGACGCGCACCACGGCCGGCGCGACGCGGGCGGCGAGGTCGCCAAAGCCCTGCGGGCCCACCTGACGCGGCAAGGTGATGGCGCTGCCGGGGGTGGCCGGTGTGGGTTGCGCATTTCCGGCGAAAGGCAGCGTCGTCAGCGCGCTGGTGCCGAGTGCCAGGGCCAGGAGGCCACCGACGAACATCTTCTTGCGGCCCGGCTTGGGCGTGGGGGTAGGAAGCGGGGCGTTGCTCATGGCGTGGTCCTTCTGCTGGATGCCATATTCGGATGGCGCCATCTGGCACCTGGGAGGCGCGGTTCACGCCCTGCTCGCGGCCGGCATACGGTTTCGTAAGGTTGGAAGGAGCCTCGGTTGCGGATCCTGCTGGTGGAGGACGATGCCGGAACGGCGGCGGAGGTGGCGCGCGGCCTGACCGGCGCCGGCCACCTGGTGAACCATGTCGCCGATGGACGCACCGGCCTGATGGAGGCGATCGGCGGCGGCTACGACCTGCTGGTGGTGGACCGGATGCTGCCAGCACTCGATGGCCTCGGCCTGGTCCGCGCGCTCCGCGCCGCCGGGGTGGCGACGCCCGCCCTGATGCTGACCGCCCGTGCCGGGCTGGGCGACCGGGTGGAGGGGCTGGATTCGGGTGCCGACGACTACCTGGCGAAGCCCTTCGCATTCGCCGAATTGCTGGCGCGGGTGCACGCGCTGGGCCGGCGCCCGGCCCTGAGCACGGAACCGAGCCTGCTGCGCGTCGCCGACCTGGAGATGGACCTGCTGCGGCGCAGCGTGACCCGCGGCGGCCAGCGCATCGACCTGCAACCCCGCGAATTCCGCCTTCTGGAGGTGCTGCTGCGGCATGCGGGCCGGGTGGTGACGCGGACCATGTTGCTGGAACAGGTCTGGGACATCCATTTCGACCCACGTACCAGCGTGGTGGAGACGCATGTCAGCCGGCTGCGCGCCAAGCTCGGCGAGCCCAGCCTGATCCACACGCTGCGCGGCGCCGGCTACGTCATCCGGGCACCCGATGCCTGAGCCAGAGAACGAGGCGAAGTCTGCGGCCGGCAGGCCGAGCGGCCGAATGGCCGCCGCCGCCAGTGCAACGAGGCCAAGGGCCGCGGATGCGGCCCGCCCGGTGTCTGAGGGACACGCCGAGAAGCCCGCCCGCTGGTACGCCACCACCGGCTTCCGCATCACCCTGCTGCACCTGGTGCTGACGCTGCTCGGCACCGTTCTGCTGGCTGGCATCGCCTTCTGGGCCACCTCCCGCTTCGCCGAGGGCCAGCTTCGGGCGGAGGTGGAGCGCGATGTCGGCGTGCTGCTGAACGCCGGCGCCCTTGGCGGCCCTGCCTCCATCGCGCTGTCGATCGAGGCGCGGATCGCCGCCGATCGCAGCGGCACGCAGTACTTTCTCCTGTCCGCCCCTGATGGCGGCCGCATCGCGGGCAATCTGGCGGCGGCGCCGCGACAGGCCGGCTGGACGGCGCTGGACCTGGATGGCGGCACGGCCGAGAGCGTGCTGCTGGCCTACGGCGCGCCGCTGCCAGCCGGGCATTTCCTGCTGGTCGGGCGCGACCTGGCGCCGGTGCGGGGGTTGCAATCGCAACTGCTCGGCGCCGCCGGCTGGGTCGGCGGCGCGGCCCTGCTGCTGGCGCTTGCCGGCGGGCTGCTGGTCGGCCGCGGCGTGGTGCGGCGCGCGGCGCAGATGGAACGTGCGCTGGCGGAAGTCGAGGCCGGGCGGCTCGGCACCCGCCTGCCGGCGCGGCCCGGCGGCGATGAGTTCGACCGGCTGGCGCGGCGCCTGAACGCCACGCTGGACCGGCTTGCCGGCACCATGGCGGCGCTGCGCCAGGTGACGGACGATATCGCGCACGACCTGCGCACGCCGCTGACCCGACTGCGCCAGCGCCTGGAATCGCTCGCCGCCACCACACCCGAGGCGGCTCCGGGGCTGGAGGCGGCGGTGGCGGAGTGCGACCGCATCCTGGATGTCTTCGCCGCCCTGCTGCGCATCGCCCAGGTCGAAAGTGGCGCCCGCCGCGCCGCCTTCGCCGTGGTGGACCTGACGGCGGTGCTGGAGACGGTGGCGGAGCTCTACGCCGGCGCGGCGGCGGAACGGGGCCAGATGCTGGCCACGGACCTCGCCCCCGGCATCCGGATGCAGGGCGATCGCGACCTGCTGGCGCAGATGGTCTCCAATCTGGTCGAGAACGCCATCCTGCACGGGCGCGCCGGCGGGCATGTGGCGCTGGCGCTGCGGCGCGCGCCCGGCGGCGGGGCGGAGATCACCGTGACGGATGACGGCCCCGGCATCCCCGATGCCGAGAAGCCCCTGGTGCTGCGACGCTTCCACCGGTTGGACGCGGCGCGCGCCACGCCCGGCTCTGGGCTCGGCCTGGCGCTGGTGGCGGCGGTGGCGGAGCTGCACGGGCTGATCCTCACGCTGGAGGATGCGTCGCCCGGGCTGCGGGTGCGGCTGGGCGTCCCCAGGTTGGCTGACCCAGGGCGGCTGAACCAGGGCGGCTGAGCGCGCCTCAGCCCAGGACCTGCTGCTGCGCGCGGGCCTGGCGGCGCATTTCCGGCACCTCCTCCGGCACCGCGAGGAAATCCCAGAGGCCCGGTATGGCGTCGGCCCGCAGGAAGCGCTCGCGGGTCAGCAGCGGGTTGCCGATGATGTCGAACAGGATGTACCGGCGCGCCGCGAACCAGTCGTACACCGCGGCGGGCTCAACGCCGTAGGCCTTGTAGGAGCGCTGGCCGAACTCGAAGCTGATGGCGGGGCGGTGGCGGTCCACCAGCCGTTCCGCGCCGCGCAGCGCGTCGAATTCCCCGCCCTCGATGTCGATCTTGATGAAGCGCAGCCGCGGCAGGTGGCCGAGCTGCGTATCCAGCCGCACCGTCCGCACCGCGACCTGCCGGGTGCGCATGTTCGGCTGGTCGTATTCACGCTGCTGCAGGCCGCTGTAGCCGGGACTGTCCAGCGCCATGACGTAGCTGGTTTCGCCATCCTGGGTCCCCACCGCGCATTCATGCAGGGTCACGTGTTCCCGCCCCGGCCGCGCCAGGAAGGGCTTCAGTGCCGCGGCGGTCTCGGGATTGCCCTCAAAGGCGTGCAGCGCGCCGCCATCGCCGCGGACGGCCTCCGCCATCGGCATGGTGTGGGTGCCCTTGAAGGCGCCGATATCCACCGCGATGTCGCCCGGCCGCAGCAGGCCGGCATAGAATCCGCGCAGCAGCGCCTCGAAATCCAGCGGGGCCCCGGCCTTCTGGCGGGCGCGCAGCGCACCATACTGCCCGGCGAGTGTGATCACTGGCCGAACACCATGTTGACGATGCGGCAGGTGTCGATGCGGCGGCGTTCCTCGGACCGGCCATCGGCCCAGACGATGCGGATGTCGTTCTCGCATTCGCCGCTGCGAAGCCGGACCCGCAGGTGCTGCCCGGGGGCGAGGCGCTGTTCGCCGAGCCGGTTGCTGCCCCAGGAATCCATCTCGACCGGGGAGACATGGACCGCGGTGATGTTCAGCGCCCCATGGTTGACCAGGTTGAAGGAGGGATTTTCCGAACCGCCGGGTCCCTGGGTCGTCCCAGGCGTCGGTGCCGCGTTCGTGCCAAACACCATCTGCGCGATGCGGCAGGTGTCCTGCGCCCGCCGTTCCTCCGGCCGCCCATCGGCATAGACCACCCGCACATCCTGCCGGCAGCCGGATGCGGGCGGCAGGCGCACCGCGAAGCTGCGACCGTTGGGCAGCACCTCGGCCTGCAACAGGTCCGCGCCCCAGTAGCGCTCATCGGTCGGGGAGACATAGATCTCCCGAATCACCTGGCCGCTGCGGTTGACCAGGTTGAAGGAGGGATCGCCTTGCGCCAGGGCGGGCCGGACTTGCACGAGGCAAGCCAACAGCAGCAGGCCCAACAATCGGCGCAGGATGGTCCGGTGCGGCATGGGGCGTGTTTCCGGTTGCGTTCCCGAAAGGTAGCGGCGCCGCCCCGGCGCCTCAACCACCGCGTCCCGCGCCTGGCTCAGCCGGCCCGGCTGCGCAGCGCCAGGGGTGCCGGCGGCGTAGGCGTGGCCCAGCCGGCCAGATCCTCCAACGCCGCCCGGTCCAGGATCTCGAGCCGGCCCTTGGCCAGGGTCGCCACGCCATCCCGGCGCATGGCGGCCAGCGCCCGGTTGGCGTGTTCCACGGACAGGCCCAGCGCATCCGCCAGATGCGCCTGCTTCAGCGGCACCGCCGCGCCGCGCTGATCCGCGCCGCCGCGGCGCAGCAGGCGGCCATGCAGTTCCAGCAGCAGATGCGCCACCCGCCCGGCGGCATCGCGCCGGCCCAGGCTGGTCAGGCGTTCGCGCATGCGGAAGCGGTCGCGGGTCAGGCCCTCGGCGTAGGACATGGCGAGGCCCGGATCCTCCCCCATGAAGGCGCAGAGCTTCTCCCGCGACAGGATGCAGAAGGAGGCATCGGTCAACGCCTCGACCTCCGCCACATCCTCCGTACGTTCCACCAGGTCGCCAGGCAGGTGGAAATCCAGCACCTGGCGACGGCCATCCGGCGTCGCGGTCCAGGAGAAGGCCCAGCCGGCATACAGGGTGAAAACGCTGTCGAGGATTGCGTCCCCGGCCCGGACCAGGCGGACTCCGGTGCGGACCTTGGCGATCTCCCCGACCCGCGCCTGCGGGACCACGCGGAACAAGGCGAAGGGGCGCACCGTGCAGGCGGCGCAACTGCCGGGCAGCGGTGTCAGGTTGGGGTTGCGGCCCATGGTGTCCTGCCATCCGGGTCGGCGGCTTGGTCGCCGTCCCACGATTGCAACCCTAGGCGTCCCTCCCTGCAATGGGAACCTGCAAACGCGACATTGCAGCCCCTTTCCACGCGCGCACCATATCCAATGCGCGCCTTTGGGGCCGGGTCTTGCGGGTCCGCCGGCGCAGGGCGATTTTGGGCGGAATGACGGAGGAAGCGCGCATGTCCGGTTTCGCCTCGGCCCAGGACCTGGCCGACAAGACGGTATCCTTCGATGAGCTCGGCGCCGGGCTCTATGCCTATACGGCGGAGGGCGACCCGAATTCCGGTATCGTCGTCGGGCCGGATGGCGTGGTGGTGGTGGATGCTCAGGCAACGCCGGCCATGGCGCAGGACGTGATGGCGCGGATCGCCCAGGTGACGCCGCGGAAGGTGACGCAGGTGGTGCTGACGCACTACCACGCGGTGCGGGTGCTTGGCGCCAGCGGGTATGGGGACCCCACGATCCTGGCCAGCCAGGTGACACGCGACCTGATCGTGGAGCGTGGCCGGCAGGACATGGACAGCGAGATCGGCCGCTTCCCACGCCTGTTCCGCGGCAAGGAAAGCATCCCCGGCCTGACCTGGCCGACCCATACCTTCGAGAAGCGGATGACGATCTGGCTTGGCGAGCGGGAGGCGCAGGTGATCCATGTCGGCCGTAGCCACACCGCCGGCGACACCGTGGTGTGGCTGCCGAAGGAGAAGGTGCTGTTCGCCGGGGACACGGTGGAATTCGGCGCCACGCCCTACTGCGGCGACGCACATTTCGCCGACTGGTCGGCGACGCTGGATGCCGTGGCGGCGCTGGGGGCGGAAAAGCTGGTGCCCGGCCGCGGCCGCGCGCTGCTGACCAAGGCGGATTGCGCCGAGGCGATCGAGGGCACGCGGTCCTTCACCTCCGACCTGTTCGCCCGCGTGCAGCAGGGCGTCGCGAAGGGCTGGGACCTGAAGGCAGTCTATGACGACACCATGGGCTTCCTGCGCCCGAAATACGGGGCCTGGGTGATCTTCGAACACTGCATGCCCTTCAACGTCACCCGCGCCTTCGACGAAGCCAATGGCCTCGACCACCCGCGGATCTGGACGGCGGAACGGGATGTGGCGATGTGGCAGGCGCTGGAACACGGCACGGCGATGAAATCCGCCGAGGTCCACCCGTAGCCCCATGCCGCGCGCCAACCCGACCTACGCCGCGCCGCCGCCGCCGGCCTCCGGCCAGGACCACCGCCGCGTCGTGGTGGTGGGCGGCGGGCTGGTCGGGCTGACCCTGGCACTGGACATGGCGCGGCAGGGCATCGCCGTGACGCTGCTGGACGAGGAGGACAGCGTCTCCACCGGCAGCCGCGCCATCTGCTTCGCCAAGCGCACGCTGGAGATTTTCGGGCGGCTCGGCCTCGGCGCGCGCATGCTGGAGAAGGGCGTGACCTGGAAGACCGGCCGGGTCTTTGACGGCGACCGGCAGGCCTATGAATTCGACCTGCTGCCGGAGGCCGGCCATGAATACCCGGCCTTCGTCAACCTGCAGCAATACTACGTCGAGGAATGGCTGGTGGAGGCCTGCGCCGCCGCCGGCGTCGAGCTGCGCTGGCGCCACGCCGTCACCGACATTGCCCCGGATACGACAGGCGCGACGCTGGCGGTGGCGACGCCCGGCGGCACCTATACGCTGCGCGCGGACTGGCTGCTGGCCTGCGACGGCGCCCGCAGCTTCATCCGTCGCAGCCTGGGGCTCGCCTTCCAGGGCCAGGTGTTCCGCGACCGCTTCCTGATCGCCGACGTCGTCATCACGGGCGACGTCGCCTTTCCTGCCGAGCGCTGGTTCTGGTTCGACCCGCCCTTCCACCCCGGTCAATCCGTACTGCTGCACAAGCAGCCGGACGATATCTGGCGCATCGATTTCCAGCTCGGCTGGGACGCCGACCCGGAGGTGGAGACGCAGCCGGCGCGGGTGCGGGCGCGCGTCGCGGAGATGCTCGGCCCGCTGGTGCCCTTCGATCTGGAATGGGTCAGCATCTACACCTTCCGATGCCGGCGGCTGGACCGCTTCGTGCATGGCCGCGTCATCTTCGCCGGCGACAGCGCCCACCAGGTCAGCCCCTTCGGCGCCCGCGGCGGCAATGGCGGGGTGCAGGACGCCGACAACCTGGCCTGGAAACTGGCCGCCATCCTGCGCGGGGAGGCCGGGCCGGGGCTGCTCGACAGCTACGAGGCGGAGCGCATCGCGGCGGCGGAGGAGAACATCCTGCATTCGACGCGGGCGACGGATTTCATCACGCCGAAGACTCCCGCCGCGCGGGCCTATCGGGACGCGGTGCTGGACCTGGCGGAGGGGCACGCCTTCGCCCGCGCCATGGTCAATTCCGGCCGGCTGTCGCGCCCCGCCGTGCTGGCGGACAGCCCACTCAATGCCCCGGATGACGGACCCTGGCCCGGCGGCGCCGTGCCCGGCACCCCGGCACCAGATGCACCGGTGCTGCGGGATGGTCGGCCGGACTGGCTGCTGCGCCACCTCGGCGGCGACTTCTCGCTCCTCGTCTTCGATGCGGTGTGGACGCCGGTGCCGGGGCTGCGGCCCGTGTACGTCACGGCGGAGGACACGCCCGGTGCGCTGTGGGACCATGCGGGGCTGGCGGCCGCGCGCTATGGCGCCCCGCCCGGCGGCGCCGTGCTGATCCGGCCGGACCAGCACATCGCGGCCCGCTTCGCGGCGCCACGGCCGGATGCGGTGCGCGCCGCGCTGGCGGCGTTCACGCGGGAGACGGTGGCATGAGCCTCGACACCACGCCGCGACTGGCCGATCCGGATGCCACCTACGCCATGCTGGTGGCGGCGCATCGCGACCTGGATGAGACCGCCTCGCGCCGGTTGGATGCGAAGCTGGTGCTGATCCTGGCCAACCATATCGGCGATGCCCGGGTGCTGGAACAGGCGCTGGCCCTGGCCAAGGCCGGCACCACGTCGCGCTGAAGCGCTGGCTACCGCAATGCGCTGAAGCGCTGGGCTGCTGACGCCAGCGGCGGCATCCGGTCGAGCTTCACGCCGGTGACCAGCCAGCGCGGTGCCAGCGCATCCCCGGCCAGTTCCAGATGCAGGGTTACCGGCGCGACATGGCCGCGCAGCGGCATCTCGAACCGCGTCAGGCCGATCGGCACGGTGCGGCGCAGCGCCTCGGTCGCCGCGCCGGGCGTCACGCCACGCGCCAGCGCCACCTGTGCCAGCGCGGCGGGTTCGGCCCAGGCCGCGGTTATCTCCTTCGCCATGCCGTGGAGAAAGGCGGCCGCCTGGCCGGTCTCGGTCGCCACCGGGCCGAGGTCCATCCCCTCCCGCACCGCCGATTGCAGGGCCGGCAGGTCCAGGTGCCGCGACATGCGCGTGGGGTCGAGCGCATCGATGGCATGGCCGACCTGCCACGCCGTGGCATAGGGTGCGCTGACCCAGGCCATGCCGAGGATCGGTATCAGCAGCGCCAGCAGCGGCCAGGTGCGGCGCCGGCGCGCCACCGGGGCCTCCGGAACCTCCAAGGTGGGGCGAGGCGGATAGGCGTCCGGCGCCGGCACGGCCGGACGGGATGGATGACGCTTGTCATACTCCGCCCATACGTCGTTCCAATCCGAAGCCACGAGGGCACTCCGTGTGCGCATGGTCTGACCACAAGTTAAAGTTGCGACACCGGATTTTCCAGATCGAAAGACAACCTTAAGTTGCGTCTATTGTCAGGAAACGTCCTGGCCATGTCGTCGTGCCGGCTGGCATCGGCGGGCCGGGAACGTCCCCTGGTGGGAGACTCAACGCTGCGGTTCTCAGGGTGCGGAGAATGACGTCCAGAGATGGGAAAAGGATGAACGAGACAGCACATGCCGTCTCATTTCAGGGATTGGCGCGAATTCCCGATCACGCTCGCAAGACATGAAAAAAACCGCGACCCCTGCGAGCCGCGGTCAAACGCGCGTGAAGCCTGGCCTGGTCAGCGGGCGAGGCGCGCCAGATCCGCCTCCAGCCGGCCCATCGTGAGGGCAAGTGCCGCCGACATCGCGGCCGCCATCTCCGGCGCCCGGGCATCGGCGGCCAATGGCGCCTCCGCCTGCGCTTCCAGCGTGCCGACGATACCGGTGCCGGCGCGGCCTTCCCGCAGCAGCACCCCGGCCAGCCCGGCACGGGCCTGGCCGGCGGCGGGGGCCGCCTCCAGCACCGTCAGCTGCATTTCCAGCACCAGGTCGGCATCGGCCCGGCTCCCCTGCCCCACCACGGCCGAGAACAGACCTGAATCCTGCAGCCAGCCACGCAGCGCCGCATCCACCAGGTCGCCGGGCGGGGCGAGCCATTCCTCATAGGGCAGGATCTCGTAGGCACCATCCGGCCGCAACCGCCGCAGGCCGAGATCCTGCAGGCCGGGCACCGCCCGCACACGCCGCACCAGCAGGACGCGGCCGCGTGCCGGCGGAGACGCGCTGCTCGGCCGGCGCGGGTTCAGGGCGAAGCGCCGGACCGGCACGTCCGGCCGGTCCGGCAGGATCGAGCAGCCGGCCACCATCACGGGGGCCAGGGCGGACAGCAACAGCGCACGGCGGTTCATCGGCGGCGATCCGGGGTCGGCGGCGCGCCGAACAGCAGCTGGGACGGCGCCCGGCGCAGCTGTTCGGCGGTGGCGCGCAGGTTGGCGGTGGTGGCCCGCAGGTCGATGAGGATGGGAATCAGCTCCGCCTGGATGTCCACCGTGGTCTCCCGCGCAGAGCGCATGGTGCGCTCGAAGCCCTCCACCGCCTGCGGCAGGCGCTGCGCGGCGCGGTTCAATTCGGCCGCGGCGCCGGAGGTGCTGCGCAGCGCATTGCGGATCTCGGTGCTGCCGAGCAGGGCGCGGGCGTCGGTGGCGGCGGCGCGGAATTCGGCCACCGCCCCGGCCAGGTCGCTGTCCTGCACCGTGCTGCGCAGCAGGGTCATGGTCAACGCCGCCTCCCGCAGCACCTGCGCCAGGTCGCCATCCCCGGTCTGTCGGTTCAGGTTGGACAGCAGGCCGGCGATGTCGCGGGCGATCTCGTCCACCGGCAGGTCGGCCAGGCGCGAGATCAGCAATTCCGCTGCATTCGTCACCTGCGCGACGGTGGAGGGCACGCCGGGAATCACCGGGTTGCGCGGGGTCCAGGGCAGGTTGGGCACGGGGAAGCGATCCGGGTTGACGAAGTCCAGCTCCAGGTAGTTCACGCCGGTGATGCCCTGCGCCGTGATGCGCGACCGCAGGCCAAGCCGAACGGCCTCCGCCAAATCCGGCGTCTCGCCGACCTGGGCGAGGTCGACGGCGAAGCGCAGGAACACGCGCTGGAAGCCGGCGCTGTAGCTGGTGCCCGCCTGCCGCGGATACTCCGCCGCGACCAGGCCTATCTGCGTCACCCGGCCGATCGCGACCCCGCGGTAGCGCACCGGCGCGCCGACATCGAGGCCCTGCACCGATTCCTCGAAATAGGTCTCGAATACCTCCGTTGCCTGCAGGCCACGCCCGCCGGCCAGGAACAGCACGAAGGCCACCGCCAGCACGATGCCGACCAGCACCAGCGCGCCGACCCGCGCGTAGAGCATCCGCCCGCCGCCCATCAGGCTGCCTCCCGCCGGAAGAAGGCGCGCACCGTGGGGTGGGTGCCATGGTCGCGCAGCTCGCGCGGGTCGCCTTCCGCGATCATCCCCTTGGCCTCCTTGTCCAGCATGATGCAGCGGTCGCCGACGGCGAGGATCGAGGCCAGCTCGTGCGTCACCACCACGAATGTCGTCCCGAGGGATCGTGATAGATCGCGGATCAGCTCGTCCAGCCCGGCGGAGGTGATCGGGTCGAGCCCGGCGGAGGGCTCGTCCAGGAACAGGATGGCCGGGTCCAGCGCCAGGGCGCGCGCGATGCCGGCCCGCTTCAGCATGCCGCCCGAGACCTCCGACGGCAGCCGCGCCGCGGCTTCCGACAGGCCCACCAGGCCGAGCTTGGCGCGCGCCACCTCCGTCCGCGCCTCCGGCGGCAGGGTGGTGTGCTCGGCCAGCGGCATCTCGACATTCTCCAGAAGGGTCTGCGAACCGAACAGCGCGCCCTGCTGCCACATCACGCCGATGCGCTTCAGCAGGTCGAGCCGGCCCTCGCCCTCGGTCGACCAGACATCGGTGCCGAGGATGCCGACGCGGCCCGCGGCCGGCGGCACCAGGCCGATCATCAGCTTCAGCAGTGTGGACTTGCCGCAGCCGGAGCCGCCGAGGATGACGAAGACCTCGCCGCGCTGCACGTCGAAGCTCACATGCTCGAACAGCGTGTTGCTGCCGAAGCGCGCGGTCAGGTCGCGCGCCTCGATCACGGTCGGTGCAACATCGCTCAAATGCCGAGCCTCTCGTAGAGCACGGCGAAGGCGCCATCGAGCAGCACGATGGCGACGATGCCGCCGACCACGGCCGACGTCGCCGCATCGCCCACCGCGCGCGGCCCGCGGCCGGCGCCGAGGCCGGCGCGGCAGCCGATGATGGCGATGGCCAGCCCGAAGGCGGCGGCCTTGAACAACCCGCCGAGCAGGTCGGTCAGCGACAGCGCGCCGGCCAGTTGCTGGCCCACGGTGGTGAGCTGGAACCCGAGCAGCCCCATGATCATCGCCATGCCGGCCAGCCCCGCCAGGGTCAGCAGCAGCGACAGCACCGGCATCACCAGCATCCCCGCCAGCACCCGCGGCAGCACCAGCAGGGCCATCGGGTCGATGCCCATGATGCGCAGCGCCGCCACCTCCTCGTTCACCGTCATGGTGCCGAGTTCGGCGGCGTAGGCCGAGCCGGTGCGCCCGGCGAGCACGACGCCGGCCATCAGCGGGCCAAGCTCGCGCAGCAGGGAAATGCCGACCAGGTTCGGCACGAAGACCTCGGCGCCGAACTGGCGCAGCGGGATGGCGGACTGGAAGGCCAGGATGACACCGAGCAGCGAGCCCAGCAGCACCGCCAGCCCGAAGGCCCTGGTGCCGGCCTCGTCCAGGTGGCGCAGCAATTCGCGCCATCTCAGGCGACCCGGACGGATCAGCGTGCCGAGCAGCACGACCAAGCCCTCGCCCACGAACGCCACGGCATCGACGGCATTGCGCAGCGCCCCCACGGCGCGGCGGCCGACGCCGGTCAGCGGCGAGAAGCGGTACGGCACCAGCTTCGGCCGCGGCGCCGCCAGCGCCACCCGGACCCGGTCCAGCACCGCGGCCACGCCAGGGCTTGCGCCTTCGATGCGGCCGTCTGGGCTGGTGGCTTCGGCGGTCAGCAGCATGGTGGCGCCGGTGGTGTCCACCGCCTCCACCGCCGACAGGTCGAGCACCAGCGCGCCGCCGGGCTTGCGCGCCTCCGCCATCAGCCCAGACCACATGTTGGCGGCGGCCGGCGTATCGACGCGGCCGGACAGCGCCAATATACGCTCGCCCGCCGCCTCCCGCACCATCAGACCATCCGCCAGCGCCCGAGCCCCTGTGCCTGCCGCCGCATCAAATGGTCGCTTCGAAGCGCTACCGCAATGCAGCGAGCGCGGCACGTGCCGCCGCCTCGCCGGACCACCAGGCGCCGCCGACGGTTCCCGCGAGCCGCGCATGGCAGGCCTCGCCGGCGAGGCAAAGCCGGCCGCCGGCCAGGGGTTCCGCGAGGATGCCCCGGGCGGAGGCCCGTCCGACGCGGGCGTGGCTGTACACGCCACGGGCGAAAGGGTCGCGCAGCCAGTCGGTCACGATCGTGCCATCCCGCAACGTCTTCGCGGCGGCGGCGCCGAAGCGGCGGGCGACCTCTGCCCGCATGAACGCCTCCAGTGCCGCATCGCCCTCCGCCTCCAGCGCCGCCGCGGCGTCGCCGCCGACATGGCAGGCCAGGATGTCGCGGCCGAACGGCCGGGCGCTCATCGCGACCAGCGGCTCCCCGGGGCGGACCTGGCGATCCACCGAGGTGAAGGGCGCCAGGCCCAGGGCATCGGCGCCGCGGAAGCCGACCTTGGCGACGGTGCCGAGCGGCAGGTCGTGCGCCGCCTGCATCACCTCCGGCGGCAGCGGCGGGTCGAAGCGCAGCGCCTCCGCGGCCAGCACGGCCGTGGGCAGCGTGGCGATGACGGCGCGGGCGCGGAGCGTGCCGAAGGCGCCTTCCGCCACCGCCACCTTCCCACCCCAGGCCAGGCGGGTGACTGGGGAGGACAGGCGGATCGGCAGGCCCTCCGCCAGCCGGGCGAGCAGCGTGCCGAATCCCTGTTCCGGCAGGCGGTTGCCGCCGTTCAGGGCGGTGTCCACGAAATCGCGCAGGCTGAGGCGGTCGAGCGGCGCGGCGGCAATGATGTCGCCCTGCCAGGCGGCCACCGTCGCATCCCAGGGCCCGCCGCGGGGTGCGGCCTCGGCCACGCTGCAATCCGGGCCATCGGCGACGGCACGGGCTTCGGTGCGGGCGGTGAAATCATCCCAGGCGGCGTCGTAGGCGGCGCGCTCGGCCTCGGTCGCGGGGCGGTCGCCGACCAGGGTGCGTTCCTGGCGCAGCGCGTCGGAGTCCACCAGCTTCGCGCCGAGTTGGTCCGCCAGGGCGACCAGCGGGTTGTCCTCGGCATTGTGCAGCCAGGCGGCGCCAAGGTCGAAGGGCACACCCAACCGATGGTCCGTCACCACCCGCCCGCCGACCCGGCCCCGCGCCTCCAGCACCACCACGCTGCGGCCGGCCGCCAGCACCGCGCGCGCCGCGGCGAGGCCGGCGGCACCGGCGCCGATCACCAGGACATCGACCTCGGCCGTCATGCCGGACGCGGCGTCAGGCCGACATGGCGTGGATCAGTACCGCCGCCGCCACGGAGACGTTCAGGCTTTCCACCCGGCCGCTGCCCGGCAGGGTGACGCGATGCGCGCAGGCAGCCGCCGTCAGGCCGGGCAGGCCGAACTCCTCGTTGCCCAGCGCCAGCACGAAGGGTTTTCCGCGAGGAAGGGCTTCGGGCGCAACGCCACCCGCGGCGACGGCGGCGACGGTGGTGAAGCGCGGCGCCAGCGCGCGCAGCGCCACCGCCGGGTTGGCCAGGCGCAGCAGGGACAGATGCTCCAGCCCCCCCTCCGCGATGCGGTAGGCGGCATCGGAGGGCAGGCACTGCCGCGGATCGTCGGACAGCATCACCCCGGCGCAGCCGAAGAAGGCGGCGGAGCGGGCGATGGCACCGAAATTATGCGGGTTGCCGATGCCGTCCAGCAGCGGCAGGACCGGTGCCGCCAGCAGCGCGGTCGGGAACGGCCCGGCACCCAGCGCCGGCACTTCCCGCGGCACCGCCACGGCGACGACGCCGCCATGGTGTTCCGTGCCGGCGATGCGGACCAGTTCCTCCGGCGTCACCTCCCGGTACGGGCGGCGCGTGCGGGCCATGATGGCGCAGAGCGGCCCGACCTCCCGCCGCCGCGTCGCCGCATAGAACAGCCGCAGCACGGAATCCGGCCGCACGGCGAAAGCAGCCGCGGCGGCAGCGGGGCCGCAGAGCCGGTCGAGATCCGAATCCCGCCAGCCGCGCACCGGCACCTGGCCGGGTTCCACCGGCGGGCGCGGGGTGTTCTGCATCTCCGGCCGCAACTCGGCGTCGCGGCCTAGGCCTCCGCCCTCGCCCCGGCCCCGGTCTCCCTGGCCTCGGTCTCCCTGGCCTCGGTCACCCTTTGGGGTAAAGCGTCGTTCGAACCCAGAAATCTCGCACCCTCCTCGCGCACCGCCGCGGCGGCCTCATCATACAGGAACGGCAGGAACGCGTATCGCCGCCCTTTCGTCACCGGGCGGGCCTCATGCAGCAGTGAGCAGGAAAACACCACCGCCCCGCCCGCCGGCGCCACATAGGCCCGCGGGCCGAATTCGGGAAAATTCAGCTCGCCACCCTCGTAATCCCCGGTGTTGAGGTTGATGGTCACGGCGAAGCGACGATGCGCGGTGGCCTTGGTGGTGTTGTCCCGGTGCGCGCGGAAGAAGCCTTTGTCAGCCGCATCGTAGCAGGCGACGACGTAGCGCTCGAGCCGCGTCACCTCGTACTGGAAGGCGCGGCGGATCTCCGGCACCAGGCGGGCGTTCAGCCGGGCGCGGATCTGCGTCCGCAGCGTCTCATCCTCCAGGAAGGCGTCGCGGCGGCGCTTGTGGCTCGCATCCATGACGCCGACGGTGCGGCCGCCCTCGTCACGCATGAAGCCGCTTTCGCCGCCGCCGATGCGCTCATATTCCGCGATCAGGCGCTGGCAGAAGGCCGGCTCGAAGACCCGCGGCAGCACCAGCACGGGCGCGACCACGGGCACGCCGGCATGTTCGGCCGGGGGCGGCAGCGCGGCGAGCGTTTCCATCGCCTCCGCTCCGCGCTCCAGCGGCCAGACGGCAAAGACGCGCAGCATCGGGTCGAGCAGCAGCCAGCCGGTGCGCAGCGTGCCATCGGGCGAGACTGCCCGCAGCGCGCGGCGGGCGCTGCCGTCATCGTCCCACAGCACGCGGCGCCCAGGGCCATCCACCAGCCGGCGGGCCTGGTCGTCCGCCAAATCCGTGCCGATCACCAGCATGTAGGCGTGCAGCGTATCCAGCCGCGCCGCATGCGGGCCGACCATGGCGGCCAGGCGCTCCGAAAGCCCGGGCGTGGCCAGGGAGCCGGGGATCAGCACCATGATCCAGCGGCCGGCCGTGGTGTCGAAGGCGAAGCGCGGGTTGCTGCTGGCCCGCGCATGGAAGGAGGCCACGGGTTCGCCCACGGTGAAAGCAGGGGCCTGCATGACGGTCAGGCTTTCCCGGCCAGGGTGCGCAATTGCGCCAGCAGAGCTTCCGGCACCTCCAGCCCCTCCGCCGCCGCACGGGCGGCCAGCGCCGCGCGGCGGCTGCCGGGCAGGCGGACGCCGGGGTCGCCCTGCATGGCGGCGAGCAGGAACTCGATCCGCTCGGCGAAGCAGTCCTGCCCGCCCAGCGCGGCGGGGTCGATGGCCAGCAGCGCCTGGCCGAGGCGCGGGCGGTTGCCTTCCTCGGTGAAGAAGCCATCGGCCTCGAAGCCGAAGGCGCTGCCGGTCAGGGCGCAGCACAGCAGTTCCACCACCAGTGCCAGCAGCGCCCCCTTGGTGCCGCCCATTGCCAGCATGGCGCCTGACAGCGCGGCGTTCGGGTCCGTGGTCGGGTTGCCCTCGGCATCCAGCGCCCATCCCAGCGGGATCTTCTTCCCCGCCTTCGCCGCCACCATGATCTTGCCGCGCGCCACTTCGGACAGCGCCATGTCGATGATGAGCGGGGCGGCGTCCCGGCGCGGGAAGCCGGCGGCGATGGGGTTGGTGCCCATCAGCGGCCGGCGGCCACCCGGCACCGGCATGGCGGCCGGCGAGTTGGTCAGGGCCAGCGCTACGAATCCCTGCCGCGCCAGCGCCGCCACCGGCAGGCCCATGGCGCCGGCGTGGTGGCTGTTGGCGATGCCGATGAAGGCGACGCCGTGGCTGCGGGCCCGCCGCGCCGCCTCCGCCACCGCCAGATCCAGCGCCGCATAGGCCAGCCCGTGCCGGGCATCGACCAGTGCCGCGCCGCCGCGTTCCGCCACGACCGCCGGCACCGCCGTTCCATCGGCACGGCCATTGGCGAGGAAGCCGGCATATTGCGGAACGCGCGACAGGCCATGGCCGCCCTGCCCTTCGGCCTCCGCCGCCACCAGGGCGCGGGCAGTGGGGCCCGCCATCGCTGTGTTGGCGCCGGCGGCGGCGAGGGCTGCGGTGGCGAGGGCTTCAGCTTCGGCGAGGGTCAGGCGCGGCATCGGGTCAGTCCCGGACGGTTTCACGCATCCGGCTTGATCCCGGCCTCCGTGACAAGGGTGGCCCAGCGATCCGTCTCCGCGCGGACGAACTGGGTGGATCGTGCGCTGTCCCAGCCGAGCACCTGGAAGCCGCCATCCCGCGCCCGCTGGCTGACGGTGGCATCGCCGATCGCCGCCATAACGTCGCGTTCCAACCGGGCCAGGATGGGGGGCGGCACCGCGGCGTTGGTCAGCACCGCGGTCCAGTTGGTGATCTCGAGCTCCGGCAGGCCCGCCTCGCGCACCGTCGGCACCTCCGGCACCAACGGGTGGCGTTCCGCGCTGGTCACCGCCAGGGCTCGCAGCCGTCCGCCCCGGATCTGCGCCAGGCATTCGGGCAAATTCGAGACCATCATGTCGAGCGTCCCTCCGGCAAGGTCGGTGACGGAGGGTGCGCCGCCGCGATACGGCACGTGGACGATGTTCTCGCCCGCGCGCGCCACGCGCCGGAACAGCTCGAGCCCCAGATGCGGCGGCGAGCCGGTGCCGGAGGATCCGACGTTCAGCCGTTCGCGCCGGCTGCGCGCCGCCAGCGCCGGCAGGTCGTCGCGCGGGTTCTTCTCCGCATTCACCACCACCGCCAGCGGCAGCGAGCCGAGCAGGGAAATGACGGAAAAGTCGCGCCGGAAATCATAGGGCGCGTTGGGGAACAGCGTGGCGTTCACCGCATGGGTCAGGGTGATGGCGAGCAGCGTGTGGCCATCGGCCGGCGACTTCGCCGCGGCGTCGGCCCCGATCAGCGCATTGCCGCCGGCGCGATTGTCGATCACCACCGGCCGGTTCCAGATCTCACCCAGCTTCTGTGCCACCAGCCTCGCCATGATGTCGGTCAGCCCGCCCGGCGGGAAGGGCACGATGTAGCGCGGGTTGCGGTCCGGGAAGGGCTGCTGCGCCAGCCCCATGCGGGACAGGAAAGGCATCGCGGCGAGGCCAAGCGTGGTGCGGCGGCGGATCATGAAACCTCCCATGGCTGCGTATTGGTTGCGCAGACAGTGGCAGCCGCGGACGGCGCCATCCACGGAAATCTGCCCTTGGGGAAACCCTGGCGTTCAGGACCGCGCCGCGAACCGGACCATCCCGGATGGCGCCTTGCCGAAGCGCCGGCGGCCGCGCGGGTCCTCGGCATGCGCCTGATCCAGCCGCAGCCTGCGCAGCGCGGCGATGCTGGCGAAGCCTTCAAGCCTTTCGGACTGCAGCGTCGATCTCCGAAGCCCTGGCAAGGACGTTGGCACGCGCAGACATCGCTGGTCATGACCCCACCCTTGCATCGCGGCGGAGGATCAGGCCCCGCGCCACCGAGCGCATCACGGGACTGCCGATGCCACCCAGTGCCAGGTGGCCGCGCGGCTGCGTCGTGAAGCCATGGAAGTCGCCTTGCGCGCCGCCGATCGAGACGTCGGTGTGAAGCGACCATCGTCGTGGCCCGCCAGGATGCGCCCGCACCACGAATCGCCCTGCCGACGATCGGAGTCTCGAACCGCGTGCGCGCCTTCCCGCAACGCATCGCGATGGACACAGCCCGACAGCGGGAAGCGTCCGCTTGTGCGCAATCCGCCATTGAGTCCCGCCGCGCTGCTGGCGCGGACGAGGTCGAGATGCGCGAGCCAGTTGGAATCGAGCGTGGTCCAATCGAATACCGTCGATCGTCGCTCCGAGCCGCGTGTTCCGCCCGAGCTGGCCGTGACCGTCCGGCTGCGAGGCACCCTACAGAAATCGCAGGGCCCGGACAGATCCGGCAGGAATGCGCACGGCTGCCGACGATAGCACCACCACAGGACATTTTGGCGTGGGAACCTGCATCGAGCCCTGGAGCATGTCGTCTTGCGCACAGCCGAGCATATTTTTTCCGCCACAGTAACGAAAGGCATCTGCAGGGATGACGCGCTCCATGCACCCAGTCACGCAGGGGTTGCGGCCCGGCCCCGCTCCATCCCGGCTGCGGATGCCGCCGCACGGCGCCGGAACACCGCAAGCCGTACGAGGGCGCCGGATACGCCTGGGACCTGCCGCCTCTCGGGGGCGCAGGACGCCATGACGCCGCCCTGGCCCGGCAGGCGCGGCTGCCTGGCGTCCATCGGCGACTGGCACGAGGTGGCGGCGTTGTCCTCCGCCCACCGCGAGCTTCTTCGCCGCGGCCCTGGCGGCGCAACAGCCGTGAAATCCGACGCTGCTAGCATCGGCAACGCCGAGACGGCCTCGACCGCCACGGGGCCATGCCCGCTCCATGCCTCAGCCTTCCTGCAGCCGATCGAGGGTTTGCCGACCCACGCGCCCGCGCCGTGACAGGAGGAAATCCATGACGAGATCCCGCCTTTCCGCCTTGGCCCTGACCTTCGCCGCCGGCGTCGCCGCGACACCGGTGGTCGCCGATGATCACACCACCTTCCACCATCTCGAGGTGACATCGGCGGCCAGGCCGGATTGCCGCACGGGCATGCTGCTCAACCTGCCGCAGTCCTGGCAGGTGGGCGATGGCGCGGTCGTGCTGCTGACGATGCGACCGCTGCGCGATGCCGGGTACGACCTGCTGGTGTCGGCGCTGCTGTCCGAACATGCGGCGGTGCTCGAACTCGTGCCGCTGCGCTGCGACAACTCGCATGGCGAGCATGCCAGCGCCATGGACAGCGCGCTCGGCGCGCTGGAGGCCATGGCGCAGACGCTGGGTGCCGGGCTGGTGGTCGCCATCGGCTACGGCCGTGGCGGCGCTGCGGTGCTGGACGTGCTCCATCAGCCGGAGGCCGGCCTGCCGGACCCGGACAGGCCGCACTACGTCGCCGCGGTTGCGCTGGGCGGAGGCCCGCCGGTCTTCGCGCTCGGACATCCCATGCCGGCGTGGGAACAGGCGCCGTCGCGCATCGCCCTGCTGTGCCGCGCGTTGGCCGCCCTGGTCGGGGGCATGGGCACGAGGTCGGGCGTTGCCGCCGAGACCTGCCACGCGGTTGTTGCCGACAGGATTGCGCCCGCCAGGGCCGCGCAGGCCGCGACGACACGTCCTTGAGCCGGCGAGGGCCGGCGTGGGTGGTCAACCCGGCCGCGCCTCGATCGTCGCGTGGCAGATGCGGTCATCCTCCGGCGCGCGGCCGAGCGCGGAATGCGCGCCACCCGTGGGCACAGGCGGAAGTCGCCAGACCAGCCGACTGTCAGCCTCCGCCCTGAAACCTGCGGCGGCAAAGGCCGCCAGCATCTGCGACAGGCCGAGCCGGTTGCAGTACAGCCCGGCGCGCGCCACGGCCCTGCCCTCCCAGAATTCCGGCGTGAAGGCCAGGTGGCGAAGCCGGCCGCCCAGGTGGTCGTGGAAATCCACCGCATGCTGGCCGAGCCCGCCCGGCGCCGTCACGCGCCGCAGGGCCTGCAGCAGGGGCGCCAGGTCGTCCCGGCGCACATGCTCCAGCGCCACCTCGGAGAACACCAGGTCCACAGAGCCGTCCGGCACCGCGGCCAACGCCTCCGCCCCGCCGACCAGCAGGCGGGCGCCGCAGGCGGCCAGGATTTCGGCCCGGCTGGCGCAGCCGGACAGGTCGGGCGGCACCAGCCCCGCCGCCCGCGCGGCCTCGGCCGCGGCACGATAGGGTGCCAGGTCGCGCGGCGCGGAATCCTCCACATCGAGGTACCAGACAGGCCCGAAGCCGAGCGCCGCCGCCACCGGCGCGCGCAGCACCATCGCCCCCGGCCCGACCTCAAGCACCCCGCGCGGCGGCCGGCCGGCCAGGTCGGCGAAACGCTGTGCGCGGCCGGCGAGTGGCGCCACCAGCCGCGCCGGATCGGCGGCGAAGAAGGAATGCCGGCGCAGCCCGAGGGCGCGCCAGGCGCCCGCCGGCACCGGCAGCGCCCCGAGCACCAGCTTCACCCCGAGCTTCAGCCACCATGGCACCGGCGCTCCGGCGGCATAGGCGGGTGGGGCCGGATGCTCGACGGGATGTGCTGGGACCTGCATGCCCGGGCATCTGCCATCACGCGCGATCCTTGTCCTCCCCGTCGCCGCCAGAAACCTGGCCGGCCGCGATGAAAAGGGCACATAAATGTCGGCGCCGGGCTGCCATGCGTGAACCCGGACCGGTGCGGCGGCGTTCCGGTTCAGTACAGCCGTCCCGCGCGACCCAAGGATCTGAACTTCAATGCCCAAGCTACCGCCCATCGCGGACCGGCGCGTCCGCCCGGCCGGCGTGCCCAAGGATGGCGGGGCGATCGCCCAGGCCGCGCTGGTCGTGGTCGCCGTGCTGTATTTCGCGCGCGAATTGCTGGTACCGCTGGCGCTGGCGGTGCTGCTGTCCTTCGTGCTGGCGCCGATCGCCCGCGCGCTGCGGCGCGTCGGCATCCCGCGCGTCGTCGGCGTGCTGGCGGCCGTGCTGGCGGCGGTGGCCGTCATCGGCATGCTGGGGCTGGTGATGGGGCGCCAGCTCAGCGAGCTCGCCTCCGACATCCCGCTGTACCAGTACGAGCTCAACCGCAAGCTGGCCTCGGTCAACGCCAGCGGCGGCCTGCTGGAACGGGCGCAGGAGATGCTGCGCGGCCTGGCCGATGGAGCCGAGCAGGCCGCGGCGCAGCGGCCGGAGCCAGCGGCCGCCAACGCCGCGCCGCCCCTGCTGGTCGAAGTGCAGGCCCCGCCGCCGCGGCCGTTCGAGCTGCTGCAGAACATCATCGAGCCGCTGCTTCTGCCGCTGGCCACCTTCGGCATCGTCGTCGTGCTGGTGGTCTTCGTGCTGCTGTACCGGGAGGATCTGCGCGATCGCGTGATCCGCCTGGTGGGCGCGGACGACCTGCACCGCACCATGGCGGCGATGGACGACGCGGCCTACCGCCTATCCCGCTTCTTCCTGGCGCAGACCGCGATGAATGCCGCCTATGGCGTGGTCATCACCCTGGCACTGCTGCTGATCGGCGTGCCGCAGCCGGTGCTGTGGGGCATCCTGGCCGGGCTGATGCGCTTCGTGCCCTTCGTCGGCACCATCGTCGCCGTCGCCTTCCCGCTGCTGCTGGCGCTGGCGGTGGAGCCGGGGTGGACCATGCCGCTGCTGGTGCTGGTGCTGTTCGCCGTCAGCGAAGGCTTGATGGGCCATGTGTTCGAGCCGCTGGTCTTCGGCCATTCCACCGGCTTGTCGCCGATCGCGGTCATCGGTGCGGCCACCTTCTGGACCTGGCTCTGGGGGCCGATCGGGCTGATCCTTTCGGTGCCGCTGACGGTGTGCCTGGTGGTACTGGGGCGGCATGTGGAGCGATTCGAGTTCCTGGAAGTGGCACTCGGCGACCGACCTCCGCTCGATCCTCCGGAAACCTTCTACCAGCGTGCCTTGGCCGGCGATGCCGATGCGCTGGGCGAGCAGGCGGACACCATGCTGCGCGACCACCGGCTGTCCGCCTATTACGACGAGGTGGCGCTGCCGGCGCTGGCGCTGGCGCAGGCCGATGCGCTGCGCGGCAGCTTCGCGGAAGAACGCCTGGTGGCGGTGCGCGCCCGCGTCGCCGCACTGGTCGAGGATCTGGAGGAGGAGGTCGAGGACGACCAGGCGCCGCAGAAGCCCCTGGCCGAGCCGGATGGCGACGACGCACCGCCGCCGCCGCCGCCCGATCCGCCGCCGGCACCCGAGGCGCTGGCCCAGCCCGGCGCCGTGATTTGTCTCGCCGGCCGCGGTCCCTTCGACGAGGCCGTGGCGGCGATGCTGGCACAGGTCCTGCGCAAGCGCGGTTTCGGGGCCGTGGCCGCGCCGGCCGAGTTGCTGCGCGGCGGCGACCTGACCGGCTTCGAGCCCTCCAAGGTGCGCCAGGCGTGGCTGTGCACGGTGGAGGGTGGCGGCTCCGCGGCCGCGGCGCGCTACCTGCTGCGCCGCCTCAAGCGCCGCTTCCCGGATGCGGTGACGGCCGCCCTGGTGGTCGGCGCGCCGGAGAACCGCCTGACAGAGGCGCTGCGGGCCGAAGGGGCTGCCGCGGTGGAGTTGGAAGTGGGCAGCGCGGCACGCACCGCGCTGCGGCTACTGCCGGCAGAGGCCGGCACCCAGCAAAGGGTGCCGGCGGACGGTCAGGCGCTTTCGTAGAGCCGCGTCAGGCTGAACTCCCGGTGGCCGAGCAGCTCGGCCGCCGTCAGTTCGCCATCGGCGGTGCGCAGGATGCAGTCCAGCAGCGCTTCCCCGGCCTCGTCCATGTTCATCTGCTTCTGCAGCAGGCCGGTCACGTCGACGTCGATATGCTCGGACATGGTGCGCTGCGTGCGCGGGTTCGCCGTCAGCTTGATGACCGGCAGGATCGGGTTGCCGATGACGTTGCCCTGGCCGGTCGGGAAGGTGTGCACCGCGAAGCCGGAAGCCGCGCACAGCGTCACCATCTCCGCCGCGGCGGAGGAGCTGTCCATGAACCAGAGGCCGGAATGCGTCGGCACCTCGGCCTTGTCCAGCACGCCGTCGACCGTGCACTTCTTGCCGATCTTGGTGATGTTGCCGAGCGCCTTTTCCTCGATGGTGGTGAGCCCCCCCTCGATGTTGCCCTTGGTCGGCTGGCTGTCGGACAGGTCGCTGGTCTTGTTCGCTTCCACCACGCGCTGGTAGCGGTCGAACATCGCCTGGAACTGTTCGCGGATCTCGGGCGTCTTGCAGCGCGCGGCCACCAGGTGCTCGCCGCCGGTCAGTTCCGTCGTCTCGCCGAAGACCAGCGTATTCCCGTTGGCCCAGAGCTTGTCATAGGAATTGCCGACGGTGGGGCAGGAGGCGAGGCCGGAGGTGGTGTCGCTTTCGCCACACTTGGTGGACACCCACAGCTCCACCAGCGGCGCCTTGGACTTCTTCAGCTTCGACGCGTGCTTGACCAGCCGGTAGGCGGCGCGGGAGGCGCTGGCGATGGTGTTGATGTCGCCATTCTGCTCGATCGCGAAACCCTCGACCGGCTTGCCGGACTTGGCGATGCCCTCGACGATCTTGCCAGTCCAGCCGGGCTCGATGCCGATGACGATGACGCCGGCGACGTTCGGGTTGGTCCCGGTGCCGATCAATGTACGAAAGTGCAGGTCGAGGTCGGCGCCGAATTGCAGGCGGCCATAGGCGTGCGGGATGGCCAGCGCACCCTTGATGTTGTTGGCGACGGCTTCCGCCGCGGCGTTGGACAGGTCGTCCACCGGCAGGATGATGACGTGGTTGCGCACGCCCATGCGGCCGTTTTCGCGGCGCCAGCCTTCAAAGGCGGCGTCCCTCAGGTTGATACCCATCGGTCGCGTTCCCTTACCAGCGCTTCGTCTTGACGTTGTGCACGTGCAGATGCTCACCGGCGCCGATATCGGCGACCGCGCGGCCGATATCCGTGCCGTACTTCATGATGGTGTCGCCCTTGGCGATGGACCTGATCGCCAGCTTGTGGCCGATCGGGATGTCCGACTTCGAGTCGAACTCCATCATCTTGTCCTGGTCCATGATCCAGCCATTGAGCCTGGTGCCAGCCTTGAGGCCTTCCACCACCACCACGCCCACACTGTCGCCTTCGTCATGGACGACGAAATGGATTTGCATCGGTCCCCCCGGGTTAGCTTCGCGGGCGCAGCCTAGGCGCGCGCGGCGCCCCCTTCAACCATGCCCCCGGACGTGGCAAAGCTGCCCGGCGCACATCGGGAAGGAAAAACCGCAATGGCGGGCGTCTATTGGTATGCCGGCACCTGGTCGACCGAGGAGCCGAAGATCATCGGGCCGATGGACCACTGCTTCTGGCTCGGCAGCGTGATCTTCGACGGCGGCCGGTCCTTCCAGGGCATCGCGCCGGACCTCGACCTGCATTGTGCGCGCGCCGTGCAGTCTGCCCGCAACATGCTCATGAAGCCGACCCGCACGCCGGCCGAGATCGAGGAACTGTGCCGCGAGGGTATCCGCCGCATGGGGCCGGAGGCGGAGCTGTATATCCGCCCGATGTTCTTCGTCCGCCGCGGCCTGGGGGCAGCGCGGCCCGACCCGGACAGCACGGATTTCATCCTGGCGATCTATGACGCTCCGTTGCCGCCCTACAAGGGATTCTCGGCCTGCCTGGCGCCGCAGCGCCGGCCGGCGCCGGACCAGGCGCCGACCGATGCCAAGGCGGCCGCGCTGTATCCCAACGGCTCCCGCGCCGCGTCGTTTGCGAATGACAAGGGCTTCGAGGCCGCGGTGATCTGCGACCCGATCGGCAACGTCGCGGAGTTCGCCCATGCCAACCTGATGTTCGCCAAGGACGGCAAGGTGGTGACGCCGGCGCCGAACGGTACCTTCCTGGCCGGCATCACCCGCCTGCGCGTCATTACCCTGCTGCGTGAGGCCGGCGTGACGGTGGAGGAACGCGCCGTGAAGCCGGAGGAGCTGGACACGGCGGACGAGATCTTCTCGACCGGCAACTACGGCAAGGTGCTGCCATGCTCCAACTGGCAGGGCCGCGACATGCAGCCGGGGCCCTTGGCGCAGAAGGCGCGCACCCTGTACTTCGACTGGGCGGCGGAGACCTGGCGCATCCTGCCGAAGGTCGCCGCCTGAACCGCGCGCAAGGGACGGTGTCTGACTACCGCCGGTAGTCAGCGCCGTCCCGGTCGATGCGGCGCAGCAGCGCTTCCCATTGCCGCTGGCCGTAATCCGGCGTGGCCCGTAGCGCCTTCATGCGCCTGGCGGCACGCTCGATGATGTGCGGCTCGATCAGCACCGGCGGCTCGTCCAGCGTGCGGGCAATCAGTTCCACTTCGCAGGCGCGCTCCAGCATGTACAGGCGCTTGAGGGTAGAGGGGATGGTGGGCCCGGCGGCCAGGAGGCCGTGGTTGTGCAGCACCAGGCAGCCGCCCTGCTTCGCGCTCTCGCCCAGCGCCTCGCACTCCTCGGCGGAGGTCGGAATGCCGTAGGGGTGATAGACCACGTCGTCCAGCACCTCCATCGCATCCTGGCTGATCGGGCGCAGGCCCTGCTTCAGCACGGAGATGCCGGCGCCGGCCCGGGTGTGCGAATGCATCACGCAGGCGACATCCGGGCAGGCCTTGTAGATGCCGCTGTGGATGGTGAAGCCGGCCGCGTTGTAGCGCGTGCCGCCGCCCAGCACCTGTCCCTCCAGGTCCATCTTCACGAGGCTGGAGGCGGTGATCTCGTCGAACATGTCGCCGTAGTTGTTGATGAGGAAGGTGCCGGGCTGGCCCGGGACGCGGAGCGACATGTGCGTCTCCAGCAGGTCCGTCCAGCCGAGGTGCTGCACGACATGGTAGAGTGCGGCGAGGTCGCAGCGCGCCTGCCACTCGGCCTCGGACATGCTGGGTTCGGCTTGGCGGATGGCGGACATCGGGGCGTTTTCCTTGGACCGTGCGGTGCGCCTCTGCCGGGCCAGCTTGCCGCGATGCGGGCAGCCTAGACCCGATGCACGGCGGGGCGAAAGCGCGTCCCGCTATCCCGCCTTCGGCTGCCGGGCCTCGAGTTCGTCCAGCACCGCCTCCGGTGCCACGTCCTGCTGGATTTCCTCAAGGTCCGGATCCGCCCGGGCCGGCACACCGGCGCGCTCGGCCAGCGCCGTCACCAGCTCCACCAGCCGGGTCAGTTCATGCTCGGTCAGCAGGCTGATGTGCAGATCGAGGTCCGCGCGCTTGTCGGCCGCGGCGGCCATGCGGTTCTGGCTGATCAGCACGAAGGTGGACAGGAAGATCGCCTCCACCGAGGCGACCATCGCCAGCACCACGAAGGAGGGATCGAAGCGCGGCAGGCCGGGGACCAGGCCGAGATTGACCAGTACCCAGGCACCGAACAGCAGCAGGTGCAGATAGACGAAGCGCATGCTGCCGGTGAAGCGGGTGATGGCCTCGGCGATGCGTGTCTCGGAGGAGGCGGCGGCCGCTTCCTGCCGCCGGCGCTCGTGCAGCGCCTCGATGTTGCGGCGGAGGGCGCTGTTCAGCGGGCGCGAGGGCGGGACGGTGGGCGTCATCAAGGGCGATGACGCAGCCGGTGGGGGGCAGGTTCCCCGCCCCCTCATCCAGCCCTCCCCCGTTAAGGGGAGGGAGAGCCCGGTGTCAGGCGGCCTTGGCGGTCGCCAGGGCCTTCCAGACGATCTCCGGCGTCGCCGGCATGTCGATGTGCGTCACGCCGGAACCCGACAGCGCATCGACCAGCGCGTTGATCGCGGCGGGCGGGGAGCCCACGGCCCCGGCCTCGCCGGCGCCCTTCACACCCATCGGGTTGGTCTCGCAGGTCACCTCGATCAGGTCGACGTCGATGTCCGGCAGATCCTCCGCCCGCGGCAGGCAGTAGTCCATGAAGGACGCGGACAGCAGCTGGCCGGAGCCGTTGTCGTAGGCGGTGCGCTCATGCAGCGCCTGCCCGATGCCCTGCGCCACGCCACCATGCACCTGGCCGCGCACGATCAGCGGGTTCAGCGCATGGCCGACATCGTCGACCACGATGTAGCGCGGCACGGTGACGATGCCGGTCTCGGGATCGACCTCCACCTCCGCCACGTGGCAGCCATTCGGGAAGGTGTGGAACTCGATGTTCGCCGTCTCCATCGTGTCCAGCAGGATGGCGGAGGCGCCGGAGGCGACGCGGCGGCGCTGTTCCGCGGCGAGGTCCAGGATGCCGACGCCACGGTCCGTGCCCGCGACCTCGAAGCGCCCCGCCGCGGAGACGAACTCGATGTCGGCGGCGGAGGTCTCAAGCTGCTCGGCCGCGACCTGCTTGCCCTTCTCGATGACGCTGGCGGTGGTCACCAGGATGGCCTGGCCTTCCGAGTACAGGCTGCGCGCGCCACCGGTGCCGCCGCCGGAGGGCAGGGTTTCGCTGTCGCCCTGCTTCACGCGGATCTTCTCGATCGGGATGCCGAGCTCGTGGCTGGTCATCATGGAATAGGCGGTCTCGTGGCCCTGGCCGGTGGATTGCGTGCCGACATAGACATCGACGAAGCCGTCATCGGCGAAGACCACCTTGGCATTCTCCGTGGCGGCACCGCCGGTGGCTTCCAGGTAGTAGGCAAGGCCGATGCCGCGCTGCTTGCCACGGCGCGCGGCCTCGGCACGGCGGGTCGGAAAGCCGTCCCAGTCGATCTTCGCCAGGGCTGCATCCATGAGCTGCGAAAAATCGCCGCTGTCGTAGCGCTGGCCCATGGCGGTGGTGAAGGGCATCGCCGTCTTGCTGACCATGTTGCGACGGCGCAACTCGATGCGGTCGATCTTCAACTCGCGCGCGGCGGCGTCGATCAGCCGTTCCACCAGGTAGTTGCTCTCGGGCCGGCCGGCGCCGCGATAGGCATCGACAGGCACGGTGTTGGTCAGCACGCCGATGACGTTGGCGTGGATCGCCTCGAATCCATAGACGCTGGCCAGCACCTTGGTGCCGGCGCCGGTCGGGATGAAGGGCGCGAAGGTGGAGAGGTAGGCGCCCATGCCGGCATAGTTGCGCGTCCGCAGCGCCAGAAATTTGCCCTGTGCATCCGTGGCGAGCTCACCGAGCGTGATGTTGTCGCGGCCGTGGGTGTCGGACAAAAAGGCCTCGCTGCGGTCGCTGGCCCAGCGCACCGGGCGTCCGACCTGACGGGCGGCGAAGCAGACCAGCACGTGTTCCGGGTAAAGGAACAGCTTCATGCCGAAGCCGCCGCCGACATCCGGCGTCACCACGCGGACATTTTCGGGCGCGATCTTGAAGATCGGGTCGGCCAGCAGGCCCTTCAGCAGCCACGAGCCCTGGGTGTTGGTATGCAGGGTCAGCTTGCCGTCCTGCCAGCCGGCGACGGCGGCGCGGGCTTCCATGCTGTTCACGACGACGCGGTTGTTCACCACGGTCAGGCGGGTGACATGGGCGGCACGGGCAAAGGCGGCGTCGGCCTTGGCCTTGTCGCCGGCTTCCCAATCGAAGCAGATGTTGTTGGCAGTGTCCGGCCAGACCTGCGGGTGGCCGGGCTGGAAGGCCACGGCCAGGTCGGTGACGGCCGGCAGTTCCTCATAATCCACCATCACCGCTTCGGCGCCGTCGCGAGCCGCCTGGGCGGTTTCGGCGACGATGAAGGCGACCGGGTCGCCGACATGGCGCACCACCCCATCGGCGAGCGCCGGGCGGGGGGTGTTGGCGCGGGGCGAGCCATCGCGGTTCTTCAGCGGGATCAGGCAGGGCAGGTCGCCGATGCCGGCGGCCTTCAGGTCGGCAGCGGTGACCACGGCCAGCACGCCCGGCACCGCCTTGGCGGCGCTGGTGTCGATGCTGGTGATGCGGGCATGGGCCTGGGGGCTGCGCAGCACGATGCCGTAGGCCTGGCCGGCCATGGCGATGTCGTCCGTGTACTGGCCCCGGCCGGTCAGAAGCCGGGGGTCCTCGACCCGCCGCACCGACTGGCTCACTCCGAATTTCGCCATGGCGTCAGACCCTCCGCTGGTTTGGCCTAGTATCTGCTGCCGAACCGCCCCGCGTGAAGGGGGGTTCGGGTCACTCATTCGGCGGCGGCGGGGGGTGGCGGCGCCACCGCCCTGGGGCCGAAGCGGTCCTTCACCTTCTCCCGCATCGTCTGGAACACGACATACAGCATCGGGGTGATGAAGATGCCGACCAGCGAGGCTGCGATCATCCCGCCGAACACCGGCGTGCCAACCGCGCGGCGGGAGGCACTGGCGGCGCCGGAGGCGATCACAAGCGGCACCAGGCCCAGGATGAAGGCGAAGGAGGTCATGATGACGGCCCGGAAGCGCAGCCGCGCGCCCATGATCGCCGCCTCGCGGATCGGCAGCCCGGCCTCCCGTTTCTCCTTGGCGAATTCAACGATCAGGATGCCGTTCTTGGCGGCAAGCGCGATCAGCACCACCAGCCCGACCTGGGCGTAGACATCGAGCGACAGCCCGGCCAGCACGATGGCGCCGAAGGACCCGAGCGCGCCGACGGATATGGACAGCAGCACCGGGATCGGGATCACCCAGCTTTCGTACAGCGCCACCAGGAACAGGTAGGCGAACAGCAGGGCCAGCGCCATGATGATGCCGGTCTGGCCGCTCGCCTGCTTTTCCTGGAACGCCGTGCCGGTCCATTCATAGCCGTAGCCCTGCGGCAGCGCGGTTTCCGAAAGCTGCTCCATCGCTGCCAGCGCATCGCCGGAGGATACGCCCGGCCGCGGCGAGCCGCCGATGCGCACGGAGCGCACGTTGTTGTAGCGGTTGATGGTCTGCGGACCGAGCACGATGCGCACATCCGCGACGGAACGCAGCGGCACCATCTCTCCGGCGCTGTTCCGCACGTGGATGCGCCACAGGTCGGGGATGTCGTCGCGATCCGTCGCCTCGCCCTGGATGTTCACCTGCCAGGACCGGCCGTAGATGTTGAAGTCGTTGACGTAGAAGCCGCCCAGCGTGGTCTGCAGCGCATTGAAGATGTCGCTGATGCGGATACCCAGCGCCTGCGCCTTGTCGCGGTCCACGTCCAGGAACAGCGACGGCGTGTTGGCGGTGAAGGTGGAGAACACCGCCGTCAGCCGCGGGTCCTGGTTCGCCGCCGCCGCCAGGCCCTGCATGGCACTCGCCATTTCCTCCGGCGGGCGACCCTCCAGGTTCTGCATCTGGTACTCGAAGCCGCCGCCGGTGCCCAACCCGATGATCGGCGGGATGTTGAAGGCGAAGGTGTTGGCGGCACGGATCTGCTGCGTCGCGCCGAACACCGTGCCGATGGCGGAGAAGACGCTTTCCTGCACCGTCGTCCGATCCTCGAACGGCTTCATCCGCACCACGATGAAGGCGGCGTTGGATTGCGAGCCGCCATCGATCAGGCTGAAGCCGACAATCGCCAGCACGCGGTCCACGCCAGGCACCGGGGCGATGATCGCCTCCGCCTGTTCCACCGCGGCGCGGGTGCGGGACAGGCTGGCGCCGGCCGGCAACTGCATCTGCACGAAGAAGGCGCCCTGGTCCTCCGCCGGCAGGAAGCCCTGCGGCGTGCGGTTCGCCAGGAACAGGATTCCGCCGGCGGAGACCGCGACCAGCAGCAGCGACAGGATGGAAAACCGCACCAGCCGGGCGACGATGTTGCCGTAGCGGTCACGCACCCAGTCGATCGCCCGCATCACCCGCGCCAGGATGCCCTTGCGCGGCCCGTGGCCGGGCGGGTGCGGCCGCAGGAACATGGCGCAGAGCGCGGGCGACAGCGTCAGCGCGTTGAACGCCGAGATGATCATGGCGACCGAGACGGTGACGGCAAACTGGCTGAACAGCACGCCCGACAGGCCCGGGATGAAGCCCACCGGCACGAACACCGACAGCAGCACCAGGGTGATGGCGATGATCGGCGCGGTGATTTCCCGCATCGCCTTCTTGGTCGCCTCGGCGGGAGTCAGATGCGGTTCTTCCGACATCACCCGCTCGACATTCTCCACCACCACGATGGCGTCGTCGACGACGATGCCGATGGCCAGGACCATGGCCAGCAAGGTCACGGTGTTGGCGGAGAAGCCCAGCAGCAGCAGCGCGGCGAAGGTGCCGATCAGGCTGACCGGCACGGCGATGACCGGGATGATGGTGGCACGGAAGCTGCCGAGGAACAGCAGCACCACGACCACCACCAGGATGAAGGCCTCGATCAGGGTGACGATGACCTCGTAGATGGTATCCACGACGAAGGTGGAGGTGTCGTAGAACACCTGGGTCTGCATGCCCTCGGGGAAGCGCCGCGACATGTCGGATAGCACGCTGGCCAGGTTGCCGGCGGCGGAGACGGCGTTCGCGCCGGGCGAGAGGTAGGTGGCGATGGTCACCGCCGGGCGGCCGTTCAGCCGACTTTCCTGGTCGATGCGCGCCGCACCCAACTCCACCCGCGCCACGTCGCGCAGCCGCAGCAGGGAGCCCTCGGGGTTCGCGCGGATGACGATGTTGCCGAACTCCTCCGGCGTCGTCAGGCGGCCCTGGGTCTGGATGTTGATCTGGTACTGCTGGTCGTCGGAGATCGGCTGCGCGCCGATACGACCGACCGCCGCCTGCACGTTCTGCGACTGGATGGCGGCGATCACGTCGGCCGGCGTCAGGTTCAGGCTGATCAGCCGGTCCAGCTCGAACCAGATGCGCATGGAATAGTCGCGTGCGCCAAAGATCTGCGCCTGGCCGATGCCGGGCGTGCGCGCCAGCCGGTCCAGCATGTTGATGGTGACGTAGTTGGAGATGAACAGCGCGTCGTGGTCCGGGTTGTCGGAGGTCACGGCGATGAACTGCAGCACGGCGGAGGATTGCTTGCGCACCGTCACGCCGGCGCGCTGCACTTCCTGCGGCAATCGCGCCAGCGCGGACTGCACGCGGTTGTTGACGTTGACGGTGGCGATGTCCGGGTTGGTGCCCAGCGCGAAGGAGACGGACAGGTTGTAGCTGCCGTCATTGGCACTGTTGGAGGACATGTAGATCATGCCCTCCACGCCGTTGACCGCGCTTTCGATCACCTGCGCCACGGTCGATTCGACAACGGCGGCGGAGGCGCCGCCATAGCTGGTGGTGACGGAAACCTGCGGCGGCACGATGTCCGGGAACTGCGCAACGGGAATGCGCAGCATCGCCAAGCCACCGGCCAAGGTCAGCAGGATGGAGAGCACGATCGCCAGCCGTGGGCGATCGACGAAGACGGCGGAGATCATGCGCGGTCAGCCCTGACGGCCAGCGGGGGTACCGGCGGGCGTTCCGGCGGGGGAAGCCGGCGCGCGCATCGGCGCGGTGGCCGGGCCGGGCTGCACCGCCTGGCCGGGGCGGACGCGCTGCACGCCCTCCACCACCACGGTCTCCCCGGCTTCCAGCCCGGTCTCCACCACCACCTGGTCCTCGATGCTGCGGCCCAGGGTCAGCGGGCGGCGCTGCGGCTTGTTCTCGCCGTCCAGCACCCAGACGTAGTTGCCCTGCTGGTCCTGCAACACGGCGCTGCGCGGAATCACCACCGCCTGCACCGGCTCGGCACCCTCGACGAAGACGTTGACGAACATGCCGTCGATCAACTCGCGGTCGATGCTGCCATCGCTGTTGCCGGCACCGTTCGCGGCGCGCGGCGGGTTCGGGATCAACGCGCGGACCAGCAGCGTGTCGGTGTTGCGGTCCACCTGCGGGTCGATGAACTCGATGCGGCCGGCCTGGCCATAGGTCTGGCCCGTCACAAGCCGGATGCGCACGCGCGTGGCATCGGCGCCGCCGCGGGTCGCGTAGCGGTCCCGCAACTCGCTGCCGGTGCGCAGGTTCACGGGAAAGGACACGCGCATCGGGTCCTGGCTGACGACGGTCGCCAGCGGCTCGCTCGTCGGGCCGACCACGGCGCCGACCGAGAAGGTGGAACGGCCGACCTTGCCGGCGAAGGGTGCCGTGATCTCGGTGTAGCCGAGGCTGATCTCCGCCACGCGCAACTGCGCCTGGGCGCCCAACAGGTTGGCCTGGGCGGTGCGCTGGGCGGCGGTCGCTTCCTCCACCCGAACCTGCGTGCCGGCCTGGCTGCGCACCAGGTCGCGGGCGCGGGCCAGTGCACTGTTGGCGTTCTGCAACTCGGCCTCGGCGGAGGCGACGGTGGCGCGGGCGCGCGCCACCTCCGCCTCGAAGGGCGCGCGTTCGAGGCGGAACAGCACCTGGCCCTCGGTCACCTCCTGGCCTTCCCGGAACGGGCGTTCCTGCAGGAAGCCGGTGATGCGGGCGCGCAGGTCGACCCGGTTCTGCGCCTCAACCCGCCCGACGAATTCGGTGCGTTCCGTCACCGGCCGGCGTTCCACCGCCAGTACGCCGACCGCGGGCGGCCCCTGTGGGCCGAACTGCGCCTGCACCGGTGGCGCCATGACCAAGGCCACACAACCGAAAATGGCCGCACGAAGCGCGGCCGGGACCCGAGACAGCATGGGAAGGCATCCAAGATTTGGAGGCAGCCAAACCTATCCCGACTTGCCGCGTCAAGTTTCCTGAGTGTTACAGACTCGGGGCATGCTGCGCTTCGTAGGCCGCTATCTCGGCTTGCAACGTCAATGTCAGACCGATTTCATCCAGCCCGCGAAGAAGGCAATCGCGCGCGAAGCCTGGAATGACGAATTGATGCGCCGCACCACCCGGTGCGGTCAGTATCTGAGTCTCCAGATCAACGGAAAGTGTGGTGCCGGGATGCGCCGCGAGGGTGCTGCGCAGGTCGGCGACGGTGGTCTCCGGCAGCCGAACCGGCACCAGGCCGTTCTTCAGGGCGTTGGAGAAGAAGATATCGCCAAAGGACTCGGCAACGACGCTCCGGATGCCCATGGCGAGCAGCGCATACACCGCCGCCTCCCGCGACGAGCCGACGCCGAAATTGCGCCCGGCCACCAGGATGCCGGCCTGGTCGAAGGGCGGGCGGTTCAGCACGAAGTCCTTCCGCGTCACCCCATCCGGCTCGAAGCGCAGATCATGGAAGCCGTAGGACACGTAGCGCTCGTCGCGCGGGCGCCGCATGAAGCGGGCGGGCATGATCTGGTCGGTGTCGACATTCGCCAGGTCGAGCGGCGCGGCGATGGCGGTCAGCGTGCGGAAGGGTTCCATCAGGACGCCGCCACCAGCCGGCCGGCCAGCGCGGAGGCCGCGGCGGAGGCCGGCGAGACCAGGTGCGTCCGCGCCCCCCGTCCCTGGCGTCCGGCGAAATTGCGGTTGGAGGTGGAGGCGCAACGCTCCCCCTCCCCCACCGTCTCGCCATGCATGGAGACGCACAGCGCGCAGGAGCTTTCCTCCCACCGCGCCCCGGCCTCGCGGAAGATTCGGTCGAGCCCCTCGGCCTCCGCCGCGCGCTTGACGCGGGAGGAGCCGGGCGAGACCAGCATCGGCACGGCGATGTGGCGGCCGCGCAGCACGGCGGCGGCGGCGCGCAAATCGTCCAGCCTTGCGTTGGTGCAGGAGCCGAGGAAGACGCGGTCCAGCTTCACCTGCTCCATCGCCTCTCCGCCCCGCAGGCCCATGTAGTCCAGGCTGCGCGCCCAGGCCTTTCGGCGGGCTTCGTCGGGCGCCTCGTCCAGGCGCGGCACGCGGCCGGAGAGCGGCACGGCTTCCTCGGGGCTGGTGCCCCAGGTGGCCATGGGCGCGATGGCGCCGGCGTCCAGCGTCACCTCCGCGTCGAAAGCGGCATCCGCATCGCTGAACAGCAAGTCCCAGGCCGGGTCGGGCCGCGCCGGGGCGAAGGGACGGCCGGCGAGCCAGGCAGCCGTGGTGGCATCGGGGGCGACCATGCCGGTGCGGGCGCCGGCCTCGATCGCCATGTTGCACAGCGTCAGGCGCGATTCGATGGAGAGCGCGCGTACCGCGGAGCCGGCGAATTCGATCGCCCCGCCCAACCCGCCGCCGGTGCCGATGCGGGCGATCAGTGCGAGTGCCATGTCCTTGGACGTGCTGCCGGTGGGTAGGGTACCCTCGAAGTTGCAGCGGATCTGCTTCGGCGCGGACTGCCAGATGGTCTGCGTCGCCAGCACGTGCGCGACCTCGGACGCGCCGATGCCGAAGGCGAGCGCGCCGAGCGCGCCATGGGTGGAGGTGTGGCTGTCGCCGCACACCACCGTCATGCCCGGCAGGGTCAGCCCCTGTTCCGGCCCGGCGACATGCACGATGCCCTGGTCCGGGTCCGCCAGTTCGAAGGCGCGGATGCCGTGCGCGCGGGCATTCCGCTCGAAGGTCTCGATGATGCCGCGGATCTCGGGATCGGCGATGGCCTGGGTGCTGCGGCCGACCGTGGGCGCGTAGTGGTCGCCGAAGCCGAAGCTGAGGTCCGGCCTGCGGACCTTCAGGCCGCGGGAGCGCAGGATGTTGAAGGCGTGGAAGCTGCCCTCGTGGAAGTAGTGGCGGTCGACATACAGCAGCGCCAGGCCATCGTCGCGCGCCTGCACGACATGCCGGTCCCAGATCTTCTGAAACAGCGTTCTTCCCATGCGCGCCAGATTGGCCCCGCCTAGGCGCAGCGGCAAGGCCCGGGCAAACTCGGAGCATGTGGAACACCGCTCCCGCCGTCATCACCCCCACCCTGCTCTCCCGCCTGCCCGACGCGCTGCGCCGGATGCGGCCCAGCGCCTGGGCGGAGGCCAACCGGGGCGGTGCCGCGGTGGACAGCTTCCTTGAAGGTCCCTGCTTCGACGGCGGCGGCAACCTGTTCTGCACCGACATCCCGCATGGCCGCATCTTCCAGGTCTCGGGCAGTCACTGGCATGTGGTGGCGGAATACGAGGGCTGGCCGAACGGCCTGGCGGCGCGGGAGGAGGATCTGCTGGTCGCGGATTACCGCCATGGCGTGCTGAGCCTGGACCCGCGCACGGGCGCCATGGCGCCGCTGCTGGAGACCATCCTCAGCGAGGGCCTGCGCGGGATCAACGACCTGATCCTGCACCCCGATGGCAGCATCATCTTCACCGACCAGGGCCAGACCGGGTTGCAGGACCCGACGGGCCGCGTCTGGCGGCGCCATGCGGATGGCCGGCTCGACAAGCTGATCGGCAATGGCCCGAGCCCGAACGGCGTGGTGCTGAACCGCGAAGGCACGCACCTGCTGGTCGCCATGACCCGGTCCTGTGAGGTCTGGCGCTTCGCGTTGCGGCCGGATGCGGTGGTGACGAAGGCGAATTTGTTCTTCCGCGTACCGGCCGGCACATCCGGCCCCGATGGCCTGGCGGTGGATGCCGCCGGGCGGCTGTTCGTGGCGAACCCCGGGCATGGCCAGGTCTGGGTGGTGGACCCGCATGGAGTCGCCACGCATCGGGTGGACTGCACCGGCTTCGGCCGCATGCCGACGAACTGCGCCTTCGCGCCGGATGGCCGCACGCTGGTCATCACCGAAAGCCAATCCGGCAGCCTGCTGGCGGCGGAGATCCCGGCGCCGTGACGGTCTTCCACTGCCACATCGCCACGTCGCTGGACGGACGCATCGCGCGGCCGGATGGCTCCGTGCAGGATTGGCTGGTGGAGGGTGGGCCGCCGCCGGAGGCCTTCGGCTTCGACGCCTTCTACAAGTCCGTGGACGCCATCCTGATGGGTCGAGGCACCTATGAGGCGGTGCGCGGCATGGGCGAATGGCCCTATCCCGGCCAGCGCGTCTTCGTCGTCACCAGCCGCCCGCTGCCGGATGCGCCGCCCGGCGTCGAGGCGCGGCAAGGCGACCTGCCGGCCGTCGTGGCGGAACTGGAAAGCTGCGCGCGGGTCTGGGTCGAGGGCGGCGGGCAGTTGCTGCGCGGGATGATCGCGATCGGCCGGCTTGACCGGCTGGAGATGGCGGTGCTGCCCATCATCCTGGGCGACGGCATCCCGCTGTTTCCGCCTGGGACACCGGAGCTGCGGCTGAAGCTGGTGCAGTGCACCACGGTGGCGAGTGGGTCTCTGCACCTGGTCTACGAACGAAACGCTTGACCGCGCGGGCGGCCGCGGCACAATCAGGAACCGCAAATAGAACGATGTTCTGCTTGACAGAACGCAAGGGAGGTACCGTTCATGACCATCCATCGCCGCGCCCTGCTCGGCGCCCCCGCCCTTCTCGCTGGCCTGCCCGCCCGCGCCCAGGACTCCTGGCCGAGCCGCCCCATCCGCATGGTGCTGCCCTATGCCGCCGGCGGCGCCACGGATGTCATCGGGCGGCTGGTGGCGGACCGGCTGTCGCAGCGCCTGCCTCAGCGGGTGGTGATGGAAAACCGCACCGGCGCGGGCGGCGCCATCGGCAGTTCCTTCGTCGCCAAGGCACCCGCCGATGGCCACACCCTGCTGTTCCACAACATCGGCCACGCCGTGACCAAGGCGCTGTACCCGCAGCTGGACTATGACCCGGCCGCCGACCTGAAGCCCGTCACCATCGTGGCGGAAAGCCCCATGGTGCTGCTGGTGCCGCCCAGTTCGCCGCACCGGACGCTGGCGGATTTCGTCGCCTTCGCTCGCGCCAACCCGGAGAAGCTGTCCTATGGCAGCACCGGCGGCGGTGGGGCGCTGCAACTGGTCAGCCTGCTGTTCCTGCGCGAAGCCGGCATCCGCATGACGGAGGTGCCGTATCGTGGCGGTGCTCCCGCGGCGCTCGACCTCGCCTCCGGCACGCTCGATATGCTGTACGATGCCGGGCTGACCGCCTTCGGCCTGGCGCAGGGCGGCCGCGCCCGGGCCCTTGCCATCTCCGGCCCCAACCGCAGCCCGGTGATGCCGGAGGTGCCGACCATGGCTGAATCCGGCTTCCCTGACGCCACCTTCATGGTCTGGCAGGCGGTGCTGGCCCCCGCCGCCACCCCGGCCCCCATCATCGGCCGCCTGCAGCAGGAAGTCGCCGCGGTTCTGGCGGAACCCGCCACGCGCACGCGCCTGGCCGAGCTTGGCGCCGAGCGCCTGGTCGGCAACAGCCCGGCGGAGGCGCAGGACTTCGTGGCCGCCGAGATGGCTAGATGGGCGGTGATCCTGCGCGAGGCTGGCGTGCGGGCCGGCTGATGGACTCTCTGCCCAGCCGAGCGGCCGAGGAGAAAGAGGGCGTTGCCGCCGTCGATCGCGCACTGGCCATCCTCGGCGCCTTCCGGGATGGCGATGCGGCGCTGACGCTGGCGGAACTCGCGGCCCGCACCGGGCTGTACAAAAGCACCATCCTGCGGCTGCTCGCCTCCCTGGAGCGTGGCCGCTGCGCCGCGCGGCTGCCGGACGGACGCTGGGCGCTGGGGCCGATGCTGTTCCGCTGGGGCACGCTGTATGCCCGCGCGCAGCCGGTGGAACGTCACCTGCCGGCGCTGCTGGCGGCGCTGGCGGAACGCTCCGGCGAGACCGCCTCCTTCTGGGTGCGCCATGCCGGGCACCGGCTCTGCCTGGCGCGCGTGCGCAGCCCGAACCGCATCCGCGACGACCTTTCGGTGGGCGACCTGGTGCCGCTGCCGGCCGGCGCCGGCGGCCGGGTGCTGACGGCGGCCGACCCGCGCAGCCTAGGCGCCGTCGCCACCTTCGGCGAGCGCAACCCAGAAACCGCCGCCATCGCCGCGGCAGTGTTCGGGCCGGGCGGCGGGCTGGCCGGGGCGCTCGGCCTGTCCGGCCCCAAGGCGCGGATGCAGGAAAGGGCGGAGGCGCATCTTGCGGCGGTGGCGGAAGCCGCGTCCGATCTCAGCCGAAGACTCGGCGGCGACCTATAGCCGCGACCGGAGCGACACGCATGACCAGCCCGACCCCGCTGAAGGGGATCCGCGTCCTCGAATTCACCCACATGGTCATGGGCCCGACCGCTGGGATGACGCTGGCCGACCTCGGCGCGGAGGTCATCAAGGTGGAACCGGCGCCGGAGGGCGATTCGACGCGCCGCCTGACCGGCTCCGGCACCGGCTTCTACGCCGCCTTCCAGCGCAGCCGCCGCAGCCTGTGCATCGACATCAAGGCGCCGGAGGGCCTGGCGCTGGTCCGCCGACTGGCGCTGAAGACGGACGTGCTGGTGGAGAATTTCCGGCCCGGCGCCATGGCGAAGCTCGGCCTGGGCTTCGCCGAGTTGTCGGCGCTGAACCCCGGGCTGGTCTATTGTTCCTGCAAGGGCTTCCTGCCCGGCCCCTATGAGCACCGCACCGCGCTGGACGAGGTGGTGCAGATGATGGGCGGGCTCGCCTACATGACCGGGCTGGAGGGCCGCCCGCTGCGCGCCGGGTCCTCCGTCATCGACATCATGGGCGGGCTCTCCGCCGTCGTCGGCATCCTGGCCGCGCTCTCGGAGCGCCAGCGCACCGGCCTGGGTGGCGAGATCCAGGCCGGGCTGTTCGAGACGGTGGCGCTGCTGATGGCGCAGCACATGGCGCAGACGAAGATCACCGGCACCGCGCCACCGCCGATGTCGGTACGCCGGCCGGCCTGGCCGGTCTACGACATCTTCGAGACCTCGGACGGCGGCCAGGTCTTCGTCGGCGTGGTGACCGATACGCAATGGCCGGCCTTCTGCGCCGCCTTCGGCCTGCAGGATCTGGCCGCCGACCCGACCCTGGCGACCAAGCAGCAGCGCGTGGTGGAGCGCGAGCGTACCATTCCCCGGATCGCCGCCGCGCTGGCCGCCTATACCAAGCCCGAACTCATGGCGAAGTGCGAGGCGCTCGGCCTGCCCTTCGCGCCGATCGGCAAGCCCGCCGACCTGTTCGAGGACCCGCATCTGCTCGGCTCCGGCGGCCTGGTGCCGCTGACCCTGCCAGATGGCAGCACCATCGACCTGCCGGCGCTGCCGGTCTCGATCGACGGCGCCCGCCCCGGCGGCACCGGCGACCTGCGCCGGCCGGGGGAGGATGGGCCGGCGATCGCGGCGGAACTCGGCTACTCGGCGGAGGAGATTGCCGCCTTGCGCGCCACCGGCATCCTCGCCGGGTAGCCCACGCACATGGAACGGATCCGGAAGGACCTAGCCGACGATCTCCGCGTTACATAGAATACCTTAAGTAAATTTGGAATCGGTCCATGCCGAAGCTGGGGGGAACCTCCGAGGCGGAGGTACTGGAGGGAACGGCGGGCGCCGATACGCTGGACGGACTCGGCGGCAACGACACGCTGAATGGCGGCGCCGGCAACGACGTGCTGGTCGGCGGCGCCGGTGATGATCGTTTCGTCGTGCATGGCCGCGGCTTCGGCAGCGATGTCATCCAGGATTTCAGCGGCGGCGACATCATCGACCTTTCAAGGCTCGGCATTTCCGCTCTCGCCCATCTGACGCCGTTCCTCGGGCGATCGGTGTTCGGCGACGCGACGCTCAGCCTGACCTTCGGCGGGTTGACGGACCGGTTGACGATCCTGGGCCTCGGGCCCGCCGATCTCACCGCGTCCGCCTTCCTGCTCGATACCAGCCTGGCGGGAGGGGAGGTCGCCGGCACGGCCGCCGCGGACGTGCTGTTCGGCGGGCTGGGGAATGACCGCCTGTCCGGCAGCGGGGGCGCGGACACGCTGTTCGGCGGCGCCGGCGCGGACACGCTGGCCGGCGGCGCCGGCAATGCCACGCTGACGGGCGGGGCCGGCGACGACCGCTTCATCATCGAGGCGCTGGCCGGCGGCGCCAGGACCCACACCATCACGGACTTCGCCGCCGGTGACCTCATCGACCTGTCCGCCTTCGGGGTGACCGGGCTGGAGGATCTGGCGACGGTGATGCGGGCGCAATCCGGCTCCGGCCCGGGTGGCACCGATGTCGGCATCCATCTCACCGTCCAGGGCGCCAGCGTGCGGGTGGTGGTCCAGGCGACGCAGATGGCTGCGTTGACGGACGCCAGCTTCGTCTTCGCGACCGATCCTGCGCCGCGCGACCTGATGGGCACCGCCCAGGTGGATGTGCTGTTCGGCGGTGCCGGCAACGACACGCTGCAAGGCGGCGGCAACTGGGACACCTTGCTCGGCGGTGGTGGCGATGACCGTCTGGTCGGAGGCTGGGGAAACGACCTGATGCTCGGCGGCGCCGGGGCCGACACGCTCATTGCATCGGGCGGCACCCCTGTCATGGCAGGCGGGCCGGGCGACGACCTGTTCATCCTGTTTCCGGACAGCAGCCATCTGACGGAGGAGGGTGAGGTCCGGTTCACGGGCTACGCCGGCTTCGCCGACATCTGGGACCTGTCACCGGGCGACGTGGTCGATCTGTCGGCTACCCTGGTTCCGGACCTGGCAAGCCTGCTGCTGTTCGCGCGGCAGGACGGGGCGGATGTCGTGATCGACCTCGGCGACACGGGCCTGGTCCTGCGCCACACTGCGCTGGCCGGGCTGGGTCCGGACCAGTTCGTTTTCTCTCCACCGGCCGCCGAGGGCCGCTGGATCTTCGGCCACTGGGACGCCTACAGCGTCATCTTCGGTGGCGCGGGCGACGACACGATCGAGCCCGGGTCCGGCCAGACCTCGAGCTTCGGCGGCGCCGGCGACGACAGCATCGGAGGCTACGACAATGCCGGCAATGACTGGCTGAACGGCCAGGCCGGAAACGACACGCTGATCGGCGGGTGGGGCCACGATACGCTGGACGGCGGTGACGGCAACAACCTGCTGAATGGCGGCGGCGCCCAGACCTATGGACGAAGCGACCAGTACCGGATCGACTATTTCGACATCGCCTCCTACCGCGGCTTCTCCTTCGACCAGCTTGTCCTGGCACCCTATCTCGATAGCTATGGCAGCCGCGCGGGCCTGACCGTGACGCGCCTCGACAGCCCGGGGGGAAGCGTCCTGGGATCGGACACGCTGATCGGCATCGAACGCATCGAGACCCGCGACAGGCTGCTCGACCTCGGGACAGGCTTCGACGGGCTGTTCGCCGCCACGAACCGGCAGGACGGCGCCAACATGCTCATGATCGGGCAGGCCTATGCCGGGCCGGTCGACGGCCTCGACTGGCAGTTGCTCGGCAGCGGCGCCGACGAGATCTTCGGCGGCACCGATGGCCATGACTTCATCAATGCGCTGGGCGGTGACGATGCCGTGGATGGCGGCGGCGGCCACGACGTGATCGATGGCAACACCGGGTCCAACTTTCTCACCGGCAACCAGGGCCGCGACGTCTTCTTCCTCGATGGCCGTGGCGGCAGCACCACCTGGTCCACCATCACCGACTGGCAGCAGCCCTTCTGGATGCAGGAGCGGGAGCAACTCTCCATCTGGGGCTTCCGGCCCGGTCTCAGCGTGCTGAACTGGGCGGCCGAGGACGGCACGGCGGGTTATCGTGGCGTGACCCTTCATGCCGACCTGAACGGCGATGGCACCATCGACACCAGCGTGACCTGGGCCGGCAGGACGCAGGCGGACCTGCCCACGCCGTTGCAGGTCGACGGACTGCTCTGGTTTACCTGAGCCGCGGCGTGCGGCTTGCGGGACCAGAGCCGGCCAGGCGTTCCCCGCCCAGCCCGCCGAACAGCACGTCGTTGGAGTTGGTGCCGCTGGTCTCCAGCCCCGCCAGGCCGGTGTTGAAGGCAAAGCGGGCAGCGAGGCGAGCGACCTGTTGCGCAGGACCAGCCGCTCCGTCCCGCCGAGCCACCCGGCGGTGAACAGCGCATCGGTGCCGGAGGCCGACAGGAAGGGTTGCAGCGTCGCCAGGCCGCCGATGCCCAGGAAGGACAGGCCGACCACGTCGCCCGGCACGAAAACCTGGATCGTGTCGGTATCGAAGCCACGCAGGTCGATCAGGAAGCGGTCATTGCCGACGCCGCCGATCAGCAGGTCGTCACCCCCGCCGCGATTCAACGAATCGTTGCCGCTCAGGTCCCGAAGAACATCATTGCCATCGAGCCGGGTCAGCGCATCTGCGCTGTTCGTGCCAAGAAGCGTGGATCGAGAGGCGCGCCTGGGACCTGGGCGGCCATCGCGAGGCCGATCCACATGAAGATCCCGCAATACACAACGGGGCTCGACCAGGTCGTTTCGAGTCATCGCTGCCAGCAAGGGCGCAGGCGCAGGACCCGTCCGGGCAGGCGTGGCCGGCAGGTGCCGCGCGTCCGGTCGCGCCAATAATGACGCAGTTGATAATGAATCGTTAAGGTATAACGTAGGCTTGTGGTGCGAAAGAAGGCGACATCAAGGCAGGTTGCGTCGTTGCCCTGGCCTGGAGATGCCGCCGCAATGTGTTCCGCCACAGTCATGCCCAGGATCCGCGAGACGCCGGACCTCGAGACCTCATCCGAACGCTACGCCCTGCGCTTCGCAGGGCCGGCCGGCCACTACATGCTCGGCGTGCAGGAGGATGGGGTCGTCAGCCTGCTGGGCCACGAGCCCTCGGCCCTGGGCCGCACCGTGCTGGATGTGGGCGGCGGCCACTTGCAGACGGTGGCGCCCCTGGCGCGGCATGGCTGCGAAGTGACGATCTTCGGCAGCGACACGCGCTGCGGCGAGCGCTGGAACGCCGGCCCCCTGGCCAACCAGGTGCGCTTCGAAGCCGGCGACCTGCTGGAGATGCCCTTCGGCGACGGGCATTTCGACGCGGTGGTCAGCATCCGCCTGATGGCGCACATGCAGGATTGGCGCGGTCTGGTGCGGGAGATGTGCCGGGTCGCGCGGCAGAGCGTGGTGATCGACTACCCCACCTTCACCAGCCTCAACGCGCTGTCCCTGGTGGCTTTCCCGCTGAAGCGGGCGGTCGAACACCACACCCGCACCTACCGGACCTTCCGTGATTCCGAGGTGCGGGAGGCTTTCGCGGCGAACGGCTTCACACCGGTGGCGACCTACAAGCAGTTCGTGCTGCCCATGGTGGCGCACCGGTTGCTCGGGCGGCTCGGCGTGCTGCGCTGGACCGAACGGATGCTGCGGGCGATCGGCGCCACGCAGGTCGTCGGCAACCCGGTGCTGATTCGCTTCGACAGGGCCATTGGCTGAACCCAACCCACTCGCGTGCCGATTGCGTCAGTGGTGGATGAAGACGGGGCAGGTGGCGCGTTGCAGCAGGACATGGGTGGCGCTGCCGGTCAACAGCCGGCGCAGGCCGCTTTCCTCGTACGATCCTACCACCAGAAGCCGGGCGCGAAGGCCCTCCGCCTCGGCCAGCAGCAGGTCCGCAGGGCGGTCGCCGACCAGCGCCAGCGGCGTCGCATCCAGCCCGTGGCGGCGCAGGTAGGAGCAGGCCTCCTCGGCCATGGCGAGCGCCGCCTCCCGCGTCTCCGCGGCGGAGGCGACACGGACCGGCGCGCCCTCCCCCATCCCGAGCAGGGCGAAAAGCTGAAGGGCGGCCATGGCGGGAATCGAGGCGTCGTAGCCGACCAGCACCGGGCCTTCCTCCGGCACGCTGCCCGCCGGCACACAGTTCGGTGGCCCGCTGTTCGGCGGCCCGCTGTTCGGTGGAATGACCAGCAGCGGGCGGGCGCCGTCCATCAGCAGCCGCTCGATCACCGGGGCGACGCCATCCTCGGTCGCCTCCAGGCCCAGCGTGCTGTCGCGGCCGATCACCAGCAGGTCGTGCGTCGCGCCAGCGCGCAGCAGCGCGGGTTCCGGCGCGTCGTCCAACTGAAGTTCCGCATAGGGGTGCCCAGCGGCGGCCTGCGCGCATTCGGCCAGCGCCACCGTCGCATCCTCCGCCGCGCGCTTCGCCAGGGCGGCGTCGCGGCGCGCCTTGAAGGCGGCACCGCCGATCGGCACGAACTCGTGCTCGCTCTGCGTATGCGGCCGGTCCAGCACCACCGCCGCGGTCAGCGTCGCGCCACTGCGGCGCGACAGCGCGAAGGCGGCGTCGCGCGCGGCCTTGGCACCGGGCGTGTCGTCCAAGGCGACCAGAATGCTGCGCAGCATGGGCGATCCTCCTGAAACCGAAGGATAACGCAGGACCGGCCGGCGCGGCACCCCACCCGCGCCGCGGTTCAGTGGCAGGCAGCGCAGGTGCCGGCGGCGATCCGCCCCACCTCGCCCTGCGCAGTCGCGCCTCGCACCAGCACCCAATGCCCGCCAAGGGCCAGCCCCGCCAGCACCACCAGCAACCCGATGAGCCTGAGCATGCAGCCGTCCTCCCGCCCGGACGGTAGCAGCGCGCCTTCCCGAAGCGACACTTGCAACAACGGGAAGGCCTGTCGGACGCGAAGTCTCAGCGACGCGGCCGTAGCGCCAGGAAGCCCAGCGAGCAGATCACCAGCGCCACCGCGAAGGTGGACAGCGCCGCCGCCGGGCCGCCCCAGCCGGCCATGGCGCCCGAGGCGCCTTGCAGCACCGCGGCGCCGGCGAAGAAGAACAGGTTGGCGGCCGACAGCGCCCGCCCCGCCTGGTCCGGCGGCACCGCCGACCGCACGATGGAAAACGCCAGCACCTGGAACGAGATCACCAGGCCGAACAGCACCAGCAACGCCAGGTCCCAGGAGACCGGCAGCATGGGCAGGCCCATCGCCTCCGAGATCCAGCCGCCCGGCCCGCCGGCGACCAGCAGCAGGATCATCCCGGCGCAGGCCAGGTGGCTGCCGGCCAGCAGCGCGGGCGCGCGGCCGATGCGGCGCAGCACCAGGCCGGCCAGCAGCGGCCCGGCGGTCAGCGCCACGGTGCAGGCCAGCAGCACGTTGCCGGCGGCCACCCGGTCCAGCCCCTTCACATCCATCAGCCACGGCCCGCCCCACAGCCCGCGCAGGCCGAGCACGGCGGCGAAGGAGGCGAAGGTGAAAACCATGACACCGCGCAGCGCCGGCTGGGCGGCCATCCGCGCCACCTCCCGCACATCAGTAGCGAGACTGCGCGGCGCGGTGGCAGCGGGCCGGTCCGATGGCACCAGCAGCGCCACGATCGGGATCGCCAGCAGTGCGATGCCGGAACAGGCCCAGAAGCCGGCGCGCCAGTCCACCGCCTCCACCAGCAGCGCCAGCGGGCTGGCGGACAGCAGCATGCCGGTGTTGCCCACGGCCTGGATCAGCCCGGACCAGACGGCGAAACGGGCGGTGGACAGGCCGCGGGCGGCGAAGGTGATGGGGCACATCAACATGCCGGAACAGCCGGCGCCCAGCACCACCTGCGCCGCCAGCATGGACCAGGGCCCGGTCGCCAGCGCGCCCAGCACCGCGCCGCAGCCGGCCACCGTCAGCAGGCCAAGCGCCACCCGCTTCACGCCGTAGCGGTCCAGTGCGATGCCGACCGGGATCATCACCATGGCGAAGGCCAGCGGGAAGGCGCCGGTGATCTGCGCCAGCGCCTCCGCCGAGATGCCGAGGTCGCGCGTCAGCACATCGACCGCGACCGCCGGGATGGTGCGGACCGCGTTGGAGAAGATGTGGCCGAGGCACAGCACCAGGATCGCCACCGGAGTCACGGTGGCGAGGCGCGCGGGCGCGGACATCGGGTTCAGTTCCGGAACATCTTCCCCGGATTCATGATGCCGTGCGGATCGAGCGCCACCTTCAGGCTGCGCATCACGTCGAGCGCGCCGGCGCCGTGCTCGGCCTCCAGGAAGTCGCGCTTGCCGAGGCCGATGCCGTGTTCGCCGGAACAGGTGCCGCCGAGCGACAGGCCGCGCGCCACCACGCGCTGGTCCATGTCCCAGGCGCCTTCCAGCCCCTTCGGATCGGCCGGGTCGTACAAGATCATCTGGTGGAAATTGCCGTCGCCGACATGGCCCACGATGCAGGTGGTGTGGCCGAGCGCCTTGGCTTCCTCCTTGGCGCCGACCAGCGCCTCCGCCAGGCGGGAGATCGGCACGCAGACATCGGTGGTCAGGGCCTTCCGGCCCGGAATCCAGGCGACGCCGGCCCAGTAGCTGTCATGCCGCGCCTTCCACAGTTTCGCCCGCGCGGCGGGATCGGTTTCCCAGCGGAAGCCGCTGCCGCCATTCTCGGTGGTAATCGCCTCGACCAGCTCCGCCTGCTCCTTCACCCCGGCCTCGGTGCCGTGGAATTCCAGGAAAAGGGTGGTGAGTTCGGAAAAGCCCTCCAGCTTCGAGAAGGCGATCGCGGCGGCCATCATGTCGTCGTCCAGCAGCTCGATCCGCGCCACCGGAATGCCGAGCTGCATGACCTGGATCGTGCTCTCGACCGCCGCGGCGAGTGTCGGGAACTGCACCACGGCGCTGCTCATCGCCTCCGGGATGCCGGTCAGGCGCAGGCGGATCTTGGTGACCACGCCGAGCGTGCCCTCGCTGCCGATGAACAGCCGCGTCAGGTCGTAGCCGTTGGCGGCCTTGCGGGTGCGGCCGCCGGTTGCGATCACGCGGCCATCAGCCAGCACCACCTCCAGCCCCAGCGTGTTCTCCCGGATCGTGCCGTAGCGCACGGCATTGGTGCCGGAGGCCCGGGTGGCCACCATGCCGCCCAGCGTGCAGTGGCTGCCAGGGTCGACCGGGAAGAACATGCCCTTGTCGCGCAGATGCTCGTTCAACTGCTGGCGGGTGACGCCGGGCTCCACTAGGCAGTCCATGTCGGCCTCGTTCACCTCCAGCACCGCCGTCATGCGCGAAAGGTCGAGGCTGATGCCGGCGCGGACCGGGTTCACATGGCCCTCCAGGCTGGTGCCGGCGCCGAATGGCACCACGGGCACCGCATGCTGGTGACACAGCGCGAGCAGGCGGCTGACCTCCTCCGTCGTCTCCACGAAGGCAACGGCATCCGGCAGCGTGGGGGTGGAGCTGTCCTCGCCATGGCTGTGCTGTTCGCGCAGCGCGGCATTGGTGGTGATGCGGTCGCCGAGGAAGTCCGCGGCGGCGGCGATCACCGCATCCACGGGACGGGGGGAAATCGTGTTCATGCGGCGCTCCCGGCGGGCAGGGTTCCGACTTTGCCATGCCCGCCGCCGGCCGGCAAAGCTGGGGGCGGCGAATTGACGCCCCGCGCCCCCCGGCCTAGCGTCGAGTCATCGTACAACTGAGGAACGCAGCAAGATGGCAAACGGCGTCAAGGCGGCCTGGGCAGCAGGCAAGCCGGTGGTGAACGGGTGGCTCGCCATCCCGCATGGCTTCACCGCCGAGGTGATGGCCCAGGCCGGCTGGGACAGCCTGACGGTCGACATCCAGCATGGCGTTCAGGACTACATGTCCATGGTCGCCTGCTTCCAGGGCATGCAGCCGCATGGCGTCACGCCGATGGTCCGCGTGCCGTGGAACGAGCCGGGCATCATCGGCAAGGTGCTGGATGGCGGGGCCAAGGGCGTGATCTGCCCGATGGTGAACACCGAATCCGAGGCCCGCGCCCTGGTGTCCTACTGCCGCTACCCTCCGAAGGGCACGCGCAGCTTCGGCCCGATCCGGTCCGGCATCTACGGCGCCGCCGCCGACACCAACGCGGCGAATGACGACATCCTGGTCATCCCGATGATCGAGACCAAGACGGCGCTCGACAATCTGGAAGCCATCGTCGCGGTGCCCGGCGTGGACGCGATCTATATCGGCCCGTCCGACCTCAGCCTGTCGCTCGGCATGGCGCCGCTGCAGGACCGGCAGGAGCCGGAGTTCCTGGCCGTGCTGGACCGCATCCGCAACACCGCGCAGGCGGCGGGCGTGAAGGTCGGCATCCACACCATGACCGGCGCCTACACGAAGCAGATGTTCGAGCGCGGCTTCAACCTGGCGACGATCATGAACGACAGCGGGCTGATGCTGACGGCGGCGAAGGCCCAGGTGGCGATCGCCAGGGGCTGAGGCGCGGCGCCTCGCCCCCTCACCCAACCCTCTCCCCCTGACGTGGGAGAGGGCTCAGGCGGGGCGACGCAGCACCAGAGTCGCCCAGGCACCCTGCGGCAGGCGGCGTTCCAGCACCAGGCCGTGCCGGCGATGCGCCGCCAGCACCATCCGCACCTGCGTGCCCAGCAGCCCGGCCAGGATCGCGGTGCCGCCGGGCGCGAGCCCCACCGCCAGGTCGCGCGCCATGGCGCACAGCGGACGGGCCAGGATGTTGGCGAAGACTAGGTCGTAGGGCCGCCCGGCCTTCACATGCCGGTCGCGCCAGCCATCCGCCAGCCGCGCCCGGAACAGTCGGCCGACGCCATTCATCTTCGCATTGTCGGCGGCGACGCGCACGCTCCAGGGCTCGATATCCGTGGCCAGCACCGGCCGGCGTAGCCGCTTGGCTGCCGCCATGGCCAGGATGCCCGACCCGGTGCCGAGGTCCAGCAGGCGCCGCAGCGGCCGGCGGTCCTGCGCCACGCGGTGGAAGGCCAGCAGGCAGCCGCGCGTGGATCCATGCTCGCCCGAGCCGAAGGCAATGCCGGCATCCAGCTTCAGCACCATGCGGCCGTATTCGCGGCGGTCCGGCACATGGGTCGGCCGCACCAGGAAGCCGGCGCCGATTTCCTGCTCGCCGAAGGCCTCCACCGTGCGGGCCAGCCAGCCATCGGATTCCACCGGCGCCGCCTGCAATTCGGGCGGTGCAATGCCGGAAACCAAGGCGGCGATGGCCAGCGCGCCGGCCAATTCCTCATCGCCCTGCCCGCAGGGCCGCACGCCCTCCACCCGCCAGGTATCCGTCGCCTCGTCCCGGAAGATCGCGACGGAGGGGCAGACGCGCTGCAGCGCGGCCTCGAAAGCCGGCACCGCCTCCTCCGGCAGGGCGTCGAGCCAGATGGTCTCCAGCGGGTCGGCCCGCCGCGCCTGGCGCTGGGCATAGGTGTCACGCGGCATGGGCGGGGCCTTCGGTCTCGGATCGGTGCATGTGGCAGGTCCGGCGCCGAACGGCCAGCCGGGTCGGACGGGAAGATCCCGACTTCAGCCCTCGCCCGCCTTCTGCACGAAGCGGTCCAGCACGCGCTTTTCCCCGGCATGGTCGAAGGTGATGTCGAGGCGGTCTTCCTCGATGTCGGTGATGGTGCCGGTGCCGAATTTCTGGTGAAAGACGCGGTCGCCGATCGCCATGGCGCTTTCGCGCGGCGGGCGTTCTCGCACGTCCCAGGGATTGGCCTCCAGCATCCGCGGGCGGCGCGCCATCAGCCCCTGCTGGCCAAGGAAGACGCTGGGCGTGTCGGCCATGCGGTTGGCGCGGATGGCGGCCTGGCCCTCGCGCAGCACCGCCTCCTCCGGCAATTCGTCGAGGAAGCGCGATGGCAGGGAGGAGGTCCAGTTGCCGTAGATGCGGCGGTTGGCGGCGTGGCTGATGATGGCGGTGCGGCGCGCACGGGTGATGCCCACGTAAGCCAGCCGCCGTTCCTCCTCCAGCGCCTTGTCGCCGCCCTCGTCGAGGCTTCGCTGGGAGGGGAACAGCCCCTCCTCCCAGCCCGGCAGGAACACCGTGTCGAACTCCAGGCCCTTGGCGGCGTGCAGCGTCATGAGCTGCACGCGCTCGGCCTCCGCGTTCTCGTCGGTCTCCATCACCAGGGCGACGTGGTCGAGGAAGCCGGCGAGCGTCTGGTAGTCGCCGAGGGCGCGCAACAATTCCTTCAGGTTTTCCAGCCGCCCCGGCGCCTCCGGGCTGCGGTCCTGCTTCCACATCTCGACGTAGCCGGATTCCTCCAGCAGCGTCGCGGCGGCGACGACGTGGCCTTCCTTCTCGTTGATGCCACGCCAGCGCACGAAACCGCGCATCAGGTCGCGCAGCGCGCCGCGTGGCTTGGGCTTCAGCGCGTCGGTCTCCACGATGCGCTCGGCGGCCAGCGCCAGCGGCACCTGCTCGGCGCGGGCGGCCATGTGCAGCGCGCGCATCCCGCTGTCGCCCAGGCCACGCTTCGGCGTGTTGACGATGCGCTCGAACGCCAGGTCGTCGGCCGGTTGGTGCAGGATGCGGAGATAGGCCATCGCGTCGCGAATTTCCGCACGCTCGTAGAATTTCAGGCCGCCGACGACGCGGTAGGGAAGGCCGAGGGTGATCAGCCGTTCCTCGAAGCTGCGGGTCTGGAAGCCGGCGCGCACCAGGATGGCGAATTCCGACAGCGGATGACCACCACGCCGCGCCGCCTCGATTCGCTCGCCCACCATGCGGGCCTCTTCCTCGCTGTCCCACAACGAGACGACGCGGACCTTGTCGCCCTCCGCGTCCTTGCGACCGGCGCGCAAGGTCTTGCCGAGGCGGCCAGCGTTCTTCGCGATGAGGCCCGCTGCGGCGGCGAGGATCGGCTTGGTGGAGCGATAGTTGGATTCGAGGCGGACGGTGCGCGCGCCAAGGAAATCCTTCTCGAAACGCAGGATGTTCTCGATTTCGGCGCCGCGCCAGGAATAGATCGACTGGTCATCGTCGCCGACGCAGCAGATGTTCCGTTGCGCCGGGTCTTCCCGCTGCGCCAGCAGCCGCAGCCAGAGGTACTGCACCGTGTTGGTGTCCTGGTACTCGTCGACCAGGATGTAGCGGAAGCTGCGGTGGTAGTCGGCCAGGATGTCGGAGCGGGTGCGCAGGATTTCCGTGACGTGCATCAGCAGGTCGCCGAAATCGGCGGCGTTGAGCTCGACCAGGCGGCGCTGATACGCCTCGTACAGGCTGCGCGCGCGGTTGTTGGCGTAGTCCGAATCCTCGGCCGGGGTGATGCGCGGCGGGGTCAGGCCGCGGTCCTTCCAGCGCTGGATCACCGCCATCAGTCCCGGCGCCGGCCAGCGCTTGGTGTCGATGCCGCCGGCGGCCTCCATGATCTGCTTCAGCAGGCGCAACTGGTCGTCGGCGTCGAGGATGGTGAAGTTGGATTTCAGCCCGACCACCTCCGCATGCCGCCGCAGCATGCGGGCGCACAGCGCGTGGAAGGTGCCGAGCCACAGCCCCTCCGCCGGCTGGCCGAGGATGGCGGCGACGCGTTCGCGCATCTCCCGCGCCGCCTTGTTGGTGAAGGTCACCGCCAGCACCTGCCACGGCTTGGCGCGGCCGGTCATCAGCAGGTGGGCGAAGCGGGTGGTGAGCACGCTGGTCTTGCCGGTGCCGGCGCCGGCGAGCACCAGCAGCGGCCCCTCCAGCGTCTCCACCGCTTGCCGCTGCTCCGGGTTCAGCCGGGCAAGGTAGTCCGGCTGGGGTAGCGGCAGGTTCATTGGCAGGACCCGACGGAACCGGCGGCGCAGACCCGCGCGCCATCCGTCCAGGTGACGCCGGCCAGGATCACGTTGGTGAAATCGGTACCGAGCAGCATCGCGCCGGTCAGGTCCGCATCCGTCATGTCGGCGCCGAACAGCCGGGCGCGACGCAGGTCGGCGCGCAGGAACTTGGCGCCGCGCAGCGAGGCACGGGTGAAGTCGGCCTCCCGCAGCCTCGCCTCGGTGAAGTCGGCGCCATCGACCTGCGCGGAGACGAACCGGGCGCGGTCCGCGTCGGCCCCGACGAGCCGCGCATTGGCCAGCTTGGAGCGGTGCAGGGAGGTGTCGCGCAGATGCATGCCGGACAGGTTGGCGCCCGTCAGGTCCTGGCCATCCAGGCTGCAACGCCGCCAATCCACTCCGGGACCGGGTGGGTCGGTGCAGGCGGCATGGGCGGATGAGGCGCCGAAGGCGGCCATCAACGCAACCAGGGCGAGCGAAAACAGGGTGAGATGACGTCCGGGCACGCGGAAGATATAGAACACAGGTCGAACAACTCCAACCTCAGCCATCTGGTCCCCCTTGGTCCAATTCCTCGAATGGTCGGCCCGCCGCGGCGGAGCGCTGCTCGGCTTCGGCGTCTTCGCGGGTGTCCTCGTTCCGCCGCTGGCGGCCGCGACGCGGGATGTGGTGACGCCGGTTGTCGCCTGCCTGATGACACTTGTGTTGTTGCGGGTGGATTTCAGCCAGGTGCTCGGCTACCTGCGGCGTCCGCTGCTGGTGGCGGCGTTGCTGGGCTGGGTGTTGCTGGCCTGCCCGCTGGTGGTCTTCGCCATCGTCCGGCTGCTCGGGCTGGATGGTCCCCTGGGCGCGGCGGTGGTCATCATGGCGACTGGCTGCGCCGCCACCTCCTCCCCGGCCTTCGCCCGGATGGTGGGGCTGGACGGTGAGATCTCGCTGGTTGTCGCCGTGCTGTCGACGCTGCTGATCCCGTTCACGGCGCCGCCGCTGGCGCTGGGATTGCTGGGGATCGACCTGGCGATCTCGCTGACGGGCCTGATGGGGCGGCTGGCGCTGGTGGTGGGGCTGCCGCTGGTCGTCTCGCTGGTGATCCGGCGGCTGGCCGGGCCGGTACGGCTGGAGACCTATGGCCGCAGCGTCGATGGCGCCGTGGTGCTGCTGGTGGTGCTCTACGGGTTCGGCGTGATGGATGGCTTGCAGGCGAAGATCCTGGCGGAGCCGCTGTGGGTCGCGGGCGGCGTGGCGCTGGCGTTTGCCGGCAATTTCGGCCTCAACATCCTGACGGCGCTGGTCTTCCTGCGGGTGGCGGGCGCCCGGATCGCGCTGTCCGGCGGCCTGCTGTCAGGCAACCGCAACATGGCGCTGTACCTGGCGGTACTGCCGGCGGCGACCGATCCGCGCATCCTGATCTTCTTCGCGCTGTGCCAGTTCCCGCTGTTCCTGTCCCCGGTGCTGCTGCGCCCGGTCTATGACCGGCTGCGGGTGCACCTGGTGCGGTAGCGCCGTTGCCGTCGGGTGCGGTAGCGCCGTTGCCGTCGGGTGCGATAGGCCCTTGCCGCCGGCCGATTCGGGCATTGGTATGGACATGAACGCCCAGAAGGAAACGCCCGCCATGGCCTGGCCCGACCCCGCCCGCCCCGGCGAACCCGCCGACGCCGCCCGCCCCTGGCATTGGGTGGCGCGCAGCGACGATACCGGCCGCGCTCCGCTGCCCATCGGCTGGAACGGCGCGCTGCGGCAATGGATGGTCTGGGATGGCAGCGCGGTGACAGCGCCGGAGGCGGCGCGGCGCTTCACCTATCTCGGGCCGTGCCTGACCCCGGTCGAGGCCGAGGCGGCACTGGCCAAGGCGCGCACCGCCCCGCCGCCGGCACCCTCCGAACCCGAGGAACCGCGCGGCCTGGCGGCGCTGGCGGCCTCCGCCACCCCGCCGCCGCCGCCGGCCATGGTTTTCCGCAAGGACGCCATCCGGAACCACATCCTGATCTTTGCCGGGACGCTGTTCGGAACGCTGTTCCTGGCGGAGAAGATCGTGCGCTGGTGAGGCGCCTCCTCCGTCACCCAACCCTCCCCCCCCCTGAGCGGGGCGAGAGGGCTTCAGGCGGCTGCCTTCGGCCGGGCGCCGAGCAGGTGGGCTATGGCGTAGGTCAGGTCGGCGCGGTTCAGCGTGTAGAAATGCAGTTCGTCCACCCCGTTCGCCTGCAGCAGCCGCGCCTGTTCGGCCGCCACCACGGCAGCGACCATGCGGCGGCTGTCCGCATCCTCGTCCAGCCCCTCGAACAGCCGGCCCATCCAGGCCGGCACCGAGGTTCCGCACATGGCGGAGAACTTCTTCACCTGCGCGAAATTCGAAACCGGCAGGATGCCGGGGACGATCGGCACCGTGATGCCGGCCGCGCCGCAACGGTCGAGGAAGCGGAGGTAGATATCGGTATCAAAGAAGTACTGCGTGATCGCCCGCGTCGCCCCGGCATCGATCTTGCGCTTCAGGAAGTCCAGGTCGGCGGATTGCGAGGTCGCGGCCGGATGGGTTTCCGGGTAGGCGCCGACGCTGACCTCGAAATCGCCGATCCGCCGCAGGCCGCGCACCAGGTCCTCGGCCTGGGCGTAGCCGCCCTCATGCGGGGTGTACTGGCTGGCGCCCGCCGGCGGGTCGCCGCGCAGCGCCACGATGTGGCGCACCCCGGCCTCCAGGTAGCCACGGGCCACCTCGTCCACCTCGTCCCGCGTCGCGCCGACGCAGGTCAGGTGCGCGGCGGGGGTCAGGCTGGTCTCCCGCGCCAGGCGGGCCACCGTCTCATGCGTACGGGTGCGGGTGGTGCCGCCGGCGCCGTAGGTGACGGAGACGAAGCGCGGCCCGAGCGGCTCCAGCCGCCGGATCGCGGCCCACAGGGATTGCTCCAACGCCTCGTTCTTGGGCGGGAAGAACTCGAAGGACAGTTGCGGCGGCGGCATTTCGGTGGGCACCGGCAGGCCGGCGATCCGGGGGCCGGTCAGCCAGCGCTGCAGCGTGCCGACGCCAGGGGGGGGAGCGATATCCATGGGCGGTTCCCTCGCGGGTGTGGCGGCCTGCACGCCAGGATTGGGCAGGAAGTGGCGGAGGATGTCTCGTATCGTAACATCGGTCGTAACGTCGGCGGCACCACCGTTTAATGGCTGCCTTGCCGTGCATATAAGTGTATCTGCGCGTCCCAGGAAGGCCTGGGCCGCGAAGGGCCATTCGTGCCCGGCCGCCTGAACCCGGAGATCGCATGTTGATCCGCGCCCCCTCAACGCCCGCCGCCGACCACGCACGTCGCATCGTGTCCCGGCTTCCCGGGCGCTTCGCCGCGCTGCGGCCGGCCCTGGCCCTCGCGGTGGTACTCGGCCTCGGCGCCTGCGCGGCGCGGCCCGATCCGGCGGATGCCGCCGCGGTGGCGGAATTCCGCGCGAACAACGACCCGCTGGAGCCTCTGAACCGCGGGGCCTACTTCGTGCACGACGGCATCGATACGCTGGTGCTGCGCCCGGCGGCCGAGATCTACCGCATCTTCCTGCCGCCGGAAGTCCGCACCGCCATCCGCAACGTCCTCGCCAACCTGCGCACGCCGGTGATCCTGGTGAACGACGTCCTGCAGGGCGAGACGCAGCGTGCCGCCACCACCGCAGGCCGCTTCGTGGTGAACACGACGGTTGGCATCGGCGGCATCTTCGACCGTGCGACGGATTTCGGCCTGCTCGGCCATACCGAGGATTTCGGCCAGACCCTCGCCGTCTGGGGCGCGCCGGAAGGGCCTTACCTGTTCATCCCCGTCCTCGGCCCCTCCAGCCCGCGTGACGTGACCGGCTTTGCCGGTGACATCGCCATGAACCCGCTGACCTATGTCGGTGGCGGCGAGACGATGGATGCCATCACGGTCACGCGCACGGCCACAGGTGCGCTGGACACGCGGGAAGGCCTGATCGACACCCTGGACCAGGTCCGGGCCACCTCGCTCGACCCCTACGCCACGCTGCGCAGCGCCTACCGGCAGCGCCGCGTGACGGAGATCCGCAACGAACCCAGCGCCCGGCCGGCGACCTCCGACCCCGGCCTCGGGCTTGGCTTCCAGGGCCTGCGGCGCTGACGCGCGGCACCCCAAAGGACATCACTGCATGACGAACCCGACCCGCCGCCCCCTGCTGCTGGCCGCCCTCGCGCTGGCCGGCCTGGCCCGCCCCGCCGCCGCGCAGCAGATGGACCCAAGCCGGGCCACCAGTTTCATCCAGGCCACCGGCCAGGAACTGGTCGCCGCCATCAATGCCGACGGCCCTGTGCCGCAGCGGCGCGACCGGGTCGGCGCCATCCTGCGCCGCGCCGTGGATGTGGAAGGCGTCGGTCGCTTCATCCTCGGCCGCTGGTGGCGCACCGCGACCCCGGCGCAGCAGGCGGAATACCTGCAACTGTTCGAGGAGGTGCTGATCCGCAACCTGTCCTCCCGCTTCGGCGAGTACCAGGGCCTGACCTTCTCGCTCGGCCGCAGCCAGGCGCGGACCGAGGAGGACGTGCTGGTCAGCACCATCATCGAGCGCGTCGGCACCCCCGCCTTCGGGCTGGACTGGCGCGTGGCGGAGGTAGGCGGGCAGCCGAAGGTCGTGGACGTGATCGCCGAGGGCACCAGCCTGCGGCTGACCACCCGCAGCGAATACAGCAGCGTCGTCTCCCGCGGCGGCAGCGACGTGGGCGCGCTGCTGACGGCGATGCGGCGCCAGATCTCGCAGATGGCGGCGCGCGAAGGCGGCTGATGTCCGAGGAACCCACCGTCGTCCAGGGCCGGGCGGGTGCCGCCGGCACCCTGCTGCTGAACCGGCCGCGGGCGCTGAACGCGCTCGACCAGGGCATGATCGCGGCGCTGGATGCCGCCATCGTCGCGCTGCGCGACGATCCGGCGGTGAAACTGGTGATCCTGGAAGGCGCCGGCGGCCGCGCCTTCTGCGCCGGCGGCGACGTGCGGCGCATCCGCGAACTGGCGCTGGCCGGCGACGCGGCGGGCGTCGAGGCGTTCTTTGCCGCCGAATATGCGGTGAACGCGGCGATCGCCGGCTTCCCGAAGCCGTGGATCAGCCTGATCGACGGCGTCTGCATGGGGGGTGGCATCGGCCTGTCCGTGCACGGCGACATCCGCGTGGTGACGGAGCACGCGATGCTGGCGATGCCGGAGACCGCGATCGCGCTGTTCCCGGATGTCGGCACCTCCTACGTCCTGCCGCGGCTGCCCGGCGCGATGGGCAAGTTCCTGTCGCTGACCGGGGCCAGACTGCGCGGGGCGGAGGCGGTGGAAGCCGGGTTGGCCACGCATTTCGTGCCGCGGGAAAAGCTGCCCGCCCTGCGCCAGGCGTTGCTGGCGGGCGAGACCTCCGCCCTGGCGGAATTCGCCGAGACCGTGCCGCCCGGCACCATCGCGGCGCAGCGTCCCGCCATCGACCGCTGCTTCGCAGCTGACACGCTGCCCGCCATCCAGGCGGCGCTGGCGGCCGAGGGTGGCGAATGGGCTCAGGCGCAGGCAACCATCCTGGCCCGGATGTCGCCCACCAGCCTGGCAGTGACGCTGGAGTTGCTGCGACGCGGCGCGGACCTGTCGCTGGGCGATTGCCTGGCGATGGAGCTGGCCCTGACCCGCCACGTCACCCGCCACCCCGACTTCGCCGAGGGCGTGCGCGCCGTGCTGGTGGACAAGGACAATCAGCCCCGCTGGGCGCCACCACCCGCCGACGTCAGGGCATTTTTCGCGGGGTAGACCCCGCTCGAGTCGGGCGTGGGCGCTGGACGACGCGCAACACGCGGCAGAAGCGATAAGCCGAAGCCATTTCACATCGGCCGGGATCGCGCAGGGGATGCTCCGCGGCCCGCAGGGGCCGGACGCCTGTTCCCGCTATTAGGCGGGACCTGCATGGCGCGCACCGCCAGACAGCTGCATAGTTCCGACATCGGAATTTTGCGCCGGCGGCGGGCAGCGGCTTTAGGCCAAGCCATCATGCCGCGTCTGGCGGGGGAATGCGGATGGCGGGTATCAAACAGACCTTCGCGATGGCGCAGGGAGAGGTCCTGGGGAATGATCAGGTCTTCCAGGCGACGTTCCACGCCCCTCTGGACGACCCGAAAAGGGCAGGAATTTGCTGCGGCCTGTCGATGTTGTGGGTTCGGAATCTCATCACCCACCACAAGCGCACCGCGGAGCAACGCAAGGAGGGTCTCAGGACCGCGGCGGCGTACGCGAAGGCGGGAGAGACACAGGACATCCACCACCGGGACAGCCCCACTGCCGACAGCTACGAGAACTGGGTCCAGAGAAGTTACGGATCGGCGCTTCGCAACAATACGCTTCGGGCCGTGACGAGCAGCCTCATCTGCAAGGAGAGTTCGGCCCCGGGTACCCTGGCGAAGACCATGGAAAGCGCGGCTCAGGCCAAGCATTCCTACCGCTTGTATTTCCTCCGGATGCAGCCTGTCGGGAAGGCGACCCAGAGCGGGCACGTCGTCGCGTCCTATGCCTCCAGCGGAAAGATATTCGGCTGGGGCCGTCACCTCTATTTTTTCGACTGCGAAAGCGGCGAGTACAAGGTCGACATCGCCGAAACGAACAGGTGGCTGACGGTCTGGTTGCAGGCTTGGCAGACCCGTGGCCAGAAGCTCCTGGAACTCCGCAGCTTCGCCGTGGAGGCGGGCGTTTGATTTCCGTGGATGGGCCGATCCCGCAAGCCCTGGCGCCGTCCGGAGCGGCCGCCTAACGCAGCTTCACGTCGATGCGCACGGTGTCGCCCCGGTAGATGCCCTTGGCCGCCAGCAGCAGCGTGCCGGCGGGGTCGAGGGCGGTGCGGTAGACATGCGCGATGGGGGCGTTCAGCGGCAGGTGCAGCGCGGCCGCGGTTTCCACATCGGCCGCGCCGATGGTCAGGGTCTGGTGCGCTCCCGCGATGCGGATGCCGGGCAGGCTGGCCACCAGGCGCAGCGCCGTCTTGGTCAGCAGGTCCTCCGGCGTGACCAGGGGCGACAGCCGCTGGTCAAGCCAGACATCGGCCAGCAGGAACGGCTTCTCGTCCCGCCAGTGGCGGCGGCGCAGGTGGCGGTAGGCCGGCGCGCGGCGGCCGGGGCTGGCCGGGATGGCGTCGCCATCCTGGTCCGGCGTGTCCGACAGGATCTCGATGCGGGCGCCCTCGCGGGATCGCAGCAGGCCGTTCCAGTCGGTTTCCACATCGCACCACAGGCGCGGCGGCGGGGTGGAGGAGACGAAGGTGCCGCGGGCGCGGAACCGCGCGATCAGCCCATCCTCTGCCAGTTGGTCCAGGGCCTGGCGGATGGTGGCGCGGGCGACGCCGCATTCGGCGGCGAGTTCATCGACGGTCGGAATGCGGGTGCCGGGCGCCCAGACACCGGATTCGACACGGTGGCGGAACAGCGTGGCCAGCTGCAGGTACCGCGCAACGGGGCTGCGGTTCAAATCCGGGCGGTTGAGGTCGGGCGTCGGGCCAGCCAGGCGGCGGCTATGGGTCATGCGGGTTTCCGCTGTGGGTGGCGGAGGTTACGGCCCCGCCACGCCGCACGCCAGCATCAAGCGCCGGCGCGCATGACCTTCGGGATTTCCTCCCGGAAGCGGAAGCGCAGCGCGGACCAGGTATCGTCCAGCGCCACCTGGGTGACCGGCAGCAGGCCCTCCGTGGTCAGTGGGTCCCAGCCATGGTCGCGGTCAAGGTCGGAGCGCACCGGGCCGGTCTTCTTCGGATAGGCGAACCACAGACGCGCGCCGATGCCGTAGAGGTTGAGCGCCCGCGGGGCGATGCTGCGCAGCGCGATCTTGTCGGCCGCGAAGGCGAGGATGAGGTCGGCCGCCGCGGTCGCGCCGTTGGGCAGCCCGAAGGTCATCCCCGGAGGGTTGCCAAGTACTGCACACGCCATCCCCGGGCGGTAGCCCAGCTTACGTGCCACCTCCCCGATTACCACGCCCATTCGAATAGTTTCCGTCATGGAGTTGCCACCTTCGGTGTGGTCTACCGCATAAGCAGCCGGTGTGCAGCCATTCGTTGGGCAGGGCCGCCCTGCGTTTTGTGCGACCCGGCGATCGTTACGTATACTTTAACGATAGGGAGCGCCGGCCATTCGGCAATTTTCGGCAAGGGGTCAGCGCGGCCGCAGCACCGCCACCGCCTCCACGGTCGCCGAGACGACCGCATCCTGCGCCACCGCGACCGGCGGGCTGCCGGAAGCGGCGCCGCGGGCGGCCATGGCCATCGGGCGCGGCGCCGCTTCGCCGGCATGGACCGTCACCTCCCGCAGCCCGGCGACCTGAAGGCCGAGTTGGCCGGCGATCTCCGCGGCGCGGGCCTGCACCGCCTCGATCGCCAGGCGAGCCGCGTCCTGGCGTGCCACGCGCGTCGTCTCCCGCCGCAGGGTCCAGTCGAGCGAGGCCATCGCGAGGCCCTGGCCCTGCAGGGTCCCGGCAAGGTCCAGCAGCGCCGGGCCTGCAGCGGCGCGCAGCGTCAGGGACTGGCTCGCCTGCCAGGCGCGCGCCTCATCCACCCGCGCGGTCCAGTAGCCGCCGGTCGAGACCTGGATGCCCGGGGTCGCCTGGGCTTGCGCGACGGCGGCGGCGATGCTGCGGTTCACCGCCTCCTGCGCCGCGGCGGCGGTGCCGGCACGGGCCTCCGCGCGCAGGGTGGCGACGACCTCGTCGGGCGGCCGCGTGACCTCGGCGGTCTCGGACAGGCGCAGGATGGTCTCGGACAGCCCGGCGGGTTGGGCCGCGGCCGGATGCGCCAGGATGAGGGCAGCCAGCAGGGCCAGGGCGCGGCGGGTCATGCGCGGGGTCTCCTTGGGTGTCGCGGCATCCTAGCAGGGCAGGCGTGGTGTCACCTACGCGGTCGCAAGACGATTGACGCGCCGGCAGGGTGGATCGACGCTGGCATCTCGCCGAACCCGGAGACCTCCCCCATGCGTCCCCTTGCCCCCATGGCCCTGTGCGCCGCCCTGCTTGCCGCCGGAATGGCCGCAGCGCCGCCGGCCGCCGCCAAGACCTTCACCTGGTCCTACAACGCGGATGTGCTGACGCTGGACCCGCATTCGTCCAACAACACCTTCACCAACACCTTCATGGGGAACGTCTACGAATCCCTGGTGCGGCACAACGACCGGATCGAGCTGGAACCGGCACTGGCGGAAAGCTGGGAACGCACCTCCCCCACCGTGTGGCGCTTCAACCTGCGCCGCGGCGTGGTGTTCCATGGCGGCGAGACCTTCGATGCCGACGACGTGCTGTTCACCTGGGGGCGCGTCAACGGCCCGGGATCACTGGCGCGCGGGCTGCTCGGCGCGATCAAGGAGATCCGCAAGGTCGACAGCCACACGATCGAGATCGAGACACACCGTCCCTTCCCGATCCTGCTCGCCTCCATCACGCAGTTCTTCATGATGGACGAGGGCTGGTCGCGGGCGAACAACGCGCAGCAGGCGGCGAATTTATCGCAGCAGGTGGAATCGGGGGCGACCCGCACCGCCAACGGCACCGGGCCCTTTCGCATCACGGAACGCCGCCCGGATGAGCGCACCGTGCTGGAGCCGCATGCCGGCTGGTGGGATCGCCCGGTCCACAACCTGACGCGGGTGAATTTCCAGCCGATCCGCAGTGCTGCGACCCGTACGGCGAGCCTGCTGTCGGGCGCCATCGATGCCAGCGTGGAAGTGCCGTTGCAGGACGTGCCCCGCCTGTTGCAGGACCAGCGCGTCCAGATGGTGGAGGGGCCGGAGCTGCGCACCATCTACCTCGGCTTCGACCATGAGCGCGACGAGCTGCTGTATTCCGACGTGCGCGGCGCCAACCCGCTGAAGGACCGCCGGGTGCGGGAGGCGATGTACCGCGCCATCGACGTCAACGCCCTGCGCCGCACCGTGATGCGCGACAAGGCCTGGATCGCCGGCATGATGGTGAGCCCCTTCCTGACCGGGGCGCCACAGGACCTGAACGACCGCCTGCCCTACGACCCGGAGGCGTCCCGCCGGCTGCTGGCGGAGGCCGGCTACCCGAACGGGTTCTCGGTCGGCATCGTCTGCCCGAACGACCGCTACGTGAACGACGAGCGCATCTGCCAGGCCGTCGCCGCGATGTTCTCCCGCGTCGGCATCCGGCTGCAGTTGCAGTCGGAGCCGACCAACATCTGGTCTCGGCGCACGGCGACGCGGGACTTCTCGCTGTACATGCTGGGCCATGCCGGGCTGCCGCTGGCGGATGCGTATTCGACACTGAACGAGGTGCTGCGCACCAACGGGCCGACGACGGGCGGGCTGAACTACGGCCGCTGGTCCAACGCGCAGTTCGACGCGCTGGTGGCGCAGGTGGCGGAAGCGGCGGATGAGCCGACGCGGCGCGGGCTGATCCGCCAGGCGCTGGAGATCGAGCGGGCCGAGATCGCGCATATTCCGCTGTTCCAGCAGCCGATCGCCTGGGCGTCCCGGCGCGGGATCGACCTGCGGCAGGCACCGGACAACCGGCTGCGGCTGTGGCTGGTGAAGGTGGACTGACACTTCCACCACTTTTCGCCCTGGGGTCGGCTGCGCCCCCTCGTCCAACCCTCTCCCCCGGAACGGGGGAGAGCGCTCTTCCGCACTCAGGAACGCATATGACCGATCTTCTCATCCGCGGCGGCGTCGTCATCACCATGGACGCCACGCGCCGCGTGATCCCGGATGGCGCCGTCGCCATCAGGGACGGCCGCATCCAGGCGGTCGGCACCACCGCCGAAGTCGAGGCCGCGCATCCCGGCGCCACGCAGACCATCGAGGCCAAGGGCCGCGCCATCCTGCCGGGGCTGATCGACGGGCACGCGCATGCCGGGCATGGCCTGGTGAAGACGCTCGGCAACAATGACAGCAAGGCGTGGATGGAGGCGTGCCGCGTCATCTACACCCTCGCCTCCCCGCCCGCCTTCTGGCGTGCGGAGGCGAAGCTGGCGGCGCATGAACGGCTGCGCTTCGGCGTCACCACCGGCGTGTCGCTGCTGGGTGGCGGCGACAGCATCGGGCGGGTCGACGACACCGCGTTCACCGATGCGCATGCCGAGGCGACCGAGGAAGTGGGCATCCGCAGCGTGCTGGTGCTCGGCCCGACGCGCCCACCCTTCCCGCGCCCCTATGTCGGGCCGGACGGCGTGGAACGGCCGGTGAGCTTCGAACAGCAGCTGGAGGTCATCACCGCCGGCGTCGAGAAGTGGCACGGCCGCGGCCGCGTGAAGGTCGCGACGCTGATGCCGGTGTACCGCGAGGCGACGCACGACCCGGCGAAGGTGAAGGAAATCGAGCGCCAGGGCCGCCTGATCCGCGATGCGGGCCGATCGCGCGGCGCGACCTTCCACCAGGACGGCCATCGCGACGGCAGCATCGAGATGGCGGACCGCATGTTCGGCCTGCTCGGTCCCGATGCCTGGCTCAGCCACTGCACGGAGCTGACCGACGGCGACATCGAGACGCTGGTCCGCACCGGCACCAGCGTGGTGCACAACCCCTCCGCCATTGCCGCCGTGCGCGGCTACTGTCCGGCGCCGCGCATGATGGACGCGGGCGTCACGGTGATGATCGGCTCGGATGCCACGGCGCCCGACCGTTCCGGCGACATGTTCCGCCACATGTTCCAATGCATCCGCTACCACCAGCGCCACTTCCGCGACGAGACGATGATGCCGCCGGGCAAGGCGCTGGAGATGGTGACCATCGATGCCGCGCGTGGCCTCGGCCTGGGCGACGAGATTGGCAGCCTGGAGGTCGGCAAGAAGGCGGATGTCATCACCGTCGACCTGACGGCGCCGCACATGGTGCCGGCGAACATGCCGGTGGCACGCGTGGTGTATTTCGCGAACGGGCAGGACGTGCTGGACGTGGTGGTGGACGGACAGCTGCTGATGCGCGACCGCGTCTGCGGGCATCTCGACGCGGCGGGGATCGCCGAGGCCGCGAACCGGGAGACGGCGGCGATGCTGGAGCGGTCCGGCCTGTCGCACATGGCGGTCGAGGACCCGGGTTGGGGCCTGACCAGGCGTTGAAGGGACACCCCGGCCGCGTCATGATGCGGCCGGGAAACGCCCCGGGAGAACGGCACATGCCGCAACGTCGCACGCTGATGGCCGCCGCCCTTGCGGGGCTGGCCGCCCCCCGCCTTGCCCTCGCCCAGGTCTGGCCCACCCGGCCGGTGCGGCTGGTGGTGCCGGATGCGCCGGGCGGCGGCAACGACAGCACCGCGCGGGTCTTCGCGCATCACCTGGAAGCCGCCCTCGGCCAGCCGGTGCCGGTCGAGAACCGCGCCGGCGCCGGTGGGCGCATCGGCGTGGAGAACGCCTTCCGCTCCCCGGGCGACGGCACCACGCTGCTGCTTGGCAATGCCGGGTCGAACGGCATCAACGCGGCGCTGTACCGTGACCTGCCCTACGACCTCGAGACCAGCTTCGTGCCGATCTCCCTGCTGGTCACCGGACCGAACGCGCTGGTTGTGAACAGCCGCGTGTTTCCGGTGAACACCGTGGCGGAGCTGCTGGCGATGATCCGGGCGAAGCCACCGGGCCACTACAACTACGCGACGGCCGGCGCCGGATCCTCCGCGCATTTCTCCTGCGAGCTGTTCAAGTCGATGACCGGCACGGACATGGTGCATGTGCCGTATCGCGGCGCCGCCGGCATGGTGCAGGCGGTGGTCGCCGGCGACGCGCCATTCCTGATCGCGAACATGGTCAACGTGATGCCCTTCGCCCGCCGCGGCGAGGTGAAGATGCTGGCCGTCACCAGCCTGGAGCGCTGGCCGGACGCGCCGGACGTCCCGACCCTGCACGAAAGCGGCCTGCCGGGCTTCGAGACCATCGCCTGGAACGGGCTGTTCGGCCCGCCCGGGCTGCCGGCGGAAGTCGTTTCGCGGCTGCTGCCGGAGTTGCGCCGCATCGGTCGGCTGCCGGAGGTGATCGACCGCATCAACCTGCTCGGCGGCCGCATCGTCACCAGCGACCCGGACGTGCTGATCGCCCGCGTGCGCGCCGATATCGCCAAGTGGAAGGCGTTGGCCGAGAGCGCGAATATCCGCCTGTCATGAAGATCGCTTCCATCGCCTATCGCGGCCTGAACGTCACGCCGAAGACCAATTGGGGCTTTCTCGAAGTACGGACGGAGGATGACCGCACCGGGCTCGGCGAATGCACGCTGGGGAACCAGGAGCCGCTTGTGGCGGCGGAGGTGGACAGGCTGGCGGCGAACCTGGTCGGCCAGGATGCGCGCGATCGCAACCGCATCGCCCGTTTCCTGCCGCACGCGCCGGGTGGGCTGGTGGCGGCCACCACGCTGTCCGCGCTGGACCAGGCGCTGTCCGACCTCGCGGCACAGCGGAACGGCGAGCCGATCTTTCGCCTGCTGGGCGGGGGGTTCCGCGACAGCGTGCGGCTCTATGCCAACATCAACCGTGGCGCCAACCCGCGCACGCCGGAGGGCTTCGCCGCCGCCGCCCGCCGCGCACTGACGGATGGCTTTGCCGGCATCAAGCTGGCCCCCTTCGAGCCGCTGATGTGGGAGGATGGTGCAACGCCGGACAACCGCGCCGCCTATGCGGAGGGGCTGGACCGCATCGCCGCCGTGCGTGAGGCCATCGGGCCTGATATCGACCTGATGGTCGATGCCCATTGGCGCTTTTCGCCCGGCTCCGCCGCCGCCTTGATCCGCGATGTAGCCCGGGAAAACCTGTTCTGGCTGGAATGCCCGGTGGCCGAGGCGAACCACCGCGAGATCGCCCGGCTGCGCGGCCTGTGCAACGCGCGCGGCATGCGGCTGGCCGGGGCCGAGAGCCTGTCCGGCCTTGCCGCCTACCGCCCGCTGGTCGAGGCCGGCTGCTACGACGTGCTGATGCCGGATGCCAAGCACGCGGGCGGGTTGCAGGAAATCCTGCGCATCGCCGCCCTGGCGCAGACAGCGGGGGTGGAAATCGCGCCGCACAACCCGACCGGGCCGGTCTGCCACGCACACTCCGTCCACCTCTGCGCTGCGATCCCGAACTTCCTGGTGCTGGAAGTCCAGTACGGGGAAACCGAGGCCTTCTTCGATATCGTGCAGGGCGAAAGCCTGCGCTTCGACCGAGGCGCGGCGCGGCTGCCGCAGTCTCCGGGTCTCGGGATCAGCCTGGCACCGGGCGACACGCCGGCCTGGAAACGCATGGACCGCCCTTGGCTGGACCCTCGGCTGGGCTGATAAGCACCGGATGATATCCGGCTGGATCGGCGTAACCGTCACCGCGGCACTGTTCCAGTGCTGGCGCACCGCCATGCAGCAGCGGCTGCGCGGGCAGCTTTCCGTCAATGGCGCGGGGGTGGTGCGCTACCTGTACGGCGTGCCCGTGGGCCTGTTGCTGCTGGGGCTGTATGTCCTGGCCTTCGGCGGCAGCCTGCCGCCGCTGGGCCTTGCCGTGCTGGCGCTGTGTGCGCTGGGCGGTTTCCTGCAGATCCTCGGCACCAACCTGCTGATCATGGCCTTCGGCTACCGCAACTTCGCGGTCGGCACCGCCTACGCCAAGACCGAGGCGATGCAGGCCGCCTTCGTCGCCACGCTGCTGCTGAACGAACATCTGTCGCTGCTGTCCTGGATCGGCATCGCGGTCGGTGTCGGTGGCGTGCTGTACCTGTCCCTCGCCGGGCGCGGCACGTCGCCTGCCGAGCTGCTGCGCGGCGTGACGCAGCCGGCGGCGCTGTGCGGCATCGGCGCCGGGCTGTGCTTCGGCATCACCGGCGTGCTGATCAAGGCCGCGAACCAGGCCATGCCGGGGCCCGACGTGGTGTTCAAGGCGCTGCTGATCCTGGTCATCACGAACAGCCTGCAGACGCTGATGCAGGGCGCCTACCTGGCCTGGAAGGAGCCCTCGCAGTTCCGCGCCGTCTTCACCACATGGCGCGACAGCGCGAAGGTGGGGGCGCTGTCGGCCATGGGGTCGGCCTGCTGGTTTTCTGCCTTCGCGCTGGCGCCGGTGGCGCTGGTGCGTGCGGTGGGGCAGGTGGAGATCCTGTTCACCCTGGGCTTCAGCCGCTTCTACCTGCGCGAGAAGGCGACGCGGTCCGACATCCTTGGCGCGCTGGTCGTGGTGGCGGGCGTGGTGCTGGTGCTGGCCGGAAGCTGAGGGGCGGACGATGAATTTTTCGCAGTGGCTGAGCACGCGCGGCCGCATCACGCGGACCATCTGGTGGCGTTGGTACGGCTTCGTCTTCCTGGGGTTCGGCCTTGTCAACGGCCTGGTGCAGCGCGGACACGGCATGCCCTCGCTGCTGGAAGCGCTGCTCGGGCTGGTGTCGCTGCTGCTGATCCCGGCGGCGATCTGCGGCGGCGCGAAGCGCTGGCACGACCGGGATTGCAGCGGCTGGTGGCAGCTCGTGGTGCTGATCCCGGTGGTGGGGTGGCTGTGGAACCTGATCGCGGTCGGCGCGATGCCGGGCAATACCGGCCCGAACCGCTTCGGCCCGGACCCGCGCGAGACCGGCGGCATCGCGCCACCCTGGGGGCCGCCCTCGGTCCCGCTGCGGCGGGGCACCGACGCCTCGCCACGGCGGAATGGCGGCAGCGTGCCGCCGACCGGGACAGGCTGAGTTCAGCGCCCGCCCGCGCCGGGGCGGGTGCTGCCGTCGCGCTGCGGCACCTCGATCGGCTCGATCACCACCGGCGCCGTCCCATCCTCCCGCATCCCCAACCGGTCCGCCGTGCGCGGGCTGACATCGAGGATGCGGCCGCGGGCATAGGGACCGCGATCCTCGATCTCGACGGTTGCGGTGCGGCCGGTCTCCGTATTGGTCACCCGCGCCGTGGTGCCGAGCGGCAGGGTACGACTGGCGGCGGAATCGGACTGCGCATCGAAGCGCTCGCCATTCGCCATCGGCCGGCCATGCAGGCGGGGATGGTAGAAGGAGGCCTCGCCCCGCTGCACGCGGCCGCTGGTGTCGTCGCCCGGCCGCGCCCGTTCCTCCCGCGGGTTGCGATCCTGTGCCAGGACCTGACCGCTGAGCGCCAGAGAGGCCAGCGCGACCACCATCATCCGATACCGGGCCATCCTGCCCTCCTGCCCGTTGTTTCGCGGCATGAGACGCGCGGCGGGCACCAGGGTTCCCTCAGGGCCAGTAAAGGCGGTTCGGGTTGGCCACCACCACCTGGCGCAGCAGGGCTTCGTCGCCCTGCACCATCTCGCCCAGCAGATCCACCAGGTCGCCATCGTTCGGCATGTCGCCGGCGATGTTGGGGTGCGGCCAGTCCGTGCCCCACAGGCAGCGGTCCGGCGCCGCCGCCAGCAGCGCCTGGGCAAAGGGCACCGCATCGCGGAACGGCGCACCCGACGAGGACACCCGCTCCGGCCCCGAGATCTTCACCCAGGCCAGCGGGTTGCGCATCAGCTCCAGCAACTGCCGGAAGGCCGGCTGGCCGGTGCCGTCCTTTGCCTTCACGCGGGCCATGTGGTCGATGATGAAGGGGATGCGGATGGCGGAAATGGTGTCCGCCAGCGGCACGATGTCCTGCGCATCCAGGTGCAGCACCACGTGCCAGCCCAACGCCTCCGCCTGCGCCAGCACCCGGCGGAAATGCGCCATGTCCGGCATGCCGCCCAGGTGCTTCACGAAGTTGAATCGCACGCCGCGGATTCCGCCTTCGTGCAGTCGCGCCAGTTCCGCATCCGTCACGCCCTGTTCCACCACGGCGACGCCGCGCATGCGGCCCTCGCTGCGGGCGATGCCGTCCAGCGTCACGGTCATGTCGCTGCCGTGGCAGGAGGCATGCACGATGACGGCGCGGGAAATGCCGAGGATGCCGTGCAGCTTCACCAGCCCCTCATAGGGGCTGTCGGGCGGCGTATAGGCGCGGTCCGCGGCATAGGGGAACACGGCGCCGGGGCCGAAGACGTGGCAATGCGCGTCGCAGGCGCCTTCCGGCAGCACCAGGCGCGGCGTTCTCGTAGCCGGGTCGGGTCCCTTGCAGGTCGGGATCATTGGCGCGGGATTCCTGCCTTCTCGATCACTTCGGTCCAGCGCGCCGTGTCGGCGGCCAGCAACTGTCCCATCTCGGCCGCCGTGCCACCGCGCGGCTCGACGCCCACCTGGGTCAGCGTGGCGCGCAGTTCCGGCGTGCGGAGCGCCTCGTTCACCGCCGTGTTGTAGGCGGCGATCGCCTCCGGCGGCGTGCCGGCGCGGGCGACCAGCGCGTTCCAGGAGGCGACGTCGTAATCCGCGACCCCGGCCTCTGCCAGCGTCGGCACGTCGGGCAGGTTTTGCGCCCGTGTCGCGGAGGTCACGGCCAGGACGCGCAGCGCGCCGGACTGGATCTGGCCCCAGATCGGGCCGGTGATCTCGAAGGCCGCATCGACATCGCCACGGATCAGCGCCGTGGTCAGCGCCGGGGTCGCCGGGAAGGCGATGGTCTCGAACCGCGTGGCGGAGCGGATCTTGAACAACTCGGCCGAAAGGTTCTGCGTGCTGCCTGCGGTGATGCTGCCGATGTTGAGCCGGCCCGGATTGGCCCGCAGCCGCGCCAGCAGCCCGGCGATGTCGCGGTCCGGCGAATTCGGCGCCACCACCACCGCGATCGGGAAGGCACCCATGGTGACCACGGGGGCGAAGTCCGTCAGCGGATCGAACGGCAATTGCCGGAACAGCGCCTTGCTGATCGCGGTGCCGTTGGAGGCGACGAGCAGCGTATGCCCATCCGCCGGCGCCGCCATCAATTGCTGGCCGGCGACGATCCCGCCCGCGCCGGGGCGATTGTCGATCACCGCCGGCTGGCCGAGCCGTTCAGAGATGCGCTGCGCCACCGCGCGCGCGGTGAGGTCCGCGACGCCGCCCGGCCCGAAGGGCACGACGATGCGGATCGGCCGGGACGGCTGCCAGCCAGCCTGGGCGCGCGCCGTGGACAGGAACGGCAGGGCGAGGCCGGCGCCGAGCAGGGTGCGGCGGGTTGTCGGGTTCATGGTTGCAAGCTCCCGCTCAATCGTTCGTCACATTGGCGCGGCGGATCACCTCACCCCAGCGCGCACGCTCCGAGATGATCAATTCCCGAAAATGCTCGGGCGTGCCGGGGGCGGCGTCAGCGCCCTCGGCTTCCAGCCGCGGCCGCAACTTCTCGCCGCGGAGCGCGGTGGCGCTGGCGGCGTTGACGCGCTCGACGATGGCGCGTGGCGTACCGGCGGGCGCGACAAGCCCGTACCATTGCACCGCGTCGAAGCCCTTCACGCCCTGTTCGTCCAGAGTCGGGATGTTCGGCTCGCTGGACAGGCGGGTCAGTGAGGACACACCAATGGCGCGCAGCAGCCCGGCGCGCACCGGCGGCAGGATCGGTGGGCCGCCTGTCATCGTCATGTCGAGCTGGCCGCCAACCAGGTCGTTCATCATCGGGCCGGTGCCGCGATAGGGCACGTGCAGCAGCTCGATCCCCGTCGCCAGGCAGAAGGCCACCACGGCGGTATGCGCGGCGGAGCCGTTGCCGCCGGAGCCGTAGGTGATGGCGCCGGGGTTCGCCTTGGCGCGGTCGATCAGCTCCTGCGCCGTGGTGATCGGCAGCTTGCGCGGGTTCACCACCAGGATGTTCGCGACGTTCGCCACCAGCACGATCGGCTCGAAGCTGGTCACCGTGTCGAAGCTCAGGTTGCGGTAGAGCGAGGGGTTCACCGCCAGCGTGCCGATATGGCCCATCATCAGCGTGTAGCCATCCGGCGCGGCGCGGGCGACCAGTTCGCTGCCCAGCGTACCGCCGGCGCCCGGGCGGTTCTCCACCACGAAGGGCTGGCCGAAGGCCTCCTGCAACTCGGCGCCGAGCGCGCGGGCCAGGATGTCCGTGCTGCCGCCCGGGGTGAAGGGCACCACCAGGCGCACCGGACGCGTGGGCCAGGCGCCCTGGGCGTGCAGCAGGCCGGGGGTGGCCAACAAGGCCGCGCCAGCGCCGAGCAGGGCGCGGCGGGGGGTGCGGAAATCATTCATGTCGTTTCTCCCAAGGCGCCGGTTCGCGCCAGTTCTTCGATTTCGTCCGGGTCCAGCCCGGCCTCCGCCAGCACGTCCCGGCCATCGGCACCGAGCCGCTGCGCCGCCGGCAAGGCGGGCGTCATGCCGCCCGAGAGGCGGTTCGGCGCGGCGATGGCGAAGGTGGGGCCTTCGGTCGGATGCTCCTCCTCCCGCACCAGGCCGGTGGCGCGCAGATGCGGGTCGGTCAGCAGGCTCTCGATGGTGTTGTAGGGCATCGCCGGCACGTCGTGCGTGGCGAAGATCTCCAGCCATTCCGCGGTGGGTCGTCCAATCAATGCGGTGGCGCGGATCGCGAAGTAGTCCTTCGTATGCTGCGTGCGCGCGGCAACGCGGGAAAAACGCGGGTCCTCCACCAGCTCCGGCCGGCCGATGGCGCGGAAGAAGCCATGCGCCTGCGCGTCGGTGTTGGCGGAGACCGCGATGAAGCCGTCGGCGGTCTTCAGCGGCCGCGCCTCGGGGCTCAGCACGCGCTGGTCGCCGGGGGGGCCGAGGGCGGGGCGGAAGGACATCGGGCCCAGATGTTCCTGCAGCACGAAGGCCGCCATGTTTTCGAACATCGGGATTTCCAGGCTCTCGCCGCGCCCGGTCTTCTCCCGCCGGTAGAGGGCGAAACCGATCTGCTGGGCGGCGATCAGGCCGCAGACGTGGTCCGCGATCAGCATCGGCACGTAGCGCGGCTCGCCTGTCGATGCCTCGAAGCAGCCGGCGACGCCGGAGACGCCCTGGATCACCGTGTCGTAGGCCGGCCTGCCGGCATAGGGGCCGGTGGTGCCGAAGCCGACGATGGAACAATGGATCAGCCGCGGCAGTTTTTCGGCCATGGTCGCGGCATCGACGCCGAGGCGCTTCTGCGCGTCCGGGCGGATATTCGTCACCAGGATGTCGCAGTGCGCCGCGATGCGGGCCAGCACCGCCTTGGCACGCGGATGCTTCAGGTCCAGGCAGATTGACCGCTTGCCGCGGTTGAAGTTCAGGAACTTCCCCGCCATGCCCGGCGAACGGCCCTTGCCGCCGAGCTTGCGCAGCAGGTCGCCTTCCGGGCTTTCCAGCTTGATGACCTCCGCCCCCTGTTCCGCCAGCACGCCGGTGCAGACCGGTCCGACGACGACGGAGGACAGGTCGAGCACGCGCAGCCCGTCCAAAGGTCCTGGCATCAGGCGATCCTCGCCTGGATGCGCAGCGCCATGCGGCCCGCCTCGTCCTCGGCCCAGAGCAATTGCCGCCCTTCCTCGTCCGGCGCGGTGCCCGCGAGGAAGGCAGGGCGGCCCGCGGTCAGCGGGCGCAGCGTGCGGGTGTCGGTGGCGCGGATGGCGGCGTCCGGGTCGGCGTGGCGCAGCGCGGCCTCCAGCAGCATCATGGTGGTCAGCCCGCCATTCACCACCAGGCCGGGATAGCCTTCCTCATCCCGCGCATAATCGGCATCGTAGTGGATGCGGTGGCCGTTGAAGGTCAGGGCGGAATAGCGGAACAGCAGCACCGGGTCGGGCTTGAACGGCTCCCGCCACGCGGCCTCCGGCAGCGGGTCGGCGGGCGGTACGGCGTCAGGCGTTGCGGTCGCGGCCTCACGATACGCGATGTCCTGTTCCTCCACTGCCACCATCCCGGCCGGGCCGGTGACGGTGTGCCGGACGGTGACGAAGACCAGGCGGCCGCTGCGGCCCTGCTTCGGCGTGATCGCCGTGATCTCCGACCGCCGCACCACGGCGTCGCCGATGCACAGCGAGATGCCATAGGTGGTGCGGCGGCCGGCCAGCATGCGGCGCGGCAGGTCCACCGGCGGCAGGAAGTCCCCCTTCGCCGGGTGCCCGTCCGGGCCGAGTTGCGATTGCGGCTGGGCATCGTCGAACAGGATGGCGAGCCAATGCGGCGGCACCGCCGCGCCGATGGCAAGCGGCGGCGGCGCACGGTCCAGCATGGCGGCCAGGCGGCGCGCGGCGGGCGCCGTCATCTGATCCTCGACCTCCCGCCAGCGGCCGACCCAGTCGGACAGTTTTTCGCTCATGGGTCCACGCCCTCCGGCAGCGGCGGTGTTCCGTGGGTATGAAAGGAAGAAATGGTCTGCAGGCCCCAGGCCTGGCCGCGGCGGCGCTCGGCCTCGGTCCAGACGATGGGCTTCCAGTCCGGCGCCAGCACCAGCCGCGCCCCGGCATTTGCCAACTCCACGCGGTTGCCGCCGGGTTCATACACGTACAGGAAGAAGGTCTGCTGGATGGCGTGCTTGTGCGGCCCGGTCTCGATGTGCACGCCGGCCTCCAGGAAGATGTCGGCGGCGCGCAGGATGTCCTCGCGGCTATCCAGCGCGTAGGTCAGGTGGTGGAAGCGGTCGCCGATGCCGTGCGCTTCCCGCGAATAGGCGATGTCGTAGGATTTGTTGGTGCAGGTCAGCCACAGCCCGGCTTCGACGCCGCTGTCGAGGATGATCTGCTCGGTGGTGCGCATCCCCAGGCATTGCTCGAAGAAAATGCGGTTGGCGCCGATGTCGGCCGCCAGCAGGTTGATGTGGTCCAGCCGCCGCACGTTCACGCCGCGCGCCGGGAAGCGCTGCGCCTGGTTCTTCAGCGCCGGCTTCTGGCCGGCCGGCGGGTCGTACCATTCGGTATCGTAGTACAGCTCGATCGTGTGGCCGTCCGCGTCGCGGCAGACGAAGCTGCGGCCGTGGCCGAGGTCGCCATCGGTCCAGCCCATCCCGAACCCCGCCGCCGTCAGCGCAGCGGCGCGGCGTTCCAGCGCCTGCGGGCTGCGCGTGCGGAAGGCGAAGTGGCGGATGCCGGAGGTCTCGTGCGCCGTCAGCTTCAGGGTGTAGCGCTCATAATCGTCCCAGGCGCGGAGATAGGCGGAACCCGGCGCCTCGCCGGAGACGGTCATGCCCATGACATCGACGAAAAAGCGCAGGCTGTCGTCGAAGCGCGGTGTCAGCAGTTCCAGATGGCCGAGATGGGCCAAGTCCATCACCGGCTCATCCATGCTCAGACCAGCTCTTCCAGCGCCTGCGGGAACAGCCGCTGATAGGCCTCGCCATGCACCATCGGCTTGCCGGAGTTGCGGCCGCCCTGCATGCCGCGGTTCAGCGCCACGCGCTCGTAGTATGCCCACAGATGCTTTTGCGCCGGCAGGCACTGGAACGCCTTGAACTTGGTCTCCCACACCTCGGAGATGTTGAGCAGCACGTCCGGCTTGAAGCCGCATTGCTCGGGCTGGTGCGGTTCGAACAGGAACATCGCCGGCGCGCTGTAGGTGTAGTCCGCCTGCGGCTTGTGCCCCATCGCCTGGGCGATGACGCGCGCCTTCTGGGCGAAATGCACGGCCTCGGGGTGGTCGAAATTGTAGGGGTCGTGCAGCGCGTGGCTGAGCACGAAGCTGGGGTTCAGCTCGCGGAAGATGTCGATGGCGCGGTCCAGCATGGCCTCGGTCGTCACCAGCGGGTAGTCGCCGGCATCCATGAACTCGATCTCGGCGCCGAGCACCGCGGCCGCCGCCTCGGCCTCGGCCTTCCGACCTTCCTTGACGCCCTGCAGCGTCGCGCCCTTCTCCTTCCAGGCGAACTGGCTCTCGCCGCGCTCGCCATAGGACAGGCAGAGGATCTTCATGCGGTAGCCGCGCTTCGCATGCAGTGCGATGGCGCCGCCGGCACGCCAGACGAAGTCGCCGGGATGGGCGGTGACGACGAGACCCGTCTTGGACATGCGATTTCCCCTGTATGGCCAGTTCGCCGAAGGTATGCCGGTGGCGCGGCTTCGCCACAAATGGAAAGAACGGCGAGACTATGCCGTTTTCTGCATCTTCGTCCCCTGCGCCTTGAAGCGCCGCCGCAGCAGGCCCAGCAGCGCCTCCGCCGCCGGGCTGAGCGGCACGCCGCGCCGGGAGACCACGCCGAGGCGCCGCAGCACCCCCGGATCGCGCAGCGCCACCGCCACCACCCCGGCCGAGCCCGCCGCCTCCACCGCCAGGCGCGGCACGACCGCCAGTGCCAGGCCGGCTTCGACCATGCTGATCGCGGTCGCCAGGTGCTGCACCTCATACCGCCAGTCCATCGCGTCCCGGCGGGCGCCCAGCGCCTCGTCCAGCAGGGCGCGGTTGCCAGTGTGCGGGGCAACGCGGACCAGCGGGTGGCCCTCCAGATCGGCCCAGGACAGGTGTGGCCGGGTGGCGAAGGCGTGCGCGGCCGGGCAGGCGACGACGAAGACCTCGGTCAGCAGTGGCACGATATCCAGATCCCACCGGTTGGCGGAGACGATGGTGATGCCGAACTCGGCCTCCCCGCGCGCCACGCGCTCCGCGATCTCGCTGGCCGAATTGTCGAAGACCTTGACGGTTACGCCGGGATGGGTGCCGGCGAATTCGACCAGCAGGCGCGGAATGTGGTGCACGGCGATGGTCGGCAGGCAGCCGATGGCGACCGTCTGGCCGCCCTGGCTGGCCCCCGCGCGCAGTTCCGCCAGCACGGTGATGAGCGCCTCCACCGGCCCGCGCGCCCGGGCGGCGAGTTCCAGCCCGGCCGGCGTCAGCGTCACCTGCCGGGTGGTGCGTGCCAGCAGCCTGGTGCCCAGCGCGTCCTCGAACTTGCGGATGCGGTGCGACAGGCCGGTCTGCGACAGGTTGAGGTGGGCGGCCGCCTTGCGGAACGATCCACGTTCCGCGATCGACAGGAAGGCTTCCAGGCCGAGGAAGTCCACCGCCATGCCTGCGCCCTCCCCCGCCGCGTTCCGTGAACGCTACGGGGGCGCCGGCGTCAAGCTTTTGCGGTGCGGCGGCGCAAGGGCTCCAGCCGGCGCCGCGGTTCCTGGCAGGCCTTCAGGCAATCCGCGGCGGTGTTGGCGGGTGGCTGCTGCCGACGCCACAGGGCAGCGAGGCTTTCGCGCGTGGGCGCGCCCCGGCGCGCCCAGATGACGCGGCGTTCGAGGTCGGTCTGCATGTCGGCTCCTCCGGCCCGCGCAACGCCGCGGGCCGGCACAGGTTCCCGCTCAGTTCAGCCGAAGATCGTGGATGTGGCGTGGGTCGGCCGCGATCTCGCCGCGCTCGACACGCTGCACCAGGCTGGTCAGCGCCGCATTGGCCGGCGTGGGCAGGCCGAGCGGCTGCGCCTGGTCCACGATGAAGCCGTTGAGGAAGCCGATCTCCGTCCGCCGCCCCTTCACCATGTCCTGCCCCATGGAGGGCCGGTGCGCGCCGCCGCCGGGCTTCTTCGCTTCCTCCAGCCGATGCGCGTCGTACTGCGCACGAGCCGCGGCATCGCCCTCCCCGGCGCGGGCGATCACCTCCGGGTCCAGATGGTGGATCTCCTCCAGCGCGTAGCCGAGCGCCTGGCCAAGGCGGATCGCCTCGCTGCCCAACCGGGCGCCAAAGTCGCGCAGCCGGTCGTCCAGCAGCGTGTCGCGGCTGATCAGGCCGGTGCAGGCGCACAACCCGTTGCCCATGACGTTGGCGACCAGCTTCGACCAGCGCTCGCCCCACAGGTTGGTGGTGACGGTGGTGCTGTCGGAAAGTGCCGTCAGCCGCCCGACCTCCCGCGCCCGGTCGGTGATGCGGCCATGCACCTCCCCCACCCGATACACGGTGTGCGCGGCGCCGCCCTTGCCGGAGGCGCGGCGCACATGACCAGGCTCGCACAGATCCACGGTGATCGAGCTGGCGATGGCACCCAGGGTGCGGCCCCAGCCGACGATGCCGGCGATGGTCTCCTCGTTCATGCAGTTCTGCAGGCTGACGACGAAGCCCTCCGGCGCCAGGTACTGCCGGATCATCATGGTGGCCCAGGCGGTGTCGTAGGATTTCACGCAGACGAAGGCGATATCGAAGGGCTTTTCGCGCGCGACCGATTGCAGCTCGGTCAGGTGCAGCGCGCGCACCGGCACGGTGAATTCCGGCACGTCCTTGAGGTGGCTGATGCGCAGGCCGCGGGCCCGCATCGCCTCGACATTCTCGGGCCACATGTCGACGAAGGTCACATCCTCCCCGGCCTGCGCCATGTGCGCGCCGGCATAGCCGCCAACCGCGCCGGCGCCGATGATGGCGATGCGATGAGCCATGGTTCGTCCCCTCGATGTTGGCCGAAGGCTAACGCGAGAGGCGCGGGCGCACCAGACGGGCCACCCTTCCCGCGCCCCGGCCCGCTGCTATGGTCGCGGCCATGCAGCAAGACCGCCCCGTCCGGATCGCCGTCGATATCGGCGGCACCTTCACCGACCTCCAGATCCTCGATGCACGGCACGGGAAGATTTGGGCCTGGAAGACGCCGACCACGCCGCAGGACCCGTCGGAGGGGCTGCTGCTCGGGGTGCGGGAGGCCGCCGCGCGGTTCGGCTTCGCGCTGGCGGATGTCGGCCTGCTGCTGCACGGCACCACCATCGCCACCAATGCGGTGCTGGAGCGTCGGCTGGCGCGCGGGGTGCTGCTGACCACCGCGGGGTTCGAGGATGTGCTCGAGATCACCCGTCATGTCCGCCGCGACATCTATGGCCTGGCGCCGGATCCCTTCCCCTGCCTGATCCCGCGCGACCGCAGGATGGGCGTGGCGGAGCGGTTGCGCGCCGACGGCAGCGTGGAGACGAAGCTGGCGCTGGGCGACCTGCTGGCACGGCTGGCGGCGCTGCGGCCCGAGGCGGTGGCGGTTTGCCTGCTGCATGCCTACGCCAACCCGGCGCATGAGCGCGCGCTGCGCGATGCGATCCTGGCGGCGCAACCCGGGCTGCCGGTCTCGATCTCCTCCGACATCTCGCCGGAAATCCGCGAGTATGAGCGCAGCAGCACCACGGTGCTGAATGCGCTGCTGGTGCCGGTGGTACGCGACTACCTGCAACGGCTCGCGGCGCGGCTGGGACAGGATGGCTTCGAGCCGCGCATCTTCCTGGTGCAGTCGAATGGCGGCGTGTGCAGCCTGGAGACGGCGGCCGAACAGCCGGCCCGGCTGCTGCTCAGCGGCCCCTCCGGCGGCGCGCTGGCGGCGTCGCGCATCGCGCAGGAACTGGGGCGGCCGAACCTCGTCGCCGTCGACATGGGCGGCACCAGCTACGATGTCTCCGTCGTACAAGAGGGCCGCGTCTCCCTCGTCACGCAGGGCGAGGTCGATGGCCTACCGGTGCGCCTGCCGATGGTGGAGATGCGCACCATTGGCGCCGGCGGCGGGTCGATCGCCATGGTGGAGGCCGGCGGCCGCCTTACCGTCGGGCCGCGCAGCGCCGGGGCGCGGCCGGGTCCGGTGGCCTATGGCCGCGGCGGCACGGAGCCCACGGTGACGGATGCGAACTTGGCGCTCGGCCGGCTGGATGCGGATTTCTTCCTCGGCGGCACGATGACGCTGGACATGCCGGCCACCCATCGGGCGCTGGCGCGGCTCGGCGCCGCGCTCGGCCTCGGAGAGGAAGCGACGGCGGAGGGGATCATGGCGCTGACCAACGCCTCGCTCGCTGCGGCGGTGCGGCTTTCGCTGTTCGAGAAGGGCCTGCACCCGCGCGACTTCGCGCTGCTCAGCTTCGGCGGCGCCGGTGGGCTGCACGCGACGGAGGTGGCAGAGGAAATGGGCATGACGGAGGTGATCTTCCCGCGCGATCCCGGCACGCTGTCCGCCTACGGCATCCTGTTCTCAGACCTGGTGCAGGATCTCGCCCGGTCCCGCCTGTTCACGCTGGGCGCGGATGCGTTGCCTGGGCTTGGCGCCCTGATCGAGGAATTGCGGGCGGAGGCCGATGCGCGGCTGGCGCGGGATGGGGTGGCAGAGGCCGATCGCGCGCTGCATGTCGCGGCCGACATGCGCTACCACGGCCAGGCCTTCGAATTGGTGGTGCCGTGGGGCGACGTCACGCAACCCGACGCCGAGAGCCTGGCCGGGCTGGCGGAGCGTTTTCATGCGACGCATCGCCAGCGCTTCTCCTATGCCTCGGAGGCTGAGCCAGTCGAGATCGTCACGCTGCGCGTCACCGCCACCGGCCGCCTTCCGCGCCCAGCGCCAGCGGTGCCGCAGCCGGTGGATCGTCCTTCGGTGAAGGGCACGCGACGCATCTTCGCGCATGGCGCCTGGCACCAGGCGGTGGTGTGGGACCGGGAAGCGTTGCGGCCGGACGACATCCTCGAAGGCCCAGCGATCATCGAGGAAGCCTTCGCCACGCATTATCTCGCGCGCGGCTGGACCGCGCGGCCCGGCGCGGCGGGCGCCATCATCGCGACGAAGGATGCGGCGGGATGACCCTGCTCAACGGGACCGGGCTCAACCCGATCGACATCGAGGTCATCCGCAACGCGCTGACAGCCGCAGCGGCGGAGATGGATGTGACGGTCTGGCGAACCAGCCGCAGCACCATCGTGCGGGAGCTGCTGGACTACTCCACCGCCGTGTTCGACTCGGAAGGCTGGAACCTGGCGCAATCCGCCCGCATCCCGAGTCATCTGAACAGCATGAGCGCGGCGCTGCGCACCCTGCTCAGCGACTTCGTGCGGGCGGAGGACTGGGGGCCGGACGACGTCGTCATCACCAACGACCCGTATTGCGGCGGCCAGCACCTGCCGGACATCATCGCCTTCCGCCCGGTGTTCCACGAGGGCACGCGCATCGCCTATGTCGGCACGCTGTGCCACCACATCGATGTCGGCGGGCTGGTCGCCGGCAGCTATCCGTCCAAGGCCACCGAGATCTTCCAGGAAGGCCTGCGCATCCCGCCCGTCAAGCTGATCGACAAGGGCGTGCGCAACGAGGCGGTGTGGGCGATCATCCGGCAGAACATCCGCAAGCCGGACCTGCTGCTGGGCGACCTGCAAAGCCAGGTTGCGTCCCTGGAAGTCGGCCGCCTGGCGCTGGCCCGGCTGGCGGCGCGCTTCGGCGCGGCGGCGATGCTGGAGGCCGGGCGCCGCATCCTCGACATGAGCGAGGCGGCGATGCGCGCGGCGCTGCGCGACATGCCGGACGGCGTCTATGAGTTCACCGATCAGCTCGACGATGACGGCATCGAGATCGGCACGCCGATCCTGCTGCATGTGAAGCTGGAGATCGCCCGGGACCAAGCCATCGTGGACCTGTCCGGCTGTTCCCCGCAGGTGCAGGGGCCGACCAATGCGACGTTGGCCAGCAGCAATTCCGCCGTGATGTTCGCGCTGATGAGCGCGGCACTTGGTGGCCAGCGCGGCGGCAATTTCGCGATGAATGCCGGCTGCTACCGCCCGATCACGGTGATCGCGCCGGAGGGGCTGGTGGTGAATGCGCGGGCGCCCGCGCCGGTCGCGCACCGCATTGCGGTGACGCACCGCCTGCTGAACGCGATGTTCGGCGCGCTGCACCAGGCGGTACCGGACCGCATTCCCGCCGCCTATTACGGCTGTTCCTACGTCACCACCTTCCAGACCATCGGCGCCGATGCCAAGCGCGACGTACTCGTGGAGATCGAGATCGGCGGGTCCGGCGCGACGCCGGGCAAGGATGGCGTCAACGCCTATTCCAGTGGCATGCACAACAACAGCAACATCCCCGTCGAGATGATCGAGGCGCAGATGCCGCTGACCATCCTGCGCTATGCGCTGCTGCCGGGCACCGGAGGCGACGGGATGCACCGCGGCGGGCTTGGCCTGGTGCGGGAATGGCGGATCGATTCCGAACGCTGCTTCTTCACCGCCAACATGGACCGCTTCTTCAGCCAGCCCTACGGCCTGGCCGGCGGCGCGCCGGCCAGCGTCGGCCGGTTGGAGTTTTGCCGGGGTGGCGCCACCACCGCCATTCCGCCGAAATCGGACAACGTGCCGCTGATGGCCGGCGATATCGTGCGGCTCGAAACTTCGGGCGGCGGCGGCTTCGGCCCGGCGACGCAGCGGCCACAGGCGAAGCGGGACGACGACCGCCGACTGGGCTACGCGCCGTGAGCTTCGACCCGCGCGCGCACCGCCTGACACCACAACGCTGGTTCGAGGACTTTGCCCTCGGCGAGGTCTTCAACCTGCCAAGCCGGACCATGACGGAGGCGATCTTCCTCGCCTTCCAGGCCGCATCCGGCGACAACCACCCGATCCACTACGACGTGGAATTCTGCCGCGCCCGCGGCATGCCGCAGATGCTGGCGCACGGATTCCAGGTGGCCATCCAGACCGCGGCCGGCGCCGGGCTGTTTCCCTTCATGGTGGAGGACAGCCTGAAGGCGTTCCTCGACCAGTCCAGTCGCTTCCTGGCGCCGGTCTTCGTCGGCGACACGCTGTACGCATCGCTGCGCGTCGCCACGCTGGAGCCGCAGCGCAGCACCGGTGTCCTCGGCATGGAATCCACGGTCCACAACCAGGACGGCGTCCTGGTGATGGACGGCACGCAGCGCTACCTGCTGCGCAAGCGAGGCTAGCCGCAGCGAACGGACATGCCGCCATCCACCACCAGCTCCGTGCCGGTGATGAAGCGCGCTTCCTCGGAGGCCAGGAACAGCACGGCATTGGCAGTGTCGCGCCCATCGCCCGCGAAGCCCAGCGGGATGCGTGACAGGCGCTGGCGCAGCAGCGCGTCCACGTCGCCGCCGGCACGCTGGCCGGCGAGGCGCACCTCCACCATCGGCGTGTGCATCTGCCCCGGCACCACGGTGTTCACCCGGATGCCCTTCGGTGCGTATTGCACGGCGACGACGCGGGAGAACTGGATGACGCCCGCCTTCGACGCCGCATAGGCGACCTGCGCCGCGCCGGTCCATCGGATGCCGCTGGTTGAGGCCAGGTTGACGATCGCGCCGCCACCCGCGGCTTCCATGACCGGAATCACATGCTTGCAGGTCAGGAACACGCTCTTCAGGTTGCGGTCGATCTGCGCGTCCCAGACCTCCTCCGCCATCTCCACCGGCCCGCCGGCGGCGGAGCCGCCGACATTGTTCACCAGCACGTCGATGCGGCCGATGCGCGCCACCATCGCCGCGATGGCGGCGCCATCGGTGACGTCGCATTGCACCGCTTCGAAGCTGCCGCCGAATTCCGCGATACGCTCCGCCGTTTCCGCCATCGCCGCCATGTCGCGGTCGGCGCCGACCACCCGCGCGCCGTCCCGCGCGAAGCCGACCGCGATGGCGCGGCCATTGCCCCAGCCGGGGCCGACCGACCCGGCGCCGGTGACGAGGACGCTTTTGTCGGCGAAGCGCGTGGACATGGGGCTGGCTCCTGGATGACGTCGCACCGCTACCACAGGATGAACGCCTCTTCCATCCTGTGGAAACCTCGTCTAGCGTCGCGCCGTGAGGAACCCCAAGGCCAGAACGGCGCCGGCAGCCCTGCCCGATGCGCCCGCCAGCGAGCCTGGCCTGGACGGCAACGTCCGCGCCGTGGACCGCGCGCTGGCGCTGCTCGGCGTGTTCGGGGAGGAGGACGGGCCGCTGGCGCTCGCCGATCTCGCGCGCCGCAGCGGGCTGCACCTGACGACGGCATTGCGCCTGCTCGGCACGCTGGAAAGTCACGGCTTCGTCAAGCGCCTGCCCGGCGGCGGCTACGTGCTCGGCGCCACGCTGCTGCTGCTGGGCGAGCGCTTCCGGCGTACGCTGCGCCTCGATGACCATGTGCGGCCGGCGCTGGAACGGCTTCGGCTGGAAAGCCGGGAGAGTGCCACCTTCTTCGTGCGGGAGGCCGATCGCCGCCGCTGCCTCTTCCGCCTCGACAGCCCGCATCCGGTGCGCCACCACGCGCGGGTGGGCGAAGTGCAGCCGCTCGGCATCGGCGCGCATGGCCGCGCGCTGCTGGCACTGGACCCGGTGCCGGAACTGCGCCCGCGCCTGCCCATCATCAGTCGCGGCGAACGCCTGGCCGATGTCGCCGCCATCGCCGCGCCCGTGCTGGGCGCCGGTGGTGTGCTGGCGGGGTCCATCGGCACCACCATGCCGCTGTACCGCTTCGACGCCGCCGCGGAACGCCTCTGCGCCACGCTGGTGATGCGGGAGGCGGTGGCGGTTACCACCGCCCTCGGCGGCGACCCCACGCCCTTGAACGGAGAGTCCTGATGGCCCGCCTGGAACTGCCACCCGAAGCCGAGCGAACGCCGGAACAGCAGGCGGCGATCGCGGAGGTGACCGCCGGCATCCGCGGCCGCGTGCCCGCGCCGATGATCGCCTGGCTGCGCAACCCGGAACTCGCCAGCCGCGCCCAGAAGCTGGGCGAGCTGCTGCGCTACCAGACCAGCCTGGAGCCTCGGCTGTCAGAACTCGCCATCCTGGTCACTGCGCGGCACTGGACCTCGCATTACGAATGGACGGTCCACAAGCGGGAGGGCCTGAAGGCCGGCATGGACCCGGAGGTAGTGGCCGCCATCGCGGCGCGCGCCGAGCCCACGCTGCGCGATGCGCGCGAGCAGGCGGTGTACGACGTCGCCCGCACCCTGGTCGGCACCGCGCGCCTGCCGGAGGCGCTGCATGCCAGCGGAACCGCGGCGCTCGGTGAGCAGGGCATGGTCGAGCTGGTGGCGCTGGTCGGCTACTACAGCATGGTCGCCCTCACCTTGAACGCCTTCGAGATCGGGCTGCCCGCCGCTCGCGCACCCGAACTGGGAGACGATGCATGAGCGGCACCATCCAGCACTACCTGCCGGTTCGCGAAGCTTGGCTGGCGGCAAGGCAGGAGGAGATTCTCGACCCCGACCAGCTCATCGTCGACCCGCACCACCATCTGTGGGACCGTCCCAACTGGCGCTACCTGCTGGACGAGATGCTGGCGGATATCCGCGCCGGCCACGACGTGCGCGCCACGGTCTTCGTGCAGGCCCGCGCCATGCACCGCGCGTCGGGGCCGGAGGCGATGAAGCCGGTCGGCGAGACCGAATTCGCCAACGGCGTCGCCGCCATCTGCGCCAGCGGCATCCATGGCGATGTGCGTGTCTGCGCCGGCATCGTCGGCATGGCCGACCTGACGCTGGGCGCGGCCGTGCGACCGGTGCTGGAGGCGCATATCCGCGCCGGCGGCGACCGCTTCCGCGGCATCCGTCACAGCGCCACCTGGGACCCCGATCCGGCGATGCTGAACCCGGCCTACAACCCGGCCGAGGACATGCTGGACAGCCCCGGGTTCCGCGAGGGCTTCGCGCAGCTCGCGCCGCTCGGCCTCAGCTTCGACGCCTGGCTGTATTTTCATCAACTCCCGCGCCTGATCCGCCTCGCCCGCGCCTTCCCCGAGACGAAGATCGTGCTGGACCATTGCGGCGGCATCCTGGGAATTGGCCGCTATGCCGGAAAGCGCGACGAAGTCTTCGCGGCATGGTCCGCATCCATGCGCGAATTGGCCACCTGCCCGAACGTGATGGTGAAGGTCGGCGGGCTCGGCATGCGGCTTCCCGGCTTTGGCCTGGACGAGGCGGACATCGCGCCATCCTCGGAGATGCTCGTGGAGGCGTGGCGCCCGTGGATGGAGCCCTGCCTCGAGATGTTCGGCACGGACCGCTGCATGTTCGAGAGCAACTTTCCGGTCGACAAGGGCGGCTACGGCTACGCCGCCGGCTGGAACGCCTTCAAGCGCCTGGCGCAAGCGGCCTCGGCCGAGGAGAAGGCGGATCTGTTCTGGCGCAGCGCGACCCGCTTCTACCGCCTGCCGGATATCGGCTGAACAGACCTCAAGGGAGGAAACAACATGATCCGCAGGACAACGCTCGGCGCGCTGCTCGCCGCACTCACCGTGCTGCCCGCATTGGCGCAGGACAACTGGCCGAACCGGCCGATCCGCTTCGTCGTACCCTTCGCGGCTGGCGGGCCGAGCGACATCGTCGCCCGCATCATCGCGCCGAAGATGTCGGCCACCCTCGGCCAGCCGATCGTGGTGGACAACCGCGCCGGTGCCGGTGGCGTCACCGGAGTCGATGTCGTGGCGAAGGCGGCGCCGGATGGCTACACCTTTGGCATCGGCAGTGCCGGGGCGCTGGCGATCTCACCGAACCTGGACCGCGGCACGCCCTACAACCCGCTGCGCGACCTGGCGCCGATCACCCTCGGCGTGCTGGTGGCGGAACCGCTGGTGGTGCCGGCCGCGACCGGCTTCCAGACCATGCAGGATTTGCTGGCGGCAGCGCGCGCGCGGCCCGGCAGCCTGAACTTCGGCTCCACCGGGTCCGGCAGCATGCCGCATCTGGCGGCGGAGCAGCTTCGCGCGGCGTCGGGCATCGACATCGTCCACATCTCCTACCGCAGCGGCGGCGCGCTCGCGACGGCGATCCTGACGAACGAGGTGCAGCTGGGCTTTGCCGACCTGCCGGTGCTGCTCTCCCACATCCGCGCCGGATCGATGCGCGCACTCGCGGTCGGCACGCGCGAACGCCTGTCCTGGATTCCGGATGTGCCGACCATGACGGAAGTCGGCATGCCGAGCGTCGATGCCAGCAACTGGCACGGGCTGATCGCCGCGGCGCAACTGCCGGAGCCGATCCTGGTGCGGCTGCACGCGGCCGCCGCCGGCGCCTTCCAGGATGCCGAGGTGCGGCGCCTGCTGGACGCGCAGGGCGCCATCCCCGGTGGCAACAGCCGCGCGGAATTCGGCGCCTTCCTGCGGCGGGAGAATGAGAAGTGGGCGGAGGTGATTCGCGCCAACAACATCCGCGCGGATTGAGCATCGCCTGCGCGGGCAACCTATCGGCGCGGCCTGTCAGGCCGATTGGCTGCATCGCATGGACGGGTCCGGTGCAACGCCGGCATGATGACGGCGTCAGGGAAGGAACCCGCCATGCAAGCTTCGCCCGTCGCGATTTTCCTCGCCGGCTTCATCGCCGGGGGCATCGTGCTCGGCGGCGTCGCGCAGGCCCGCATCGTCATGCTGAATTCCGCCATAGCCGGGGTCTTGCCGAACTCGGAAGGCAGCCTGTTCTGCGTCACCGCGGGCAACGTCCTGCGGCCGATCAGTGGGGTCCAGCGCGGGACCAGCGTCAACGCCCCCGGCGGCGTTTCCTACGGGGTCACGATGCGATGCCCGGCCTGACGGCCGGGCACTGAGGGCCGTTAGATCGGGCACGCGCCCGATGCGCATTGCAGGTGGGCGTAGTCCACCGCCTCGTGCAGCGCCGGGTCACTGATCCCGGCAACCAGTTCCAGGAAGCGGTCGGAGGAGACCTCCTCCTCCGGCAGATACTCATAGCCAAGCTCGTGGTCCGGCCGGCTCGGCAGGATGGCGCAGCAGCGGATGCGCGGCTGGTGTTCCAGCACCATCTCGCGGAACGCCGCCAGGTCGTGGCGGTCGGTCATGATCTTCAGCGTGTAGGACACCTGGTTGCCGCGCTCGGCGCCGATCCAGTGGCGTTCAAGCAGCGACAGCCAGCGATACTGCGATTCCGGCGCGGCCTGCGAGGCCGTCACCAGCCGATCGCCCAGGCCGAGCCGCTGGATCAGCGACAGGGTCGGGAAGCCGACGATGGCCATGCCGGGAAAGGACTGCAATTCGCGCACGGGGTAGCCGCGCGCCTCGTAGTCGGTCAGCAGCCGGTCGCTGTCCGCGCTCCAGCCGCCATCCTCGCTGCGGTGGCCCTTGAACTGCACCCAGCGCAGGTATTGCCGCCGTGCCGGCAGATGCGCGCCCTCCGTCAGGCCGAACAGCTTGCTGGTGGTGCCGGCGGGCTTCACCGTGGTGACGGTGACCGGCACCGCGACGCCAAGCTCCGTCGCGTAATCCGCCGCCTCATCCTTCGCAGCGGCGGACAGCCGCGAAAGCAGCGCCCAGAATTCCGCCGAATGGCGTTCCTCAAGCAGGTCATCGAAGCCGAGGCCGAAGCGCATCCAGGCCCATTCATGCAGCCCAGTGGGGCCGATGCCGATGCGGTTGGTGCGCCGCACCTCCTCGCCGTACAGCGCGTCCATCAGATTGGCGCGCATCAGGAAGCGCACGCCCAGCCGCACGCTGTCCTCCACCCGCGCATCCCATTCCCGCGCGAGGTCGTCGGGCAGGTCGCCCGGCGTCAGCGTGGTGCGGTCCACCGGGCAGGCCAGCAGCGGCGCGAAATCGGCGATGACGCAGTAGCCGCCGGTGACGTGCAGCGTGATCTCGCCACAGGGGTTGGTGGTGACGGGGAAGCTGCTGGCGTTGGCGCGGCGCGAGATCTCGGCCAGCAGCGACACCGCATGGTTCGCCTGGTAGCGGGCGGAGCGCACGTCGCGGCCGTCCTCATGCACCGGCTTGCTCCAGGCGCTGCCGGTGCGATGGTCCTCCAGCTTGTCGCCGTTGATGAAGCCGGGCTCGCCGTTGATGTAGCCACAGCGCGTGGCCTCGTCGAACACCGTCAGCGCATGGCGGTGCAGCGGCGCTTCGCTGCCGGCCTGCGCCGCGCGCACGCCGTCCCAGAAGCCGGCATCGGCCATGACAGAGTTGTTCGCCGTCCACAGCCCGCCTTCGGACTTGGCGCGGATGAAGCGCAGGATGCCCGGGTCGCGCCAGGATTTTGTCGCCATGCGCGCCGCGCGGCGGGCGCCGCCTACCTGGACCTCGACGGACAGGTGATGATCCACGAGCAGCGCCTGCTCCCAGGGCTGCAACGCCTCCCCGTCCGGGTCGCGCAGGCGGGACGGCTCGATCACCTCGCGACGCAGGTTCACGAAGCCGCGCATCAGCGACAGCGGGCCGGAGGCCGGGCGGCCCTGCATGCCGCCAATCGGGGCGCCGCAGGGGCGGATGGCGGAGAAGTCCAGCAGCAGGGTGCGGTCGGCGGCGCCTTCGAAGGCCAGGCTCTCCAGAAGCTCCACCGCCTTGGCCCAGCCCTCCCGGCTGTCCTCGACGGCGTGACGGATTGCTCCCGCCGGCACCTGCGCCGCATCGGACAGCACCTCCCGCGCCAGCCAGTCGCGCAACTCCGCCTCCTGCGCCGCGGAAAAGGCTTCGAGCGTCGTGCCCCAGGGCAACAGCGAAAAATCGAGGCCGAACCGGTGCAGGGCCGCACGGTCGGCGGGGAAATCCGGATGCGCGGGGTCGATATGCAGCAGCAGCCGCGGCGCCTGACCCCAATCCACCGCCATCAACTCGTCGTCATAGGCGCGGCCGACGCCGCTGCCGTTCAACAGCAGGTAGAACAGCGTAAAGGAGGCGGCGGCGGTGGCGCAGTTGGTGAACACCTCCATGTTCCGCCGGGACTGCGCCGCATCGCCGTGCTGCAGGTGCCGGCCGGAGGTGATCAGCGCGCCGCTGGCGATGGCATTGCGCAGCCGCGCCTGCTCGGTGCCGTCGGCCTGCGCGCCCAGCAGGCCCATGTTGCCGGCCGCCACGCGGTCGGCCACGCGGCCGAAATCCTCGGTGTCTTCCGGCCGGAACACTGTGCGGCGCGCGACCGCGAGGCCCATTCCCGCATCCAGCACCCGTGCCGCCGCCGGCGCGGTGCCGAAGCTGGCACCTGCCGCGCCACGGGGATGCAGGATGCGGTCGCGGGGCCATGAACCGTCCATATGTGAAGCTTCCTCGCCGCGGGTGATGCAGGGTGCCACACAAGATGTGGTGGCGTTCTGGGGTTACGCATACCACTGCTCGGAGTTTCCTGCCAGCCTCCTGTGATCGCGCCGCGACGCTTGCCGGAAAAGTAACTTGCTTTAGCTTTGGATACGGCCGAGTCGAACAAGGTCGTTCCGCAAGGGGCCGGAGGCAAACGGCGTGGGGGCTGGGGGAAGCAAAGGGCGGCCCGGGATCGGGTCTCGCCGCTTCGGCGTGCATCTGCTGCGCATGGTCCTGGCCGTCACCCTGCCCCTCGTCGTGCTCGGCGCCGGGCTGGTGGTCTGGGCGGCCGAGGGGCGGCGTGACGCCGCGCTCGCTGCCATCGGCGCCACCGCACATGCGTTGCAGACCGCTGTGGACCGCGAGCTGGACCTGACCGTTGCGGCGCTCGAGGCGCTGTCCACCTCGCCCTCCCTCGACCAGGCACTGGCCTCCGGGCCGGGCAGCCCTGATGCGGTGGCGTTCCGCGATCAGGCGCTGTCCCTGGTGGCGCGTCGCGCCGCGTCCCTGTCGATGATCTGGCTGATCCCTGCCCCGGCCGGCGATGGGGTGCGGGAGACGCTGGTGCCGGTGCCGGTGGTCAACACGCAGGTTCCGGCCGGGCAGGCGCCGCCCGCGCTGGGCCAGGTCCGCTACCCACCGCGCCCGATCGGCGATGCGCCCACACCAGGCACCGCCGTCCGCACCGCCATCCAGACGGGCCGGGTGCATGTCGGCGATCTGGTGCAGGGTTCCGTCGCCGGCTGGACCATCGTGGTGACGCTGCCGGTCTGGCGCGGCGACCGCGTCGTCGGCGTGCTCGGCGCCGGCATCCGGCCCTCGCATCTGGGCGGGGTGATGCGGGCGGAGCTGGCGGCGGGCGCCGGCGTGGCGGCGCTGGTGGACCGTGGTGGCGTCATCATCGCCCGCACCGTGCCGGAGCACGCGGATACCGGCCGCCCCGCCGCCGCCGGCGCCATCGCCTTCCAGCGCAACCCATCCGTTCGTGAGGCGCGCGAAGCGGTGTCCCTGCTGGAGGGAACGCCGGTCCATGCTTATTTCCGCAGGCTCGACCTGGCACCCTTCGCCCTGGCCTATGGCGCGCCACGGGCGCTGGTGGACGGGCCGCTGCGCAGCGCGTTGCTGGCGGCGATCGGGGGCGGGCTGGCGGCGCTCGCCCTCGCCGCCGCCGCCGCCCTGTGGTTCGGCCGGCGACTGGGGGCGGAGGTCGCGGCGCTCGGCGCCGATGCGCTGCGCCTGGCCAAGGGCCGCCCCCTGCCCGACCGTCCGGCCTCCCAGGTGCGGGAGGTAGAGGCGGCGCGCGGGGCGCTGCTGGGCTCGACCGCGGCGCTCGCCGCCAGCGAGGCCCGGTTCAACCGCGCCGTCGCGGCCGCCCGCATGGGCACCTGGGAATGGGATGCCATCGCCAATCGCCTGACCGGGTCGCCCGGCCGGGAAGCCCTTTACGGTCGCGCGCCCGGGTCGCTGCCGACGCGGGAGGCGCTGCTGGAGGCGGTGCATCCCGAGGACCGGGGGGCCGTCGCCGCCGCCGGCCGCAAGGCGACCGATCCGGCCGGCGACGGTGACTACGTCGCCGAGTTCCGCACCGTCTGGCCGGACGGCACCATTCGCTGGCTGCGCAGCAAGGGCCGCGCCGAGTTCGCGCCCGACGGCAAGCCGGTGCGGATGAGCGGTGCCGTGGTGGACGTGACCGAGCGCCGGCTGGCAGAGGCGGCGCTTCGCGACAGCGAACGCCGGCTGCGCCTGGCACAGGAAGCGGCCGGGATCGGCGTGTGGGAGCGCGACCTGGTGACCGGCGAGGCCACCTGGTCGGTGCAGGAATACCGGCTGCATGGCATGGACCCGGGCCAGCCGCCGCCCAGCCTGGCGGAGCTGCGCGCCATGATCCTGGCGCCCGACCAGCCCCTGGGCCTGCTTTCGGACCGGCTGCGGGAGGCGGCGGCGGACAGCACGCCCGACACGGAGGCGGCGGCGCAGGCCAGCGAGTACCGCATCCGCCGGCCCGATACCGACGCCATCCGCTGGTTGCAGGTGTTCGGCCGCGTGCTGCCCGGCCCGGACGGCCGCCCGGCCCGCGTCATCGGCGTCAGCCTGGACGTCACCGAGCGGCGCGAGGCGGAGGAGCGCCAGTCCCTGCTGGCGCGCGAGGTCGACCACCGCGCCAAGAACGCCCTGGCGGTCGCGCTCTCCGTCGTGCAGCTGGCACCGCGCGATGCGCCACCCGGGCAATTCGCCACCGCAGTGACGGACCGTATCGCCGCCATGGCACGGGCGCATTCGCTGCTGGCCGACTCCGGCTGGTCCGGCGCCGATTTCGGTACGCTGGCGGAAGGCGAACTGGCGACCCATGCCGGGCATGTGACGCTGGCCGGACCGCCGGTGCGGCTGGCGGCGGCGGCGGCGCAACCGGTGGCGATGGTGCTGCACGAACTCGCCGCCAATGCCGCGCGGCACGGCGCGCTGTCGCAGCCCGGCGGGTCCGTGGCGCTGTCCTGGGAGGTGACGGGCTGCGACGCCCTGCGCCTGGTCTGGCGCGAGTCCGGCGGACCGGAGGTTGCCGGGCCGCCGACGCGCAGCGGCTTCGGCAGCCGGCTCATCGCGTCCCTGACCAAGCGCCAGCTTGGTGGCGCAGCCAGCTTCGACTGGTCCGATCCGGCCGGGCTGGTGGCGACGGTGAAGGTGCCGGCGGCGCAACTGGTGGGCGCGCGGCCGGCTGGTGGCCAGGAAAGCTTGTGTGCCTGACCCGCAGCCCCGGACTTGCGATGCGCCCCCCATACCCCAAGATTTCGTCGCGTTCATGAGGGAGGATGCGATGCGCCGCCGCGATCTGCTGACCCTGGCCGGAGCCACCCTGGCCGCCCCCGCCCTGCTGAAATCCGCCCCGGCCGCCGCCGCGCCGGCTGTGCCGCCCGGCTACCGGATGACCTGGTTCGATGCCAAGGCCCCGGGCGTGACCGGCCGCATCGGCTCGCGCGACATCACCGCGTCCGGTGACGGCACCTTCTGGTTCTGCGGCCAGCGCAACGGCACGCTGAACCGGCTGGACCCGCGGACGGGCGCCATCCACGACGTGAAGCTCGGCGAGGGCTCCGCCCCGCATGGCGTCATCATGGGCCCGGATGGCGGCGCCTGGGTGACGGATGGCGGGCAGAACGCCATCGTGCGCGTCGACCCGCGCGACCACCGCGTGCAGGTCTGGAAGCTGCCGGAGCGGTTTCCCAACGGCAACCTGAACACCGGCGTGTTCGACCAGCAGGGCACCTACTGGTTCACCGGGCAGAACGGGTTGTATGGCCGCTTCAAGCCGGCCTCCGAACGGCTGGATGTATGGGAGGCGCCGCGCGGCCGTGGCCCCTACGGCATCACCCGCACCCCACAGGGCGGCATCTGGTATGTCTCGCTCGCCGGCAACCACCTGGCACAGATCGAGGACCTGGACACCGCCCGGGTCCGCATCGTCGAGCCGCCGACGCCGAACCAGGGTGCCCGCCGGGTCTGGACCGATAGCCTGGGGCGGCTGTGGATCAGCGAGTGGAACAGCGGCAACGTCTCCGTGCATGACCCGCGCGACGGGTCCTGGAAGGCCTGGCGCCTACCGGGGGAACGGCCGCGGGCCTATTCGGTCTGGGTCGATCCCGCGGACAAGGTGTGGCTGACGGACTTCCCGGCGAACGCCATCGTCCGCTTTGACCCGGCGGATGAGAGCTTCCTGGCGTTCCCCTCCGACCGCCCCGGCGCCAATGTCCGCCAGATGGACGGCATCGCGGGCGAAGCCTGGGGCGGCGAGAGCGGCACCGACCGCATCGTGCGGATCGAATACGGCCTTTGACCGTGACGCCGAAAATCCCTCTCCCCCTGCCCCAGGGGGAGAGGGTTGGGTGAGGGGGTCAGGCGCCGCCCTTGCCATCGCCCTGCTGACCTTGGCCTCCTCCGCCCAGGCCCAGAATGGTCGCGCCATTTTCGAGAACCACTGCGCCAGTTGTCACGCCGTGGAACGCGACGCGCCCGAACAGGCCGGCCCTAATCTGCACGGCGTGATGGGCCGCAGAGTCGGCGGCGCCGCGGCCTTCGGCTATTCGCCCGTGCTCGAAGCCGCCCGGGACGCCGGCGAAACCTGGGACCGCGACCGCATGGTCCGCTTCCTGGCTGACCCGGAAGAGATGTATCCGGGCCTCTGGATGGGCGCCAACGGGCTGCGCCAGGCGGCCGAACGCGAGGCAGTGGCGGACTACCTTCAATCCGTCAGGTAGCGCGCCGTCAGGTGCGCGGTGAAATCCGCCGGGTCCAGCCGCTTGCCCGTCGCCGACTGCAACAGGTCCTGGAACCCCAGCCGCGCGCCCTGGCCATGCACCGCGCCGCGCAGCCAGGCCATCATCGGCGCCATGTCGCCACGCGCCAGTTGGGCATCGAGGTCCGGTTCCGCCCGCCGCAGCGCCGCCATCAACTGCGCCGCGGCCATGGCGCCCAGGGTGTAGCTGGGAAAGTAGCCGAAGGCGCCGTCATGCCAGTGGATGTCCTGCAGGCAGCCCAGCGCGTCGTTAGGCGGGGTGATGCCGAGCGCCTTGGACAGGCCGGAATTCCACGCCTCCGGCAGGTCGGCGACCTCGAGCCCGCCCTCGATCATCGCGCGCTCCAGCCTGAAGCGCAGGATGACATGGGCCGGATAGGTCATCTCATCCGCATCGACGCGGATGAAGCCGCGTTCCACGCGGCGCCAATGCCGAGCCAGGTTGGCCGCGGTGTAGGCCGCCGCATCGCCGCCGAAGGCCGCGTGCAGCTTGGTGCCAAGAAAGGCGAGGAAGGCGTCGGACCGGCAGGCCTGCATCTCCACGATCAGCGACTGCGATTCATGCGCCGCCATCCCAGCCGCCTCGCCCACCGGCTGGCGGGCGAAGGCTTCAGGCAGGCCGCGTTCGTACATCGCGTGGCCGGTCTCGTGCAGCACGCCGAGCAGCGCCTTGGCGACGTTGGACTCGTCGTAGAAGGTCGTGATGCGGACATCGGTGGGCGTGCCGCCGCAGAACGGGTGCAGGCTTTCGTCCAGCCGGGCGTGGTCGAAATCCAGCCCGACCGCCTGCGCCATCGCCTTGCACAGGTCGCGCTGCGCCGGCACCGGGAACGGCCCGGGCAGCGGCAGCGCGGCGCCACGGCGGGACTGGATCGCCTCCGCCCGCGGCAGGGCCTCCGCCAGCCAGGATTCGTAGGCTGAGAAGACCGGGTCTACGTCCTCGGCGGTGACGCCGCGCTGGTAGCCATCCATCAGGGCATCATAAGGCGCCATGGCCAACGCATCGCCAAGGCCCTGCGCCACCTCCCGCTGCAACCGCACCACTTCTTCAAGGTACGGGCGCACCAGGGCGAAGTCGGCCGAAGCCTTGGCCTGGCGCCAGATCTTCTCGCAGGCGGAATTGGCACGCTCCACCGCCTCGACCAGCGCGGTCGGCAAAGCGGTGGCGCGCAGGTGGGCGTGGCGCATCAGGTCGAGGTTGGCCTGGTCCCATTGCCCCTCGGCGGAGGCCTCCGCCAGGTCCAGCGTCACCTCGGGCGAGACCAGCAATTCGTGCCGCAGCCCGGCCAGCGCCGCGAGTTGTTCGCCCCGCGCCGCGCCACCACCCGGCGGCATCATGGCGCTGGCATCCCAATGCAGCATCCCGGCGGCCTCGCCGAGGGCACACAGGCGGGCGAAGCGGGCGGTCAGTCTTGCATAGGCGGGCATGCGGGCTCCCTCAGGCGGCGGCGGGCCCAGACGGCGAAGACGCCGAGCAGGGACAGCGCCAGCCCGTACCAGGTGATGGCGTAGCCGAGATGACTGTTGGTGGGTCGCGGCAGCGTCCGTGCCGGATCGGGCAGGCCGTTGGCCGGACCCAGCACGACGAGTCCGAAGGGCGCGATTTGCGGCAGGCCGAGCGCCTCGGCGATCTCCGCCGGCACGAAGCTGTAGAATTTGCGGCCCGCGGCGTCGTTGGTGGCGGCGAAGAAGCCCGGCGATTCGGCGGGGCGGATGTAGCCCTCCACCGTCACCGCGCCTTCCGGCCGGGCGATCGGCACGCGGCTTTCGAGCGGCACCCAGCCGCGATCGACCAGCAGCGACGGCGCATCATCCCGCAGCAGCGGCACCAGCAGGTGGCTGCCGAGGATCGCGCCACGCACCTCGAGGCCCAGCAGGGCCTCCCGCGCATGGTCGAAGCGGCCGGTGGCGGCGACCTTGGTCCAGGGGCGCGGATCAAGGGTGATGGGGACGGCGGGGGCGGCCTCGGCGGCGGCGATCTCGGCCAGCAGGTCGTTCTTCCAGTGCATCCGCTGCAGCTGCCAGGTGCCGAGGAACAGCAGCACGCCCAGCACCGGCAGCGCCACCAGCGCCGGCAGCAGCAGGCGCCTCATGGGTGTCGCTGGCGCCAGGTCAGCGCGATCAGCGCCGCCTTGGCGAAGCGCATGGTGAGGATAGCGGCCGGGATCAGCAGCGCGGGCCAGAGCAGCGCGTGGACCCAGAGCGGCGGCTCCAGCCGGAATTCCACCAGGAAGGCGCCGATCATGGTCAGGGCGCCGAGCACGAAGATGCCGAGCACCGCCGGCCCGTCGCCCGAATCCTGCGCCGAAAGATCCAGGCCACATTCGGCGCAGGCGGGCACGACGGCCAGCGGCCCGGTGAACAGGGCACCCTGGCCGCAGCGCGGGCAGCGGCCGAGGCCGGCCGCCCGCCAGAAGCCAGGACTAGTGATGCGCGATCTCGCCGGCGCCCCACCAGTAGATCGAGACGAACAGGAACAGCCAGACCACGTCGACGAAGTGCCAGTACCAGGCCGCCGCCTCAAAGCCGAAATGCTTCTCCGGCGTGAACTGCCCGCGGATCGCGCGGATCAGGCAGACGGCCAGGAAGATGGTGCCGACGATCACGTGGAAGCCGTGGAAGCCGGTGGCGAGGAAGAAGACGGAGGGATAGACGCCGCCGGTGAACTGGAACGGCGCCTCCATGTACTCCACCACCTGGAAGAAGGTGAAGAACAGGCCGAGGAACACGGTCAGCGCCAAGCCGAGGATCAGGCTGCGGCGATCGTTTTCCAGCAGCGCGTGGTGCGCCCAGGTGACGGTGCAGCCAGACAGCAGCAGGATCAGGGTGTTGAGCAGCGGCAGGCCGAGCGGGTCGAAGGTCAGCGTGCCGGCCGGCGGCCAGACCGCAGTGGCGGCGGCGGTGCCGGAGACATGGTCCGGGTACAGCGCGAAGTGGAAATAGGCCCAGAAGAACGCGACGAAGAACATGACCTCCGACGCGATGAACAGGATCATCCCGTACCGCAGGCCGAGGCGCACGACCGGCGAATGAAGGCCCTTGGCCGCGCTTTCCTTCAGGATGTCGCGCCACCAGAAGAACATCGTGGCCAGCACGCCGGCCACGCCGACGCCGAGCATCCACCAGCTGTTGTAGTGCGCGATCATGATGATGCCGAGCACCAGAGCGCCACCCGCGAAGGCGCCCAGTAGCGGCCACGGCGAAGGGTCCACCAGGTGGTAGGGATGCTTGTAGGTGGGGTGGCCGGTTTCGCTTGCCATGGGTCGTCCTGGTCTCACTGGTCTCGATCGGGGGCCGTCCGGCCGGCGGGCATCAATCCTGAAAACCGTCCGGCCTTCAAGTAACCCGGGTGGTCATTGCGTCTGGCTGGGCGGACGGCCGACATGCGGGCCGGCCGAGGCCAGGGCGCCGGCGCGCTCAGCATCCTTCAGGCTGCGGAAGAAGGTGTAGCTGACGGTGATGGTCCGGATGTCGCGCGTATTGGGGTCCTGCGCGATGGCCGGGTCGATCCAGAAGGCCAGCGGCATGTCCACATGCTGGCCCGGCGTCAGGGTCTGCTCCTCGAAGCAGAAGCAGGCTGTCTTGTGGAAGTACTTGCCGACGACTTCTGGGGTGACGTTGTAGGTAGATATGCCGGTGGAGGGGCGTTCGCCGGTGCTGGTCGCGTTGTAGAAGGCGACACCCTCCTCCCCCACCCGCAGCCGAAGGCTTGGCGCGGCCGGCGTGAAACGCCAGGGCAGGTCGGGCTGGGTGTTGGCGTTGAAGCGTATGGTCATCACCTGCTCGCCGGCGCCAGGCGCCGCGGCGCTGCCGATCATCGGCGTGCCGTTGAAGCCGGTGACGCGGCAGAACAGGTCGTACAGCGGCACCGCGGCGAAGCTGACGCCGACCATGCCGGCGACACCGGTGAACGCCGCCAGCACGGTGCGGCGGTTGCGGCGTTCCATCTGCTGCTTGCGGGCGGCGTCCACCGGTCAGGCTCCCAACAGCTTCGCGGTTGCGATGAAGTAGAACAGCACGACGAGGGCCAGCAGCGCGGCCAGCATGGCCCAGTTGCGGCCGCGGCGGCGCTTCTCGAAAGCGGTGCGTTCCTCGGGCGTCATCGGAAGGCGATGACGTCGACGGCAAGCGCGCCGAACAGCACGAAAAGGTACATCAGCGAGAAGGCGAAGGTGCGCCGCGCTGCGGCATCCTGCACCAGGCTTCGCCCCGTTTCGTCCTGCGCTTCCCGCAGCGTACGGACCGCATGGTACAGGAACATGCCGCCGAGAACCGTCGCCACCGCCGCATAGAGCGGCCCTGCGAAGCCCACGGCCCAAGGCGAAAGCCCGGCCAGCGCCAGCACCACGGTATAGATGAAGATCTGCCGCCGGGTCTCGCGCGCGCCAGCCACCACCGGCAGCATCGGCACGCCGGCGCGGGCATAGTCGCCGTGCGCCCAGAGCGCCAGCGCCCAGAAATGCGGCGGGGTCCAGGCGAAGACGATGGTGAACAGCAGCCACGGCACCAGCGTCACGTCACCCGTCACGGCGGCCCATCCGATGATCGGTGGGAAGGCGCCGGCGGCGCCGCCGATGACGATGTTCTGGCTGGTCCGGCGCTTCAGCCAAACCGTGTAGACCACGACGTAGAACAGGATGGAGAAGGCGAGCCAGGCGGCCGCCACCCAGTTCGTCGCCAGCCCCATGATGGCGACGCTGGCCACGGCGAGCACGATGCCGAAGCCCAGGGCTGCGTTGGGCGCGATGCGTCCGGCCGGAATCGGGCGCCGCGCCGTGCGGCGCATCAGGGCGTCGATATCCCGGTCGTACCACATGTTCAGCGCGCCGGCGGCCCCGGCGCCGAGGGTGATGCACAGCACCGCCGTCAGCCCCAGCACCGGGTGGATGGACCCCGGCGCCACCAGCAGCCCGACCAGGCCGGTGAAGACCACCAGCGTCAGCACGCGCGGCTTGAGCAGCGCGACCCAGTCACGAACCTCGGAAAGGTCGCTGCTGGTCTCCGTCCCGGTGGTCTCGGCCGAAATGGTCGTGCTGCTCATCAGGCTTACTTGATCCGGTTACTTGATGCGGGGCAGTTCATCGAAGGAGTGGAAGGGCGGCGGGCTGCTGACCTGCCACTCCAGCGTCGTCGCACCCTCGCCCCACGGGTTCGCCGCCACCTTCGCACCGCGCGTGAAGGTCACGTACAGCACGTAGAAGAACATCAGGAAGGCGGCGACCGAGATGTAGGACCCGATGGAAACCACCAGGTTCCAGCCCGCAAAAGCGTCAGGGTAGTCCGGGTAGCGGCGCGGCATGCCCTGGTTGCCCAGGAAGTGCATCGGGAAGAAGGTCAGGTTCACGCCGATGAAGGTGAGCCAGAAATGGATCTTGCCGAGGCGTTCCGGATACTGCCGGCCCGACATCTTGCCGAGCCAGTAGTAGATTCCGCAGTAGATGCCATACACCGCGCCGAGCGACAGCACGTAGTGGAAGTGCGCCACGACATAGTAGGTGTTGTGCAGGATCTGGGTGATGCCGGCATTGGCCAGCACCACGCCGGTGACGCCGCCGACGGTGAACAGGAAGATGAAGCCGATGGCGAACAGCATCGGCGTATCGAGCTTCAGCGAGCCGCCCCACATGGTGGCGATCCAGGAGAAGATCTTGATGCCCGTCGGCACCGCGATGACCATCGTGGCCGCCATGAAGTAGGCCCGCGTGTCCACATCGATGCCCGAGGTGAACATGTGGTGCGCCCACACGATGAAGCCGACGACGCCGATCGCCACCATCGCATAGGCCATGCCGAGGTAGCCGAAGATCGGCTTCTTCGAGAAGGTGCTGATGACGTGCGACACGATGCCGAAGGCCGGCAGGATCATGATGTAGACTTCGGGGTGGCCGAAGAACCAGAACAGGTGCTGGAACAGCACCGGGTCGCCACCGCCGGCCGGGTCGAAGAACGCCGTACCGAAGTTGCGGTCCGTGATCAGCATGGTGATCGCGCCCGCCAGCACCGGCACCGCCAGCAGCAGCAGGAAGGCGGTGACCAGCATGGACCACACGAACAGCGGCATCTTGTGCAGCGTCATGCCCGGGGCGCGCATGTTGAAGATGGTGGTGATGAAGTTCGCCGCGCCGAGGATCGAGGACGCACCGGCCAGGTGCAGGCCGAACAGCGCCAGGTCCATCGCCGGGCCGGTCTGGTAGGTGTCATCCGACAGCGGCGGATAGATCGTCCACCCGGCACCGGCGCCGCCGCCCACGAACAGCGAGGCGCCGAGCAGCAGGAAGGCCGGCACCAGCAGCCAGAAGCTGATGTTGTTCATGCGCGGGAAGGCCATGTCCGGCGCGCCGATCATCAGCGGCACGAACCAGTTCCCGAAGCCACCGATCAGCGCCGGCATGATGACGAAGAACACCATGATCAGCCCGTGGGCCGAGACATAGGCATTCCACATCTGGCCATCGGCGAAGATCTGCATGCCCGGCTGCTGCAGCTCGATCCGCATCAGCAGCGACAGGCCGATGCCGACGATCGCGGCGATCAGCGAGAAGCCGATATAGAGGGTGCCGATATCCTTGTGGTTGGTGGAGAACAGCCACCGGTTCACAAAGCTCGGCTTGTGGTCGTGGTGGTCGTCATGTGCGTGTGCCGCGGTCGCCATCGGATTATCCGCTTCTGATGTTGGCTTCGGGGCCGCCTAGCGGCGGACCTCGGCGACGTTGATCTGGGTCGGCTCGGCGGGGCTGCCAGTGGCCGGGGTGCCAGGGGAAGCCGCGATCGCGCGCGGCGCGCCCGGCGGCAGCCCCTGGGCGAAACGCGTCTGCGCCTCCGCCGCCCAGGCTTCGAACTCCGCCTGCGGCACGGCGCGCACCACGATCGGCATGAACCAGTGGTTCACACCGCAGATCTGGTTGCACTGGCCGTAGAAGGTGCCGGGGCGGTCGGCGCGCATCCAGGTCTCCAGCGTCCGGCCCGGGATGGAATAGCGCTGCACGCCGAGCGAGGGGACGAAGAAGGAATGGATCACGTCCTGGCCGGTGCTCAGGATGCGGACATTGGCGCCGACCGGAATCACCAGCGGGTTGTCCACTTCCAGGTTCCGCATCTGGCCGGCCTGGAGGTCCTCGTTCTGGACCGGGTAGCTGTCGAAGGTGAAGTTGCCGTTGTCGGGGTAGCCATAGTGCCAGTACCACTGCCGGCCCTGGACGTTGACGGTGATGTCCGCGTCCACCGTCCGGTCCTGGTAGTAGATTAGGCGGAAGGACGGGATGGCGATGATCACCAGGATCAGCACCGGCACCACCGTCCAGGCGATTTCCAGGGTGGTGTTGTGGCTGGTGCGGGACGGATTCGGGTTCACCTCCGCCCGGAACTTCCAGACCACATAGACCAGCAGCAGGAACACGAAGATCGTGATCGCCACGATGATCCAGAACACCAGGCTGTTGAAGGACGAGATCGCGTCCTTGATCGGCCCGCCGGACGGCTGCAGCCCGATGCCCCAGGGGACCGGCGCACCCACCATGGCGTCCTGCGCCAGGGCCACGCCCATCGGCCCGAGGGCCGCAAGCCCGCCCGCCAGAAGCGCCAGCCCCAGCAGGCCGGCGAAGCGGCCTGTCATTCCCCGTATCGCACCGATCACGTGCTGCATCCTGTCATCCCGCCAGCGCGTCGCGTCGCACGCTGAAACTGCTGTCGGACCATCCGGTGGTCACCCGCCGGAGGCCATCTGCGCGCCCGTTGCACCGCCGCCGCGGCAGGTCGCACTGCGAGCGGACCATAGTGGCGCGTCCCGCACCGCACAAGTGACGTGACACTTCCATTCCGCAAGTCAGAGACGCGTGCACCATTGGGAAGGTTAAGGATTTTCCCGAATGACGCCCCCGATGACACCCATGTCAGCCGCGCGGGACAAACCCCGCGCTCAGGCAGCCGCCGCCAGAGCCGGCGCCGGCTGGTTCCGCACCCGCACCAGGGTGAACAGCCCGCCCGGCTTGCAGGGCTCCATCGCCTCCACCTGCACGCGCTCCGGGTCCAGCAGGTCGCGCAAGGCGAAATCCGGATGCCAGCCGAGCAGGCGGGACAGCGGCGCCATGGCGCGCTCCACCCACCAGCGCGGGCCATCCTCGGCGGCGAAGTGGTTCACAAACAGCAGGTGCCCGCCAGGGCGCACCACGCGCGACATCTCGCCGTACAACCGCTTGGCGTCGGGCACCACGCTGGCGGTGAACATGGCGACGGCGATGTCGAAGGCGCCATCGGCGAAGGCCATCTTCTCGGCGTCCATCTCGGCCAGGCCGACGACCTGGCCCAGCCGTTCCTCGCGCACCCGCTCCGCCGCCTTCTCCAGCATCTCCCGCGACAGGTCGATGCCGACCACGCGCTTGTCGCCGCGGTAGCGCGGCAAGGCGAGGCCGGTGCCGACGCCGACTTCCAGCACGCGGGTGCCGGGCAGCCGGTTGACTTCCTCCACCGCACGACGCCGGCCGAAGGCCGAGACGCCGCCGAACACGGCGTCATACACGCCGGCCCAGCGCCGATAGGCGTCCCGGACGCCGGCGGCATCGAGCGCCGCGCGCGGGTGGTCACGGTCGGGAGCGTCGGTTCTGATGGTCATGCCGGGCCAATTGCAGAGGTGCGGATGGGGCTAGTCCCTATCGGGCGGTTTAGGCAAGCGTCTTGATGCGGTTGAACGTCACGCGGTCGCCGCCGTATGGCCTTGCCGGCATCACGAGACCGCAATCCCACTGTCATGCCAACGAGTTCAGCCCGCCCGGTCCCTCCGGCGCTCCGGGATTGCCACCAGGACGCCGCCCGCCGCGATGATGCCGGCGCCGAGCAGGGTCCAGCCGTCCGGCCAGTCGCCGAACACCAGCACGCCCGCCAGCCCGGCCCACAGCAGTTGCGTATAGGACATCGGTGCGAGCACCGAAGCCGGCGCGCGGGCGAAGGCCAGCACCAGCAGGCAGTGCCCCGCGCCGCCGAGCAGGCCGAGGGCAGCGAACAGCGGCCAGTCCCAGGCGCCCGGCGTCACCCAGACGAAGGGCTGCACCAGGCCGGTCACCACCGCCGCGGCGATGGAGGTATGGACGAAGGTGGTGTGCGGGTCGTCCACCGCGGCCAGCTTGCGGGTCAGCAGCTGGTAGACGGTGTTGGCCGCGGCGGTGACCAGCGGCAGCAGCATGGCCCAGTGTAGCGCCTCCCCGGTCAGGAAGGGCGGGCGCAGCGCCACCAGCACGCCGACGAAGCCGATGCCGACGCCGACCCAGCGGCGCGGCGAGACCTTCTCCCCCAGCCACAGCGCCGCCAGCGCCACGGTCAGTACCGGCGCCGCGAAGGCCACGGCGGTGGCGTCGGCCAGTGGAATGTGGATCAGCGCGACCGAAAGTGCCGCATTGGCGGTGGCGAGCGACAGGCTGCGCAGGGTCTGCAGCCAGGGCGCCCGGCTGCGGAACGGCACCTTGCCGGTGATCAGCCGCAGCGCGCCCATCACCAGGATGGTGTGGAACACGAAGCGCACGAACATCAGCTGCGGCACTGCGTGGCTGGCCACCAGCACCTTCAGCAGCGCGTCCATCGCGACGAACAGCGCCAGGGCGACGAGCTGGATCAGCACACCCTGGAGCGATCGCGACATGACCGTTCCTATGCCAGCACGGCCCGCCCGCTCCAACCACCAACGGCGCACCCCCGCCCCGCTTTGCGGGCGGGGCCGCGCTCAGCGCGGGATCAGGCCGCGTCCTCGCGGCGGTCGCGGGCCTTCACATAGGCGACCGCGGCGTGCTGCGTGCAGTAGGGCTTGCCGGTCGTAGCCTCGGCCGAGCAGAAGCGGAAATCGGGGGTGCCCGGCTCGCCGATTGGCCAGCAGCAGCTGCGCGCGGCGCCGAAGCGCGGAAATGCGCGCACCACGGAAGGCTGGGGCGACGCCGCGGCCGCCGGCCGCTGCGCCACGCTCGCCGCCCGCGTCGCCGGCGCGACCGAGGGTGCCGGCACGGCGTTGACCGTCGGCGCCTGCGGGGCGGCGGTGTTGCTGCGGACAGTCGCACGCACCGGTTGTACCGCGCCCCCCAAGGCCTCGCGGCGGATCGGGCTGGGGCGGGCCGGCAGGGTCAGGCGGTGGGCCTTGCCGACCACGGCATTCTTCGAGATGCCCATCCGACGACCGATCTCGGCTGTCGAGTGACCCTCCGCCCAGAGCGCCCGAAGCCGCTCGATGGCCTCCGCCGTCCAATCCATGCGCTCTCTCCAAACCCGCGGCTGACACCACATACGGTAGGCCAACGCGGCGGGAGCCCACAAGTTGTAGAACGCTCAACGCGACGGATTTCTGTGGACAGAGTTGGATCGGTGCCGAATCCGGTTACACAATATTCAGAAGAACAGGCCCTTCTTCAGCATCCCGTGTACCCCCTTTTCCCCGTTCACCGTCTGCGTCACGCGAAAATCGACGGCCAGCGAGCACAACTGGTAGGCGTCGGCGGCGGATACGTTCATCCGCGCTACGATGAAACCGATCATCTCCCGCAGCGCCTGCTTCATGGCGAGGTCGAGATCCTCGTTCAGGCCCATGGAAACATAATGCGTCTTCGTCTCAGCGCGCGGGAAGCGCAGCACCGGGTCCTTGGTGCCGCCGCCCTTCTCCAGGGTCAGGCGGAAATGCCCGGTCAGGCACATCTCCAGCGCATTGATGCAGACCTCGCCATCGCCCTGCACGCCATGGCCGTCACCGGCCGAGAAATTGCCGCCCGCGACATGCACCGGCAGCCACAGCGTGGTGCCAGCGGTGAGTTCCTTGTTGTCCAGGTTGCCGCCATGCGCGCGCGGCTCCTTGGTGCTGATCGCGCCCCATTCACGCGGTGGCGCAAGGCCCATGACGCCGAAGAACGGGCTGAGCGGCAGCGTCACCCCCGGCCCCACCGGCACCCGCCCCGTCATCGCCGCCCGGTCCACCGGGATGTGCAGCATGCGGGCATAAGGGAAATCCTCCGGCAGCGTCCCACCAAGAGGGCGAAAGCCGCAAAAACCCCAGTCGCAGCCCAACTCGATCTGCTCGATATCGATGCGGATCGCATCGCCCGGCTCGGCGCCCTGCACCGCCACGGGGCCGGTCAGCATATGCGGGCCGAGGCGCGGCGGCTTCGCGGCGTGGATGGCGGCGAGCGCCGGCGGCGGCACCAGGCCGGATTCGGCCGGCGGCATCACCTCCGGCGCGCCCGACACGCATTCCAGCACCACCAGGTCACCGCTGGCGATGGTCGCGACCGGGGCGAAGCTGGCGTCGAAGGCCCCCCAGCGGATGGTTTCGGGGGTGGCGGCGATGCGGTGGCTGGCGGGCATGCGGGAACCTCGATCGGGGGCTATGGGGTCACCCAAGCAAGCAGCCTGCCACCGGTCAACCGGGCCACCCTCAGCCATCCCCCAGGCTGCGGCTCAGGCGCCGCTGGTCGGCGGGGCAGACGCGGCCGAGGCGGCGGTATTCTTCCGGCGTGTCGATCTCGTCATGGCCGAACTGCCGGGCGTCCCGCAGCATCGCCAACACCGGCTCCACCGCCGCGGTCAGGTCGTCCTGCAGAAGTTGCGCCGCGGCTGCGGCGTTCGGCGCCTGCGCCTCCGCCCGCGCCGCCCAGCTTCGTGCCACGGCGCGCAGCGCATCCGCCGCCTGGCGCAGGGTACGGCGGTTGACCTCCGCATGGCGCCGTTCATGCGCCAGCACCTCCCGCGCCAGGCAGCCGCCGCGCGGAATCTCGCGGGCCAGGCGGATGCTGTGCTCGGCATGCACCAGGCTGAGCCGCACCTCGGAGGGCACGCCGCAGACCGGGCCGTTCGGCAGGCCCTGGCTGCGCACCGTGATCTCGCTGCGCCATTCGACGCGGGACATGGTCAGGCCCAGGTGGTGCAGGATCTGGCCGGCAACCTGCTCGTGGTCCTCCTGCACATCGGCCAGCCGGCGCAGTTGTTCGGCCGAGACCGGAGGCAGCACGCGCACATCAGGGTCGGAGACGCTCACGCGCAGCAGCGGCGTGCCACGCGGCGGGCAATCGGCCGGCCGCGGGACCGGCGGCGCTGGTTGCGCCACCGCCGACGGCAGGGCCTGCGGCAGAAGGGCGACGCCGCCGAGAACCAGGACAAGGACGGCGACGCGGAGGATCAGAGCCAGCCCTTCCGCTTGAAGTAGAAGATCGGCAGCAGGGCCGAGCACACCATCAGCAGCAGCGCCAGCGGATAGCCGATCCGCCAGCCCAGCTCCGGCATGTACTGGAAGTTCATGCCGTAGATGCTGGCGATCAGCGTCGGCGGCATCAGCGCGACGGAGGCCACGGTGAAGGTCTTGATGATGTTGGACTGCTCGACGCTGACGATGCCGAGCACCGCATCCAGCAGGAACTGCGCCTTGTCGTTCAGCACCTTGGCGTGGTCCACCAGGCTGCGCACGTCGCGCACCAGGGTCTTGATGACCACCTGGTTCACCTTGCGTACGGTCGATGCCTTCTCCGCCCCCACGAAGGTCAGGATGCGCGACAGGCCGAGCAGGGTCTCCGACGCCCGCGTCGTCACCTCCCCCACGGTGCCGAGCGTGATCAGCGTCTCCTTCAGCTCATCCGCCCGGACCCGCGCCTTCTCCTTCGCCTTGGTGGCGGCCTTGGCGCGGCCGCCGCGGAAGGTGGCGGCGGAGGCGCGGTCCATGTCGGCGCCCAGCTTCTCCAGCACATCGGCCAGCCGGTCCACGATCTGTTCGAACAGATGCAGCATCACCGCGTCCGGGCTGGCGGTGAGGGACGGGGTGCGCTGGCAGCGCAACGCGAAGACGCTGAAGGCCTTCGGGGTCTGGTAGCGCACGGTGACGAGGGCGGTGTTGGTCAGCACGAAGGTGATGGGGGTGGAGCCGTAGTCGCCGCTGTCGGTGCCGTACAGGAAATTGGCGGTCAGGAACAGCGCCTCCTCCTCCCGGTACAAGCGGGAGGAGCTTTCAATTTCCTGCATCTCCTCCCGTGTCGGGATCTCGAGCCGCAGCGCGGCCTGCACCGCATGCTCCTCCTCCGCCGTCGGACTGAGCAGGTCGATCCAGACCGCGCCTGCGATCTGTTCCAGGGGCAGGACGCCATCGCGCACGGCGAGTTGCCCGTGGGCGACGGCGTAGGTCGTCATCATGATGGATCTCCCGCGCCAGGCATCCAGGGCCATGGCCATCTAGCCCGCGCAGGCGGGAGATGTCACCCAGGCAGGGGCAGACCGAATCGGCGGGCGACGTCGGGGAAGTCGGCTGCCTCCGGGTGGCGGCCGGCGGGCCGGGTGCCGTCCGCGGGGCGCACCAGTTGGCAGGTGCGGAGGCCTGCGTCCCGCGCCGCGTCCAACTCCTCCGCCACGTCAGACAGGAACAGGATGCGGCCGGGCGACTGGCCCAGCTCGGCGGCGATGGCGTCATAGGCGGCGGGGGTGCGCTTGGTGCCGATGCGCGTGTCGAAGAAGCCGGAGAACAGCGGCACCAGGTCGCCGGCCTCGGAGTGGCCGAACAGCAGGCGCTGCGCGGCAACGGAGCCGGAGGAATAGATGGCAAGCCCGATGCCGGCTTCGTGCCAGGCGCGCAGGCAGGGTGCGACATCCGGCCACAGATGCCCGCGCAGGCGGCCATCGGCGAAGCCCGCCTCCCAGATCAGCCCCTGCAACGCCTTCAGCGGCGTAACCTTGGCATCGGCCGCCATCCAGTCCCGCAAGGTCGCCGCCCGATCCGGCCCCGGCACCTCCGCCAGGATCGCCGCGACCTCCGGCTCCGTGCCGCGGGCGGCCAGGAACGTGTCCAGCTCGGCCTCCGCGAAGGGGAACAGGGTGTCCTTGACGAAGGCGATGGCGCTGGTCGTGCCCTCGATATCCAGCAGGACCAGGGCCGGCGCCGTCACGCCGTGGCGGCCGGGAAGCGGTTGGCCATGTCCGTGCCGGTGTAGTGCGGGGTCCAGCCGGAGGTGTCGGTGAAGACGCGCAGCACGGCGAAATCCGGGTTCTCGCCGGCATCGAACCAGTGCTTCGAATCGGCCGGCACCGAGATCAGGTCGCCCGCCGTGCAATGCGCGTCGAAAACCTTGCCATCCATGTGCAGCACGAAGTTGCCGGAGCCGGCATGGAAGAAGCGGACCTCGTCCTCGGTATGCGTGTGCTCGGACAGGAACTTGGCCCGCATCGCATCCTTCGCCGGATGGTCCGGGGTCAGCTTGATGACGTCGGCGGTGCCGGCGCCGGTCTCGCCCATGAAGGCATCGAGGCGCGGGCGATAGGCTTCCAGCACCGCCTCGGCCGGGGCGTCGGCGGGCAGGTCCGCAAGCGGCCAGCGCTCGAAGCGGACGCCGATGGCGGACAGGTTGCGGGCGATCTCGGACGCATCTTCCGTCACCAGGATCTGCGCGTCGGTGGCGGCGTCCCACACGGTCAGGCGGCTCATCGCAGGCTCCTTTCTTCCAGTTCGCAGCGGAGCATGAACTCCAGCCCCTCCAGTCGGGCCAGGGCCCCGGGCATGTCGGGCGCCCATACATAGCACCCGTGGCCGCGGATCAAGTAGCCGGGCGGCACCTGCGCCATGCCATCCCACAGCGCATCGAGCCCGCGCTGCATGCGGGCGATGTCCTGGTCGTTCGGCACCACCGGGACCTCGACGGAGGCGTCATGGGTGGGAAGGCCCGGGAAGACCTTCAGCAGTTCATAGCCGGCGAGGGACAGGCTGTTCCCCACCGCACGCGACAGCACGGTGTTGGCGATGGAATGGCCGTGCAGCACGGCACGCGCCTCCGGAAAGCGACGGTAGATGCCGCAATGCAGCAGCGTCTCGGCCGAGGATCGCTTCGCCGGATCCTCGGGCACGCCGTCGAGATCGACGACCATGACATCATCCGTCGCCAGGAAACCCTTGTGCCGGCCGGAGACGGTGACCGCCAGCCGGCGTGCATCCAGGCGGACGGAGAAATTCCCCGCCGTCGCCGGCACCAGTCCGAGCGCATCGAGCCGCCGCCCGGCGGCGACGATCGCCTCCGCCGCCGCCTTCATGCCGCGACCGGCGCCTTGAAGCTGCGATGCTGCCAGGCCAGCAGCGCCGCGGCGATCACGAGGCCGCCCAGGTCGGTCCAGAGTTCCGGCACCATCAGCGCGAGCCCGGTGGCGCCGGAGACGACGCGCAGCGGCAGGGCGAGCGGCCCGTTCAGCATCCAACCTTCCGTCGCGCAGGCCAGCAGGAACACGCCGAGCCCGGCGGTGGCGACCGCCTGCAGGATCACGTGCAGATCGCCCTGTGCCAGCAGCGCCGGGGACAGCCAGAACATGAAGGGCACGATGAAGGTGGCCAGCCCCAGCTTCACCGCGATCATGCTGGTCTTCCACATGTCAGCCCCCGCCATCGAGGCCGCGGCGAAGGAGGCGAGTGCGACCGGCGGCGTGATGGAGGACAGGATGGCGAAGTAGAAGATGAACATGTGCGCCACCAACGCCGGCACGCCGATGTTGATCAGGCCCGGCGCCACCACCGCCGCCGCGATGGCATAGGCCGCCGTGGTCGGCACCCCCATGCCGAGGATGATGGCGACGACCATGGCGAACAGCATCGCCAGGAATTCGGAGGAGGCCGCGATCTGCAGCAGCATGTTGGCGAAGCGGCCGCCGACGCCGGTCAGGCCGATGACGCCGGCCACCAGCCCGGCGGCGGCGCAGACGGCAATCAGCTGCATCACCTCCTTGGCCGAGCCGGCCAGGGCGCGCTCGATGGCCCAGAACAGCTCCACGAAGGCACCGACAAGGCCCGGCACCAGCGCCTCACGCCGCAGGATCAGGCGGTGTGCCAGGGCGGTGAACAGCATGATGGCGATGGTCGCCGCGATGCCGGTGGCCGCGGCGCGGAACGGGGAATAGCCCATCACCAGCATGGCGATCATCAGGATCAGCGGGGCCGCCATGTAGGCGCGGCGGCCGAGATCCACCCAGCGCGGCAGATCCTCCCGCTTCAGGCCCATGATGCCGGCCTTGCGGGCGTTCAGGTCGCAATGGATGTAGTTGGCCAGGTAGAATAGCAGCGCCGGGATCAGGCCGGCCAGCGCGATCTCGGTGTAGGGAATGCCCAGCACCTCGGCCATGATGAAGGCGCCGGCGCCCATGACGGGGGGCGTGATCTGCCCGCCGGTCGAGCTGGTGGCCTCCACCGCCGCGGCGGTTTCGCGCGAATAGCCGACGCGGCGCATCATCGGGATGGTGAAGGTGCCGGAGGCGACGACGTTGGCCACCGCGCTGCCGGAGATCGCGCCGAACAGGATGCCGGAGATGACGGTGACCTTGGCCGGCCCGCCACGTGCGCGCCCGACCAGGGCGAGCGCGAAATCGTTGAAGTAGTCGCCGGCCTTGGAAGCGGTGAGGAAGGCGGCGAAGGTGACGAACAGGATGATGAAGGTGGCGGAGACCTGCACGATGGTGCCGAGCACCCCGTTGTTGTTGAACAGCTCCACCACCGCCTGCTCGAACGCGATGCCGCCATGGAACAGGATGCCGGGCATCCAGGGCCCGACGAAGCAGTAGGCGATGAACACCACGGCGATCAGCGGCATGATGAAGCCGGCGGTGCGGCGGGCGAATTCCAGCACCAGCAGGATGCCGACCGTGCCGACCGCGATGTCCTGCCAGTTCGGCCCCATGAAGCTGCGCATCTCGATGCCGTCGGCATCCAGCATGTAGTGCAGAGGCACCAGCAGGCAGGGGATCATCAGCAGCCAGTCGTACCACGCGACCCGCGTGCCGGCGCCGCCGACGACGGTGCTGGGCGCGAACAGCGCGAAGCCGAGCGCGGCGCCGAGGAAGACGTGCACCGCCCGCGCCACGGTCGGGTCCGCAGGCGCCACCAGCAGCACCCACATGTGCCACAGCACGAAGGCCACAGCCGCGACGCGCCAACCGATGCCCTGCCAGCCCGCCAGTTCGCGGCGGGCGGAGGCGAACTCCATGTCGTCGATCGCCGTCACGGTCGCACCCGATTCCGCGATGACCGACGCGCCGCCGTTCGTTGCCGGCCTGTTCATGTCTTGAAGCCCCCCAAACGCAAAACGCCGGCCCCTTTGATCAGGGGTCGGCGCGCGACCCCGCCAATGACGGGGCACGTCCATTACGTGGCAAGTCTAGGGCTGCCACGTCTGCTGGGCAACCAAGCGATGACGGCCGCGTGATGCGGCCGCAAGTGCCTGGTTCAGGCCGCCCGCTTCAGGCCTCCCGCTTCAGGCCGCCGGGCGGCTGGTCCCTGTGGTCTGCGCCTGGGCCGGCTGCGTGCCGGGAGCCGCGATGGAACCGGCCGGCTGTGCCGGGGTCTGGGAGGCCGCGTCCGCCGTCATGGACGCATCCTTGTCGTCGTCTTCCTTCATGTTCGACTTGAAGGACTTGATGCCCTTGGCCAGGTCGCCCATCAGCCCGCTGATCTTCCCGCTGCCGAACAGCAGCAGGATGACGAGCAGAACGACAAGCCAATGCCAGATGCTGAACGAACCCATAGCGACGCCTCGATCCCGTGAGTGGCCCGCCTGTTGCAGGGGGCCCGATTGCCTCAAGGACGCAGGTTAGTCCGCCCCCGCGTCTTCCGCAAATCAGCACATGGCCTGCCGGGCCGCCGCAGACAACCGGGGACGGCCCGAATTCACCGCCAGACGCCCGGCTGCGTCACGTGGCCAAATTATTTCATCCCGTCCATGCGTGGAGGCTTGAAGCCCCTCCGGCCGGCCATTACGTCGGCGCCTGATCCGGGCCCCTCTGGCGGCTCGGGCGGCGATGTATGCCGCCCCCGCGATGTCGGATCGCCAGAGACCGCCAAGCCTGCCACGAACCCGGCCCGGATCGTGACACCCGTTGCCGGGGTGCCCTTGTGAATTCGCCCGCGACCGCGGGCGTCTTCCGCATGACCCGGAGCGAGATGTTCATGGAATTCCTGTTGTACGAATGGATCGGCAAGCCGGTCTGGATGTGGGTTGCCTTCCTGTCGATCGTCTTCGGCCTGCTCGCCTTCGACCTCGGTGTCCTCCACAAGGAAGACAAGGAGATGGGCATCTCCGAGAGCCTCTATCTCTCCGCCTTCTACATCGGCTTCGCGATGCTCTTCGGCGGCGGCATCTGGTGGGCCTACGAGGCCGGGCACATCGTCACCTCCGACGGCACCCATGCCGGCGTCACCTATTTCACCGGCTTCTTCATCGAGAAGGCGCTGTCGATCGACAATGTCTTCGTCATCAGCCTGATCTTCGGCTTCTTCGCCATCCCGCGGAAATACCAGTACCGCGCCCTGGTCTGGGGCATCATCGCCGTCATCGTGCTGCGCGGCCTGATGATCGGCATCGGCGCGGCGCTGGTGCAGGAATATGACTGGCTGCTCTACATCTTCGGCGCCTTCCTGATCGCCACCGGCATCAAGATGCTGTTCGTGCCGGAAGGCGATGCCGACATTTCCAAGAACCCGGTGGTGAAGTTCCTGCGCCGCCACATGCGGGTGACGGATGCGCTGCATGGCGAGAAGTTCTTCGTGCGCCAGCCCGACCCCAAGACCAACAAGCTGGTGGTCTGGGCGACGCCGCTGTTCCTGGCGCTGGTCGTCATCAACCTGGCCGACCTGGTCTTCGCGGTGGACAGCGTGCCGGCGATCTTCGCGATCACGACGGACACCTTCATCGTCTACACCGCGAACATCATGGCGATCCTCGGCCTGCGCGCGCTGTACTTCGCGCTGTCGGCCATGATCCACCGCTTCCATTACCTGAAGTATGCGCTGGCGCTGGTGCTGGTGTTCATCGGCGGGAAGATCTTCTGGAACCAGCTGTTCGGGAAGCTGGACCCGGCGATCTCGCTCGGCGTGACGCTGGCACTGATCGCGGGCGGAGTGCTGTTCTCCCTGTGGAAGACGCGCAACGACCCGCCGGCGGAGAAGCTGGCCTGACACGAAAAAGGGGGCCGGTTTCCCGGCCCCCTTGCTGCCCAACTGGCCCGGCTTGGTTACCGGCCCATCTTGGTGAGCTTCTCGGCGATCTCGAACATCTCCTCCGGCGCGTAGTCCGGCGTGAAGGCCGAGGGCACGCCGACCAGCTGATGGATCTTGCCGCCCTCCGGCATGCCGTCGATCACCTCGAGCTCGCCCGGCGGGTCGCCCGGCAGCGCGGTTTCGCCATTGCCCCAGATCCCCACCATCTCCTTGTAGTCGTTCGGGGAGAAGCGATAGAGCCGGCGGTGGGAGCCCTCATCCAGGTACTTCTGGCATTCCGGGATGTTGCCCAGCGGGATGTTCGGCGTCGGCAGCACCTTGGTGATGTCGGCCCCGGTGATCTGCTTCAGTGCCAGCGCATAGGCGTGGGCATGGACCGATCCGCGCACCAGCAGGTAGCCGCAGACCTCCCGCGCAGTCGGATCCTTCACCGACTCATAGACCCGCAGCTTGTGCAGACGCGCGCCGCATTCCAGGTGGAAGTTGTGCAGCAGGTCGACCACGACGTTGCCCGTGGTGGTCACCATGTCGGCGTTCCAGGACATGGCGTTGCTGTTGATCGGCATCGCGCCGCCGGCGTGGGAGAAGAAGCCGCCGGCCAGCCGGATCTCCTTCATCGCGTCGAAGGGTGCGCCGGAGATGTCGCCGCCATCGCCGGTGTCGTCGCCCTCGCTGTCAGGGCCGTTGTTCAGCATGGCGACGCCGTTGCTGACCAGCTCGACATGGCCCAGCTCCTCGGCCGTGATGCTGGCGACCAGGCTGTAGAACGGGCGCAGCTTGGCCTTGCTGCGGAAGTTGAAGCTCTGGAACATGTAGTTCCCGAGGGTCGACATCTCGCCATACTTGCCGCCGAGCAGTTCCTGCAGCGCGGCGGCCTCGTTGGGGTCTTTCCGCTTCGGCGGCGGCAATTCGGTCTGCAGCTTGTCGATGCGCAGGAACATGGGCGTTCTCCCGGTGTGTCTCCGGGGGCAACGGCAGGCGTGCCAGATGGTTCAGCGGAACGGCGCAGGAACGCCGCCGCGCCGGTCACCGTTCAGTGGTTTCGGCTCTGGCCAGCGATGCCCTTACGCATCCATCCGGATGCCGAGCCGCCGGATCATGCCGCCCCAGCGGTCGGTCTCCTCGGCCAGGAAGGCGGAGGCCTCGGCGGGCGTGCTGGCCATCACCTCGAAACCCGCGGCCTCCAGGCGCTGGCGCCCGGCAGGCTCGCGCAGCGCCCGCTGCGCCTCCGCCGCCAGCCGCGCGATGCGCTCCGGCGGGGTGGCGGCCGGTGCCACCATGATCTGCCAGCCATAGGATTCGGCGTTTGCAATGCCCTGTTCCGCCAGCGTCGGCACCGCCGGCGTCAGCGCGAAGCGGTTGGCGGAGGTGACGGCCAGCGCCCGGATGCTGTTATCCCGCACCTGGCCCATCACCGCCGCCGTCGTCACCACCATGGCCTGGATTCGGCCGGCGACCAGATCCAGCGTCGCGTCGGGGAAGCCGCGATAGGGCACGTGCAGCATCTCCAGCCCCCCCGCCTTGGCCATCAGGTCGATCATGCCGAGATGCCCGCCCGAGCCCGGCCCGACCGAGCCGAAGGCCAGCTTGCCCGGATTGGCGCGGACATGGGCGATGAAGCCGGCGAGGTCCGTCACCGGCAGGTCCTTGTTCACCACCAGGAATTGCGGCCCGCGCACCAGCAGCGAGATCGCGACCAGGTCCCGCTTCGGGTCGTAGGGCAGGTTCGGGAACAGCGCCGGGGCGGTGGACAGCGGGCCGTTGATGGACAGGCCAATGGTGTGCTCGTCCGTCGCCTTTGCGACGATGTCCGTGCCGATGTTGCCGCCGGCGCCGGCGCGATTCTCCACCACCACGGGCTGGCCCAGCGCCGTCGCCAGATGCGCCGTCACCACCCGGCCGGTCAGGTCCGGGCTGGACCCCGCCGGGAACGGCACCACGAAGCGCACCGGGCGGTTCGGCCAGGTGGCCTGGGCACGGGCGGACAGGAGGGGCGCGGTCGCCAGGGTAGCGCCCAGCAGCAGGCGGCGGGTGGGGTGCATCTCGGGGTTCCTCGGGTTTCGTTGCGCACAGGATGACGTGTTCGGCTTGCGCCGGAAAGCGCTTCAGCCGCCGGCGTAGCGCGCCTGCGGGTGGATGAAGCCGCGCGCCGGGTAGGCGGTGTTGCCGAGCGCGTTGATCGGGGGATACCAGACCCGCACCAGCGACCAGTCATTGCCGGCCGAGACATCGACCACGCGCTGATCCGTGGTGATCCGCCCGCGCGCCGCGCCGGTCGCCCAATTGGCGTGGTCCACCAGCACCTCCCGCCGCCCGACCACGCGGGAGACGACCGCGACATGGCCGAGCCGCATCCGCCCGGTGCGGCCAATGACCAGCACGCTGCCCGGCCGCGGCGCCACGCCCCGGTCATACCGCCCGGCTGCCGCGTCCCACCATTGCCAGGCATCGCCGGCCAGGCTCACGCCGGACCGTGCGCGGGCATAAGGCACGCACGAAATCGGCTCGCCCAGCTGCGGCCGCAGCGGTGCGACGGAGGCAGTGCGGCTGCTGCCACAGGCGGCGAGGCCAATCAGCAGCAACAAGGCAAGGACGGCGCGCATGGCCCTGTTCTAACAGGGCACGGCAGCCGAGGCGAGGTCGTTACGCGGCCCGAGCGGCCGGAACCGCCCGCATCCGCCCGCCCGGCAGCGCGCCCGGAATGTCCGCCGCGAAATCCGCCGCCGCCAGCAGGGCGTTCCACTCCACGCCCGTCGCCACACCCATGCGCCGGAACAGCCAGGCCACATCCTCCGTCGCGACGTTGCCGGTGGCGCCCGGCGCGAAGGGGCAGCCGCCCAGGCCGCCGGCGGCGCTGTCGAACACCCGGCAACCGGCCTCCCACGCCGCGGCGCAGTTGGCGACGCCCATGCCGTAGGTGTCGTGGCCGTGGAAGGCGAAGCGGGGACCCCAGCTGCGGATCGCCTTCTCGAACACGCGATGCACCTGGTCCGGCGCGGCATTGCCGGTGGTGTCGCAGATCGAGATCTCGATGCCCGGATCGAGCGCCATCACCCGCTCCACCCAATCCAGCGCATCGTCTTCCGGCACCACGCCCTCGAACGGGCAGTGGAAGGCGCAGGACAGGTTGAAGCGAAGCTGCATGCCCGAAGCCACGGCATCGGCCACGATGCCGGACAAATCGGAAAAGCTGTCCATGCGGCTGCGGTTCACATTGGCCAGGTTGTGGCTTTCGGTGACGGACATGAACACGCCGACGCGCTGCGCGCCCGCCGCACGCGCCGCCTCGAAGCCGCGGCGATTCGGCGCCAGCACGGTGCATTCCAGGCCGGGCAGCGCCAGCGCGGCTTCCAGCACCGCGCCGGTATCTGCCATCTGCGGCACCGCCTTCGGGCTGACGAAGGACCCCACCTCCATCCGCCGCAGGCCAGCGGCGTGCAGCCTGCGGACCAGTTCGATCTTCGACGCGGTCGGCACGAAGGGGCCGATGGATTGCAGCCCGTCGCGCGGCGCGACCTCGGATATCACCGCCTCAGCCATCGTTTTTCTCCCCCAGCAATTCGGAAAAGACGTGGTGGTTGTGCGCGCCTACGGCCGGCCCCGTCCAGCGCACCATGTCGCGCGGGGCGACACCATCGAAGCGGAAGGGCGCGGCCGGGTGCAGCAGGGTCTCGCCGATCAGCGGGTCCTCGACCCGCATCACCGTCTGGCGGGCCTGGAAATGCGGGTCCTCGGCGCAGTCGCGCATGTCGTACAGGCGGGAACAGGGGATGTCCGCCGCCTCCAGCACCGCCTCGGCCTCGGCGGCCGACAGGGTGCGGGTCCAGCGGCCGATCTCGCCGTCGATCTCCGCCATGTTGGCGCAACGGCCGCGGTTGTCGGCAAAACGAGGGTCGGCAGCCATTTCCGGCCGGCCGATGGCGTCGCACAGCCGCCGGAAGATCGGGTCCGAATTGCCGCCGATGCACAGCCATTTGCCATCGGCGCAGAGATAGGTGTTGGTCGGCGCCGCGGTCAGGATGGCTGACCCCGCCGGCTGCCGCACCGCGCCGGTCAGGCCGTACTCGGGCAGCATCCCCTCCATCAGGCTGAACACGCTGCCGACGAGGTCGACATCGATGATGCGGCCGCGCGCCTCCGGATTGCCCTTGAGGCCCCAGCAGGCGGCCGCCACCGCCAGCGCGGTGTACATGCCGGCCAGGTCGTCGCTGATCGAAACGCCGCAGCGCGGCGGCGCGTGTTCCGTCACGCCCGGCGTCGCAGTCAGGTGGCGCAGCCCGCCCATCGCCTCCCCGATCGAGCCGAAGGCCGGCTTGTCCCGGTACGGGCCGTCCTGGCCGAAGCCGGAGACGCGGGCGATGACCAGGCGCGGGTTTTCGGCGTGCAGCACATCCGGCCCCAGGCCGATGCGCTCCAGGAAGCCGGGGCGGAAGTTTTCCACCAAGGCATCGGCGCGGGCGCACAGCTTCAACAGCCGGGCGCGGTCCGCCGCGTCCTTCAGGTTCAGGGTCACCGACAGCTTGTTGCGGGCGTGGATGCTGAACCAGACGGGATGGCCGTTGTGCCGGCTGCCCCAGCCGCGGATCGGATCGCCCTCCGGCGGCTCCACCTTGATGACCTCCGCGCCGAGATCGGCCAGCAGCCGCGTCGCAAAGGGCCCGGCGATGTAGTGGCCCAGCTCGACGATCTTCAGCCCGGCCAGCGGCAGTCCCTGGCCCCCATCCTGCGCCATGCGCTCCAGTCCCTCCGAGAATGCGGCGCAGGCTTAAGCCCTGCGGTGGCGAGCGAAAAGACCGGGCAAGCCCGGCGCCGGAAAGGATCGGGAAACATCCTGCTGTCATAACGGGTCTCGGGTTGCCCTTCTCCCGCAGCCCGTCTCTCCCTCGGATGCCGTGCCGACCCTCCCCCCGATCTGGCCGGCATCCCCAACTCGGCGGGGCCCCTTCCCCGGGGTCCCGCCATTTCCTTGCGCTCAGCGGCGCGCCAGGGCTGCGGTCAGCGCCGCCACGGACAGAGCCAGTCCGACGCCGAACACGGCGGCGTGGCTTTCGCCGGTTCCGGCGAACAGCGCGGCCAGGGCGAAGGCGACCGCCGCCTGCGCCACCGCATAGGTCGCCGTCGCGCGCACCCACAGCACCCCGGCCTGCACCCCCGCCGCCTCCCGCGCCGCGGCCAGCGTCACCGCCGTCACGCCGATGCCGGCGAAGCCGCCGAGCGGGGCGGCCAGCAGCAGCGCCGGCCACCACGGCACCAATGTCGCGGCCAACGCCGCCACCTGCACCGCCAGCCAGATCGGCACCGCCCGCCGCCCGCCGATCCGCCCGGCGACCCCCCCGCCCAGCAGCGTGCCCGCCACCGCGCCCAGCCCGAACAGCACCCAGACCAGGGAGGCCGCCTCCACCGGGAGCCCGCGCCCGCGCACCGCGAGGTCCGCCAGGTAGACCATCGGCGCCACCATCCCGGCGCCCGACAGACCATAGGCCAGCAGCAGCCGCGCCGCCCGCGGCACCGCCTGCGCCGCCTCCGCCGCCGCCAGGGCCGGCGGGTTCGGCCAGTGCGGCCGCGCCGCGACCCACAGCAGCCCGACAGCCACGGCAAGGCCGCCCCACGCCAGGCTGAGGCCGCCCAACAGCAGCAGCGGCACCAGCAGCCCCACCACCGCGACGCCGCTGCCGGCCCCCGCCATCACCACGCCGCCCGCCATGCCGCGACGCTCCGGCGCCACGCTGGCCTGCACCGATGGTCCGGCGAGCGCCATCAGCAGCCCGCCCGCGACGCCGGCGAGACCGCGCCACAGCACGAACCACCACAGCCCGCCGGGCACCGCGCAGGCCAGGAACGAAAGCAGCGCCAGCGCCATGCCGGCATCCAGCACCCGCGCCACGCCAGCCCGCGCCGCCAGCGCCCGGCCGCCCAGCACGCCGAGCAGGTAGCCCGCGAGATTCGCCGCACCGAGCAGGCCGCCGCCGGCACCATCCACCCACCCTTCGCCCACCATGGCCGGGAACAGCGGCACATAGGCGAAGCGCGCCAGGCCGATGCCGGCCAGCACCGCGCCCGCGCCGGCCAGCGCGGGGTGCCAGAAGGCCTGCTCCGCCACCGGTCAGCCCACGGGCAGGCGCAGCGTCACGGTGAGGCCCGGCGGCACGGTGCCCGGATGGCTGTCGGCCAGCACCACCTCCCCGCCATGCAGCGCCACCACCGCGCGGACCAGGGACAGGCCGAGGCCGGACCCCGGCGTGGTGCGCGCCGCATCGGTGCGGAAGAAACGCTCGCCCACCCGGACCCGGTCCGCCACCGCGAGGCCCGGGCCGTCATCGGCGACCGCGATCTCGACCACATTGCCGGATTGCCGGGCCGAGAGGACGACGCGGCCACCCGCCGGGTTGAATTTCAGCGCGTTGTCCAGAAGGTTCGCCACCGCTTGCAGCAGCAGGTCGCGGTCGCCCACCAGGGGCAGCGCCTCCGGCAGGTTGGTCTCCAGCACCTGTTCTCCCACCTCGGCCGCGGCGCCGTACAGCTCCGCCGCATCGGCCAGCATCGGCGCCAAATCCAGCAGCGCGAAGGCGGCGCGGCGGGCGCCGGCCTCGACCTCCGCGATGCGCAGCACAGCCTTGAAGACACGGGCGATGTCGTCGAGGTCCGCGATGCCCTGTTCCACCGCCGCCCGCAGCGCCTCCTCGTCCGAGGCGGCGCTCAGCGACTCCTCCAGCTTCGCCCGGGCGCGCGCGATCGGCGTGCGCAGGTCGTGCGCGATGGCATCCGAGACACCGCGTACGCCCGCCATCAACTGCGCGATGCGGTCCAGCATGGCGTTCATGGTCATGCCGAGCCTGTCGAACTCGTCCTGCCGGTCGGAAAGCGGCACGCGTCGGGACAGGTCGCCGCCGCTGATCGCCGCCGCGGTGCCGTAGACCGGCGCAAGCCGGTCCTCCAGCGCGCGCCGCAGCAGCCAGGCGCCCAGCACGGCGATGGCGGCGGACGATGCGGCAGCCCAGGCGATGCCTTCGCTCAGCAGCGCCCGTAGCCGCAGCTTCTCCGCCACGTCGCGGCCGACCAGCATGCGGTAGCCCTCGCCGAGGTCGATGCGCAGCAGCCGCGCCTCGCTTTCCGAATCCTCACGCAGCAGCGGGATGCGAATCCAGAGCGGGTCGCCCTCTGCCTCCTCCGGCCACGCCTCGAGGTTGCCGGCGAGGGTCGTGCGGTCCGGCGACTGCAACAGGTACAGCGCCTCGTTCTGCACATCGAGCGCGATGCGGTCCGCGATCGAGGTCATCAGCCCGCTGATGCCGGCATCCTGGCGACGTTCCGCCAGGGCCGTGGCATCGGCGCGGATCGCGGCATCGGTCTGCCGGTCCAGCGCGCCGGCAGTGTTCCACCACAGCACAACGGCCGCGGCGGTCGCGGCGGCGGCGAACAGCGCGGTGAACAGCAGCGCGAAGCGGCCGGAGGCGCTGCGCAGCAGTCCGATCAGCGGCAGTTCCGCCAGGCCGGGGGTCACCACCTCATGCCTGGGCGCGGATCATGTACCCCGCATTGCGCACGGTGTGGATCAGCGGCCGGTCGAAGCCCTTGTCCAGCTTGTGGCGCAGGCGGCTGACATGCACGTCGATGACGTTGGTCTGCGGGTCGAAGTGGTAGTCCCACACCTTCTCCAGCAGCATGGTCCGCGTCACCACCTGGCCGGCATGGCGCATCAGGTGTTCCAGCAGCCGGAACTCGCGCGGCTGCACGTCGATCCGCTTGCCGCCGCGGGTCACGGTGCGGGACAGCAGGTCGAGCTCCAGGTCGGCCACCTTCAGCCGCGTCGTCGGCACCTCCGCCGAGGGGCGCCGGCCCAGCGCTTCGACCCGCGCCAACAATTCCGCGAAGGCGAAGGGCTTGGTCAGGTAGTCGTCGCCGCCGGCCTTGAGGCCCTTCACCCGCTCATCGACCGCGGTCAGCGCCGACAGGAACAGGACCGGCGAGAGGTTGCCCTGCCCGCGCAGGGTCTCCACCAGGCGCACGCCATCCACGCCGCCGGGCAGCATGCGGTCCAGCACCAGCACGTCGAACGGCTCGGAGGCCGCCAGGAACAGGCCGTCGCGGCCGTTCGCCGCGTGCTCGACCGTGTGGCCAGCCTCCTGCAGCCCCTTCTTCACGAAGCGGGCGACCTCGACGTCGTCCTCCACCAGCAGGATCCGCATGGGTGTCTGGGCCTTCTTACCAATGCGGCAGGATAGGGCGCCGGGTGGCTTGGCGTCACCTGCCCGGCCGGGCGCCTTGAGATGACGAGTGCTTAACCCTCAGCCGGGCGCTGTCGGTCGCCGTCCGACCTGCACCGGCACTTCGGTCGGCCTTCCGTTGCGCAGGATGGACAGGCGCACGGTCTGGCCCGGCGTCACGGCCGCGATGCCGCGCACCAGCGCCCGGCTGGTCGCCACCGCCTCCCCGTTGATCGCCACCACCTGGTCGCCCTGGCGCAGGCCGGCCCGCGCGGCGGGGCTGCCACGCTCCACCCCCGCCACCAGCACGGCGCCGGCCGGCGTGGCGGCGGGCGTGGCACCTGGCTCGCTGCCGACATCCTGGACCGAGACGCCAAGCCAGCCGCGCTCCACCCGCCCGCTGCCGCGCAGCTGGTCGATGACGCCGCGCGCCAGGTCCGACGGCACCGCGAAGCCGATGCCGGCGGAGGCGCCGGAGGGCGAGTAGATGGCGGTGTTGATGCCGATGACCTCGCCCGCCGTGTTGAACAGCGGGCCGCCGGAATTGCCGGGATTGATCGGCGCATCGGTCTGGATGAAGTCGTCGAACGGCCCGGCGCCGATCTCCCGCCCCCGCGCCGAGACGATGCCGGAGGTGATGGACCCGCCGAGGCCGAACGGGTTGCCCGCCGCCAGTACCCAGTTGCCGACGCGCATGGCGGCCGAGCTGCCCCAGGCCAGCGCCGGCAGGGTTCCGCGCGCCTCGATCCGCAGCAAGGCGAGGTCGGTCAGCTCGTCCGATCCGACCAGGCGTGCCTGGTACTCCTGGCCGTTCTGGAACGTCACCTGCACCCGCGTGGCGTTGCCAATCACGTGGTTGTTGGTGACCAGCAGCCCGGCCGGGTCGATCACGAAGCCGGAGCCGGCGCCCTGCACCTGCGGCCCACGGCCGCGACCACGCTCCCGTTCGCGAAAATAGCGCTCAAAGGGTGTGCCGCGTAGTTCCGGCGGAATGTCCGCGCGGGCCTCGGAGGTGACGGAGATGCTGACCACCGCCGGCAGCACCCGTTCCGCCAGATCGGCGAAATCCGGCAGCAGCGCACCGCGCTGAGCCTGGGCCGGCGGCGCGGCGCAGCCGACCACGGGCAGCAGGGCGAGGCCGGCGAGGGCGCGGCGGCTGAGGACTGTGGACATGGGCTCTCCGGGGGCAGGCAGGCCGCGCTTCATATGGTCTTCCGCTGGCATCACACCATCCTGTCCCTCCGGCCTGGTCAAGAACCTCGCGGTGGCGGCGGCTGCGCGGCCCAGGGCTCCTCTGGCCAGGGGTGGCGCGGATAGCGGCCACGCATCTCCCGCCGCACCTCCGCCCAGCCGCCATGCCAGAAGCGCTCGAGGTCCCCGGTCACCGCAATGGGCCGGCCGGCGGGCGACAGCAGGGAGACCTGCAAGGGCACGCGCCCACCGGCCAGCTTCGGCAGGCCGGGCAGGCCGAACAGGTGCTGCGCGCGCGCCTCCAGCGTCGGCACGTCCCGGTCATAGTCGATGGCGGCGCTGCGGCCGGCGGGCAGGTCCAGCCGTGCCGGCAAGGCCGCCTCCAGCCGCCGCTGCGCCTCCCAGGGCAGCATCCCGCGCAGCACGGCGACGAGGTCCAGCGCCTTCGCCTCGGTCAGTTTCGTGCGACCATGCAGGTGCGGCGCCAGCCAATCCGGCGCGGTGGCCGCCAGCGCGGCATCGGAAAGGTCCGGCCAGTCGCCGCCCTCCTCCGCCCGGCGCATCCAGCCGATGCGGGCGCGCAGTTGCTTCGCGGCGTTCGACCAGTCGAGGTCGCGCAGCCCGCGCTCGGCGATGGCAGTCGCCAGTGCGGCCGCCATCACGCCAGGGTCGGGCGATTGAAGAAAATGTTCCTCCAGCACCAGCGGGCCGAAGACCAGGCGGCGGCGGGCCAGCACGGCGCCGGCGCGGGCATCGAAGGCGGCGCCCTCCACCCAGCGCAGGCGTTCGGGGAAGCGGCTTTCCAGCGCGGCGCGGTCCAGCCTGGCGGCCATGCGGATGCGCGCCTCGGTTCCCTGCAATTCCAGGTCGGCGACGGCCAGCAGCGGCGCGCGGGACAATGGGTCGGTCGCCATCAGACGCGCACCCTGACCCGAGGCCAGCCGGAAGGCGCCGTCCATGCTGCCGCGGCGCGCGGCGATGCGGTCCGGGAATCCCGCCGCCAGCAACGGCCCGGCCTCCCCGCCCGGCAGCGCCGAACCGTGCAGGCGCAGGCGCTTGCGGTGCAGCGCGCCGGCGCGGCGGATGCGCTGGATGGTGGCGCGGTCCGCGTCCGGATGGTCCGCGCCATGCAGCAGTTCCAGCCGCGAGTTGATGTCGGAGGGCTGGTCGCGGCCCCGGATCGGATCGCGCTCCTCGAGCAACGCAGCGAGGTCGGCGGCGAGCGCCTTCTCCCCCTCGTCCACCGCGGCCAACAGCATCCGGGCGAGTCGTGGATGCGTGCCCATCCGCGCCATGCCCTGGCCCATGGTGGTGATGCGACCCTGCGGATCCAGCGCATCGAGATCCGCCAGCAGCGCCCGCGCCGCCGCCAGAGCGCCGGCGGGGGGTGCATCGATGAACGGAAGATCGGCCGGCGCGGCGCCCCAGGCGGCGCAGTCCAATGCCAGACCTGAAAGCTCGGCCTCCAGGATCTCCGGCCGGTCCTGCAACGGCAGGCCGCGATGCAGCGCCTCCGACCACAGCCGGATCGCAACCCCCGGGGCGGTGCGCCCGGCGCGGCCGGCGCGCTGGTCCGCCGCCGCCCGGCTGATCCGCACCGTCGCCAGCCGCGCCAGGCCGGAGGCGGGGTCGAGTCGCGGAGTGCGCCGGAAGCCGCCATCCACCACGATCCGCACCCCCGGCACCGTCAGCGAGGTTTCCGCAATCGAGGTCGCCAGGACGACTTTTCGGCGATCCGAGGGATTCAATGCGCGGTCCTGCTCGGCCGGCGGCATCTCGCCATGCAGCGGCAGCACCTCGGCATCGACGCCCGAGAGCCGGTCCGCGGTGCGGCGGATCTCGCCCCAGCCGGGCAGGAAGGCCAGCACGTCGCCGGGATGTTTCGCGAGCGCCTCCCGGATCGCCGCCGCCATCGCCTCCGGCAAATCCCGGGAGTCCTTCAGGTCGCGCTGGCGGTGTTCGATCTGCACCGGGAAGGCGCGGCCGAGGCTCTCGACCAGCGGGCAATCGCCCAGCAGGGACACGAACTGCGAAATATCCAGCGTCGCGGACATCGCCAGCAGTCGCAGCTCCGGCCGCAGCGCGCGCTGCACGTCGAGGCAGAAGGCGAGCGCCAGGTCGGTGTCAAGGTTGCGCTCATGCGCCTCGTCGAACAGCACGGCAGCGACGCCATCAAGGCCCGGGTCCGATTGCAGCCGGCGGACCAGCAGGCCCTCCGTCACCACCTCGACCCGCGTGCGGTCGGAGACCATGCGGTCCAGCCGGGTCGCCAGGCCGATGGTGCCACCCGGTGCGGGCTCCCCCAGCAGATCGGCCATGCGTCGGGCGGCGGCGCGGGCGGCGACGCGGCGCGGCTCCAGCACCAGGATCTTGCCGGCCTGCGCCCAGGGCTCGGCCATCAGCGCCAGGGGTGCCAGCGTGGTCTTGCCGGCGCCGGGCGGGGCGACCAGGACAGCGTTGGAGCCCTCGCGGAGCGCCGCCAGCAGGCGGGGCAGCGCTTCGGAGACGGGGAGTTCGGGCAGTTCCATCGGCAGATCCATGGCCGCGCTGCCTACGCCGGCGCGAAACAGAAGTCACATTGCGTGTCGCGCAACGCGACGTTCCGCGAAACGAACCAAACGGTAACGGCAACAGCGCAACATCGCCCTGCAAGGTCGGGCCGGCAGAAAGGCGCCACGACGCGGCCCCAACAAGGGGGCGCCCTCCCAAGGACCTGCCCGATGCGCCCCAGCCTGCTCCGCCGCGCCGCCCCTGCCCTGTTCCTCGGTGCCATGCTGGTGCTGCCCGGGCTGGCCGCGCCCGCCAAGGCCCAGTCCCGCAGCCTGCACCCCGAGGCCGGCGCGATGTGCCGCGCGGAATGTGCCCAAACGAGTGGAGCCCGGACCAATGCGGCACAGGCCTGCGCCATCCGCTGCGCCGCGACCGTCGCCTACCTGACACAGCAGAGCGGCCGCGCCACCGCCGAGGCCAGCGGTCGCGGCCGGCAGCCGGGTGCAGGACCTGCGCATGCGACCCCCGCCGCGCTCCGAACCTCCCATCCGCAGGCGCTGCGCCCACAGTCGGTGGCACACCGCAGGGTCCAGGCGCCGATCATCCAGGCACCGAACATCCAGGCTCCGGCCGCACCGGCGCCACGCCCGCTGCCCGCAGCCACCCGCCCCGCCACGGGCCACGGCGTAATTTATGGCGCCCGCACCCCCTCCGCCGCCTTCGGCCTGGTGGTGGGCGAGCGGGACCGGATGGCGGCGCACCGGGTCGCGGAACGCACCTGCTCCTCCGCCGGTCCCGGCTGCCGCATCCTGGCCGAGTTCACCGCCGCCTGCGGTGCCGCCGCACATGGCGTGAAGCGCAGCCAGTGGGCGATGTTCATGACCTCGAACCCGGACTCCTACGTGGTGACCTCGCTCTCCGCCGGATCGGGGCCGACCCAGGCGGTGGCGGAGCGGGACGCGATCGCCGAGTGCCGGTCGCGCGACCCGCTCGCCACCTGCCGGATCACCGCCTCGGCGTGTGGAAGGGGTTAATCCCCGCGCAGCGCAGCCCCGGCGGCCAGCGGCGCCAGCGGCGCGGCCAGCGCCAGCAGGGCGGCCAGCAGCAGCAGGTAGGGGCGCGCGGACAGGCCGGCGGCGGCGGCCTCGATCGCGGCGGCGCCGAAGATCACCGCCGGGATCGACAGCGGCAGCACCAGCAGCGGCAGCAGGACGCCGCCGCGCCGGGCGCCGAGCGTCAGCGCCGCCCCCGCCGTGCCGAACAGCGACAGCACGCCAGTCGCCAGCCCCAGCGCCAGCATCGCCACGCCCCAGGCCTCCACCGGCAGGTTCAGCATGGCGGCGGCGACCGGCGTGGCGAGCAGCAGCGGCAGGCCGGTGACCACCCAGTGGCCCAGCGCCTTCGCGGCGGCGAGGCCCGCCGGCGGCAGGCCGGACAGCAGAAGCTGGTCGAGCGAGCCGTCTTCCGCCTCGGCCCCGAACAGGCGGTCCAGCGGCAGCAGCGCGGCCAGCAGCGCCGCGGCGAGCAGGGCGCCGGGGGCGATCCGCGCCAGGACCTCCGGCGAGGGGCCGATGCCGAAGGGGAACAGGGCGCAGACCAGCACGAAGAACAGCACCGCCGCCAGCGCATCGGCCGGATGCCGCAGGGCGAGGCGGATTTCCCGCCCGAGGACGGCGCTGAAACCTCTCAAAGCGCCAGCTCCCGCGCGCCCGGAAGCGGCAGCGGCAGGTGGGTGGCGGCCAGCACGGCGCCCCCGGCCGCCCTGTGGGTGGCGAGCAGGCCGCCGAGTCGTGCGACGGAGGCCGCATCCAGACCCACCGTCGGCTCGTCCAGCAGCCACAGCGGCACCGGCGCCAGCGCCAGCCGGGCCAGCGCCAGCCGTCGCTTCTGGCCGGAGGACAGCACCCGCGCCGGCAGGTCGGCCAGCTCCGCCAGGCCGACCGCAGCCAGCGCGGCCGCCACGTCGCCGCCCCACAGACGGGCGTAGAACCGGAGGTTTTCCACGGCCGAGAGCGAGGGCTTCAGCGCGTCCTGGTGGCTCAGGTAGCGCAGCCGCGCGGCATGGCCGACGCGATCCGCCAGCGCATCCTGGCCATCCCACAGCAACTGCCCCTCGGCCGCCGGGATCAGCCCGGCCAGCAGCCGCAGCAGGCTCGACTTTCCCGCACCGTTCGCGCCGAGCAGCAGCAGCGCGCCCCCCGCCTCCAGGGTGAAGGAAAGTCCGGCAAAGATCGCGCGGTCGCCCCGCCAACAGGCCAAATCCCGCGCTTCCAGCATACCATCCCCGCATAAGGCGGGCTGGCGGATGGACCGGCCCGGAGGCCTGTGGTTTAAGCCGCAAGCCGCGGTCGCGAAAGCGCCGGGGCGGAACCGCGCCCGACCTGGCGCAAGGCGCCCCGCTTCCGGGGTGGCACCCAGGCCGGCGCAAGGCCAGACGGGGACCCCGGACCATGCGGATGATCGGGCAGGACAGCCTGAAGACCCGCCGTACCCTCAAGGTGGACGGCAAGGATTATCATTACTTCAGCCTGCCCGAGGCTGCCGCGGCGATCGGCGATCCGAGCCGCCTGCCGGTCAGCCTGAAGGTGCTGCTGGAAAACGTCCTGCGCTTCGAGGATGGCCGCAGCTACACCGTGGACGACGCCAAGGCCGTCGTCGCCTGGCTGGAAAACGGCTCCTCCACCAAGGAGGTGCCGTTCCGCCCGGCCCGCATCCTGCTGCAGGACTTCACGGGCGTTCCGGCCGTGGTCGACCTGGCCGCGATGCGCGATGCGCTGGACAGCCTTGGCGGCGACCCCAAGAAGGTGAATCCGCTGGTGCCGGTCGACCTCGTGATCGACCATTCGGTGATGGTGGACTTCTCCGGCACCGCGGGCGCGCTGCAGAAGAACGTCGACGTGGAATTCGAGCGCAACGGCGAGCGCTATGAGTTCCTGCGCTGGGGCCAGTCCGCCTTCGCCAATTTCCGCGTCGTGCCGCCGGGCACCGGCATCTGCCACCAGGTGAACCTGGAGTATTTGGCGCAGGTCGCCTGGACCGCGCAGGACGGCCCGGACACCTACGTGTTCCCGGATAGCTGCTATGGCACCGACAGCCACACGACCATGGTGAACGGCCTCGGCGTGCTCGGCTGGGGCGTCGGCGGGATCGAGGCCGAGGCCGCGATGCTCGGCCAGCCCATCGCCATGCTGATCCCGGACGTCATCGGCTTCCGGCTCGTCGGCAAGGTCCGAGAGGGCGTGACGGCCACCGACATGGTGCTGACCGTGACGCAGATGCTGCGCAAGAAGGGCGTGGTCGGCAAGTTCGTCGAATTCTACGGCCCGGGCCTGGAGGACATGGCGCTCGCCGACCGTGCCACCATCGGCAACATGGCCCCGGAATACGGCGCGACCTGCGGCTTCTTCCCGGTGGACCAGACCACCATCGACTACCTGCGCCTGTCCGGCCGCGACGAGCATCGCATCAAGCTGACGGAAGCCTACGCGAAGGCGCAGGGCCTGTGGCGCGATGCCTCGACGCCCGACCCGGTGTTCACCGACACGATGGAACTCGACCTGTCCACGGTCGAGCCCTCCATGGCCGGGCCGAAGCGGCCGCAGGACCGCGTGCCGCTGACGCAGGTTTCGTCCAGCTTCGGCAAGGACCTCGCGGCCGGCACCATGGGCGTGCCGGGCGACAAGGCCGACCTGCGCGTGCCGGTGGCGGACCGCAACTACGACCTCGGCCATGGTGACGTGGTGATCGCGGCGATCACGTCGTGCACCAATACCTCCAACCCCTACGTCATGGTCGCGGCGGGCCTGGTGGCGCGCAAGGCGCGGGCGCTGGGGCTGCGGCCGAAGGCCTGGGTGAAGACCTCGCTGGCGCCGGGTTCGCAGGTCGTTACCGAATACCTCGACAAGGCCGGGCTGACGGCGGACCTGGATGCGCTCGGCTTCCAGACCGTGGGCTATGGCTGCACCACCTGCATCGGCAATTCCGGCCCGCTGGAAGACCCGATCCTGGAGGCGATCGAGGACAACAAGCTGGTCGTCTCCAGCGTCCTTTCCGGCAACCGCAACTTCGAAGGCCGCGTCCACGCCAACGTCCGCGCCAACTACCTGGCCTCGCCGCCGCTGGTCGTCGCCTATGCCCTGGCCGGCACGGTGAAGCTGAACCTGACCGCCGACCCGATCGGCACCGGCAGCAACGGCCAGCCGGTCTACCTGAAGGACATCTGGCCGACGCAGAAAGAGGTCAACGATACGGTTCACTCCGCCGTATCCCGGGAAATGTTCATGCAGCGCTACGGCGACGTGTTCAAGGGACCGGCGCAGTGGCAGGCGATCCGCGTGGACACCGACAGCGACACCTATCGCTGGAACGGCGGGTCCACCTACGTGCAGAACCCGCCCTACTTCACCGGCATGACGATGGAGATCCCGTCGATCCCGCCGATCACCGGCGCGCGCGTGCTGGCCTGCCTGGCGGACAGCATCACCACCGACCACATCTCTCCGGCCGGTGCCATCAAGAAGGCCTCGCCGGCCGGTGACTACCTGCTGGAACACCAGGTGCGCCAGCATGACTTCAACAGCTACGGCGCCCGCCGCGGCAACCACGAAGTCATGATGCGCGGCACCTTCGCCAACACCCGCATCCGCAACGAGCTGGTGCCGGGGATCGAGGGCGGGATGACCAAGCATCATCCTTCCGGCGAGGTGCTGCCGATCTACGACGCGGCGATGAAGTACAAGGCGGAGGGCGTGCCGCTGGTGATCTTCGGCGGCAAGGAATACGGCACCGGCTCCTCCCGCGACTGGGCCGCGAAGGGCACCTTCCTGCTCGGCGTGAAGGCCGTGATCACCGAGAGCTTCGAGCGCATCCACCGCTCGAACCTGGTCGGCATGGGCGTGCTGCCGCTGGTGTTCCAGAATGGCGAGACCCGCCAGACCTTGGGCATCACCGGCGCCGAGACCATCGACCTGATCGGGCTCGAGGACCTCAAGGCCCGCATGCAGGTCGGCTTGGTGATCCACCGCCCGGACGGCTCGACGCACCAGACCAGCCTGCTCTGCCGCGTCGATACGGCGGATGAGGTCGAGTACTACAAGAACGGCGGCATCCTGAACTACGTGCTGCGCGGAATGGCCAAGGCCGCCTGACCAAAGCCGCATCGGTTGGTTGAGGGGCGCGGTCCGCAGGGGCCGCGCCCTTTTTCTTGAGCGGCATCGGCATTTCGTTGTGGTAGCGTATCCGCGCGTCCCACAGGCCGATCGGAACCGCCATGGCCGACCTCATCCCGAAGGACTGGATGCCCGACGCCCGCATGGAGCGAATCCATGTGCACTGGACCGCCGGGCGCCACGCGGCCAACGCCACGGACCGCAAATCCTACCACATCCTGATCGAGGGCACCGGCGCGCTGGTGCGCGGGGACCGGTCCATCGCCGCCAATGCGCGCGGCTCCGGGCTGCCGCCGGCCTCGCACACGCTGAACGCCAATACGGGCGCCATCGGCGTTTCCATGTGCTGCATGCACCAGGCGGAGGAACACCCTTTCGCCGGTGGCGCAGCGCCGCTGCTGAAGCTGCAATGGGACACGATGGTGGCCGTGGTGGCGCAACTCGCCCGGCGCTACGCCATCCCGGTGACGCGGGCGACCATCCTGACCCATGCGGAGGTGCATGCGACGCTGGGCATCCCCCAGCGCAACAAGTGGGACATCACACGGCTGGCCTTCGACCCCTCCGTCGTCGGGGCGCACCCGGTGGGTGACCGGATGCGGCTGGAAGTGGCTGTGGCGCTGGACGCGCTGAGCCCGGCTCCCACGCCCACCCTGGTGCCGGAACGCCTGCCGCGCTTCCGCGTGCAGGGCGTCGCGCCCTCCACCCTCACCTTCCGTCGCAACCCGGCTGGTGAGGCCACGGGCGCGCTGCCGGAGGGCACGCTGGTGGAACGGCTCGCCATGTCTCAGCAGTGGTGGCAGGTGCGCACGCCGCGCGGCTTCGTCGGCTGGGTCTCCTCCGACTTTCTCGTCGCGGTGCCCTGAGGGCGTGTAGCCGTTTTATTTGCACCGACGAAGGATGCTGGCGAACCGATGGCGCTCCGGCGCATTCTGACATCGCCCGCCCCTTCCGGAACCTGAGCCACGTCGCCCGAACCTGTCGCCACGTCCCCGCACCTCGCCGCCACCGCGACGCCCCACGCCGCCACGGCGACGCCCCACGCCGCTCCGGCGATGCCCCACGCCGCTCCGGCGATGCCCCACGCCGCTCCGGCGATGCGCATCGCCGTGGTCATCAACGCCTCCTCCGGCACCGCCCTCGGCCGCGACACGATCGAGGCGGAGGTCACCCGCCACCTGAAGGATGCCGGGCTTGAGGCCGTGCTGGTGCCCGACCATGCCGAAGGCCTCCTGGCCCGGCTGGACGAGGCGGTGGCCATGGGCGCGCAGGCCGTGGTGGTGGGCGGCGGCGACGGCTCCATCATGGCTGCGGCCGAGCGGCTGATGGGCAAGGACACCGCACTCGGCATCCTGCCGCTCGGCACCATGAACATGCTGGCCAAGGACCTCGGCATCCCGCTGGAACTGGCGGCGGCGGCGGAGGCGCTGGCGCACGGCACCATCCGGACCATCGACGTGGCGGAGGTGAACGGCCACGTCTTCCTATGCTCCTCCGTCCTCGGCACCCCGTCCTGGCTCGGCCGCCACCGGGAACGCGGGCGCGGCAAGGCCGGCTGGCGGCCGCGCCTGATCTTCGCCCTGGCGGCGCTACGCTCCGAATGGCGGCACCGGCCGATGCGGCTCTCGGTGGCACTGGAACAGGGGCGTACGGTGCGGCTGTGGACCCGGGCCCTGGCGGTGGCGAACAACCGCTACGACGAAGGCTTCGGGATGATGATGACCCGCCAGCGCCTCGATGCAGGGGAACTCGCCCTGTATGTGGCACGTCGCTATGGCGCGTGGTGGTGGGTGAAGATGATGGCGGGCATGTTCCTCGGAACCTGGCGTGGCTCCCGCCTGGTGCAGGAGCGTACGGCGAAGGTGGTGACCATCGGCTCCGCCCGCACGGCGCTGCGGGTGATGAACGATGGCGAGGCGCTGCTGATTCCGCCGCCGCTGGTCTACCGCATCCATCCCGGCGCGCTGCGCGTCATCGTGCCCTCCCCTGAGACGGCGGCCGAAACGGCCCCATGACGCGTCGCATCGCGCATCTGTCCGACCTGCACTTCGGTGCGGAGGACCCGGCCGTGGTCGCGGCCCTGGCGCAGGAGGTCGCGGAGTGGGCGCCGGACCTCATCGCCGTCTCCGGCGACCTGACGCAGGGGGCACGGCACGATGAATTCATCGCGGCGATGGACTTCCTGCGCGCCCTGCCGGCGCCGCTGCTGGTGGTGCCGGGCAACCACGACATGTCGCCCTACAACCTGGTCGAGCGCTTCTCCGACCCTTACCGCCGCTGGCGCCGCCACGTGCAGGAGGCGACGGAGCCGGTCTTCGAGGATGCCGAGATTGCCGTGGTCGGCATGAACACCGCCCGCCGCGGCGGGCTGTACCTGAACTGGGCGCGCGGCCGGGTTTCGGGCAGCCGGCTGGCCATTGCGGAAGGCCGGCTGGCGGCGCTGCCGCCGGGCCTGTTCCGGATCGTCGTGGCGCACCACCCCTTCCTGGCGCCGCAACTCAACCCCGGCGCGCGGCTGGTCGGCAATTCCGAGCCGGCGCTGGCGGCCTTCGCCCGGCATGATGTGCGGCTGGTGCTGACCGGGCATCTGCATCTCGGCGATGTGCGTCCGGTGCGGGAAGGCGGGCTGGTGGTGGCGCAATCCGGCAGCGCCACCTCCGTACGGCTGCGCGGCACGCCGAACGCCTACAACCGCATCCTGGTGGAGGATGGCCGCGCCCGCATCATCCCGCGCATCTGGCACGGCGCGGGTTGGGAAGATCTGCCCTCAGCGGCGTAGAGCGGCTGCCAGCCACAGGCTGGCCGGCACCGCGAGCGCGCAGAGCCCGGCCATGAACCAGAAGCCGGTCCCGCCGAAGGCGGCGTAGAGCGGCCCGCTGGCCAGCGCCAGCAGCCCCATCCACAACCCGACGCCGAGCGCCGCGTGCAGGGTCTGCGCCGTGCCCGCCTCGGCTGGCGGCACCACGCGGCCAAGCACCGCCATCATCGCCAGGTGCTGCATGGCGAAGGTGCCGGCATGCAGCGCCTGGGCCGGGAACAGGAACAGCGGGTCCACCGTGACGGCCGTGACCGCCCAGCGCAGCACCCCCGCGAGTGCCGCGACCACCGATAAGCCAACCGGCCCGAGCCGCGCCACCAGCCCGCGCCCCCACAGGAACAGCGCGATCTCGGCCAGCACGCCCACCGCCCACAGCCCGCCGATCAGCCCGGCGCCCAGCCCCGCCGCCTGCCAGTGCAGCGTGCCGAAGCCGTAGTACATCGCATGGCTGCCCTGGATCAGCGCGGAGACCAGCATCAGCCGTCGCATCGCCGGGATGCGGAGCGGCGCGAAGAACCCGGCCCAGCCGCGGGACACCACCCGGCCGGCGCGCGGGACGACCGGCGGCAGGGCCAGCGCGGCCAGCGAGGTCGCACCAAGCCCCGCAATCAGCAGCCACACCGCCGCATCGATGCCAAACAGCGCCACCGCCTGGCCACAGGCGATGGCCGCCAGCATGAAGGCGATGCTGCCGGCGGCGCGCACCCGCGCATAGTCGAAGCCGCCGGTCCGCTGTCCATCGGCGCCCCGGGATGCGGTGACGGCCAGCGCATCGGTCAGCGGAACCACCGGCGCGAAGGCGGCGCTGTGCAGCGCCATCACCAGCAGCAGCAGCAGGAAACCGGCCGGCAGCAGCAGGCCGCTGGCCACCAGCGTGGCGAGGCCGGCCCCCACCGCCAGCACCAGCCGCGCATCGCCCAGCGCATCCGCAAGCCGCCCGCCCAGCGGCCCCGCCACCAGTCGCACGGCGGAGGCGGTGGCCAGCAGCACGCCGACCTCCTGCGGCGACATGCCGCGCGCTGTCAGCACCGCTGGCAGGAAGGGAAGGGTGATGCCCACCGCGACGAACTGGGCGCTGTAGAGCAGGGCAAAGCGGGTTGCGGCGTTCACCGGGCGCAAATTGACCTGCGCCGCAGGCCCCGCCAAGGCCCCCAACCAGACCGGGGTCCGGGTCGGCCGGGAACGCCAGCCGCATGTCGCCGCCCGACCCTCAGGGCCGTCGGCGCGGTCAGCCCAGGCGTGCTTCCTCCGGCACCCGGGTTGCCGCCGCTTGGCTGGTGCTGACCGGCGCGGCGGCCTGGGACAGGTGGCCGATGGCATCCAGCGCGCGCTCCGTCGCCGCGCGGATCGCCACAACCTGGTGCGACAGGTCCCGGACGCCCTGGGCGACGCCGGATGGGTGCGCCTGCCCGAGGTCCAGCGTCGCCTCCAGTGCCAGGGCCGCGGCGGCGGCGGCGGCGCATTCGATGCGGCGGGCCGCCGCCTCCAGTTGCAGCCCGGCCTCCTCAAGGCTTGCCGGCTCGGCGTCCCGCTCGGCCTGGGCGGCCAGCGCCAGGTGGCGCACACCCTCCAGCGCGCGGGCCAGGGTACCGGCCTCGTCGTCGCGGCCGAGGCCCGGGATGGGCTGGTCCAGGTCCCCCTCCACAAGCGCCGTGGCGGCGGCGCGCAGCGCCCGGAACGGCCCCAGCAGCGAGCGTTCCAGCAGCAGCGCCGCCACCCCGGCCACCAGCGTGACGGAGGCCAGCAGCACCGCCAGCACGACCAGGACCAGGCGGCCAGGGTTCCAGGCGGTCGCCGCCGCTTCCGCCGCTTCCTCCGCTTCCCGGGCCGGGGCGGATGGCGGCGTGGGATCGCCGCGCAGCCCGGCGCGCAGCGAGGCGAGGTCGAGCGGCCCCTGCGGCGCCACCAGGCGGTGCCAGACGCCCAGGTCCCGCTCCAGCGCCGCCATGGCGCGACCCATGCCGGCCAGGGTGGCAGGCTCCGGCCTCCGCGGTTCCAGCAGGGCCGGCGCATCGGCTGAAGGCGATCGCCCGGCGGGGTCCTGCCAAGCCAGGTACAGCCCGGCGGCCAATCCCAGGCCGGCGAGCGACCCGATGCCGGCGAACCAGGCCAGCCGCGTGCCATTGACGAGTGCGGTCTGACGTCGAGCCATGATCGACATGCCGGGCCTCCTGCCCCCTCGCATGGCCCGATGCGGCCACGGGGTCAGGTTGGACGCGGGAGGTTACCGCATCGTTGAGAGCGTGAAGATCACGCTTCCGAAGCGTTTGCGCGGCGCCGCGGACGGCGCCCGCATGGGCCGCCGCAGTTGCCAAGGGCGCGGCGCCGTGCCACGCAACCTCCGCCCCCACGGACCTCGTCGAATACACATATGTCCCACGGTCAGATGTTCGCCCCACGGGTCCGCGCCGTCCTCGGCCCGACCAATACGGGCAAGACCCACCTCGCCATCACCCGGCTGCTCGCGCATGCCTCCGGGATCATCGGCTTCCCGCTGCGCCTGCTGGCGCGGGAGAACTACGACCGCATGGTCGCGGCGAAGGGAGAGAGATACGTCGCGCTGATCACCGGCGAGGAGAAGATCGTCCCGCCCGAGGCGCGCTGGTTCGCCTGCACGGTGGAGGCGATGCCGCTGGACCGTCGCGCCGAATTCGTCGCGGTGGATGAAATCCAGCTTTGTGCCGATGCGGATCGCGGTCACATCTTCACCGAACGCCTGCTGCATGCGCGCGGCATGGTCGAGACGATGTTCCTCGGCGCGGAGACCATCCGCCCGCTGCTGCAAAGGCTGGTGCCGCAGGCCGAGATCGAGACGCGCCCGCGCCTGTCGCAGTTGACGCATTCGGGTCCCGCCAAGCTGACGAAGCTGCCGCCGCGCAGCGCCGTCGTCGCCTTCAGCGCGGCGGAGGTCTATGCGATCGCGGAAGCGATCCGCCGGCGCCGCGGCGGTTGCGCCGTGGTGATGGGCCGGCTGTCGCCGCGCACCCGCAACGCGCAGGTGGCGCTGTATCAGAACCGGGAAGTGGATTTCCTGGTGGCGACGGATGCCATCGGCATGGGCCTGAACATGGATGTGGACCATGTGGCCTTCGCCGACCTGAAGAAGTTCGACGGCCACCAGATCCGCACGCTGAACGCCCAGGAAGCCGCCCAGATCGCCGGCCGCGCCGGCCGCGGCATGCGCGACGGCACCTTTGGGACCACCGCGGACTGTCCGGCCCTGCCCGATGAACTGGCGCGCCAGATCGAAGGCCACGCCTTCGAGCCACTGTCCCAGATTGCGTGGCGCAACTCGGACCTGGACTTCGCCAGCATCGACGGGCTGCTGGACAGCCTCGCCGCCGCGCCGCCGACGCCCGGCCTGTCCAAGGGCAACGACGCGGTCGACCACATCACGCTGAACGCCCTGTCCCGCGAGCAGGAGATCCGCCAGCTCGGCCAGGGCCGCGCCCGCGTGCGGCTGCTGTGGGAAGCCTGCCAGGTTCCGGATTTTCGGAAGATCGCCGATGACAGCCATACGCGGCTCTGTGCCAAGATCTTCGGGCATCTCGCGACCGAAGGCCGGCTGCCGACGGATTGGGTGGCCGGCAACATCGCGGCGCTGGGCAATGTCGAAGGCGACCTCGACACCCTGATGGCGCGGCTCGCCACCATCCGCATCTGGTCCTACATCGCCGCCCGCGCCGACTGGATCGCCGACGCCGCGAGCCAGCAGGCGGAAGCCCGCAAGGCCGAGGAAGCGGTGTCCGACGCTCTGCATGAGCGCCTGATCGCCCGCTTCGTGGATCGCCGCGCCGCCCACCTGATCCGTCGCCTGGATGACACCGAGGAGACGCTGCTGTCCGCCGTGACGCGGCAGGGCGAGGTGGTGGTCGAGGGTCATACCGTCGGGAAGGTCACCGGCTTCCACTTCCAGCCCGACCCGGAGGCGACGAAGGAAGAAGACAAGCGGCTGGTGCTGCGAGCGGCCCGGCGCGCGCTGCGGGAGGAAATTCCGCGCCGCCTGGCCAGCCTGGAGACCGCGAAGGACGACGCCTTCCGCCTGACGCCGCACCACCGTGTAGTGTGGGACAATGCGGAGATCGCCCGTCTGCGGCCGGGGCCCGAGCCGCTGAAGCCGCATGTCGACGTCATCGCAACGGAGTTCCTGGACAACGCGCAGCGTGAGCGTGTGCGGGTGCGGCTGGCGAACTGGCTGGAGGCGCTGGTGAAGCGCGACCTCGGCGGGCTGGAGGCGATCGAGGCCAAGGCGGCCGAGGACAACACCCTGCGCGGCCCGGCCTTCCGGCTGCGCGAGCAGATGGGCCTGGCGCCCGGCGCGACCGACCGGGAGATTCCGGCGGAGTTGCGCGCACGGCTGAAGGCCATCGGCATCCGCGCCGGGCGCTATGCGATGTACCTGCCGGACGTCCTGAAGCCGCGCGCCATGGCGCTGCGGGCGCAGCTCTGGGCGCTGCGCCGCAACCTGCCGACGCCGCTGCTACCGAACCCCGGGCTGGTGTCCATCACCCTGCCGGAACCGCGGCCGGATGCGGCGGCGGAAGCGCCCGCCGATGCCGAGGCGGCCGCACCGCGGGGGCCCGATGCCTGGCCGCAGGGCTTCGCCATCATGGCAGGCTGGCTGCCGGCCGGGCGCGTCCTGCTGCGGCTGGATGTGGCGGAACGGATTGCCGGTGAGCTGGGCTACCTGACCCGGCGCGCGCCGGCGCCGGTGCCGGAGGGCCTGGCCTCCCGCCTCGGCGTGAAGGGCGACACGCTGTCCGCGGCGCTGGAGGCGATGGGTTTCCGGCTGATGCCGTCGCCGCCGTTGGAGGAGGGCCAGTTCGGCCCGCCACTGCCGGCGCGGATCAGCGTGGTGCGGCAGGACCGGCCGATGGGGCCGCGCCGCGGGGACAGACACCAGGGCGAGCGGCGCGACGGCGACAGGAACCGAGGGCCGCGGCCAGAACAGGCGGCGCGGGAGCCGCGTCCGGATGCCGGCCCGCGACCCGTCTACTACGGCCCGCCGATTCCGCCCGAACTGCGCCAGCCGCGCCGCGACGGACCGCGCCGGGATGGACCGCGCGGCCAGCCGCCGCGGCGCGAGCGCGTCGACCATGGCCCGCGCCGCGACTGGCGCGTGGACGGGCTGCCGCCCGGCGTCTCCCCGCCGGTCGAGGTCGCGCCCGGCGGCGATGCGCCGCGCCAGGATGGGCCCCGCCAAGACAGGCCGCGCCAGGATGGGCCGCGGGGCCCGCGCCCGGGCCAGGGTCCGCGCCCGGACCGGCCGCGCTTCGAGGGGCCTCGCCCGGGTGGCGGCGCGCCGCGTCCGGAAGGGGCGCCGCAGGAGGCGCGGCGCGACGATCGGGGGCCCCGGCCGGATCGGGGGCCTGATCGCGGGCCGGGCCGTGGCCCGGACCGGGGTAGCGACCGGTTTCCGCGCCAGGACCGGGGTGACCGGGATCGGGGCGGCGGGGATCGGCAGCCGCGCGAATACTCCTCCGGCCCCAAGCCGGAATCGCCCTTCGCCGTGCTGGCCCAGCTCAAGCTGCGCAAGGACTAGATGGTCGCAACGGAGGAGGGCTGGCAGCGGCTCGACCTCTGGCTCTGGTGCGCGCGCATCGCCAAGACCCGGGCGGAGTGCTCGCGCCAGGTTGCGATGGGCCGGGTGCGGATCAACCGGCAGCCGACGGACAAGCCGCACTACAAGCTGCGGCCAGGCGATGTGCTGACCCTGTCCATGGGGGGCACGGTGCGGGTGTGGCGTGTGCTGGCGCTGGCCGAGCGGCGCGGCCCGGCCCCAGAGGCGCGCCGCCTGTACGAGGACTTATCCGACCCACCTGATGAGGATTGATGCACTGCACCCGCTTGCCTTGTGAGCGGTGCTGCGCCATGTGGAACTGGCCGCGCCGGACTTTCCGCGCGGTGGTGAGGCCGCCGCAGGGCGCGGCATCGCATCCCCGCCGGAGGCGCAGTTGACCTACGTCGTCACCGAGAATTGCATCAAGTGCAAGTACATGGACTGCGTCGAAGTCTGTCCGGTGGACTGCTTCTATGTCGGCGAGAACATGCTGGTCATCCACCCGGATGAATGCATCGACTGCGGCGTCTGCGAGCCGGAATGCCCGGCCGAGGCCATCCTGCCCGACAGCGACGACAAGGCGACCCCCTGGGTCGAACTGAACCGCACCTATGCCGCGGAATGGCCGAACATCACCCGCAAGGGCGAACCGCCGGACGATGCGGATGCCTGGAAGGACAAGCCCGGCAAGAAGGAGCTGTTCGACCCCGCGCCCGGCAAGATCTGAAGGATTTCCGCAGCCTGCCGTCCCATGACGTGACAGGGGTGGAAATTCGTCGGGCTTTGTATTATATTATCAATGGGATCGGGAAACTGCGACGAAAACTGTGACACCGTCGCGCGTTCCTGCCCATTGGGTCCATGACATGCCCGGGACCGCCGCGCCTCCGCCTTTGGCCGGGGGTGCTGCGCGGCACGGGATGCAGAATCGGGTGGCCAGATGAAGCAAACCGCCCAGGCGAAGCCCGGCGATACCGGCGCGGCGAAGTCCAAGCCGGCGACCGAACCGGCCGCCGCCGTCGAGAAGCCCGCGGTGAAATACGGCACCGCGCCTCAGCCCCTGCGCCAGGATTCGCCGCCGCCGCCGCACCGGCCGCCCTCCCGGTCCGGGTCCGGCTCCTCCAACGCTCCGCGCCCGCCGATGTACCCGCCCCGCGGCGCGCCGCGCGTCGAGGATCCGGAGGATGGCACGCCGTTGCCGCCGCCGCGCCCCAAGGGACCGCCGCCGGAATTCAAGCCGGGCGACCATGTGGTGTATCCGACCCATGGCGTCGGCCAAGTGCAGGGCATCGAGGAAATGCCGGTGGCCGGCATGTCCCTGAAGGTGATCATCGTCACCTTCGAGGAGAACCGCATGACGCTTCGGGTGCCGGTGAACAAGGCCGCCTCCTCCGGCCTGCGCAAGCTGGCGACGGATGAGGCGATGGCGGAGGCGCTGGAAGTGCTGCGCGGCCGTGCCCGCATCAAGCGCACCATGTGGTCCCGCCGCGCCCAGGAATACGAGGCGAAGATCAACTCCGGCGACCCGCTGGCGATCGCGGAGGTCGTGCGCGACCTGCACCGCAACGCCGGCCAACCGGACCAGTCCTTCTCCGAACGGCAGATCTACGAACAGGCGCTGGACCGCCTGGCCGCGGAACTCGCCGCCATCGACCGCACGGACAAGGCGGCGGCGTCGGAGAAGCTGCTGACCTTCCTCAAGGCGGCCTGAGGGCGAGGCGCCAATCAGGGCGTCACGTCAGGCGGAAAGCCGGTCCCGACGCATCTGCAGCGTGACGATCAGCCCGTCCGGCGCCCAGTCGAAGGCAATGCTGCCGCCGAGCTGATGCGCCATGCTGCGCCGGATGAGCTCGCTGCCGAAGCCGGTGGCCGTCGAAGGCGGCACGACCGCCGGACCGCCACGTTCGGTCCAGACGACGACCACCTCATCGCCAGACGCGGTACAGCCGATGTGCAGCGTGCCGCGTTCCGCTGAAAGTGCTCCGTATTTCAGAGAGTTGGTTGCCAACTCATGCACCACAAGGGCCAGCGCGGTGGCCGCGCCCTCGCCGATGTCCATTCGCGGCACCGAGACCCGGATGCGGCCCGAGGATCCGTCCGTCTCGTCATAGGCCTGCAACAGCACCGAGATCAGGTCGCCGAGCAGCGCCGCCTCCACCGGGCGGCCTCCCTTCGGGCGGACGAGATCGTGCGCGCGGCCCAGCGCCGTCAGCCGCTTTGAAAGATCCTGCGCCATCTGCGCGGTGGTCGTCGCGGATCGCGAGGTGATCTGGGCGAGTTGGGAGGCGACGAGCAACAGGTTCTTGACCCTGTGGCTCATTTCCCCGGCCAGCAGCTGGTTGGCTTCCTCGGCCTGCTTGCGGCCGGTCACGTCGAGGAAGATGCCGCGCATGACGTTGTGCTGGATATCAGCATCATTGCCTTTGCCGCGCGCCGAGACCCAGCGGATGTCGTCGCCGGACAGGATGCGGAAGTCGATCTCGTAGGGTCCCGCGATGGCACGCGTCTCCGCGAAGGCCGCGCGCACGCGGTCCAGGTCCTTCGGATGGATCTTCGCGGACAAGTCGTTGAAGGTCGCGGCGCTGCCTCCGTGCATGTCCCACAAGGCGTAGGACCGCTCGTCCATCGCCATTTCGTCGCTTTCGACGTTCCACCACCACAACCCCACGCCGGCGGCATTGATGGCCGCATGCAGATGCCTGGAATTCCAGTCCAGCGGACGCGGCGTATTGGCTAACAAAATGCAGAAATTCCTATGCTGGCCGCGGCGAAAGCCCGCGTTCGCGATGGCCGCCCCGGTGACGCATGCAATGCGCCCGACCCGCAAATCATAACAAATCCGTGTTCCCGTGGCTATGAGCCCCCGTGGATACAGCGCCGTCCCTGACCTTGCGGCAGCATCAGCGCCGCCGTGCGCCCCAGTGGTCCCTGAAGATCCGGCTATTGGTCCGGATCATTTGCGCCGCCATGCGCAATTCGGTCGGCCTCATCACGATCGATGCCGATGATGCCCCTGCTCACCCAAGCGCGTATTCCACCTCTGGCGTGTAATGCGCCGCCTCCTTCCCGAGGAAGGACGAGAACAGGCAGAAATTCTCCACCGGCACGGGTGGCGAACGAAACAGGCTGTGCGCCTGGATGAAGCCGATCAGCTTGTGCGTTTCCACCTTGTCGGTCCGCGCCAGCGTCACGTGCGGGGCGAAGCGGCGGCGCTCGGGAGGCAGGCCGACCCGTTGCAGCGCGGTCTCCACCTTCGCCTGCAGGTGGGTCAGGCCCGGGCTGCGTTCTGCCGTGATGTGGATGGACTGGATGCGGCCGCCCTTTTCGAAAGTGCCGATGCCGGCCAGCGCCAGGTCGAAACGCGGTGCGCGGATGGCGGCCAGCGCCGCATCCACCTCCTCCGCCTGCCAGGCCTCGATCTCGCCGATGAAGCGCAGCGTCAGGTGGTAGTTCTCGGCGGGCACCCACCGGGCGCCGGGCAGGCCGCCGGACAGGGCGGCGAGTTGCGCCTTGACCTGGTCGGGCAAGGCGAGGGCAACGAACAGGCGCAACATCCCGGCGCTCCGAATCAGGCGGGCTGCACTACCGTGGTGCAGAAGCCGACACGCGGTCCAGTAGCGTTTCGATGGCAGGCAGCATGCGCTCCGCCAGGATCTGCGCGCCGCGCGGGTTCGGGTGGATGCGGTCCGCCTGGTTCAACGCCGGGTCGCCGGCCACGCCCTCCAGCAGGAAGGGGTAGAACACCAACTGCGGCCGGGCGGCGGCCAGGTCGCTGAACACGGCGGCGAATTCGCGGCCGTATTCGGCACCCAGATTGGGCGGTGCCATCATCCCGGCCAGCAGCACGGGAATGTTGCGCGCCGCCAGCCCATCCAGGATCGCGGTGAGGTTGGCGCGCATCTGCGCCGGCGTCAGGCCACGCAGCGCGTCGTTGCCGCCGAGCGCCACGATCGCGGCATCCGGCCGGTCCGCCAGCGCCCATTCCAGCCTGGCACGCCCTCCCGCGGTGGTGTCGCCGGACACGCCGGCATCCTGCAGCGTCACGTTGCGGCCACGGTCGCGCAGCAAAGCCTCGATCCGCGCCGGCGGTCCCTCCCCCCGCGCCAGGCCGTAGCCGGCGGTGATCGAATCACCCAGCATCAGCAGGCGGATGGGCCGGCCGGAGGGCTGGGCTTCCACCAGCTTCGTTCCGGCCAGCAATACTCCGATACCCAGAGCCGCCTTTTGCAGCGCAGCGCGGCGCCCATATGGCGTGAAACCTTCGTAACAGGACCGATCACCCGTGACAGCAGCGCCATTGATCGCCGCCCACAACCTCGTCTTCACCGCGCGCGCGGCCTCCGGCCCGGTGCATGTGCTGCGCGGGGTGGACCTGGACGTGGCGTCGGGGGAGGCGGTGGGCATCGTCGGGCCGTCGGGGTCGGGCAAGACATCGCTCCTCATGCTGCTGGCGGGCCTCGAGACGCCGAGTGCCGGGCGCCTGACGGTGGCCGGGCGGGATATGGGGGCGCTGGACGAGGATGCCCTGGCCCGGTTCCGTCGCGACGAGGTGGGGATCGTGTTCCAGGCTTTCCACCTGGTGCCGACCATGACGGCGCAGGAGAATGTCGCGATGCCGCTGGAATTCGCCGGAAGGCGGGATGCCTTCGACGTTGCCGCGGCGGCGCTGAAGGAGGTCGGCCTTGGCCACCGGCTGGACCACTACCCCGGCCAGATGTCGGGAGGCGAACAGCAGCGCGCCGCCCTGGCGCGCGCCGTGGTGGCGGAGCCGCGGCTGATCCTGGCCGATGAGCCCACAGGCAATCTGGACCGCGCCACCGGCACCATGGTGATGGACCTGCTGTTCGGGCTGCAGGCGCGGCTCGGGACCACGCTGCTGCTGATCACGCATGACCCGGTGCTGGCGGAACGCTGCGGCCGGCAGGTGCGGATGGAGGATGGGCGCATCGTCTCCGACACCGCAGGGCTGAAGCTGGCGGCGGAATGACGGATATGTGGGTGCATGTGGTGCAGGGCGCGCGGCTGGCGCGCCGGGAACTGCGCGGCGGCGTGCGGCAGTTGCAGATCGTGCTGGCCTGCCTGGCGCTCGGCGTCGCCGCAATCGCCGCGGTCGGCACCCTGCGTGCCGCGACGCAGGCCGGGCTAATGGCCGATGGCGCGCGGCTGCTCGGTGGCGATGTCGAGGTGCGGGTGAACTACCAGCCCTTGCCCGAAGCGGCTCTGGAATGGGCGCGGGCGCGGGGTGCCGCGACCTCCCAGGTGGTCGAGATGCGCGCCATGGCCGTGGCGCCTTCCGGCGAGCGGGCGCTGGTCGAGATGAAGGCTGTGGATGCGGCCTATCCGCTGTATGGCGAATTGCGCCTGGAGCCGCCGGGCGCCAGCCTGGCGACGCAGGATGGCCGGCACCGCGTGGCGCTGGAGGCTTCGGTGGTCGAGCGCCTGGGTGTGCGCCCGGGAGACGCGGTACGGATCGGCGAGGCCTCCCTGGTCTTCGCCGGCACCATCGCGCAGGAACCGGACCGGATCGCCAGCCCCGCCGTGCTCGGCCCGCGCGCCCTGGTGCTGGCGGAGGCGCTGCCGGAGACGGCGCTGATCCAGCCCGGATCGCTGATCTCCTACGACACCCGCCTGCGCCTGCCGGAAGGTACCGATGTGCGCCGCTTCGCCACAACCTTCCGGGATACGGTGGGCGACGGCGGCTGGCGGGTGCGGACGGCGGACCAGGCGGAGCCGGGGGTGAACCGCTTCCTGGACCGCGCCTCCGCCTTCCTGGTGCTGGCCGGCTTCACCGCGCTGCTGGTCGGCGGCATCGGCGTCGCCACCGGCGTGCGCGCCTGGCTCGAGGCGCGCGGCCGCACCATCGCCACGTTGCGCTGCATCGGCGCGCCGGCCGGAACCATCCTGGCGACCTACCTGATCCAGGTTCTGGTGCTGGCGGTGGCCGGCATCGGCATCGGGCTGGTGGCGGGCTTCGGCCTGACCTGGCTGGCGGCGCAGGCGCTGGCGGGGGCACTGCCGGTGCCGCCGCGACTTGGCATCTACCCGGTGCCGCTGGCGCTGGCGGCGCTGTACGGGTTGCTGACGGCGCTGACCTTCTCATTGTGGCCGCTTGGGCGGGCGCAGCGGATTCCCGGCGCGGCGCTGTTCCGGGACCTGGTCACCGCGAATCCCGGCTGGCCTTCGCGGGGCATCCTGGTGGCGACGGGGCTTTGCGCGCTGGCGCTGGTCGGGCTGGTGGTGGGCACGGCGGAACAGCCGCGCTTCGCGCTCGGCTTCTGCGCCGGCGCGGCGCTGACCCTGCTGCTGTTCCGGCTGGGCGCGACCGGGCTGATGGCCTTCGCGAAGCGCCTGCGCGGCATCCGCCGGCCGGCCTTCCGGCTGGGGCTTGCCAATCTGCACCGGCCCGGTACGCCGACGCCGACCATGCTGGTGGCGCTCGGCATCGGCCTGACCACGCTGGCGGCGATCGCGACCATCGAGGGCAATCTGCGCCGGCAGCTTTCGGACCAGATGCCGAATGCGGCGCCGAGCTTCTTCTTCATTGACATCCAGTCGGACCAGTCGGCGCAGTTCAACAGCATGGCGGCCGGCCTGCCGGGCGTGTCGGAGGTGCGCAGCGTGCCCTCGCTGCGCGCCCGCATCGTCGCGGTGGACGGAACGCCGGCGGAGCAGGTGCAGGCGACGGAGGACACCCGCTGGGCGCTGCGCGGCGATCGCGGCCTGACCTATGCGGCAACCCCGCCGGACGGCACGCGGATCGTCGCCGGGCAGTGGTGGCCGGCGGATTACAGCGGGCCGCCGCTGGTGTCCTTCGATGCGGGGCTGGCCGCGGGCTGGGGCGTGAACATCGGCTCGACGCTGACGGTGAATGTGCTGGGCCGTGACATCGACCTGCGCGTGGCCTCGCTGCGGGAGATCCAGTGGCGGGGGCTCGGCATCAACTACGTCATGGTCGCCTCCCCCGGCCTGCTGGCCGCCGCGCCGCACACGCACATCGCCACGGTGCGCAGCGCGGAGGCTGTGGAGCCCGCCGTGCTGCGCGCCCTGACTGACGCCTTCCCGAACATCTCCGGCATTCGCGTGCGCGATGCGCTGGAGGCAGTGGCCGGGCTGCTGACGCGGGTGGGTGTGGCGTTGCAGGCCACCTCCTCCGTCACGCTGCTGGCCGGCATGCTGGTGCTGGCCGGCGCGGTGGCGGCGGGGCAGCGGGCGCGGGTGCGGGATGCGGTGGTGCTGAAGACGATCGGGGCCACGCGGTCCCAGATCCGAGGCGCCTGGCTGGTGGAATTCGGGCTGCTGGGGTTGGTGGCCGGCCTGCTGGCGGCGGCGGCGGGGTCGGCTGCGAGCTGGGCGGTGGTGCGCTTCGTCATGCGGGCGGAGTGGATCTTCCTGCCCGGTACGCTGGCGCTGACGGTGCTGGGCTGCGTGCTGCTGACCCTGGCGCTCGGCTACATCGGCACCGCGCTGGCGCTGCGCGCCCGGCCGGCGCCCCTGTTGCGCAACGAGTAGCTTTGGCGTCAAAGGCGGCATGGAAACCGACATGCTGCCCGAAGACGAAGACCATCTGCGCCACGCCTTCCGCCTGGCGGGCATGGCGCGCGCCCGCGGCGACCGGCCCTTCGCGGCCGTGGTGGTGGCGGAAGACGGCACGATCCTGGCGGAAGGGCTGTCCACCCAGGGCGCCGGCGGCGGCGGCACGCTGGCGCATAGCGAGATGAACGCCTGCGCCGCCGTCATCGCGGCCGCCGTGCCGCGGCCCCGGCTGCGGCGCGCCACCATCTATTCCTCGGGCGAGCCCTGCGCGATGTGCGCGGCCGCCATCTTCTACACCGGCATCGGGCGGGTGGTGTACGGCCTGTCCGCGGCCGCCATCCTGCATCTCCGCAACGCGCAGCCGCATACCGCCGGGCTGAACCTGTCCGTTCGCGCGGTGCTGGAGACGGCGGCGGAGCAGGTGGAGGTGGTGGGGCCGGCGCTGGAGGCGGAGGGCGCGGTGCCGCATGAGGGTTACTGGACCGAAGGGGCCGCCTGAGCCCGAAAACATCCGCATCTTCCGGTCAATCCAGCGGTTGATCCGGATTACGAAAACTCCATATGATGCGCCGAACGCGGACGGTCCTTCACCCTCGTCCGCAAGGAGGATTTCACGACCATGGCTCTCGGTCCCGACAACCGCCTACGGACGGGCACGTCGGCCTGGACCCAGCCCTTCGGGCGGTCCACGGGCGTCGACGCGGCTGCGCTCGACGCAGGCCTGCGCGCCTACATGCTACGGGTCTACAACTGGATGGCGTCCGGCCTCGCCCTGACCGGCATCGTGGCCTACCTGATCGCGTCCAACCCGGACATCGCCAGCCTGTTCTACCAGGTGGTCCGCACGCCACGCGGCAACGCGACGGCGCCGACCATTCTGGGCTGGATCGCGATGTTCGCGCCGCTGGCCTTCATCCTGGTGCTCAGCTTCGGCATCAACCGGATGAGCAAGACCACGGCACAGGCGCTGTTCTGGGCCTTCTGCGCCGTCATGGGCGCGTCGATGTCCAACATCCTGCTGATCTACACGGGCGCGTCCATCGCCAGCACCTTCTTCGTCACGGCCAGCATGTTCGCGGCGATCAGCCTGTACGGCTACACCACGAAGGCCGACCTGACGCGGATGGGCAGCTTCATGATGATGGGCCTGATCGGCATCATCATCGCGGGCCTGGTGAACCTGTTCCTGCAGAGCTCCGCCCTGCAATTCGCCATCAGCGTGATCGGCGTGGTGGTCTTCGTGGGCCTCACCGCCTACGACACGCAGCGGATCAAGGCGGACTACATCGAGCACGCCTACGCCGAAGGCACGGACGAAGCCGGCAAGCGCAGCGTGTTCGACGCGCTCGGCCTGTACCTGAACTTCGTGAACCTGTTCCAGCTGCTGCTCCAGTTCATGGGCGTCCGCCAGAACAGCGACTGAGCTTGACGGCCTGACCATGTCGCGGCGCGCAATCCGGAAGGGTTGCGCGCCGCTTTCGTTTGTGGGGCCGGCGGTGCTAGGGTCCACGCGTGCGCCTGCGCCCCACCCTGACCCGGCTGCTTGTCCTGCTGCTGCTGATGCAGTGGGGGACCGCCTTCGGGCACTGCCTGAGGCTGGCGGCTCCGCACGACCTGCTGCACATGGACATCTGCACGGCGGAGGGGATGCGCAGCATCGCCCTACCGCTGGACGAGGCCGATGGCCAAGCCCCGGCCGGGGATCACGCGGCCGCCATGCCCTGCCCGGTCTGTGGCGGGCCGGGCGTCGCCAACTTGCCGGAGCCGCCGGTTACGCTCGTAGCGCCCCTGCTGCTGGTCCAGGCCGTGGACCCGCCGCCGCCTAGCACCCCCAGCCCTGCGCCTCCGCCGCGCTGCCAGCCACCGCCGAGGGCGCCGCCCACCTCCTGAACCACCACCGAGGCTTTCCCTCCATGGACTCAGGATCGCGTTCATCATGACCAAGCTCCACCTGGCCAGCCTCGCGCTGGCCTGCGGCCTGGCAAGCACGCCGGCTGCCGCGCATGTCACGCTGGAAACCCAGCAGGCGCCGCCCAACAGCACCACCCGCGCTACCTTCCGCGTGCCGCATGGCTGCGACGGTGCGCCGACCATCCGCTTCACCGTGCGCCTGCCGGAGGGCGTGACCAACGCCCTGCCGATGCCGAAGCCGGGCTGGACGCTGCGCACCGTCCCACGCGCCGACGCGCCCGCCCCCACCGGACATGGCGCCGCACCGCAACTGTCGGAGATCATCTGGGAGGGCGGCAGCCTGGACTCGGCGCATTACGACGAGTTCGTCGTGCGGCTTCGCCTGCCCGACGCGCCCGGCACCCTGCTCTACATTCCCGTGGTGCAGGATTGCCCGGAGGGAATGCAGGCCGCCTGGACCGAGATTCCCGAACCCGGCCGCCGCATCACCGACTATCGCATGCCCGCCCCTGCCATCCGCCTGCTGCCGCGCAACTGAGAGGGCCACCCCGATGACCCATTCCCGCCGCTTCCTGCCCCTCGCCGCCGCCGCGATCGCCGCCGGCAGCCTGGCCCCCCGCCGCGCCGCCGCCTGCGATGCGGAGGCGATGGAGGCGCACTTGACCGCCGTCTGCGACGGCGCGCTGGAGCCTGCCCGCCTGGCACTGCAGGCCGCCCTGGCCCACGCCACCCCGGCCGAGACCATGGCGATGCAGCGCGCGCTGACCATCGCCAGTGCCACCTGCACCACCGGCGACCCGGTCGCCGGCGCCCGCATCGCCGCCAATCTTGCCCGACTTGCGGGACGGATCGAGGGTCGCGCTGGAGTCGGGGCGGACAGCCTCGACCTGCTGGGCTGAGAGCATGATCCGGATCACACGACGCGGCACGCTCGGCCTGCTGCTGGCCGCTTCCTGCATCGCCCAGGCCCAGGCCCAGGCCCTGGCCCAAACCCCGGCCCAAACCCTGGCCCAGCAAGCCAGCGACCTGCGCATCGAAACGCCCTGGACCCGCGCCGCCGGGGCGGGTCGCACCGGGGCCGGCTACCTCACCATCCGCAATGCCGGCAGCGCGGCGGACCGGCTGGTCGCGGCCCGCGCCGGCATCGCCGGGGCGGTCGAGTTGCACACCCACCTGCACGAGGGTGGCGTGATGCGGATGCGGCCGGTGCCGGCGATCGAGATCCCGGCGGGGGAGACGGTCACGCTCGGCCCGGGCGGCCTGCACCTGATGCTGCTGGAGCTCCGCGCGCCGCTGAACCAGGGCGAGGCGGTGCCGGTGACCCTGGTGTTCGAGCGTGCGGGAGAGGTCGAGGTGCGGCTCGCCGTGCAATCCGCCGGCGCCCGTGGCCCGGCCGCAGCGCATCGGCACTGAGGGAGGCACCATGGCCAAGCGCATCGACCCGGCCACCGTCCCACCCGTGATCGGCTCCGCCTACCCGGCACCGCATGACCTGCCCTGCCGGACGCGGGAACGACGACGGCTGGGCGATGCGGCGGGGCTGACGCAGTTCGGCGTCAACCTGCTGCGCCTGCCGCCCGGCGCCTGGTCCAGCCAGCGCCACTGGCAGCACGCCTCGGACGAGTTCATCCATGTGCTGACCGGCGAGGTCACGCTGGTGACCGACGCCGGGGAGGAAGTGCTGCGCCCTGGTGATTCGGCCGGCTTCAGGGCCGGCGACCCGGACGGCCATTGCCTGCGCAACCACACGGATGCGGAGGCGACGGTGCTGGAGGTCGGCACCCGCCTGCCCGGCGATGGCGCCACCTACTCGGATATCGACATGGTGGCACACCCGGCCGGCAGCCCGGTGCGCTACACGACGAAGGACGGCCGGAAGCTGAGCTGATGGCCGGCGGCGCCGGTCCGGTGTAGGGGCTGGCTGTGCCCCTTCTCGCCCTCGCCTTCCTCGCCTTCATCGGCCTCGGCCTGCCGGACCCGATGCCGGGCAGCCTCTGGCCCGAATTGCGGCCGCACTACCTCGTGCCGAATGCGGGCCTTGGCCTGGTGCTGGCGGCGATGGCCAGCGGCTACGTGGTCGCCGGGATGCTCGCGGGGCGGCTGATCCAGGCCTTCGGCATCGGCAATCTGCTGGTGGCGAGCCTGGCCGCGACCTCCGCCGCGGCACTTGGCCAGGCGATGGCGCCGCCCTGGGTGGTGTTCGTGGCACTCGCGGTGTTGGCGGGGCTGGGCGGCGGCGCGGTGGATGCGGCGATGAACGCCTTCGCCGCCGCGCGCTTCCAGCCGCGCCACCTGAATTGGCTGCATGGCTTCTGGGGCGTTGGCGCAACGCTCGGCCCGGCGGTCGCAGCGGCGCTGCTGGCGGCGGGGCATGGCTGGCAGGCGGGCTACCTGGCGGTGGGACTGGCGCTCGGCCTGCTGACGATCTGCTTCGGCTTCACCCGCGGGCGCTGGACCGATGGCGCGCCGCCGCCCGATGCGCCGCGCAGCAGCATGGGCATGGTGCTGCGCAACCGGCTGGCGCGGCTGCAGGTGCTGATCTTCTTCCTGTACACCGGGCTGGAGGCCGGCGCCGGGCAATGGGCCGCGACCGTGCTGACCGGCGCGCGCGGCGCCACCCCGGCCGAGGGCGCCGCCGCCGCCACGCTGTTCTTCGCGGCGCTGACCGGCGGCCGCATCGGGCTCGGCTTCGTGGTGGACCGCATCGGCGCCGACCTGCTGCTGCGGCTGCTGGCGCCGGTCGCGGTGCTGGCGGCGCTGGTATTCGGCAGCGGCGTGGCGGACTTGCCGGCGCTGGCGCTGCTGGCGGTGGCGCTGGCGCCGATCTACCCGACCCTGATGGCGCGGACCCCCGCACGGCTCGGGGCCGCGGCGGCGGCGCAGGCGGTGGGGTTGCAGGTCTCGGCGGCGACGCTCGGCGTGGCGGTGGTGCCGGCGGGGCTTGGGCTTGCCGCGGATCTCTGGGGCGCCGCGGTGGTGCCCTGGCTGCTGGCGGCGATGGCCGTGGTGGTCGCCTGGCTGATTTTCCGGCTTCCGGCACGCCGATGATCGCGCCTCTGGCCCTGCTTGCGCTGCTGCTGGCCGGACCCGCGCTCGGCCAGCCGCTGCCGCTGCCGGGCCTGGACGGGCAGTCATCGCGGCAGCCAGCGCAGGTGGCCGAAGCGCCCTGGTCCAGCCTGGTGCGGGTGCAGTCGGAGGCCGGCGGCCGCTGCACCGGCGTGCTGATCGCGCCGGACCGCGTGCTGACCGCTGCGCATTGCCTGGTGGCGCGGCAGACCCGCCGGATGCTGCAGCCGGGCCGGGTGCATGTGCTGGCCGGCTATCACCGGGGCGCGTTCCGCGCCCAGGCCCGCGTCGCCTCGCTGCTGGTGGCGCCGGGCTTCGAGGCGGCGACCTCCGGCCCCTTCGGCGCCGACTGGGCCGTGCTGCGCCTGACGGCGCCGCTGGCCGGGCCGGTGCTGCCGCTCGCCGGGCTGCCGGCGCGTGGCACGCCGGCGATGCTGGGCGGATGGCAGCAGGACCGCGCCCATGCGCTGCTGGCGGATACGGCCTGTTCGGTGCTGGCGCAGGTGGTGGATGGCGCCGGGCGGTTGCTGGTGCAGCATGGCTGTGCCGGCACCCGTGGCGTTTCCGGCGCGCCGCTGCTGGTACGCCGGGGCGAGGGCTGGGCGGTGGCCGGCATAGCCGTCGGCGCGATGCGGGAGGCCCGCGGCGGGCTCGCCGTGGCGGTGGCAGGATTGCCCCTGATGGAATGAGGTCTGGGCCAGACCTTCGCGTCACATATCGTTACGACCTCAATCTTGACGATGGACAGTTTTACGTCGAACTTTCGGTGCTTCCACCCTGAAAGGCTCGACCTTCCGATGCACCCTGCCCTTCGACCGGCCCTGCTCGCCGCCGCAATGCCTCTGCTCCTGGCCGTGCCGGCGCATGCCCAGGGTGAGCCCCGGGTCTCGGGCTTTTTCAGCCTCGGCGCGCTGTCGGGCCCGGACTACGAGGGCTCGGACGACAGCACCATCGGCCCCCTGCTGGCGGCACGGCTGGGCTACGGGTCCAACTATGTCGAAACCGCGACGCTCGGCGGCGGCATCGGGTTGCGCGTCAACCTCTCGCCCTGGCCGGCGGCCGAGTTCGGCCCGGTGGTGGCGCTGCGGCGTGGGCGATCCGATGCCGACAATGCGCGGGTGAAGCGGCTGGACGAGGTCGATGACGCTGTGGAGGCCGGCGCCTTCCTGCGCCTGCCCTTCCGCGGCCTGCTGACCGCGCGCGACGAAGCGGCGATCGAGCTGCAGGTGTTGCAGGACGCGTCCTCGGCGCATGACGGCACGCTGTTCACCTTCGGCGGCAGCTACCGGTTCAGCCCGGTGGCGCGGCTCCGGGTCGGCCTGACCACCGTCGCGACCTATGCCAGCGATGACTACACCGAGACGCATTTCGGCATCGACGCGCGCAACGCCGCTGCCAGCGGCCTGCCGGCCTTCAGCGCCGGGGGCGGCATCAAGGATGTCGCGCTGTCCCTGACCGCGAACTACGAGCTGACCCCGAATTGGGGGCTGGTCGGCGTGCTCGGCTATCGCCGCCTGCTCGGCAGCGCGGCGGACAGCCCGATCGTGCGGCGGGAGGGCAATGAGAACCAGTTCAGCTTCGGCCTCGGGATCAGCTACGGCTTCTGATAAGCCGGAGGCGCGCCTGCTGGCGCATTTTCCAGACTGGCCGGCGTGTCAGCCGGACCCGAAGATGCGTCAACCCGGTTGCATCGCCGCGCTGGCCCGGCTGGCCGCCTGCCAGCCCAGACGGCGCAGCAGCCAGAGCTGATAGGCCAGCGAGGCCTCCGGCGAGGGGCACAGCGTCGTCATCAGCGTCGTCGCCGGACCGGCACCGACGCGGCGCGTGCCGGCTTCCGGCGCGTCGGGCGCCTCCTCCGGCCAGGTGCGGGCGGCGGCGCGCCAGAGGGCGACGACATCGGCCGCGGTCAGCGCCGGCAGCACCAGCATGGCGCGGCCGCGCAGGGCCGCGCCCGCGCCACGCGCCGCCTCCAGCAGGTCGGGCCGCGGCGTGTCGGCCAGTATTTCCCCCAGCGCCGGCACATTGGGCAGGGCCGGGTCGCGGGCGCTGCCGGCGGCATCGAAGGCAAACCACGGTACCAGGCCGAGCGCCGCCGCCTGCGCCTCAGCCGTCAGGCCGGACAGCACCAGCGCATCCGCGCCACCGTCGCGGATCGCCGCCTCGGCCTGGGCACCGGCCAGGTTGAACACCGGCACGGCAGGCTGCCCGGCGAGGTCCAGCGCAAGCAGCGCCGCGGCTTCCGGCGCCGCCGGGCCGGGCAGCGCCAGGCGCAGCGGCGCCGCACCGCGACCGCCCGGGGGCGGGCCAGCAAGGATGCAGGGCTGCACGCTGCCGCAGATCGCCGGCCAGTGCCGCGGCTCGAACCGCGCGCGGGGGTCGCCCACCAGCTGCGCCTGGGCCGCCGCACCGGGCATCAGCAGCAGCATTGCGCCGTCGCGGACGGTGGAGGAGGCGAAGCGGTTGGCCGCGGTGATACCGTCAGGCCCGCCCAGCACCGCCACGCGCAGTGCCGACGCCTGCACAAGGCCGCGGGACAGGGCGCTGGCGGCGCGGCCGGCCAGACCGGCAATGGCCCCACCCTCGGGACCAGGGGCCAGCAGCGTCGCGGCTTCCGGCACGGGCACGGCGGCCCCCGCCGGGCGCAGGGCGCAGCCAAGCGCCGCGCTCGCCAGCAGGCCGGCCAGGACGCGCCGGGTCGGCGTTCCAGGTTGCATCCCCTCGCCCTCCTTCTGCCGCCTGCCCGGACTACTAGCCGGGCGAATGGGGCAGAAACGTGGCGACCGCGCTTTCAGTTGTCGTAGGTCACCAGGGATTCGAACGGCACGTCGATCCGCGACCGGCCACCCAGGAAGCTGAGTTCCACCAGCGTCGCCGCACAGGGGACCACGGCGCCGGCCTGGCGCAGCAGCGAAATGCCGGCCGCCATGGTGCCGCCGGTGGCCAGCAGGTCGTCCAGCACCACCACGCGGCTGCCCTTCGGCACGGCGTCGGCCTGCATCTCGATGCGGTCCGTGCCGTATTCCAGGGCGTAGTTCAGGCCGATGGTCAGGCCCGGCAGCTTGCGCGGCTTGCGCAGCATGACGAAGCCGAGCCCGAGTTCCAGTGCCAGCGGCGCCGCCACCAGGAAGCCGCGGCTCTCGATGCCGGCCAGCACGTCCGGCTTGTGCGGGCGCACCATCTCCGCCATCCGCGCCATGGCGGAACGCCAGGCCGGGCCGTGCCGCAGCAGGGTGGAGATGTCGTAGAACAGGATGCCAGGCTTCGGGAAATCCGGGATGCCGCGGATGTGGTCCTTGAAGTCAATGCCGGGATCGGGCTGAAGCGGCTGTCGCTGCGTGCTGGGTTCGGCCATGCGGTCGGAGGCTCCTCGTGTGCGGCGGACGCTACGCCGGCGCGTGGCCGTGCCGCAACAGCGCGCGCTCGCGCCAGGCTGCCAACGAATGGGGCTTGGCGGATGTGCGGCGCCGGGCCACATCGCCGCCATGTCCCGCATCGCAATCGCCCTGGTCGCCGGGCTGCTCGGCTTCACGCTGTACGTCATGGTCGTGGTGGCACTGGCCGACCATGTGCTCGGGCTGCACTGGCTGGTGCAGGTCCTGTATTTCGCGGCGGCCGGGATCCTCTGGGCATTCCCGGCCAAGTCGCTGATGTTCTGGGCGGCGCGCAGCGGCTGAGCGCCCGCCGCCCCGTCGGGTCAGAAGACGCGGCTGAAGGTCAGGATGACGCGGTTGTCGCAGACCTTGGACCCGCCGAAGCATTCGGCATCCTTGTCGAGCGAGGTCACCACACCGGTCAGCGCGCCGGTGAAGCCGGCGAAGATCTCGCGCGAGATGGTGAGCGAGGCGTTGGCGTAGTCGGGTGCGCCGAAGTAGCCGTCCGTGGCGTTGGCGGGGGCGATGTTGCGCTCGATGAACTGGTAGCCGGCGCGGGCGGCCAGGGTGAAGCCGAAGTCGAGGGCCATGTCGAAGCCACCCTCGACATAGTAGCCGGCGCCGGATTCACCGGTGAAGTTCGGCGAGAAGGCGGCGAGGCCAACCAGCTTGACCGGCGCGATCTCATAGGAGGCGCGCAGCGCGAACTCCAGGAAGTTCAGCTCGTAGCCGCCGGTCGGCGCGTCATAGCCCGGATAGGTGTAGTAGATGGCGCCGACATCCAGCTTCAGGTCGCCCACCGCGAAGCGGTAGCCGGCGAGCAGGTCGAGTTCCTGACGGGCATTGGTGCCGGGGAAGGTGACGTTGCTGGCGAAGGCGCCGACATAGACGCCGGAGCTGTGTTCCGCATCGACCGTCAACTGGACCGCAGGACGGCCACGGGTCTGGCTCATGCCGCGGAAGACATAATCGGTGGTGGCGGCGGGCGTTGTGGCGATGGTCAGCCCGGCGCTTTCAATCACTGTCTGCGCCGGCACTGCACCAATATTCGACATTATGCCCACGAAAAGGGCGGCGGCGGCGAGCGGATAGGGTCGGTTCATGGTCATTCCCCAGGCATCGCAGCGATTTGCGTGCTTTTTAAGCATTGCACACGATCTCGTTTTGGGAACAGGGCGATGCAGCCGATTGTGATTAATTCTGCGCAATGACGCTGGGGGATGACCGCGCCGGAATCAAAAACCCCGCCAGGACGAGGTCCTGACGGGGCTTGCGCGCCTTGCGATGATGGTCGGAGTGAGAGGATTCGAACCTCCGGCCCCTGCGTCCCGAACACAGTGCTCTACCAGGCTGAGCTACACTCCGGCGAGGCGCGGGGTATAGCGAAGCCCTCGCCGGGGGGCAAGCGGGCCCTGGCACATGCCGCGTCGCCCGCGAAGGCTGTCCGCGACATGACCAGGAACGACCGCCGACGCGTCTCCGAACCCTATCCCGACCGCCGTTCTATCCAGAAGAACGGCCGGCCCAAGGCTGACTTGTGGCATCTTACTCGGCCTGCAACTTGTCCTGTTGCGTCATGCGTCGTCACGCCGCAGGTTGCCGGGGTCGGTCTCGCGGCTTCGCCGCGACCTCGCCCCAGGGATTCGAATCTTGCGCCAAGCCTTCACCTTCTCCCCGCCGGATGCTCGGGACTGTCCGCGGGGACCCTGCCGCGCCGCTGGGGCGGCGTGCGGGGCGTGATGCAGGGCTGGCTACCTGTGCTTGGTCTGACCGCCGGCGCGCTGGCGCTCCTCGGCGCCGGCATCGAACGCTGGGCCGCCGCACGTGATCGCCGTCGCATTCCGATGCCGGGCCAGCATGTGCCGATTGGCGAGACGCTGCTGCATGCCAGCCTGCTCGGCCGCCGGCGCGACCCGGCGCAGCCGGTGATCGTCATGGATGGCGGCCTGGTGCGTGGCAGCCTGGCCTGGACGGAGGTGGTGGCGGCGCTGGGCCCTGGCTGGCTCATCCTGGTCTTCGACCGCGCCGGGCACAATTGGAGCACCCGTGCCACGGGACCACGCAGTGCCGAGGCAAACTTGGCGGACCAGCGGGAGATGCTGGCGGGGCTGCATCTGGCACCGCCCTGGCTGCTGGTGGCCCAGGACACCGCCGCCCCCATCGCGCAGATGCACGCGGCCCGGCATCCTTCGGAGGTTGCCGGGCTGGTGCTGGTGGACCCCCTGTCCGGCCCGCTGGCAGCAGAGCTGCTCGGCTCGGGATTCGCGCGCTCGCTCCGGTGGAAGGTGCCGGTCGCCCGGATCGGGCTGTGGAGGCTGGCGCGCCACCTGCGGAGACGATCGCCCAGGCCATCGGAGCCCGCCGAGCCGCTGTGGCAATCTGCCAAGGACCTGTCGGCCTGCCGCGCCGAACTGGCGAGCCTGGTCCGGGACGTCGCGGCCGCCGAGGCGGCACCGCCGCCGCGGCAGCCCTGCCGGATTGTCGCCGGCGCGACGCCGGCGGCGGTGGCGCAGGCCATCCTGGAGGTCGCCGAACAGACCGCCTTGCCGCAACCTCGGGGCCATGTTCCGCACGGGGCGTAAATCCCAAGGGCCGTGCTATATCTGCCGCATGAAGCGCCTCGCGACCCTGCTCCTCGGGCTGACCCTCGCCATGGGGGCCTGGACCCCCGCCTGGACCCCCGCCTGGGCGAATGAAAGCCGGTCCGTCGCATCGCTGCGCGCCACGGCGACGCTGGTGACGGATGCCGCCGCGGTGGCGCCGGGCGAGACCTTCCGGGCCGGGCTGCGGCTGCGGCTGGCGCCGGGATGGCACAGCTATTGGCGCAATGCCGGCGATGCCGGGGCGGCGCCGGAGCTGGCGCTGGATCTGCCGCAGGGCGCCACGGCGACGCCAATCGCCTGGCCCGCACCGGAGCGCATCCCCTACGGCCCACTGGTCAATTTCGGCTATACCGGGGAGGTGCTGCTGCCGGTGACCGTCGCCGTCCCAGGAACGTTGGCGCCCGGCGACCTGATGACGCTGCGGGCGGAGGCGACCTGGCTGGTCTGCGCCGATGTCTGCATCCCCGAGGAAGGCAGCTTCGAACTGGCCCTGCCGGTCGCCCCGGCGCGCCTGGAGTCACCATTCGGGGCGCCGCTGTTCGAGGCCCTGGACGCGCGGCTGCCCCGGCCCCTGCCCTGGGCAGCCCGTGCGGGAGCCGGGCCGGGCCGCGCGAGCCTGACGCTGGCCGGCACCGGGCTTGATGCAGCCTCGGTACGGGAGGCGTTCTTCTTCCCGGCGGAACCCGGGCTGCTGGACAACACCGCACCACAGCCCCTGACCCTGCGTGACGGCACGCTGAACCTCGGCCTGGCGCTGCTGCCCGACGTGGCTCCAGCCGCATTGCGTGGCACGCTGGTGCTGAGCGATGGCGGCGGACAGCGGGCAGCTTTCGATGTCTCGGCGGCCGTCTCCGGCCCGGCGGAGACCCCTGGCGGCACCACCACGCTGTGGAAGGCCGTGCTGCTGGCATTGGCGGGCGGGCTGATCCTCAACCTGATGCCCTGCGTCTTCCCGGTGCTGGCCATGAAGGCGATGGCGCTGGCCCGCCTCGGCGGCGCGGGGCGCGGCGAGATCCGGCTGCATGCGGCGGCCTACACGGCCGGGGTGCTGGTCAGCTTCGCTGCCGTCGGTGGGCTTTTGGTGGCGTTACGCGCGGCGGGCGTGGCGGCGGGCTGGGGCTTCCAGTTCACCCAGCCGGCTTTCGTCGCCGGCATGGCGTGGCTGGTGCTGGCGGTCGGGCTGAACCTTTCGGGCGTCTTCGCCTTCGGCCGCACCGTGGGCGCCGGGCAGGCCGTCGCTGGGCGCGGCGGGCCGCTTGGCGCCTTCGCCACCGGTGGCCTTGCGGTGCTGCTGGCGACGCCCTGTACCGCGCCTTTCATGGCGGCGGCGCTGGGCGCCGCGCTGGTGATGCCGCCGGCCGCCACCATGGCGGTGTTCCTGGCGCTGGGTGTGGGGCTGGCGGCGCCCTATGCGCTGCTCGGCGTGGCGCCGGGGTTGGCGCGGGCGCTTCCACGGCCGGGCGCCTGGATGGAACGGCTGCGCCAGGCGCTGGCCTTCCCGATGTATGCGACCGCCGCCTGGCTGATCTGGGTGCTAGCGCTGCAGGCTGGCCCCGATGGCGTGCTGTTCGGCCTTGCCGGGGCGGTGGTGCTGGCCGCGGGCCTCTGGGGCCTTGGACTGGTGCAGCGCGCCGGTGGCCCGCGCCTCGCCGGCGTGGCGGCGACGGGCCTCGCCGTGCTGGTGGCGCTTGCGCTGCTGCCGCAGTTGGCGACGGCACCGGCCGCCGCGGCCGCCGAGCCGGGCGCGGAGGCCTGGTCCGAGGCGCGCGTCGCGGAACTGCGTGCCGCCGGTCGCCCTGTCTTCGTCAACGCCACCGCTGCCTGGTGCATCACCTGCCAGGTGAATGACCGCGTGGCGCTGCGGGCGGATGCGGTGCAACGGGCCTTCGCGGAGCACCGCATCGCCTATCTGAAGGCGGACTGGACACGCGGCGACCCGGCGATCGGCGCCATGCTGCGCGCCCACGGACGGGATGGCGTGCCGCTGTACCTGTTCTGGGCGTCCGGCGCCCTGGAGCCCGTGGTGCTGCCGCAGATCCTGACCGAGGGGCAGGTTCTTGCAGCGCTAAGCCCGGGTTAAGCCGCCCCGGCGCAGCCTTTGGGGATGCACCGCATCCCGCTCATCCTGTTGCTTTGCGGCCTTGCTACGCCAGCATCGGCCCAGCCGCCTCCTGCCTGCACTCCGGTGCGGGAGGGGACCGTGGCGTGCCTGTCCGGCAAGCTCTGCGCCTGCCGTTTCATCCGTGGCGGCAGCCTGACAGGCCAGCAGGACCGCCACGCCTGGGATTGCGGCATCCTGCGGCCGGCCTGCGGCACCGGGTTGGTGCCACCCAGCCTGGGGCAGAGCCAGCCCGTGCCGCTGCCGAACCTGTTCCTGCAGGTGCCGGATCGGCGGGTGCGCTGAGGCTCAGCGGCGTCCGCGCGCGGGCGGGGCCGCGGGCGAGGCAGGCGGCAGGTCTTCCTCCAGCACCGTCAGCATGACGGAGTAGGACACCTCCCCCTCCTCGTCGTCACGATGGACGGTGCCGATCACCTCGTCCTGCACCGACACCTCGACCGAGAGGCCGGGGCGCTGCGGCGCGAGCAGGGTGATGCGTTCCGTGCCGAGGAGGCGGCGCAGGTAGGCCTGCACGCGCGCGATGTCGGATGGCTTCATCCGTCTTGAACTCCGATCAGGATCAGTGGCGCCCCTATGCACCGCCCAGCGAGCGAGGTCGAGGCGGCGGGCTTCAGGTGGCGGGGTTCAGGTGGGGCCGGTCATCTTCGCGAAGACCATTCGGTCCCGGTTGTCCTGCATCAGCATGGTGAAGCCGGTGATGCTGTCGAGGCCGAGGCCGATGGGCAGGCCAGTGTCCGGGTCCGGGTGGATGTCGCCATAGGCGGCGCCGGTCATCTTCTCCCACTTTCCGGCCGGCTTCTTGACCTCGACGTGCACGACCGTGGCCTTCAGCACCAGGCGCACGATCGCCTCCTTCGGCGCGCGAGGCTTGGTCAGGCTGGGATGGCCAGCCAGCATCTGCCAGCCATTTGCCAGCGCCCAGCGTGTCAGATCTTCCTTGTCCATGGCGACGGCTCCTCGGACGGGTTGGGTTACCGGCTATGGGGCATACACGGGGCCGCCGGCAACCTGCGCCAATTCCGCAGGACAAGGGGCGGGCGGGGTTGCGGGGCGGGAACTTGCTGGGTAGATAGCGCGCCTTGCGCAGGACGGGTGGCCGAGCGGTCGAAGGCGCACGCCTGGAAAGTGTGTAGGCGCGGAAGCGTCTCGTGGGTTCGAATCCCACCCCGTCCGCCACATTGGATTCGTGGTCTTTCCTCGCCAGTCGCCGAGCCCAGAACACGGCGCGAAAGTCCGCGTATTCTAAGCGGTTAGTAGGCGGAACCGTCAACATCCCGTTCAACACCGCACTGCACCGGATCAGGGGCGCGGGACAGCGGACGGGTAAAAGGGCGGGTAAAATCGGCCGTCAACATTCGTTACCCGTTTTTTTCGGTGCTGTAAGAGAACGAACTGGCTGAAGGCTAGGTCTTCCGCCACTTATATTTCGTTGCGTTTTGCTTTCGTTGCGTCCGGCTGGGTAAACTCGATTGCTTGGTGCCTAGACCACGGGCATGCAAGAGTCGCTGGGCCAAGCCCTGTCGCCGCGTGCACCAGTCCTCTGTCCCGCCATCATCGGCCTCACCGGCCTTACCGGCCTTACCGGCCGCAACGGCCTCGACGGCCTCGACGGACTTAACGAACTCAACGGACGAACGCCGGGACCGATCCTTGCAGTCCCGCCTCCACGAGCGGAAGCCCGATCCCCTCGCTCAACACCCGCCCCCGTTCACGACGATGCGAGCCGAGGACTTCAGCACCGCACCGCACCGTGCCGGAAAGCTCCACACCGACACCAACGCGGCTGTTTAAGCGCCAGCCATATGTGACTAATCCCTGCGTCCGCCGAAGACCCACAGGAGGCGGACGTGACCACCAATGAAGGTCCGAAGCCGAAGCGCAGGAAGCTACTGACCGATGCGGAGATCCGCAGGGCGAAGCCACAGGCGAAGCCCTGCACCATCAGCGACGGCAACAACCTGCGTGTCCGCATCATGCCGAGCGGGCGGCGGTACTGGCAGGTTCGTTACATGTTCGGGGGCGTCGAGAAATCCTTTCAGATCGGTGTCTACGAGGAAGGCGCCCCGGGGCCCAAGCGGTTCGGCATTCTCGCCGCGCGGGAAGCCCGAAACGAGATCATGGCGCTCGTCGAGGCGGGCTACGATCCCATGGTCGTCAAGGAGCGGCAGGAGACGGCGGACGAACTGGAGGCCGCACAGGCGAAGGCAGAGGACGCGGGGGAGTTCTCCGTCAAAACGCTCGCGTGCCGTTGGATCAAACGCCAGCAGTGGGTGCCCGGCCATAAGGAGCGCGTGCACCGCATCTTCGAGCGCGAGGTGTACCCGCAGATCGGGTCCATGCACGTCGCGACCATCACTCGGGACGCAATTCTGAGGCTGGTGCTGCGCCCCATTGAGGAGCGGGGGACGCTCAGGACGATGCATGACCTACGCGGGATGCTGAGCACCTTCTACGACACGCTGGAGATTGAAGGCTATGTTCCAGACGGCTTTGCGAACCCGGCAACCGAGAAGCTCTCGAAGGTGTTGCTGGCGGCGCCCAAGGTCCAGCATCAGCCCGCGATCATCGATCTCGACCAACTGCAAGACTTCCTGGCCAAGTGCGATGCCCTTCCTGGGCAGCCGGTGACCAAGGCGGCCAACAGGTTCATCCAC
>NZ_JBNXUN010000060.1:0-1415 GCF_050563525.1 Falsiroseomonas sp. HC035
TCGTTCTCCTCAAGCACCGTGCTGGCGGAGTGCGGGCTGATCAGGACGTTCGGCATGTCCCAGAGCGGGCTGTCCGCCGGCAGCGGCTCCACCAGGGTCACATCCAGCGCGGCGAAGCCGACATGGCCCGTCCGCAGCGCGTCGATCAGCGCGTCTTCGTCGACGATCTGGCCGCGGGCGATGTTCACAAATGCGATGCCGGGCCGCATCGCGGCAATGGCCGCCGCGTCGATCATGCGTTCCGTCTCCGGCGTATGCGGCACCGTCAGCAGCACCGCATCAGCCCGCCCCAGGACCGCGTGCAGGGCGCCTGGCGGGACGATCTCATCAAACAGGTTGTCATGCGCACGGGCCTTCGTGGGCTCTCGGGCGACAGCGATCACATGCATGTCCAGCGCCTTCGCGAGACGCGCGGAGCCGCGTGCCAGGTCACCGGCGCCCAGGATCACCAGGGTACGGCCGGCCACCGGCGGCTGACAGTAACGCTCCCAGCGATGCGCCCGCTGCTCCGCCTGCAGGTGGGACAGGCCGCGCCAATGGCTGAGCAAGGACATGAAGACGAACTCGGCCAGCGGCTGCGCGTGCGAGCCGCGCGCCGTGGTCACCAGCACGTCTCGGTCATGCAGTCCCAGCCGCCGGACGTGCTGGCCGACACCGGTGCTGGTGGCCTGGATCCAGCGCAGCCCGTCCATCTTCGCGAGATCCTGGGCCTTGGGGATATCCCAGGACACCGTCGCGCGCCGGATCAGCGCGTCCCAGCGCTGCGCCTGCTCCGCATCACGCTGGAAGGGCGCACCGCCGTGGTCGTTCCGGTAGCGGGTCGGGGGCAGCAGGCCTGGCTCGAACAGCACCTCAAGTCGCTTCGGATCCATGGCGCGTATGCGCGCCACATGTCCCTCCTCCAATGGAGAGGAGATCAGGATGGTCGTTCGCTCCACGCTCAGGCCTCACGGAAAATGAGCCATGAGGATGCGGCGCGCATGTCCTTGTGGCAACTTGCCTCTGGCCAAAGGTCAGCGCGGCGTGATCGCCACCGCCTGCACCTCCTCATCCGCCCGAGACCGGAAGGCCAGCCCGGCCTGCCCGGCATTCACCGACCGCAGCAGGCTGACCCCGATGATCAGGCTTTCATCCACCGTGTGCTGCACCAGGCTGCGAAGAAGGCGCGCCCGCTCCGCGTCGTCCAGCGTCGCGCGGGCACGCTGGATCAGCGCATCCGTCTCTGGCCCGCCGAGTCCGGTGAAGTTCAGCGACCCAAGCCCCGGCACCGTGCCCACGGAGTGCAGCTGTGAGCCGAGCAGATAGGACGTCTCGCCCGTCAACGACCCAAAGACGGTGACGAAGGCGCCGTACTCCCGCCGGTTGCGGCGGGTCAGGAAGGTTGCCTGCGGCACCACCTCGACCGTGGTGCGGAT
>NZ_JBNXUN010000061.1:0-1384 GCF_050563525.1 Falsiroseomonas sp. HC035
TGTGTGGACGGCCCCTTCGACGCAAGGGCGATTTGACGATTGGCGCCGCGGTCGGGTGCGGTCATGTGTCCGGCCTGTCTGCGCGGCACACGGCCGCTGGCCCTGATGCAATCCGCGACCTGGCTCCCAATCAGTTTCGCGCGCTCTGAGGCGCGAGACTCTAAACGGGCTCTGCCGGGCCCCGGGTTCGACCGGTACGCCATCACGCCACCATCGCCCTCACGCACCCGCCGATCGCGGCGACCTCCGGCGGGGAACCGTCAATGCCTATGCGCCTGCGGGCTGCGCGGATCCCTGCTGCGGACGGAAATTTTCGCCCCGCGCCAGCAGCGCCCAGACGATCCGTGCCGTCTTGTTCGCCTGCGCGACGGCCGCGACCATGGTCGGGCGGCGCTCGATGAGCTTCATGAGCCATCCCTCCCGTGCCTTGATGCGGGTATGCCGGATCACCGCGGTCGCCCCAAGCACCAGGAGGCGACGCAGGTAGCGGTCGCCTGCCTTGGAGATGCCGCCCTGTCGCGGCTTGCCGCCGGTGCTGTTCTGCTTTGGCACGAGGCCAATCCAGGCCGCAAAGTGCCGCGCCGAGGCGAAGTTCGACACGCCGCCGACTGTGGCGACGATCGCCGACGCCGTGATCGGGCCGATGCCGGGCACGGCCGCGAGACGCTGGCTGGCTTCGCTGTCCTTGTGCCAGGCGATGATCGCCGCCTCGATCTCCTCCACCCGCTTCCCAAGCGCTTCCAACTCTGCCGCCAAGCCACGCAGCGCCTGCCGCGCCAGCGGCGGCAGCGTGGCCTCCTCTTCGCCGAGCAGCACCGCCAGCAGGTCCGCAACGCGGCTCATGCCTTGCGGCGCCACGATACCGAACTCGGCCAGATGTCCGCGGAGCGCGTTCACGAGCGCCGTGCGCTGGCGAACCAGCAGCTCCCGGGTCCGGTGCAGTACCAGCACCGCCTGCTGCTCTGCCGTCTTCACCGGCACGAAGCGCATCGTCGGCCGGGTCACCGCTTCGCAGATCGCCTCGGCATCAGCCGCGTCGGTCTTGCCGCGCTTGACGTAGGGCTTCACGTAGGCGGCCGGGATCAGCCAAACGTCATGGCCCAGCGCGCGGATCTTGCGCGCCCAGTGATGCGCCGTGCCGCACGCCTCAATGCCCACAAGGCACGGCGGCAGGGTACGAAAGAAGTCGAGCACCTCGGCCCGCCCGAGCCTGCGCCGCAGCACTGCGCGACCCACGGCGTTAACTCCATGCGCCTGGAACACCCGCTTGGCGATGTCCAGGCCGATCGTGGTAATCTCCATGGTGGACGGCTCCTCTGCTCGTTGCCCTCAACAGCCGCGAGCCTGGCACATCGATGCCGCTCAGGGGCCGTCCACCGCATCA
>NZ_JBNXUN010000062.1:0-1381 GCF_050563525.1 Falsiroseomonas sp. HC035
GCGGCAGACGGCATCGTCACGCGTGGCGCAGATAACAAGGCGATGCAGGCGCTCCCGCTCGGACAGCAGGGCCTCGCGTACCTGCAGCAAGGGCTCGATCACGGCGGCAAGGCTCTTGCGGTCCGCCGCGAGCTCACGGGCTCGACTGGGAAATGCCCGCTCAACGACGGGGCCGACCTTCAGCCCGAAGCCGCGCAGCAGGCCACGGATGCCATTGTCGATGTCCCGGAGTTTCCCCACCAGCAGCTTCCTGGCCGTCAGCAACGCCCGGAGCTCCTGGGAGAGCTCCGACTTCACATGCACGGCCCGGAACCAGCCGGTTCGGACCATCTGGGCGATAGCACGTGCGTCGGTCCGGTCGGTCTTGACCGGCATGGTCTTGGTCGCTGCCCGTAGCTGCCGGGTCTCGAGCAGCACCACCGGCAGCCCCGCCGCCTTCAGTCCGGCATGGAGCCACTGCGACATCGGCCCAGCCTCGAGGCCGACACGGGCGAACTCCAGACCCGCCCCCGTCAGGGCCGCAGCCAGCGCCTCCGGCTCGCTCTCCGCCTTCAGCTCCCGGAGCACGGCCCCGGAGCCGTCAACAATGCAGATGCTGCTCGTCTCCAGCGAGACGTCGATCCCGGCATAGTGGGTCATCTCGGTGCCTCCCTCTGCTCAGGCCCACCTGGGCCTTCTGGAAGAACAACCGGTCACGGCAACTCGCGCTACCTGCCGACCCGATTACCGTATCTAGGTCTCCGCTGCACACTGCGTCTGCCACGTATCCACCGAGCCGCCGCCACCCCCAAAGTCTGAGGCGATTCCGCACTCCATTGGCCGCTGCCGCTTTGCTTTCAACAACGGTTTCTTCCGCTTTGCGAGAATCGTTGCTTTAGCAAGACGGCCGCCACGCAGCGTGGCAGAATGGGCAGCGATGGATCGCTTTCACGCCCTCACGGTGTCGACGCTCGGATGGCCCCTATGGGGACGGCTGGGCGCGCTGGCGTTGCTCCTGCTGGCTGGCCTGGGGACACGCTTCGCACTCATCGGCAGCGAGCCCGGCTACCCCTACCTGACCTTCTTCGTGCCGGTGATGCTCGCGGCGGTGCTGTTCGGCCACTTGGTCGGCTTCATCGCCACCGCCGCCAGCACCGCTCTCGCCGTCTGGTTCTTCGTCCCGCCGGTCGGCAGCCTGAGGATCGACGATCCCCATGACGCGGGTGCCGCGCTGGCATTCGCGGTCAGCGGTTTTCTGTTTGTCTGGCTGGCGGCAGCGGAGCGCCGCGTGTTGCGCCAGCGGGACGAGGCCAATGCGGCACTCCGCGAGGGCCAGGCACGCCTGCGGGAGGTGCTGGAAGGCATCGGCGAGCCCTTCTACGCGCTCGATGCCGATTGGCGG
>NZ_JBNXUN010000063.1:0-1374 GCF_050563525.1 Falsiroseomonas sp. HC035
GGTCGTGTCCCAGTGCGTGGTGTAGGAGCGATGGCTCCTGGCCGGTCTGGGCCGCTGCTCAGGCTGGCACGGCGGACAGCCTGAGGTGGCCAGTGTCGCTGACGGCGGCGACGGTTTCCAGCGTCATGTAGCGGGAGCGCTGGGTGGCCCACTCGTCGGACTGCTCCAGCAGAATGGCGCCCACCAGCCGCACGACTGCTGACTCATTGGGAAAGATGCCCACCACGTCGGTGCGGCGCTTGATCTCGCTGTTGAGACGCTCAATGGAGTTGGTGCTGTGTAGCTTCGTTCGGTGCGCGGCCGGGAAGTGCATGTAGGCCAAGACGTCCTCCTCGGCGCTGTCCATGAGCGCGGCGAGCTTCGGCACCTTGGGGCGCAGCTGGTCGGCCACCGTGCGCCACTGGCGCTTGGCCCCTTCGGCGTCTGGCTCGGCATAGGCGGTGCCGATCCAGGCCGAGACGATGCGCCGCTGCGCCTTGCCCGCGTGGGCGAGCGCGTTGCGGGCGAAGTGGACCCGGCATCGCTGCCACGTGGCCCGCAGCACCTTGGTGACCGCTGTCTTCAGGCCTTCGTGCGCATCGGAGACAACGAGCTTCACCCCGCGCAACCCCCGCCGGGCCAGGCTGCGCAGGAAGTCCAGCCAGAAGGGCTCGGCCTCGGAGCTGCCAACCGCCATGCCGAGGACCTCACGGCGCCCGTCAGCGTTCACCCCCACCGCGATGGTGACGGCCACGGGGACAATGCGCCCGGCCTCGCGCACCTTCACGTAGGTGGCGTCCAGCCACAGATACGGCCAGTCGCCCTCGATGGGCCGTGCGAGGAAGTCCCGCACCCTCTCGTCGATCTCGGCGCACAGCCGGCTGACCTGGCTTTTGCTGATCCCCTCCATGCCCATGGCCCGCACCAAGTCGTCCACCGAGCGCGTGGAGATGCCTTGCACGTAGGCCTCCTGGATCACGGCGGTGAGCGCCTTCTCCGCCGTGCGCCGGGGCTCGAGGAAGGCCGGGAAGTAGCTGCCGCGCCGGAGCTTGGGGATGCGCAACTCGACCGTGCCCGCCCGGGTCTGCCAGTCCCGCTCGCGGTAGCCGTTGCGCTGCACCAGCCGGTCGGGGCTGCGCTCGCCATGGGCGGCACCGGTCACCTCGCCCACTTCCAGCTCCATCAAGCGCTGGGCGGCAAAACCAATCATCTCCCGCAGGAAGGAGGTGTCGGCGGACTTCTCCAACAGGTCCCGAAGGGCCATCGTCTCGTCGGTCATCGCGGTCAGTTCCAGGTCAGGGGTTGAGGTCCAGCAACCCAACCCTAACCAGGTTCACCGCGGTGACCGCCTCACTTCCGGCAGTCAGGTCCTACACCACCAGCCGGGACATGACC
>NZ_JBNXUN010000064.1:0-1357 GCF_050563525.1 Falsiroseomonas sp. HC035
GGGGCAGCGGGAGTGTTGGACATGGCGTTGTTGAGCGTTATCCGGCGCTGGCATTTCCGGCAGCACCAGTCGATCCGGGCGATCGCTCGCCGGACCGGCCTGTCGCGGAACACCATCCGCAAGTACCTGCGATCCGAGGCGGTGGAGCCTGTTTTCAGGACGCCCGATCGCCCCAGCAAGCTCGATCCCTTCGCCGAGCGGCTGGCGGCCTGGCTGCGGACGGATGCCCGCAGGCCGCGCAAACAGAAACGCACGGCGCGGCAGTTCCACGCGGAGCTGGCCGGGCTCGGCTATAATGGCTCGTACCGGCGGGTTGCTGCCTTTGTGCACGCCTGGCGGGACGACTGGCTGCGCCTGCAGCAGACCGCCGGCCGCGGCGTCTTCGTGCCGCTGGCCTTCGGCCCGGGCGAGGCGTTTCAGTTCGACTGGAGCGAGGAACATGCCGTCATCGGCGGCGAGCGCACCAAGCTGCAGGTCGCCCACCTCAAGCTTTGCCATAGCCGGGCTTTCCTGGTGCGGGCCTACCTCCTGCAGACGCACGAGATGCTGTTCGACGCCCACAACCACGGCTTTCGCGTGCTGGGTGGCGTGCCGCAGCGCGGCATCTACGACAACATGCGCACCGCCGTGGACCGGATCGGTCCGAGCCGCGAGCGGCAGGTCAATGCCCGCTTCCTGGCCATGGCGAGCCACTATTTGTTCGAGCCCGAGTTCTGCAATCCGGCATCGGGCTGGGAGAAGGGTCAGGTCGAGAAAAACGTTCAGGACACCCGGCACCGGCTGTGGCAGCCCATGCCGCAGGTCGCCAGCCTGGAGGCGCTGAATGCTTGGCTGGAACAGCGATGCTTCGCCTTGTGGGAGGAGATCCCGCACGGTGCCGAACCCGGCAGCGTCGCCGCGGTCTGGAGGCAGGAGGTGGACTGCCTGATGCCGGTCCGACGGGTCTTCGACGGCTTCGTGGATGAGACCAAGCGGGTCTCGCCAACCTGCCTCGTGCACTTCGACCGCAACCGCTACAGCGTGCCCGCCTCCTTCGCCAATCGTCCGGTCAGCCTGCGGATCTATCCCGAGCGCATCGTGATAGTCGCCGAGGGAGCCGTGCTTTGCGAGCACCAGCGGATCATCGAGCGATCGCATGGGCAGGGCCGGACGGTCTATGATTGGCGCCACTACCTGGCCGTGGTCCAGCGAAAGCCTGGCGCCCTGCGCAACGGCGCGCCCTTTGCCGAGCTGCCAGAGGCATTCCGGCAGCTTCAGCGGCAACTGCACGGCAGGTCGGGTGGTGACCGGGAGATGGTGGAGATCCTGTCCCTGGTGCTGCAGCACGACGAGCAGGCTGTACTGGTTGCCGTGGAGT
>NZ_JBNXUN010000065.1:0-1326 GCF_050563525.1 Falsiroseomonas sp. HC035
TGGTGTTGTCCCGCGTGGGTTCCACGCTTCTCTTCGGGGTCGGCGCACCGGCCGCCCCAGGATGGGGTTCTGAAAGGGGAGCGGGACCAATCTCCCTTACGCGCCCTCGGCACCCGTTGGTGCCCGGAGCAGGAACGGCTTCGTCCTCGCCTCACCCTCGTCCCCACGGGGACACCACTCCGCGACGCACGCGGATCTCGTTGGGCGGCCGGTCCGTCTACGCAGCGACTACAGCGCGCCCGAGCGGCTGGAAGGTGGTGCCGTCGGACCACATGCGATGCAGGACCACCGCCAGTCGCCGCGCAAGCGCCACACGCGCCTTCTGCAGGCCACGTCGCTGTGCGATTGCCAAGGCCCAACTGCGCAGAGCCGAGGGCTTGCTCGCGTGCACCAGCATGCTGGTGGCAGCCTCGTACAGGGCGTGCCTGGTGAGGGCGTCTCCGGTCTTGGCGATCGCACCCGAGCGATCCGTCTCGCCCGACTGGTACCGGCGTGGCGTCAGGCCGAAGTGGGCACCCACGTCCTTTGATCGGGTGAACCGGTCAGCCCTGTCGACTGTGGCCCGAAAGGCCAGTGCCGTGATCGGACCGACCCCCGGCACCGTCATCAGCCTGCGACAGACCTCCTCCTCCCGGACAGCCTGCAGCACCATGCGATGCAGAACGTCTCGCTGCGCCAGGAGTGCAGCCTGGACCGTCAGCACGGGCTCGATAACCTGCAGCAGCTTGGGCTGGTCAGCGAGCAGCTCGCGAATGCGGTCCGCGAACCCGGCGCGACCGACACGCCCGATCCGGATCCCGAAGCCGCGCAGAGTGCCGCGGATCTCGGCCTCGACGTCGACCAGCTTGTTCACGAGCAAGCGGCGCTGAGTCAGCAGCAGGCGCCACCCTGGGCCTGCCGCGTCTTGACGTGCACGGCGCGGAACCATCCCGTGCGCATGAGCTGGGCAATTCCACGTGCATCGCCGCGGTCGGTCTTGACCGGCATCGCCCCGATTGCCGCCTTGGTATGGCGCGTCTCAATGCAGATCGCAGGCAGCCCCGAGGCCACCAGTCCGGCGTATAGCCACTGCGAGAGCGGGCCCGCCTCCAGGCCGAGCCGTGCGACCGACACACCGGCCCGGCAAAGGCAGGCTGCGATTGCGGCCGGGTCAGTATCGACTCTCGTCTCGCAAACAACCCGACCAGCGCCGTCGAGGACGCACAGGCTCGTCTGGTCGAGAGAGACGTCGAGGCCAACGTAATGCTGGTTCATCCTGAAAGCCTTTCGGTGAGTGGATCGGCCCGGAGAAGTTGCCCGCCTCCAGACCGATTACGCCATCTCCCA
>NZ_JBNXUN010000066.1:0-1269 GCF_050563525.1 Falsiroseomonas sp. HC035
TGAGGTGGCCCCCAATCTTCGGACAGGCGGTTAAGCTCGGTCTGCGCGAGAGAAGGACAGCCCCATATGGCGGGCAAGCGGACGAGGTATTCGGCGGAGTTCAAGGCGAAAGTGGCGCTGGAAGCGCTACGCGGTGAGCTGACGGCGGCGCAGTTGGCGGCGAAACACGGCATCCACCAGACGATGGTCGGCGAATGGAAGCGGCAGGCTACGGAAGGGCTGGCGGGGGTGTTCTCGGCGAAATCCGCGGCGACGGAGACGGCGAAGGCGGTCGAGGCTGATGTGGAGAAGCTGCACGCGAAGATCGGGCAGTTGCTGGTGGAACGGGATTTTTTGGCGAAAGCCTCCGGTCGATGAGCCTCGAGCGGAGGCGGCAGATGATCGAGCCGGAGCACCCGCGGCTGTCGGTCGTGCGTCAGTGCGCGTTGGTCTCGATCAGCCGCTCGGGGTTCTACCGCCGGCCAGCGGGTGAGACTCTGGCGAACCTCGAACTGATGCGGCTGGTGGACGCGCAGTTCCTGGAGACGCCGTGGTACGGCTCGCGTCAGATGGCGCGGCACCTGCGCCGCAAAGGCCATGCGGTCGGCCGCAAACGGACCCGGCGCCTCATGGCCAGGATGGGGCTGGCGCCGATCTACCAGCGGCCACGCACGACGGTGCCGCATCCGGGGCATCGGGTCTGGCCGTATCTGCTGCGGGACCTTGTGGTGGAGCGGCCGAACCAGGTCTGGTGCACCGACATCACGTACATCCCGATGCGGCGCGGCTTTCTGTATCTGGTGGCGGTGATGGACTGGGCGACGAGGAAGGTGCTGTCCTGGCGGGTGTCGAACACGATGGACGTGGAGTTCTGCATCAGCGCGCTGGAAGAGGCTTTGTCGCGGTTCGGGCGGCCGGAAATCTTCAACAGCGACCAGGGCAGCCAGTTCACCTCGCCGCGGTTCACCGAGGTGCTGACGGCGTCGTCGGTGCGCATCTCGATGGACGGCCGCGGCCGCTGGATGGACAATGTGTTCATCGAGCGGCTGTGGCGCAGCCTGAAGTACGAATGCGTCTATCTGCATGCGTTCGAGACCGGGTCGGAGCTGCGCGCGGGCCTCACGAAGTGGATCGGCTACTACAATGCCGGGCGGCCCCATAGCGGGCTCGGCGGACAGTCCCCGGACGAGGCGTATGGGGCCGAAGTGACGACGAGATTGGCGGCCTGACGACAACCAGGGCCGAGCTTAACCAGGCCGCCAAACTGTCCGAGAGATGGGGACCACCTCA
>NZ_JBNXUN010000067.1:0-1188 GCF_050563525.1 Falsiroseomonas sp. HC035
TGGGATCGCTTCGCCACTGCCTTCGGCCCGCTCTACCGCGACGGCATTGGCCGGCCTGGACTGCCGACCCGCCTCATGGTCGGGTTGCACTTGATCAAGCACATGGACGGCCTCTCCGATGACGCCGTCTGCGCACGCTTCCTTGACAGCCCCTACGTCCAGCTCTTTTGCGGCGAAACCCATTTCCAGCACACCCAGCCGCTCGACCGCTCCTCCATGACCCGCTGGCGCAAGCGCATCGGCGCCGAGCGGCTCGAACTGCTGCTCGCCGAGACGCTCGCCGCCGCGACCCGCATCGGCGCCGCCGAGCCGAAGCACTTCGAGCGCGTCACCATCGACACCACCGTCCAACCCAAGGCGGTGACGCACCCGACCGACAGCAAGCTCATCCACCGCGGCGTCGAGATCCTCGGCCGCCTCGCACGCCGGCACTGCATCGCGCTGCGCCAGTCCTATACGCGCGTTTCGACCCATGCCCGGCGCGAGGTCGCGACGCTGATCCACCGTGGCCGCCACCGCGAGGCCGAGCGCGTCGTCCGGCGCATGCGCACCTGGCTCGGCCGTCTGGCCCGCGACATCACGCGCAAGATCACCGACGCCGCCGAGGCGGTGCGCGCTGACTTCGCCACGCCGCTCGAGCGCATCGCCCAGCTGCTCCGACAGCGCCGCGAAGACCGCGGCCGCGACAAGATCTATGCCCTGCACGCCCCGGAGGTGGAGTGCATCGGCAAAGGCAAGGCGCGCACGCGCTTCGAGTTCGGCGTGAAGGTCTCCCTCGCCACCACCAACCGCCCCGCACTAGGCGGGCAGTTCGTGATCGGCGCCCGTTCGCTGCCGGGCAATCCCTTCGAGGGACACGCCCTCGCCGCCCAGATCGCCCAGGCCGAGCGCATCACCGGCGTGCCCGTCGCGCGCGCCTATGTCGACCGCGGCTATCGCGGCCACGACGCCGACAAGGCCCGCGTCTTCCTCTCCGGCCAGAAGCGCGGCGTCACGCCGACCATACGTCGCGAGATCAGGCGGCGTGCCGGCATCGAGCCGGTGATCGGCCATCTGAAGAGTGATGGCCATCTCGGCCGCAACTTCCTCGCCGGCGCCAGCGGCGACGCCATCAACGTCACCCTCGCCGCCGCCGGCCACAACCTTCGCCTCCTCCGCGCATGGCTGATCCGCCTTCTTGCGTTCCTC
>NZ_JBNXUN010000068.1:0-1116 GCF_050563525.1 Falsiroseomonas sp. HC035
CTGGGTGCGGCAGGCCGAGCGTGACGGGGGGCAGCGCCCTGGGCCGACGAGCGCCGAGCGAGAGCGGATCAAGTTGCTCGAGAGAGAGGTGCGCGAGCTGCGGCAGGCCAACGAGATCCTGCGGAAGGCGTCGGCGTATTTTGCGCAGGCGGAGCTCGACCGCCGGTCCAAGACGTGATCGCCTTCATTGATGATCACCGGGGTGAGTACGGGGTCGAGCCGATCTGCCGGGTATTGCCGATCGCCCCATCCACCTATCACGCCCACGCCGCGAAACAGCGTTGTCCAGAGCGGGCGAGCCTCCGATGTCGCCGCGATGAGGTCCTCCGCGCCGAGATCCGTCGCGTGCACGAGGCGAACTTCGGGGTCTACGGCGCCCGGAAAGTCTGGCGGCAGCTCCGCCGCGAGGGAGTCACGGCTGCCCGCTGCACGGTGGAGCGGCTGATGCAAGCCATGGGGCTGCGTGGTGTCGTGCGTGGGAAGGAGACGCGGACCACGATCTCGAACCCCGCGACGCCATGCCCGGCCGACAAGGTGAACCGTCAGTTCAGGGCGCCGGCGCCGAATGTGCTGTGGGTCTCGGATTTCACCTACGTCGCGACGTGGCAGGGGTTCGTCTACGTCGCTTTCGTCATCGACGTCTTCGCCCGCCGCATCGTCGGCTGGCGGGTGTCGCGCACGGCGCAGACGAGCTTCGTCCTCGATGCCCTGGAGCAAGCCCTGCACGACCGCCGCCCGGCGAAGGGCAGACTGACATGCCATAGCGACAAGGGGTCGCAGTACGTCAGCATCCGGTACACGGAGCGGCTGCTCGAAGCCGGGATCGAGCCGTCGGTCGGGAGCGTCGGTGACTCATATGACAACGCGCTCGCCGAGACGGTGATCGGGTTGTTCAAGACTGAGGTGATCCGTCGTCGCGGACCCTGGCGCTCCTTTGAAGAGGTGGAGTTCGCCACCCTCGAATGGGTCGCCTGGTTCAACACGCAGCGCCTCCTCGAGCCGATCGGGAACATCCCTCCCGCCGAGGCCGAGGCGCGCTACTATGCCCAAATGGAGGCACCCGCTATGGCGGCGTGACCCAAGCCAAAAGGCCTCCGGCCGACCCGGGACGGTTCA
>NZ_JBNXUN010000069.1:0-1099 GCF_050563525.1 Falsiroseomonas sp. HC035
TGAGGTGGTCCCCATTCGTCGGACAGTTTGACGGCCTGGATAAGCTCGGTTCTGGTTGTCGTCAGGCCGCCAATTTCTCTACGCCGTACGCCCCATAGGCCTCGTCTGGGGTCTGCCCCGCCAGCGCGCTATGGGGGCGTCCGGCATTGTAATAGCCGATCCACTTCGACAGCCCGGCTCGCAGCTCCGAGCCGGTTTCGAAGGCATGCAGGTAGATGCATTCGTACTTCAGGCTGCGCCACAGCCGCTCGATGAACACGTTGTCCATCCAGCGGCCACGGCCGTCCATCGAGATGCGCACCCTGGCCTGCTGCAGCAAGCCGGTGAACCGTGGCGAGGTAAACTGGCTGCCCTGGTCGGTATTGAAAATCTCCGGCCGCCCGAACCGCGCCATGGCTTCCTCGAGCACCTCCAGGCAGAACTCTACCTCCATCGTGTTCGAGACCCGCCAAGCCAACACCTTGCGCGTCGCCCAGTCCATCACCGCGACCAGGTAGAGGAAGCCCCGGCGCATTGGCAGGTAGGTGATGTCGGCGCACCAGACTTGGTTCGGTCGATCAACCACCATGTCCCGCAGCAGGTAGGGAAACACGCGGTGCTCGGGGTTCGGCACAATCGTCCGTGGCCGCTGATAGATCGGCGCCAGGCCCATCTTCACCATGAGCCGTCGAATGCGCTTCCGGCCCACCGTGTAGCCAACGTCCTGGCGCTTCAGATGCCGCGCCATCTGCCGTGCGCCGTACCAGGGCGTCTCCAGGAACTGCGCGTCGATCAGCCGCATCAGTTCCAGGTTCAGCGCCGTCTCGCCCGTGGGCCGATGGTAGAACCCCGACCGGCTGATCGAGACCAGCTCGCACTGCCGTACGATGGACAGCTGCCGGTGCTCCGGCTCGATCATCTGGCGCCGCCGCTCCAGGCTCATCGACCGGACGCTTTCGCCAAAAAATCCCGTTCCACCAGCAGCTGCCCGATCTTCGCGTGCAGCTTCTCGATATCCGCCTCGGCCGCCTTCGAGGTCTCCTGTGCCGCCGACTTGCCGGAGAACACCGCCGCCAGCCCCTCCATGGCCTGCCGCTTCCATTCGCCGACCATCGTCTGG
>NZ_JBNXUN010000007.1:0-257936 GCF_050563525.1 Falsiroseomonas sp. HC035
GCATGACATAGCCGAAGCTCTGCCCTGCGATGCCTTTCGATCAGGCTCCGCTCACCACTCTCGATGCTTACAGCACTTCAGGCCAAGCAAACCCAATGCTTCCTTACGGAAACCAGGCTTGATCGTCTGAAAGCGCCTATCTGCTTCCAAAAGACAGATGCAATTGTCAAAGACCGAAGCTCTCCGAACCCACATTGCTGTGGATCCGGAACACTGATGCCCAAGGACACAGTGCTTGATCACATGGCCGGATGAACCGGCCCGCTCGCCTTCCCAGTTCATCATCCAGCCACCCGAGGGCGCTGGTTCAAAACCCTGAAGACCCTCCCCGAAGGGACCACCTTGCGGCGGAGCGGGTAGATAACACTCAGAGGCTCCGGCTGCAAGACCCTATCGCCAAATTCGAGAAGCTAACCTGCCTTCGACATGGCATTCAGAGCGTTTGGCAACCGCCGGTCAAAATCCGCAAGTCTGGATTTCAACCATCCTTAGACAAACCCGGATGGTACCTCGCGGTCACCATCGCACCGCCGGCAATCTGGGTCTTCAACCCTCGTTGGGACTGCGCCAGCCCAAGTAAAATGCCAACGGCATCTTGCCAAGACCTTGCGCCCGAACACCAGGCCGACGACCCGCCTCGCGGCGGGCCGGCTACCTAGCCTAGCTTCAAGCCTGCTTCAAGAGGCTTCTTCTCGGCCAGCGGAGCTTGTCCGGCACATTTGCCTGGCGCCCCCCTCAGCGCAGTCCGAACCGGCTCGCCCAGGATGGCTTCGTCGGCGCCGCGGCCTCGCGCTGTACGGCCTGGAACCGCTTCGCCACATCCTCCGGCATCGCCACCGGACCGAAATAGCGTTCACCGGACATGTCGGATGGCGCGCAGATCACCACGCCGTCCTGCCATTCGCGCCGATCGACCGGCTCCGGCCAGTCATCGCCACGCCAGAGCAGCGGGCGCAGCCCGGCCGCATCCTCCACCCAGTGCCAGCCACTGGCCTCGGCCCGGACCGGCACGCCGTCCCAGAGGTTGTTCATGCGAGCTGCTCCAGGGTCCCGCGGACCATATGGCCCCTCATGCATGAAGGCGGTCGCGCGGGCAACAATATTGAAATCGGGTGAAACGGGCTCAGGACACCGCGACGCTTGCACCAGGCAGTCGCATCCACTCCGGCACCCGCGGCGTCAGCCGGGCTCCGCCAGCAGACAGGACAACGCCGGCGGCCACCGCGTCGATCCGCAGAAGGGCCAGCCCGAAGCCGTCCCGGGCGGATCGCAGCTCCCCCACCTCGACGCCATCCCGCAGCACCGGCGTGCCGGATGGAGGAAGTCCGCCCTCCACGGAGACCGGGAAGATGCGGCGCTTCAGCAGGCCGCGGTACTTCGTGCGGGCTGTCAGCTCCTGGCCCATGTAGCAGCCCTTGGTCCAGGACACGCCGCCGAGTTCGTCGAACCCGCCCTCCAGCAGCACGGATTTCTCCGGCTCCAGGTCGCGCGAGCCATCCGGCAGGCCGAGTCGCAGCCGGTGCAGGTCCCAATCGGCCTCGGAAGCATCCACCACGGGCGGCACCGCCGCCAGGATACGCCAGCCGGCCTCCGGCAGGCGCGGGTCCGGGGCCGCCAGGGTGCCAGCAGGCAAACCGCCCGGCGCCTCGCTGCCGCCCCAGGCCGCCATCACGGAAAACTCGGCCGAGGCGTCGCGCAGCGCCACCCTGGCACGCAGCCGGAAGCGCGACAGGCGCTGCACCAGCATCGCGGCTTGCGCGGCCTCCACATCCAGCAGCAGGCGCTCGCCTTCCGCCATGACGAAGAAGTCGGCCAGCCACTTGCCTTGCGGCGTCAGCAGCGCCGCCCAGACGGCGACGCCGGGCGCCACCTTGGACACGTCGTTGGAGACGAGACCCTGGAGGAAGCTGACCCGGTCTTCCCCGGTCACCTCCACCACGCCCCGTCCGGTGAGGAGGGCAATCGGCATCCTCCGGACATGGGACACGGCGGCGCCTGTTGCAACAGACCTGTCTGGGGCGTTTCCGGTGGGTGTGCTATGCGCCGCGCCTGCATGCGCATCCTTTTCGTCACCGCCACCCGGATCGGCGATGCGGTCCTGTCCACCGGGCTGCTGGACCACCTTCTCCGCACCCATCCGGGCGCGCGGATCACTGTTGCCTGCGGCCCGGCGGCGGCCGGAATCTTCGCGCGGATGCCGGGGCTGGAACGGCTGATCGTCGTCACCAAGCAGCCCTTGTCGCGCCACTGGCTCGGCCTGTGGGCCAAGGTGGCCTTCACCCGCTGGGACCTGGTGGTGGACCTCCGCGCCTCCGCGCTGGCCTGGATGGTGCCGGCGCGGCGGCGGCTGACGGGCAAGGGCGGCAGGCGGCCCGGGCACCGGCTTTCGCATCTTGGCGCGCTGATGGGGCTATCGCCGCCGCCGCTGCCGGTCACCTGGACCGCGCCACAGGACGAGGCACGCGCCGCGGCGCTGCTGCCGGGCGGCCCATGGCTGGTGGTCGGCCCCACCGCCAACTGGGCCGGCAAGGTCTGGCCGGCGGACCGCTTCGTGCAGGTGACGCGCGCCCTGGTCGCGCCGGACGGCGCGCTGGCCGGCGCCCGGATCGCGGTACTCGGCGGGCCGGGGGCGGAGGAGCGCGCCATGGCCGCCCCGGTGCTGGCCGCCTTTCCCGAAGCGGTGGATCTGGTCGGCAGCCTGGCGCTGCCGGAGGTCGCGGCGGTGCTGCGCCGGGCGGCGCTGTTCCTCGGCAATGATTCCGGCCTGATGCACCTGGCCGCCGCCGCCGGCGCCCCCACCATCGGCCTGTTCGGCCGCAGCAGCGCCGCCGAATACGGCCCCTCCGGCCCACGCGCCGTGGCGGTGGAAGCGGATGGCCCCCCGATGGATGCGCCGATGACCGACCTGCCCGCCTCCCGCGTGCTGGCGGCAGCCGAACGCCTGCTCGCGAACCGAGTGCCGGCGTGAGGGTCGCGCATGTCATGGCCGGCGCCGCGCAGGGCGGTGCCGAGGCCTTCTTCGAACGCCTGGTCCTGGCCCAGCATCGCGCCGGCCTGTCCGTGCTGGCGGTGATCCGGCGGGAGGCTGGGCGCGCCGCGCGGCTTGCGGCGGGCGGCGTCGTCCCGGTGCAGCTCGGCTTCGGCGGACCGCTCGACCTGCTGACGGCGCCGCGCCTCAGGGCCGCGCTGCGCGGCTTCCGGCCGCAGGTCACCGTGGCCTGGATGAACCGTGCAGCGCGGTTTTCGCGGGCCGCCACCGGGCGGGGCGCCGAGTGGGCGCTCGCAGGGCGGCTTGGTGGCGCCTACCCGCTGCGCCATTATGCCGGGTGCGACCTGCTGGCGGCGAATACGCGCGGCCTCTGCGACTGGATCGCGGCCCAGGGTTTTCCGCGCGAGCGCGTGCGACACGTGCCGAATTTCGCGGCCGACCTGCTCGGCGCGGCGCCGGCGACGCTGCCTTTCCCGCCCGGCGCGGTGCCGCTGCTGGCGATGGGCCGGCTGCACACCAACAAGGATTTTGGCACCCTGCTCCGCGCCATGGCGCTGCTGCCAACCCAGGTGCATCTGGCCCTGGCCGGGGAAGGCCCGGAACGGGCGACGCTCGAAAGCTTGGCGCACGAACTGGGGCTCGGCGCCCGCGTCGCCTTCCTCGGCTGGCGGCAGGATGTCGGCGCGCTGCTGGCGGCGTCCCGCCTGCTGGTGGTGCCGTCCCGCATCGAGCCCCTCGGCAATGTGGTGCTGGAGGGGTTTTCCGCCGCCCGCCCTGTCGTTGCCACCGCCGCCGATGGACCGCGCGAGGTGATCGAGCCCGGACGCACCGGCCTGCTGGTGCCGATCGGCGATGCCCCCGCCCTCGCCACTGCCATCACCGGGCTCCTGGCCGATCCGGCGCGGGAGGCTGCGCTCGCCGCCGCAGGCCGCGCCGCCTTCGAGGCGCACCATGCGGAGCCGGCGGCGCTGGCGGCCTGGGCCGGATTCCTGGACGAAGCCGCCGCCCGCAAGCGGGGTGCGGCCTGATGTGCGGCATCGCCGGCCTCGCTTTGCGCCACGGCCTGACGCCGGATGCGGCCATTCTGCGGGCGATGCTGGGCGCGCTGGCGCATCGCGGGCCGGATGGGGAAGGTGTGCACATCGCCGACAATGTCGGCCTCGCGCATAACCGCCTGGCGATCATCGACTTGGCCACCGGCGACCAGCCGCTGTTCTCCGGCCCCGCCACCCTCGTCGCCAATGGCGAGGTCTACAACTACATCGAGCTGCGCGAGGCGCATGCGCTGGTCTGCACCACCGGATCCGACTGCGAGCCGCCCCTGCACCTGTACCGGCGCGATGGCGCGGCGGCGACGGCGGAGGCGATGCGCGGCATGTACGCCATGGCGCTGCACGACCGCGCGACGCGCCGCGTGGTGCTGACGCGCGACCCCTTCGGCATCAAGCCGATGTACATCGCGGAGGTTTCGGGCGGCATCGCCTTCGCCTCCGAACCGCAGGCGCTGCTCGTGGCCGGGCTGGTGCAGCCGCGCATCCGGGCGGAGGCGCGGGACGAGCTGCTGCAGATGCAGTTCACCACCGGCGCCGAGACGATCTTCGCCGGCATCACCCGCATTCTGCCGGGCGAGACGGTGGTGATCGCCGATGGCGCCATCGTCGAGCGCCACCGCCGCGCCGCGCTGCCCGAGGGGGGCCCGCTGCCGGTGACGGAGGAGGATGCGCTGGCGCGCTTCGACGCCGCCTTCGAGGACAGCGTCCTCCTGCACCAGCGCAGCGACGTGCCCTATGGCCTGTTCCTGTCGGGCGGCATCGATTCCGGCGCGGTGCTGGCGATGATGGCGCGCCTGAACCAGCAGCCCGTCCGCGCCTTCACCGCCAGCTTCGACGTGCCGGGCGCCGCGGATGAGCGCGCGGCGGCGGCCGCGGCGGCCAAGACACATGGCGCGACCCATACGCTGGTGACGGTGACGGAAGCCGAGGTGTGGCGCGAGCTGCCGCGGATCGTCGCCTGCATGGACGACCCGGCGGCGGACTACGCCATCATCCCGACCTGGTTCCTGGCCCGCCGCGCCCGCGAACAGGTGAAGGTGGTGCTGTCCGGCGAGGGTGGCGACGAGTTGTTCGGCGGCTACGGCCGCTACCGCAGCGCCATGCGGCCCTGGTGGCTGTGGGGCCGTCGCCCGCGCGCCACCGGCGCCTTTGACCATGTGAAGGGCATCCTGCGCGACCCGCCCCGCACCTGGCGGGACGGCATCGCCGCCGCGGAGGCCGCCACCGCCCTGCCCGGCCGGTCGCGGCTGCAATCGGCGCAGGCGGCGGATATCGCCGATTGGCTGCCGAACGACCTGCTGGCGAAGCTGGACCGCTGCCTGATGGCGCATGCGCTCGAAGGCCGCACGCCGTTCCTGGACCCGGCGGTCGCGGCCGTCGCCTTCCGCCTGCCGGATTCCCTCAAGGTGCGCGGCCGCACCGGCAAGTGGCTTCTGCGGGCGTGGATGGCCCGGCACGCGCCGGCCGCGAAGCCCTTCGCGCCGAAGCAGGGCTTCACGGTGCCGGTCGCGGCCTGGATCGGCGGCGTTGGCGAACGGCTCGGCCCGCTGGTCGCGGCGCAGCCCGGCGTGGCGGAGGTGGCGCGGCCGGACCGTGTTGCCGCGCTGTTCCGCGCCGCCGCCGGCGACAAGCACCGCGGCTTCGCCGCCTGGCACCTGCTGTTCTACGCCCTCTGGCACCGCGCGCATGTCGAACGCCGGGATACCAGCGGCGATGTCTGGCAGGTGCTGGGCGGGTAGGCGTTTCGGGCCGGGCGACATGGTCTATAGAACCTCGACCCGTCACGAAGGATTCCGCCCATGTCCCAAGCCTTTGACCTGATCCTGCGCGGCGGCACGCTGGTGCTGCCCTGGGGTGTCGAGGTTTCGGACGTCGGCGTGCGGTCCGGCCGAATCGCCGCCATCGGCGATCTGCGCACCGCGACGGCGGCGGAGACGATCGACTGCGCCGGCCTGCACGTACTGCCCGGCCTGATCGACAGCCACGTCCACCTGCGCGAGCCCGGCGATCCCACAGTGGAGACCATCGAGACGGGGACCAGGGCCGCGGTGCTCGGCGGCCTGACGGCGGTGTTCGACATGCCGAACACAAACCCCTCCATCACCACGCGCGAAAAGCTGGACTGGAAGCGGGATTTCGTCGGCGGCCGCGCCTGGTGCGATATCGGCTTCTATGTCGGCGCCGCGAAGTCCAACATCGCCGAGTTGGCATCGCTGGAGGCGGAGCCGAACGTCTGCGGCGTGAAGGTCTTCGCCGGCAGCTCGACCGGTGATCTGCTGGTCGAGGACGATGCGAGTCTGGAAGCCGTGATGCGCAGCGGCCGCCGCCGCATCAGCTATCACTCGGAAGACGAGTACCGCCTGCAATCGCGCAAGCCGGCCTACACCACCGGCATGCCGCACCGGATGCACGCGGAATGGCGCGACGTGGAATGCGCCTTCCTCGGCACGCGGCGGCTGATGGCGCTGGCCCGCAAGACCGGGCGGCCGGCGCATATCCTGCACGTCAGCACGGCGGAGGAACTCGGCTACCTGCGCGACTACCGCGACGTCGCCACGGTGGAGGTGCTGCTGAACCACCTGACGCAGACCGACGAGGCCTATGACCGGCTCGGCGGCTATGCCGTGATGAACCCGCCGATCCGCGACGCGCGCCACATGGAAGCCGCCTGGGCGGCGGTGGCCGACGGCACGGTGGACAGCATCGGCTCCGACCACGCCCCGCACAGCCGCGCCTCCAAGGAGAAGCCCTGGCCGGACTGCGGCGCCGGGCTGACCGGCGTGCAGACGCTGGTGCCGCTGATGCTGGACCATGTCTCGGCCGGGCGGCTTTCGCTGTCGCGGCTGGCGGACCTGATGTCGGCCGGCCCGGCGCGGGTCTTCGGCGTGGTCGGCAAGGGTCGGCTGGCAGCCGGCTACGATGCCGATTTCACCGTGGTCGACATGAAGAAGGCGCGCACCATCGAGGAAAGCTGGATCGCCTCCCCCTGCGGCTGGACGCCCTTCGCCGGGCATCGCTGCCAGGGCTGGCCGGTGATGACCATCCTGCGCGGCAAGCCGGCGATGCGGGAGGATGCGGTGCTCGGCACGCCGGCCGGCGCCCCGGTGCGCTTCGCGCCCTGAGCGCCCGACATATCGGCGGTTGAGGCGGCAGGGTGCGGCTGGTAGAGCCGCAGGCTGGCATGGGGAGGCGGCGATGGCGGTACAGGACCCGGTCGGCATGGAGTGGGCTGCCAGGCTGATGGCCTCGCTCAGCCGGGACGCCGAACTGACAGCGCAGCGCCCGGAAGCACCGGCCGCTGCGGAGGACCCGGGCGGGGACGGGGCCGGTACGCTGCCCGGCAGTGCGACGCCCGACCTCGCCGGGCTGCTCTTGCTCGATCCGGTTTCGCCCGAACAGGCGCCCGCGCCTCCTGCCGCCGAGCCTGTGGGCCTGCTGTCGACCCTGAGCCCCGCCGCCGTTGCACCGGCGCGCCCCGCGGCGCTGGAAAGCCCGCTGCTCGAATTCCTTGATGGCGCGAAGCTCGCCTCGGTCCCGGCACCGCCGGAGGATCGGGGCGTTGACCTGGTCGAGGCCTCGCCGCTTCTGGCCTCGATGCGGGCGCGGGAGGCCGGGAAGCCGGTGGCCGAGGTCGGCGCGGCGCCCGGCGCCCCTGTGCCGGAGCAGCCCGTTCCGGCAGAAGCTGCCCCCGAAGCCATGATGGCTGCCGCGATGACGTCCATGCCGGAGGTGGAGGCAGCGACGGAGGCAGCGCCGGAGGCGGCACCGGAGGCGGAGGCAGCGACGGAGGCGGAGGCAGCGCCGGAAGCCACGATGCCCGCGCCCGAAGTCGCGGCAGTCTCCGCGCCTGAAACCCTGGCAGATACCGCACCTGAAGCCATGGCAGATGCCGCGCCGGAGGCTGCGGTCCCAGCACCCTCCGCGCCGGCCGAGCCAGATCCCGCCGCGTCGGAGCCCTCACCCGCCATCCCCGCAAGCGCCGCACCGGCCCGCGCCGACCAGGCTTCGCAACCGGAGCCCGTTGTACCCCGCGAACCCGAACCGCTTTCGCAATCGGCTCCCGCGACGACACCTGCCGCCGGGCCGGCGGGCCAGCAGCCGGAACCGACGACAGATCCGTTCGCCCACGCCTCCCTGGTCGCCGCCCAGGCCGCCCTTGCCCACCCGGCGGGCGCTGCTGGCGCTGCACTGGCGGCGGGCGACGGCCCGAGTTGGGTCGCGCTGCAACATAGCCTCGGATCCGCACGGTCCGTCTGGTCGGCGATGTTCCTGGGTGCTGCGGCCAGCACGGCGTTGCCGCTGCGCGGCGCCCAGGCCGCGCAGGCCCGGGGCCTGAAGCCCGTCCTGTTGGTGACGGAACAGAATCCGGAGCGGATGGCCAGGCTGCGTTCCGCCTTGGAGACCGCCGGGATGGATGGCGGCGATACCACGCTCGTGGCAACGCCGGTCGAGGCGGACCCGGCGAGACTTGGACCTCGCAGCGCGCTGGCGGCGGACCTGCTGGATGCGGCCGCAACCTGGGACCTGCTGCGGATCGGCCTGCTCGGCACCGCGGGCGTCCTGCTCAGCCTCGACATCAAGCTGCTGGCCCGGAAGGTCCGCTGGCTGATGCTGCTGCCGAACAGCCGTGCGGAGGAGGCGGAGGTGCTGTGCCACCTGCTGCGGGCGCGCTGGCGCTTGGTCGCCGAGCGGCCGGCCCTGCTCAACCCCGCCGCGCCCGCGGTCGCTTCCCGGCCCGGCGGGCAGTTGTGGCGCGGCCCGCTGGATTGAAGTCTGTCAGGCGCTGACAGAAGCGCCAGACAGCCTCGAGCGTATTGTCTGCGTGTGGTTCACGGCTTTCGGCAATTCCGCCTCAGACGAACACGCACTATGCGCATGCGCCAATCCCGAGGCTGGCTCGGCTCAGGGCGTCGGCGGGTCGGCGACCTGCCGACCGGCGCCCAGCGGTGGCACGGTCCAGCAATCCACGGCCCCGAGTGAGCGCGTGCAGAAGCTCGGCTCCGGCGGCGGCCCGGGGCGTGGGGCGCACCAGCCATGGCCGCGCTCCAGCCGCACCGCGGAACAGTCCCGCCCCGTCGCCAGGCTCGCCACATGGTCCACCGGGGTCCGCCCGGTCAGCACCAGGGAGGCGCCGCCCGCCACCAGCGCGGGACCAGCCGCCGCGCCGATGGCCGCCTCGCAACCGCAAAGCAGCAGCGGAATCAACCAGAAGGCTTTTCGGACCGGTGGTGGGAGAAGCGGTTGCGGGCGGCGCATGCCGCGAAGCTAGACCCACGGGCTTAACGTGACCTGTATGGGCGGCTATGGTCCGGCCCCGGCTTCCGGCCGGCGGATCACCCGCCTTGCGGCCGCAGATCAAAGGATGGCCCGTGCCCGACATCTTCGACGAGATCGAAGAAGACCTTCGCGCCGATCGCGCCCGCCGCATGGCGCGGCGCTGGGGCGGGCTTGGCCTCGGCGTTGTGCTGCTGGTGCTGGCCGCGGCCGGAGGCTTCCAGGGCTGGCGTTGGATGCAGGCGCGCGACGCCGCCGCCGCCGCCAATGGCTACCTGGCGCTGCACCGATCGACGGAACAGCAGGGCGCCGACTTGGCCGCGGCCGCGGAGGGCTTCGCCCGCCTGGCCGCGGAGGCCCCGGATGGGTACCGCACGCTCGCCCGCCTGCGCGCCGCGGCGCTGAAGGCGGAAACCGGCGACACCGCCGCGGCGCTCGCGATCTATGACCAGCTTGCAGGTGATGCTGCGGCGGAGCCGCTGTACCGCGACCTCGCCAACCTGCTGTACGTCGCGCATGCGCTGGAGACCGGGGATGCGGCGCAGCTTGCCGCCCGCATCGCGCCGCTGACCCAGCCCGGCAATGCCTGGCAGGCCCCGGCCCGCGAAGTGGCGGCGCTGGTGGCGATCAAGCGCGGCGACACGGCGGAGGCGCGGCAGCAATTGCAGGCGCTGGCCGCCGACACCGCGGCAACACCCGGGCTGCGCGAACGCGCGCAGCGTCTGGCGGCAGGGCTCGGCTCATGATGATGAAGACGCTTTCGCGCCGCGGCGCCCTGCTGGGTGCCGCTGGCCTGCTGTCCGGCTGTGGCGCCCTCGATGGCCTGTTCGGCTCCACCAAGACCCCGCTGCCCGGCGAGCGCCGCAGCGTGCTCACCGCCGATCCGCCGCTCGCGGCCGATACCGGCCTCGAAGGTCGCGCCGTGCAGTTGCCGGCGCCGGTCGCCCTGGCGGACTGGCCGCAGGCCGGCGGGCCGCCGAGCCACGCGCCCGGCCACGTGCTGTTCTCCGCCGAGCCCCGCCAGGCCTGGCGCGCCTCCGCCGGCAGCGGCTCCGGCTACCGCCAGCAGCTCACGGCGGGCCCGGTGATCGCCGGGGAGACCGTCTACGCCGTCGATTCGACCGGGGAGGTCGCGGCCTTCGCGCTTGCCGATGGCGGCCGCCGCTGGCGCGTCGAGACGACGCCGGCGGATGAAAGTGCCGGCCGCGTCGGCGGCGGCGCCGCCTTCGCCGATGGCGTGCTGTATGTGGCAACCGGCATGGCGGAAGTGCTGGCGCTGTCGCCGGAGGATGGTGCGGTGCGCTGGCGCGTCCGTACCGCCTCCCCCAGCCGCGGCGCGCCCACCGTCGCCGGCGGCCGCATCTTCGTCGTCACGCTGGAGAACCACCTGGTGGCGCTGTCGATCGAGGATGGCCGCACCTTGTGGTCCCACCGCGCCGGCGCCCTTTCCACCATCCCGCTCGGCCTGCCCGCGCCGGCGGTGGAGGGCGAGACGGTGGTGGCGGGCTTCGGCACCGGCGAGTTGACGGCGCTGCGGGTCACCGATGGCCGCGTGCTGTGGTCGGAGGGCCTCGGCCTGATCGGCGCGACCAGCCTGGCCGACATCGTCGGCATCACCGGGCTGCCGGTGATCGACCGCGGCCGTGTCTTCGCTTCGGGCCTCGCCAACACCACCATCGCGGTGGACCTGCGCAGCGGCCGTCGCCTGTGGGAACGCAGCTTCGGCAGCGGCAACGGCGTCGCCTCGGCCGGGGATTGGGTGTTCGCCCTGACCCGGGCCGGGGAAGCTGTAGCGCTGGGGCGGGAGGATGGCCGCATCCGCTGGGTGTCCGAGCTGGACCCCGCGCCGGAGGGCCGGCGACGCGGCGAGGCGGCGCGCTTCGGCCAGCCGATCCTGGCCGGTGGCTTCGTCCTGGTGCCCTCCAGCCGCGCGGAACTGCTGATGCTAAACCCGGCGACCGGCGCCATCGCCGGCCGCACCGGGTTGTCCTCCGGCGTCACCCTGCCGGGGGCGCTGGCGCAGGGCACGCTGGCGCTGCTCGGCGAGGATGGGACGCTGATGGCGCTGCGTTGACGCGCGCCGTGCTATGAGGGCCAGCCGCGCCCGGCCGGTTGTATGGGGCGCGGATTGGAACTCGAGAAAATCATGCAGACCGTTGCCATCATGGGCCGGCCCAACGTGGGCAAGTCCTCCGTCTTCAACCGCCTCGCCGGCCGCAAGATCGCGCTGGTGGACGACACCCCCGGCGTCACCCGCGACCGCAAGCAGGTGGAGGCCGAGATCGGCGGCGTGCCCGTCACGCTGATCGACACGGCAGGGCTGGAGGAAGCGGCGCCCGATACGCTGGCCGGCCGCATGACCGCGAGCAGCGAGGGCGCGCTGCGCCAGGCAGACCTGGTGCTGTTCGTCGTTGATGTCCGCACCGGCCTGACCGCCGCCGACCGAGCCTTCGCGCAGTGGCTGCGCAAGGCGCCGGTGCCGGTGCTGCTGGTCGCCAACAAGGCGGAAGGCCGGCTTGGCATGCAGGCGGCGATGGAGGCCTATGAACTCGGCCTCGGCGATCCCATCGCGGTAAGCGCGGAGCACGGCGACGGCTTCGGCAACCTGCACGACGAGGTGCGCGACCGACTGCATGCCGAGCCTCGGCGCGGGCGCGAGGACCGGGAAAGGCCGCTGCGCCTGGCAATCCTCGGCCGCCCGAACGCCGGAAAGTCCACGCTGCTGAACGCCCTGGTCGGCGAGGAACGCATGATCACCGGGCCGGAGCCTGGCCTGACGCGCGACTCCATTGCGGTGGAGTTCCGCGACGCCGAGGGCCTGATCCGGCTGGTCGATACCGCTGGCCTGCGCAAGAAGGCGCGCATCGAAAAGCTGCTGGAGAAGATGTCCACCGAGGCCAGCATCGCCGCGCTGAAGGAGGCCGAGGTGGTGATCCTCGTCGTCGATGCGCTGCAGGGCATGGACGAGCAGGACCTGCGCATCGGCCGGCTGGCGGAACGCGAGGGCCGCGCGCTGGTCATCGCCTTCAACAAGTGGGATGCGGTGGAGGACCGCAACGCGACGCGGAAGAAGCTTGAGGACACGCTCACCAGCAGCTTCGCGCAGATGAAGGGCATCGCCGTGGTGCCGATCTCGGCCGCGAACGGGCGCGGCCTGGACAAGCTGATGCCGACGGTGCGGGAGGTCTATGCGCTGTGGAACCGCCGCGTGCCGACCGGTGAGCTGAACCGGTGGTTCGAGGCGATGAAGGACCGCCACCAGCCGCCGCTGGTGGAAGGCAAGCGCATCAAGCTGCGCTACGCCACCATGCCGAAGGCCCGCCCGCCGACCATCACCGTGTTCGGCACCCGGGCAGAGATGCTGCCGGAGGACTACCGACGCTACCTGGTGAACAGTTTCCGGGAAAAGTTCGACATGCCGGGCGTGCCGATCCGGCTGCATCTGCGAGGGACGGACAATCCCTACGGGGAGGAGGAGTAGTCCGGCAGCGCGGCCGCTCAGCCCCCGGCGTAGCTGCGGTAGATGCGCGCCGCCGTACCATCGGCCTCCAGCCGCGCCATGGCCGCGCGCAGCGCCGCAATGGGCAGGTCGCGCGGGTCGGGATGGGTCGCGAGCCAGGCGGCGGCGGTCTGTAAGGCGGGCCCGGTACGGACGCCGCCGGGGCGACCGATCGCCTCGAACTGCGCGATGATCTCGGGCTCCGTCGCGTACCACCCGTCGATCCGCTCTTCCGCCAGGGCCAGCGCCAGATCGCGGCCGGTTTCCAGCACCACCAGGTTGCCGAAGCCGTTCTGCCGCAGGAAGACCTCCTGCAACCCGTTCCGCACCACCCCGATCCGCGGCAGCGCGCGCGCGGCCACCAGATCCGCCACCGGCCGCCCCGCCAGCGTGCCCATCGCCTGCGGCACGTCGACGACCTTCGCCACCCAGCCGAACTGCGCCTCCCGCGTCGCGGTGCGGCCGATCGGGCAGAGCAGGGTGCCGGGGATCTGGCGGGTGCGGTCCACCGATTCGCCGAAGCTCAGGAAGGTGAAGACCGGTGTGCGGCCAATGGCGGCGACGGCCGCGGCCAGGATATCGAGAGTGATGCCGCGCCGGTCGGGGCCCGGGAAGGACAGCGGCCGGATGTCGGAGGTGAGGACCTCCAGCGGCGCCGCGGCGCGTGCCCGGCCCGGCAGCGCGCTGGCGGCGGCGAAGCTGGCGACGCCGGCCAGGCTCCGGCGGGTGAGGCGTGCCATGCCGGCTGTCCCTGGTTCAGTGCGCTGCGACGGGGGCGAACAGGACCCTCTCGCCATGCCGGGTCTCGCCCGGCAGGCATAGGGCCGCGAGTGCTGGCGCAACCTCCGCCGGCTGGGTCAGGCCGGATGGCTCCTCGCCCGGCATCGCCTGCGCGCGCAGCCTGGTGGCCACCACGTCAGGGTCGAACAGGTTCACCCGCAGCGGGGTCTTGGCGACTTCCTCCGCCCAGGTCAGCACCAGGTGTTCCATCCCGGCCTTGGTCGCGCCGTACATCCCCCAATAGGATTTCGGCCGCAGCACCCGCCCGGTGGTGACGAAGACGGCGCGGCCGGCGTCGGAGGCGCGCAGCGGCGGGTCGCAGGACCGGATCAGGCGCCAGGCGGCGGTCAGGTTCACGCCGACGGTCTGCGCCCAGTCCTTCGGCTCGATATGCGCCACCGGCGTCAGCTTGTTCAGCACGCCGGCATTGTGCACCAGGACATCCAGCCGCCCGAACCGCTCCAGGATGGAAGGCCCGACCAGGTCGAGCTGCTTCTCGGCGTCCCGGTGCAGATCCAGCGGCAGCAGCGTGGCGCCGCGGCCGGAGGCGGCGCGGATTGCGTCATCCGTCTCCTCCAACCCACCCTGGGTGCGGGCGACGAGGACGAGCTGCGCCCCCAGCCGCGCGAGTTCCACAGCCAGCGCCGCGCCGATGCCGCGGGAGGCGCCGGTGACCAGCGCCACGCGATCCTGCAGGGGAAGCATGGTCAGCGATTCGCCACTTGCAGCAGCGGCAGCGGCCGCTCGGAATTGTCGCCGAGGTCGGTCAGCGGGATGGCGTAGTCCCCGGTGAAGCAGGCGTCGCAATAGGCCGGCGCCGCCGCATCCCGCCCGCTGCGGCCCAACGCGCGGTACAGGCCATCGAGCGAGATGAAGCCGAGGCTGTCGGCGCCGATGATCCGCGCCATCTCCGCCACGTCGTGATTGGCGGCGAGCAGCTTGGACCGTTCCGGCGTGTCGATGCCGTAGAAGCAGGAATGCGTGGTGGGTGGGGAGGAGATGCGCATATGCACCTCGGTCGCCCCGGCCTGGCGCACCATCTCCACGATTTTCCGACTTGTCGTGCCGCGGACGATGGAATCGTCCACCAGCACCACGCGCTTGCCCTCGAGCATGGAGCGGTTGGCGCTGTGCTTCAGCTTCACGCCAAGGTTGCGGATCTGGTCGGTCGGCTCGATGAAGGTGCGGCCGACATAGTGGTTGCGAATGATGCCGAGCTCGAACGGGATGCCGGCTTCCGCCGCATAGCCCATTGCCGCCGGCACGCCGCTGTCCGGCACCGGCACGATGACATCCGCCGGCACGCCGGATTCGCGCGCGAGTTCCGCGCCGATGCGCTTGCGCGTGTCGTAGACCGGCGTGCCCTCCACGATGGAATCGGGCCGGGCGAAGTAGATGTATTCGAAGATGCAGAAGCGCGACTTCTCCCGCCCGAAGGGGCGGATGGATCGCACGCCGGCATCGTCGATCATGACGATCTCGCCGGGCTCCACGTCGCGCACGAAATCGGCGCCGACGATGTCGAGCCCGCAGGTCTCGGAGGCCAGCACATGCCCGCCGGCCGGCAGCTTGCCGAGGACCAGCGGACGGACACCAAGCGGGTCCCGCGCCCCGATCAGCGCGCCGTTGTGCAGCGCGACCAGGCTGTAGGCGCCCTGCACCTGCTTCAAGGCGTCGATCAGCCGGTCCATCACGGTGGAATACAGGCTGATGGCGATGAGGTGGATGAACACCTCGGAATCCGTGGTCGACTGGAACAGGCAGCCCCGCCGCACCAGGGTGCGCTTCAGGACATGCGCGTTGGTGAGGTTGCCGTTGTGCGCCACGGCGAAGCCGCCGAATTCGAAATCCGCATAGAGCGGCTGCACGTTGCGCAGCGCCGTCTCGCCGGTGGTGGCGTAGCGGTTGTGGCCGAGGGCGGCGTGGCCGGGCAGGCCCGCTATCACCGCCGCATTGCTGAAATTGTCGCCGACGAGGCCGCGGCCCTTGTGCGCGTGGAACTGCCCCTGGCCCGCAAGCGAGACGATGCCGGCCGCTTCCTGGCCCCGGTGCTGCAAGGCATGCAGCCCCAGCGCGGTCAGCGCCGCGGCGTCGGCGCTTCCCCAGACTCCAACAACGCCGCATTCCTCATGCGGATGGTCGTCGTCACCTATATCCCATTGCTGGCTCATAAACGTCCTTCAGAGCCGGCTCCGCGCGGGAGGGCGCAGCAGCTGGTCCATGCTGGGGTCCTGGCGGCCCGTGCCTTCCGGCAGGCGCGGGCGGAATTCTTCGGGCAGATGCGCCACCACCCAGGCTGCCCCATCGGCGGCCAGCGGCAGGGACCGCGCCTGGCGAACCGGGTCCGGCCAGCTTTCGACGGCAGGCAGCACCAGTCCACCGACGATATAGGCGATCACGACCACGAAAGCACCCCGCGCCAAGCCGAAGACCAGCCCCAGCACGCGATCCACGCCACCCAGGGCCGATCGCTGCACATGGCCGGCGAGCCAGGCGATCAGCAACTTGAGGATGACCAGCACCACCAGAAACACGACGCCGACCGCGACGCCAGTCGCGAGCCAGGGCGGGTCCACATACTGCGCGACCATCGGCGTGACGGCAGGCTCCGCCAGAATGCCGAGCACGATCGCGCCCGCCCAGGCGCCGACGCCCAGAACCTCGCGCACCAGGCCGCGGAAATAGGCGAGTCCCGCCGAGAGCAGGAGCACCGCGAGGACGACGCCATCAACCCAGGTCATTGGGGATGCGTATAGCGGGCGGGGGGGCGGGTGTCATGCCTGCCCGGCTGCGGCCTCCTCCCCTTGTTTCCCGCCCCCCGGCCGCCGCTTCGTGGTCTGCGCCGCGAAGATCGCGACCAGGTCGGCCAGATGCCCGGTCTCGGTCAGCTTCAGCCCGGGAATGGGCGCTGGCGCCGTGCTGCCGCGCGCCACGCGGCGGGGCAGCGTGGCAGCGGTGAAGCCGAGCTTCTGGGCTTCCCGCAGCCGCACCTCGGCCTGGCTCACCTGCCGCACCTCGCCGGAAAGGCCGACCTCGCCGAAATACACAGCGCCGGGATCGGTCGGCCGGTCCGTCGCCGCCGAGACCAGCGCCGCGGCCACGGCGAGATCCGCCGCCGGTTCGGCGATGCGCAGTCCTCCGGCGACGTTGAGGTAGACGTCATTCATGCCGACGCCGAGGCCACAGCGGGTCTCAAGCACCGCCAACAGCATCGCCAGCCGCCCGGAATCCCAGCCCACCACCTGCCGGCGCGGGCTGCCGCCCGAACTCGGCGAGAGCAGGCATTGCACCTCGACCAGCACCGGGCGCGTGCCCTCGATGCCGGCAAAGACCGCGCTGCCGGAGACATTGCCGCGGCGCTCCGCCAGGAACAGGGCGGAGGGGTTCGCCACCTCCATCAGCCCGCGCTCCGTCATCTCGAACACGCCAATCTCATCGGTGGCGCCGTAGCGGTTTTTCACAGCTCGCAGGATGCGGAACTGGTGGCCGCGGTCGCCTTCGAAATACAGCGTTGCATCCACCATGTGCTCCAGCACGCGCGGACCGGCCAAGGTGCCTTCCTTCGTCACATGCCCGACCAGCACGATGGCGAAGCCGCGTGCCTTCGCCAGCCGGATCAGCTCCGCCGCGCAGGCGCGCACCTGGCCCACCGTGCCCGGCGCGCTGTCCAACGCATCGAGCCAGACGGTCTGGATCGAATCGATGATGACCAGGGCGATATCCGGTTCACCCTCCAGGCTGGCCACGATGTCGCGCAGGCTTGTGGCGGCGGCCAAGCCCATCGGGCTGTCCGTCAGGCCGAGCCGGGCGGCGCGCAGCCGCACCTGTTCCACCGCCTCCTCGCCCGAGATGTACAGGCTGCGGCGCCCGGCGCTGGCGATGCGGGCCGCGGCCTGCAACAGGATGGTGGATTTGCCGATGCCGGGATCGCCGCCGACCAGTACGGCGGAGGCCGGCACCATGCCGCCGCCGAGCACCCGGTCCAGCTCCGCGATCCCGGTCAGGATTCGGGCCGGCGGCGCGGTGCGGCCCTTGAGGCCGACGAATTCCACGCGTCGTCCGCCAGCGGCCTTGCCAGCCGGCCCGGGGCCGCGCTGTTCGGTGACTTCCTCGGCCAGCGTGTTCCACTCGCCACAGGCATCGCAGCGCCCCTGCCACTTGGTGTGGGGGGCGCCGCAGGCCTGGCAGACATAGCGGGTGACGGGCTTGGCCAAGCAGGGCGTCCTTCAGCACGAAACAGGAACACGTCACACATACCACGCATCGCAACAGGTGAAACACCTTTCGCCGCCGCGCGACACCACCACGCAATCCCATGGCGCCAGGATTCCGGCCGAACAGAAGGGCGCTGTGCCATGCCGAGGCGGTTGCACCACGGCTGGGTCATCGTCGCCGCCGTCGCGACGATCCTTGCCATCGCGATGGGCCAGTTGGTTAACGGCCTGTCGGTCTTCTTCGTGCCCCTGGAAGCGGAGTTCCACTGGCCCCGCGGCGGGATCGCGTTGATCAACGCGGCGGGCCTCCTCGGGCTCGCGATCGGCGGCATCGTCATGGGACGGATCGCGGACGGCACCCCGATCCGCACGGTCTGCCTCGTGGGCGTGGTCATGGTCGGCGCCTGCGTCACGCTGGCATCGGGTGCGGACCGCCTGTGGCAGTTCTACCTGTTGTTCTTCCTTGCGGGGTGCTTCGGCGCGGCGCTGTTCGCGCCGCTGATCGCCCTGGTCGGAAGCTGGTTTCCGGCGGGCGCGGGGCTTGCGATCGGGCTCGCCTCGGCCGGGCAGGCGCTCGGCCAGGGCGGGGTGCCCTTCGCCACCGCCTACCTGATCGAGGCGGTCGGCTGGCGTGGCGCCTTCCTGGCGCTGGGCCTCGCGTCGCTCGCCCTGATGGTCCCGCTCGCCGCACTGGTGCGGGAGCCGCCGCGCGCGGCCGGCGGGGCGGCGATGCGGGTGGAAGGCACGCCGCCGATCCCACCGCGGCTGGCGGTGGTCTGGCTCAGCGCGTCCGTCCTGCTGTGCTGCGCCTGCATGGCGGTGCCGCTGATGCACCTGGTGCCGCTGCTGCAGGGGCTGTGCATTTCCGGCACCGATGCCTCCGGCGTGCTGCTGTCCATGCTGCTGGCGGCGATCCTGGGCCGGGTCGCCTTCGGCAAGCTGGCCGACATTATCGGGCCGATCCCGGCCTACATGGCAGCCTCCGCCTGGCAAACCGTGGCGGTGTTCGCCTTCACCCAGATCCAGGACCTGGGCCACTTCTTCGTCTTCGCGCCGATCTACGGCTTTGGCTATGCGGGGGTGATGACCGGCGTGCTGGTCACCGCGCGCGCGCTGACCCCGGCGCCGCGACGCGCCACGCTGATGGGCGTGATCCTGGCCTTCGCCTGGCTCGGCCACGGCATCGGCGGCTTCCAGGGCGGCTACTTCTTCGACCTGACCGGCGCCTATACGGTGAGCTTCGCCAATGCGGCGCTGGCCGGGGTGGTCAACCTGCTGCTGATGGGCACGCTGTTCCTGGCAATCCGGCAGCGGCGGGTGGTGGCGGCCTGAAGCGGTCCGCCACTGCAGATCAATGCGCGCGCGGCCGCGCCATCTTGCCGCATTCCTCGGCGCAGCGACGGCACATCTCCGCGCAGGCGCGCATCGCGGCATCGGCATCCGGATGCCCGGCGCAGTTCTTCTCGCATTCGCGGCAGATCTCCGCGCATTCGGCACACAGATGCGGATGGTGCGCGGAGCCACGGATCATGAAGTCGGCGCTGACGGCGCAGATCTGCGCGCAATCCATCATGATGCGGATGTGGCCCGGTTCGGCATGATGGCCGCCGAGGCCGAGGCAATGCGCCACGGTCGCAAGGCAGCTCCGGTGGCAGTCGAGGCAGGCGGCGATGCAGGAATCGAGATTCATGGTGAGATCCTCCCACCCCTCTCCACGCCCTGCGGAGGCGCGGGTTCCCTTGCCTACTTCCGCAGCTCCATCTGGATCGGCCCCTCGCGCTCGCCGCGCGCGAACTGGTCCACCATGGCGTTGCCGGTCTCACCCAGCGTCGCCGCCTGGCCGCGCCAAATGATCTGGCCCTTGTGGATCATCGCCGCGTCGTCGCCGATGCGGCGCGCGCTGGCCATGTCGTGGGTGATGGAGACGGCGGTGGCGCCAAGGCGCTTCACCACGTCGACGATCAGGCCATCGATCACCGCGCCCATGATCGGATCGAGGCCGGTGGTCGGCTCGTCGAAGAAAATGATGTCCGGCTCCGCCGCGATGGCGCGCGCCAGGCCGACGCGCTTCTGCATGCCGCCCGAAAGCTCGGCTGGGGACAGGTCGCCGACGCTGGCGGCCAGGCCGACCTGCGCCAGGACCTGCGCCGCCTTGTCGCGGGCGGCGCGGCGCGTGATGCGGCCCTGCGCCAGCAGCTTGAAGCAGACATTCTCCCAGACCGGCAGGCTGTCGAACAGCGCGCCGTTCTGGAACAGCATGCCGATCCGGTCATTTACGGCCTCCCGCTCCCGCCTGGAGAGGCTGGCGACGTTCCGGCCGTCGATCTCAATGGTGCCCGAGTCCGGCGTGATCAGGCCGAGGATGCATTTCAGGGTAACCGACTTGCCCGACCCCGAGCCGCCCAGGATCACCATGGAATGCCCGGCCCGGATATCCAGGTCGACGCCGTCCAGCACCTGCTTCGCACCGAAGGCCTTGCGCAGGCCGGTCAGGCGGATCTTCGGGACGGTGCTCATCGGCTGAACAGGATCGCGGTCAGGATGTAGTCCACCGCCAGGATCAGGATCGAGGAGGCGACGACGGCGGAGGTGGTGGCCCGGCCCACGCCCTGCGCGCCGCCTCCCGAGGTATAGCCGGACCAGCAGCCCATGAGCGTGATGATGAAGCCGAACACCGCCGCCTTGATCAGGCCGGACACCACATCCGCCACCTGCAGGAAGTCGAAGGTGGCCTTGAGGTAGGCGCCCGAGCCGAAGCCGAGCTGCTGCGTGCCGATCAGCCAGCCGCCCATCACGCCCAGGCTGTCCGCCACGATCACCAGCAGCGGCAGCGCCAGCGTGCCGGCCAGCAGCCGCGGCGCCACCAGGTACTTCATCGGGTTGGTGGACAGCGTGGACAGCGCGTCGATCTGGTCGGTCACGCGCATGGTGCCGATCTCGGCGGCGAAGGCGGCGCCGATGCGGCCGGCGACCATCAGCCCGGCCAGCACCGGGCCGAGTTCACGGGTGATCGACAGCACCACCACATTGGCGACGGCACCTTCCGCGTTGAAACGGGAGAAGCCCGTATAGGATTGCAGCGCCAGCACCATGCCGGTGAACACCGCCGTCAGCGCCACCACCGGCAGGCTGAACCAGGCGATCTCGATGAAGGCCTTGAGGAACAGGCGGCCGTAGAAGGGCGGGCGGAACAGGTGGCTCACCGCCTCCGCCGCGAACAGCGCGATGGCGCCGGTGCCGCGCAGCAGCCCGATGACGGCCCGCCCGAGGGCCGCGACAAAGTCCAGGATACGATCCAAGGCCTCAGGTGCCGCCCAAGGAGGATGTCACATGGGCGCGGTGGTAGCGCTGGCCGAGGCTTGTCAGCACCTCGTAGCCGATGGTGCCGCAGCGGGCGGCGATGTCATCCGGCGTGTTCGCGTCACCACCGACCAGCATCAGCCGGTCGCCGGGGCGCAGTTCGGGAAAATCCGTCACGTCGAACGTCGTCAAATCCATCGAGACCCGGCCTATGAGCGGCACGGCACGCCCCTGGAACAGCGCCAGGGACCGGCCGGACAGGCTGCGAAGGTAGCCATCGGCATAGCCCGCCGCAACGGTCGCCACCCGTGACGTGACCGGGGCGGTGTAGCTGGCGCCGTACCCCACCGTGTCGCCGGCCTGGATTTCCCGGATCTGCAGCACCGGCACCTCCAGCGTCACCACCTGGCGCATCGGGTTCGGGGCGCCGGGGGTCGGGTTGATGCCGTACAGGGCGCAGCCGGGCCGGGCGAGGTCGGACCGGAAATCCGGGCCCAGGAACAGACCGGAGGAATTGGCGAAGCTGGTCGGCACGCCTGGGGCGACCATTCGCGCGGCAGCCGCGAAGCGGGCGGCCTGGAGCGTGTTCAGCGGGTGGTCCGGCTCATCGGCGCAGGCCAGATGGGTCATGACGAAGCGCAGCGCGAGCCCGGCCAGCAACACCGGGTCCGCCGCCAGCGCCGCCTGTTCCGCGGCATCCAGTCCGAGCCGGGACATGCCGGTGTCCAGGTGCAGCAGCGCCGGCCCGCGCCCGGCCCAGGCGGCAGCGTCGCCCAGGCTGTTCAGCACCGGCAGCAGGGATGCGTCCTCGTCCGCCCCCGGCGGAAAGCCATTCAGCACGATGATGTCCGGCCCGGCGCCCAGCGCCTGGCGCAGCGCCATCCCCTCACTCAGGTGGGCCACGAAGAAGTGCCGGCAGCCGGCATCGCGCAGCGCCCGCGCCACCGGCCCGGCGCCAAGCCCATAGGCATCCGCCTTCACCACCCCGGCGACCGCCGCGCCGTGCCGCGCGCCAAGGTCGCGCCAGTTGGCGACGATGGCACCGAGATCGACGGTGAGGACGCCCTGCCCCGGGTTAATCCCCATAGCCGCCGTCATGCTGAGTATCGAGGTCCCCGAAGCGGGTGAACTCAGCCTCGAAGAACAGGCGGATGGTGCCGGTCGGGCCGTGGCGCTGCTTGGAGACGATGAGCTCCGCCTTGTTGTGGGCGTCCTCCATGTCCTTCTGCCACTTCTCCACGGCTTCCGAGAATTTCTGGGGATTGTCGAAGGTGAGTTCCTTCGGCTGGCGCTGCTGCAGGTAGTATTCGTCGCGGTAGATGAACATCACCACGTCCGCGTCCTGCTCGATCGACCCCGATTCGCGCAGGTCGGACAGCTGCGGCCGCTTGTCCTCGCGCTGTTCCACCGCGCGCGAGAGCTGCGACAGCGCGATGACCGGGACGGACAGCTCCTTGGCGATGGCCTTCAGCCCCTGGGTGATCTGGCTGATTTCCTGCACCCGGTTTTCCGGCTTGCTGCCCGCCGCGGGGCGCATGAGCTGGAGGTAGTCCACGATGATCAGGTTCAGCCCCTTGGTCCGCTGCAACCGCCGGCAGCGGGTCCGCAGCGCGGAGATGGTGATGGCCGGCGTGTCGTCGATGAACAGCGGCAGCGCCTGCAATTCGCGGCTGACCTCCAGGAACTTGTCGAAGTCGCGCTGGCTGATCTCGCCGCGGCGGATGCGGTCGCCGGAGATGCGGCTTTCCTCGGACAGCAGGCGGGTGGCGAGCTGGTCGCAGGACATTTCGAGCGAGAAGATCGCGACGCCGCCACGCGGGATGGCGTTGGGGTCCTTCTCCCGCGCCGCGCGCAGGGTCGCCCGCGCCGCACCGAAGGCCACCTTCACCGCCAGCGCCGTCTTACCCATGCCGGGCCGGCCGGCCATGATCAGAAGGTCGGAGGGATGCAGGCCGCCGAGCTTGGCATCCAGGTCGCGCAGCCCGGTCGACAGGCCGGCGACGCCGCCGGGGTTCGAGAACGCCTTCTCCGCATGCTGCACGGCGGTGGCCAGCGCACGTTCGAAGGAGACGAAGCCGCCGCCCGATTCGCCGGCCTTCGACAGGTCGAACAGCGCCTGCTCGGCGCTTTCCATCTGCAGCTTGCCGTCGAGTTCGGGCTCCGCCCCGAAGGCGCGGTTCACCATGACCTCGCCAAGGTCCACCAACTGCCGGCGCAGCCAGGCATCGTGGATGACGCGGCCATACTCGCCGGCATTGATGACGCCGACCATCGCCGTCAGCAGCTGGCCGAGATAGGGCGAGCCGCCGACCTCATCCAGCAGCCCGGAATGCTCGAACTCGGCGCGCAGCGTCACCGCATCGGCGAGCTGCCCGGCCTCGATCCGCCGCTGGATCGCGGAGAAGATGCGGCCGTGGATGGCGTCCGCGAAATGCTCCGCGGCAAGAAATTCCGAAACCCGTTCATAGGCTTTGTTGTTGGCCAGCAAAGCACCGAGCAGCGCCTGCTCAGCTTCAAGGTTGGCGGGCGGCAGGCGCTGGGACAGGCCGAGAAGGCCGTCGCCGGCACCGAAGGACGCGGTCGCGGGACCGAAAGTGTTCATGCTCCCATCCTAGCCCGCCTTCGCCCGTCGCGCGCCCCTCCGTGCCTGTGGATGGCTGTGGATAACGGGGGTGGATTTCAGACGGGCAGCAGGGAACGTTCCGCCTCCTGCATGTAGTCGCGGGTCAGCGGCAGGGTTTCAACATTCCGGGTGAGCTGCAATTGCCAGTTGATCAGGCCGCCGTGGCGGAAGGATGCCTCGCTGGCGGCGAGATAGAATTCGAACATGCGGCAGAAGCGCTCGTCATACAGGGATTGGATGGCATCCCGGTTCGCGGCGAAACGGCGCCGCCATTCGCGCAGGGTCAGGGCATAGTGCAGGCGCAGGATCTCGAGGTCCGTGACCCACAAGCCGCTGCGCTCCACAACCGGCAGCACCTCCGACAGGGCCGGGGAGTAGCCACCGGGGAAGATGTATTTCGTCAGCCAGGGGTTGGTGCTGCCCGGCCCGTCGCTGCGGCCGATGGCATGCACCAGGGCGACACCGTCCGGGCGCAGCGCCTGGTGGATCATCCGGAAGAAGCGGCCGTAGTGGGTGATGCCGACGTGTTCGAACATGCCGATGGACACGATGCGGTCCACCGGCCGGGTCCATTCGCGGAAATCCATCAGCTCGAAGCGGCAGGTGTCGGACAGGCCGGCCTCCGCCGCGCGCCGGCGGCATTCCGCCAGTTGCTCCCGCGACAGGGTGATGCCGGTGACATGGGCGCCAAAATCGCGTGCCAGGGTCAGCGCCATCCCGCCCCAGCCGCAGCCGATGTCCAGCACCTCCAGCGGCGGCGCGCCGGGCGGGCGGTCGAGGCGCAGCTTGGCGGCGATGTGCCGCTTCTTGGCGGCCTGGGCTTCCTCCAGCGTCTCCGTCCCGGTGCGGAAATAGCCGCAGGAGTAGTTGCGGTCCCGGTCCAGGAACAGGGCATAGAGGCGACCGTTGAGATCGTAGTGGTGCGCGACGTTGAGCCGGGCTCGCGCCGCCGGGTTCAACTGGTCGATCCGCCGGCGTGACCAGCGCCCGAACTCCAGCGCAGCCTCCACAGGGTGCGTCACCCGGCGGTGCATGTTCCGCATCAGCAGGTCGAGCAGCTCGATCAGCCCACAATCCCGTGGCTCGATCTCTCCGGACATGTAGGATTCGCCGAAGGAGAGGCCGGGGTTGGCGACAAGGCGCCAGGCGGCGCGGCGCGTGCCGATGCGGAAGCCCGCTTCCGGGCCACTATCGTCGCCGTAGCGGCGGATGCGGCCATCCGGATACTCGACGGCCAATCGGCCATGGCGGATGGCGCGGGCGAGCATGGCATCGAGGACGGCATGGAGCATGGCACCCCCCTCTCGGGGCCACGCATGGCATCCAGCCGGGCCCCGGCGGAGCCGATATTGGCAATCCGCCGGGCGAAATCCAGCGGGCGGGCCGAGCGGCCCACCCGCCGGCGGGTCAGTCGCGGTCGGCGGCGGCGCCGAGTTCGGCGAGCTCAGCGGCCAGCTCGGCCTCCAGGCTTTCCTCCTCGGCCTGGTCGGCGGCGCGCAGATCCTCGCCGCGGGCCTGCTTCTCGGCTTCCTCGAGGGAGCGGGCGATGTTGACGCCCACCTCGATCACCACTTCCGGGTGCAGCGCGACGCGCACCTGGGACAGGCCGAGCTGCTTGATCGGCTGCTCCAGCAGGATCTGGCTGCGCTCCAGCGTCAGGCCGGACTCCTTGCACGCGTCGGCGATGTCGCGGCCGGAGACGGAGCCGTACAGGCCGCCACTCTCGCCGGCAGAGCGGATGAGGGTGACGGTCAGGCCGTGCACCCGTTCCGCCACGCGCTCGGCCTCGCCGCGGCGCTTCAGGTTCTGCGCCTCGAGCTGGGCGCGCTCACGCTCGAACCGCGCCAGGTTGTCCTTGTTCGCCCGGATGGCCTTGCCGCCGGGGAGGAGGAAGTTGCGCGCATAGCCGGGCCGGACCTTCACCAGCTCGCCCATCTGGCCGAGCTTCTCGACCCGCTGCATCAGGATGACTTCGATCATGGCTGCACCGTTCAGCTTCGGGGAGGCGCAGCGCGCCGGGCCCGGTTTCCATTGAGAATATCGTAGAAGCCGTAGCCGGCGACGCCGAGCGCCACAGGCACGGAAATCAGCAGCAGCGCCATGTAGGCGCCGCCCAGCACGAATTGACGGCCCCGGAGGGCCTGGGTGGCGCGGTGGAGGCCGGCCAGCCCATGCAGGAAGACCGGCACCAGCAGCACCAGCACCAGCGACAGGGTCACGGCATCGCCGCCTTCCTCCGCCGCCAGCCAGAAGCCGCAGGCGATCGCCGGCAGCAGCGGATACCAGCCGGGCAGCCGCGCCTCGCGCCAGGCCGGCGCGGCCGGGATGACCCCGGTGCGCACCAGCACGGACGCGGCGGCAGCGGCGTTCACCAGCAGGGCCATGGCGACCCAGAAGCCGATGGCGGCTGCCTTCACCCGCACCAGCTCCTCAACCAGCCCGTCGGAGACCGGCAGGCCCATGCGGGCAAGACCAACCTCCGCCGCCTCCCGCATCGCGCCTTCCAGCCCGCCATCGGCATCGGCCAGCAGCACGGCCGCCAGCAGCACGCCGGCCGCCGGGATCAGGCCGAGCAGGGCGAAGGACAGGCCGAGCGACCGGTCCCGCCCCGCCGCCAGCACCAGCAGCGCCACCGGCACGCCGAACAGCGCCAGGTACAGGCCAAGCCCCAGGCTGCTGCCGACCAGCAGCAGCGCCAGCCCGGCGACGCCGAGCGCCGCCAGCAGCGCGAAGCCGCCGAAGCCGATACCCGCCATGAACAGCGGCAGGGAGACCAGCCACAGCGCGAAGGCCCCGCCCGGCAGGCCGCGGAAGGCCCAAAGCGCCAGCGTCGCGGAGATCAGGCCGGCGGCGATGGCCGCGAGCAGGCGCGGGTCGGACGCGATGCGTCCCCCCTGGCCAGTCCCGCGGTCCATCTCGTCGGCCATCACGCGAAGCCTAGTCGTTGATGACGTAGGGCAGCAGCGCCAGGAAGCGGGCGCGCTTGATGGCGTTGGCCAGCTCGCGCTGCTTCTTGGCGGAGACCGCCGTGATGCGGCTCGGCACGATCTTGCCGCGCTCGCTCAGAAAGCGGGACAGCAGGCGCACGTCCTTGTAGTCGATCTTCGGCGCGTTCGGGCCGGAGAAGGGGCAGGACTTGCGGCGGCGGTAGAACGGCCGGCGGGCGCCGACGGCCGGGCGCCGCATCGCCGGGTTGAGGGAGATCTCTTCGTTGCTGTCGGACATGGCTGCTTATTCCTCGCCCATCTGGCCGCCCATCGGGCCGCCGTCCATCTCGTCGCGCGGACGTGCACGGTATTCCTCGCGGTCGTCGCGCTCACGCCCGCCGGTGCGGCCGGAGCCGAAGCGGCCGGCCGGGCGCGGGCCGCGGAAGCCACGGTCCCGCTCGCGGTCGTCGGACCGGCGCGCGAGGATGGCGGAGGGCGCCTCGTCGATCGCGTCGATCCGCAGCGTCAGGCTGCGCAGGACGTCCTCGTTCAGGCCGAGCTGGCGCTCGACCTCGAGCAGCGCGGACGGCGTGGCGTCCAGGCCGAGCAGCATGTAGTGGGCCTTGCGGTTCTTCTTGATGCGGTAGGCGAGGCCACGGAGGCCCCAGTATTCCCGCTTCTTGATCTCGCCGCCGTTGAGTTCGGTGAGCGTCGCCTGCATCTGGTCGGCGATCGCCTCGACCTGTGCCTGCGTGACGTCGTTGCGTGCAATCAGCACGCATTCATACAAGGGCATCCGATTCCCTCCGGCTGTCTCAGCCCCGCGGCCCCGGGCACCATGCCTGGAACGCGCACGAATGGGCATAGCCGGGACCGATGCCTCGGGTCCCGGCAGGGGAGGGCGGCGTAAAGCATGGCGGGGGCGGCGAGTCCAGGATTGGATTTATCCGGGTTGACGGCCCCCCCGCGCCGGCCCTAGGCCGCGCGGACGGTTTGGACAGGGTCAAGTACACAAAAATGGCGCTCGCCTTCACCTTTCCCGGCCAGGGCAGCCAGGCGCCCGGCATGGGGCGCGACCTCGCCGCCGCCTTCCCGGCCGCCCGCGAAGTGTTCCAGGAGGTCGACGAAACCCTGAAGCAGAAGCTGTCCAAGCTGATGTTCGAGGGGCCGCCGGAAGACCTGACCCTGACCGCCAACGCCCAGCCGGCGCTGATGGCGATGTCCCTCGCGGTGCTGCGGGTGCTGGAGACGGAGGGCGGCTTCGACCTGAAAGCCCGCGTCGCCCTGGTCGCCGGCCATTCGCTCGGCGAGTATTCGGCACTGGCCGCCGCCGGCAGCCTGTCGCTTGCCACCGCCGCCCGGCTGCTGCGGCTGCGCGGCGATGCCATGCAGCAGGCGGTGCCGGCCGGCGAGGGCGCCATGGCGGCGCTGCTCGGCGCCGAGCTCGAACAGGCCCGCGCGATCTGCGCCGAGGCCGCGCTGGACCCGCTGACCGAGGCGCGGCAGGTGGTCGAGATCGCCAACGACAATGGCGGCGGCCAGATCGTGATCTCGGGCCACGCCGCCGCGGTGGACCGCGCCATCGAGGGCGCCAAGGCGGCCGGCGTGAAGCGCGCCATGAAGCTGCCGGTCTCCGCCCCCTTCCACTGCGCGCTGATGGCGCCCGCCGCAGATGCCATGGCCGAGGCGCTGGCCGGGGCCGACCTGCGCGCGCCGCTGGTACCGCTGGTCGCCAATGTCTCGGCTGCCAAGGCCACTGACCCCACCATGATCCGCGACCTGCTGGTGCGCCAGGTGACCGGCACGGTTCGCTGGCGCGAATGCATCCTGGCCATGGGTGCCATGGGCTGCGACCAGTTCGTCGAGATCGGCGCCGGCCGGGTGCTGACCGGACTGATGAAGCGCCTGGCTCCGGAGGCGAAGGCCAGTGCCATCGGCGGGCCGGCGGAGATCGAAGCCTTTCTCCGGTCGCTGTGACGGCGATTTGGTATGACCTGACCTCGCAGCCGAGCGAGGCCGAGGAAGCCGCGGCGCGGGAGGCGCTGCGCGCCTTCAACACCGACTCCGGCTTCCCGCATGATGGCCGCAAGCTGGCGGTGCTGCTGCGGGACGGGTCGGCGCAGGTGATCGGCGGGCTGGTCGGCCGCACCGCGTGGTCCTGGCTGTATGTGGAGAACCTCGCCGTTCCGCCGGCGCTCCGCGGCGCCGGATGGGGCAGCCGGCTGCTGGCGGCGGCGGAAGCCGAGGCACTGCGGCGCGGCTGCATCGGCGTGCGGCTGGACACCTACACCTTCCAGGCGCGCGGCTTCTACGAGCGGCAGGGTTTTCGCCTGGTTGGGCAGATCGACGATTGCCCCCCAGGCCAGACCCGATTCAGCATGGCGAAGCGCCTGGATACCGCGCTCTCCGCGGCCGAGCCCTGGCCCGATGCCGCCGCGCCGCGCGTCACCATCACCGAATCCGCGGCGGAGGCCGATCCGGCGATCCCGGTGCTGCTCGCCGGCCTCTCCGCCCATGCCGAGCCGCAGGCCGGGCCCGGCAACCCCGCGAGCCTCACCCTGGTGGTCCGCCGGCCCGGCGAGGCGGCGGCGCTCGGCGGGCTTAATGCGCGCATCTTCTATGGCTGGATGTATGTGAACCTGCTGCACCTGCCCGAGGACCTGCGTGGCCAGGGGCTTGGGCGGGTGCTGATGCGGCGCGCGGAGGCGGTGGCCCGCGCGCGCGGCTGCACCGGCATCTGGCTGGATACCTTCAGTTTCCAGGCCCGGCCGTTCTACGAATCGCTCGGCTTCCGGCTGTTCGCGACGCTGGAGGACTATCCGCCCGGCCACAGCCGGCACTACCTGATGAAGCGCCTGACGGACGGAGACGCCTGATGTTCGACTTGACCGGCAAGGTGGCCCTCGTCACCGGCGCCACCGGCGGCATCGGCGCCGCCATCGCCACCGCACTGCATGCCCAGGGTGCCAAGGTCGCCATCACCGGGCGGCGGGAGGCGGAGCTGGCCTCGCTGGCCGCGTTGCTGGGAGACCGGGTGCATGTGGCGCCCGCCGATCTCGCCGACCCCGCCGCGCCGGCGGCGCTGGTGGAGGCGGTGGAGGCCGCGCTCGGGCCGCTCGACATCCTGGTGAACAATGCCGGGATGACGCGGGACATGCTGGCGCTGCGCATGGGCGATGCCGACTGGAACGCGGTGATCGAGGTGGACCTGACGGCCCCGTTCCGCCTGGCCCGCGCCGCGCTGCGGGGGATGATGAAGCGCCGGTCCGGGCGGATCGTGTCCATCGCCAGCATCGTCGGCGTCACCGGCAATGCCGGCCAGGCCAACTATGCCGCCGCCAAGGCCGGGCTCATCGGGATGAGCAAGTCGCTCGCCCAGGAAGTTGCGACCCGTGGTGTCACGGTGAACGTGGTGGCGCCGGGCTTCGTGAAGACGGCGATGACGGATGCACTGCCGGAGGCCGCCCGCACCGCCCTGCTGACGAAGATCCCGACCCAGCGGATGGGGGCGCCAGAGGATGTGGCGGCCGCCGTCGCCTACCTGGCCAGTGCCGAGGCGGGGTGGGTCACCGGCCAGACCATCCATGTGAATGGCGGCATGGCGATGATCTGAAGGCTCGTCGCGAAACCCGGAGGAATGATTTGTCACCCCATTGCGCCGAAAAAGCAGGCAAGCCATCCGCCGGCCCGCTTGCGTCGCAGGGGCGCCTAGGCCAAGTGACGCTTCCATGTTAAGCCGCGCCGCCCCCGGAACCCATGGTCGACCCATGGACTGGACCCCGGCGGCGAGATGCGCGGCACGGCACCGACCAGCAGGAGACATCGCGGGATGAGCGACACCGCCGACAAGGTGAAGAAGATCGTTGTGGAACACCTCGGCGTCGAGGAGTCGAAGGTGACCACCGAGGCGTCGTTCATCGACGATCTAGGCGCGGACAGCCTCGACACCGTCGAGCTGGTCATGGCCTTCGAGGAGGCTTTCGGGGTCGAGATCCCGGACGACGCCGCCGAGAAGATCACGACCGTGAAGGACGCGATCGACTACATCGAGAAGCAGAAGTCCGCCTGACTTCAATGGCTGGCGTAGGCAGGTAGGGGAAGCAGCGGTGTTCGGTCATCTCGTTGCGCCGCGGCGCGTTGTCGTCACGGGCATGGGTATCGCCTGCCCCCTCGGCCTCGGGGTCGAGAATGTCTGGAAGCGCATGCTGGCCGGCGAAAGCGGGCTGGCGGCGATCCAGAACTTCGACGTCAGCGCCCTGACGGCCAAGATCGCCGGCCAGATTCCGGTCGGCACCAAGGCCGAGGGCAAGCTCGACATCAACGAGTGGATCCCGACCAAGGACCAGAAGAAGATGGACCGCTTCATCCAGCTCGCGCTGGTGGCGGCCACCGAGGCGGTCGAGGACAGCGGCTGGATGCCCGGCGAGGATGCCGAGGAGGACCGCTGCCGTACCGGCGTGATGATCGGCTCCGGCATCGGCGGCCTGCCGACGATCTACGAAGCGTCGACGCTGATCGCCCAGGGCAAGACTCGGCGCATCTCGCCCTTCTTCATCCCCTCCGCGCTGATCAACCTGGCCTCCGGCCATGTCTCCATCAAATACGGCTTCAAGGGCCCGAACCACGCGGTGGTCACGGCCTGCGCCACCGGCGTGCATGCGCTGGGCGACGCGGCGCGGCTGATCGCGCTGAACGACGCCGACGTGATGGTGGCAGGCGGCGCCGAGGCCGCGGTGGCGGAAATCGGCATGGCCGGCTTCTGCGCCTCCCGCGCCCTGTCCACCGGCTTCAACGACAACCCGACCAAGGGCAGCCGCCCCTGGGACCGCGACCGCGACGGCTTCGTCATGGGCGAGGGTGCCGGCGTGGTGGTGCTCGAGGAACTGGAGCACGCCAAGGCGCGCGGCGCCAAGATCTACGCCGAGGTGATCGGCTACGGCATGTCCGGCGACGCCTACCACATCACCTCCCCCACCGAGGATGGCGACGGCGCCTATCGCGCCATGCGGGCCGCGCTGAAAAGCGCCAACATCGCACCGACCGACATCCAGTACGTCAACGCGCACGGCACCTCGACGCCGATGGGCGACGATTTGGAATTGCAGGCGGTGGAGCGGCTGTGGGCGGAGGATGCCAAGGGCCTCGCCATGTCCTCGACCAAATCGGCCATCGGCCACCTGCTCGGCGCGGCCGGCGCGGTGGAGGGCATCTTCTCCATCCTGGCGATCCGGGACGGGGTGGCGCCGCCGACGCTGAACCTGGACAATCCATCGCGCGAAAGCGTGATCGATCGGGTGGCGCATGAGGCGCAGCCGCGTCCCATCGACACGGTGCTGTCCAACAGCTTCGGCTTCGGCGGCACCAATGCCAGCATCATCTTCCGGAAGGCGGCCTGAGGTCGTCGGGTGTGATGCCGGGTAGCGGCATGATTTATCCATGCGCCGGCTGATCGCCCTTCTTCTGTTCGTCCTGCTTCTCGGCGCCGGGGCCGGTGGTGCCTGGTGGTACGCCCTGCGCGAATGGCAGGCGCCGGGGCCGCTGGCGGCGCCGGCGCAGGTGGTGGTGCCGCGCGGCGGCACCGCGGCGATCGCCGATGCGCTGGCGGAACGCGGCATCATCGACCAGCCCATGGCCTTCCTCGCCGCCACCTGGCTGACCCGTGGAGAGGGCCCGATCCGCGCCGCCGAGTTCCAGTTCCCTGCCCGCGCCAGCCTGCGCCAGGTGCTGGAAGTGCTGCGCGAGGGCCGCCCGGTGCAGCGCCGCCTGACCATCCCGGAAGGCCTGACCGCTCGCCAGATCGCCACCCTGCTGGAACAGGCCGAGGGCCTGGTGGGCGAGATTCCGCCGGTGGCGGAGGGCGAGATCCTGCCCGAGACCTATGCCTACCAATGGGGCGACAGTCGCGCCGCCGTGGTGCGCCGCGCGAAGCAGGCGATGGATCGCGCCTTGGCCGAAATCTGGGCCGAACGCGCGGAGAACCTGCCGCTGGAGACGGCGCGGGAGGCGCTGATCCTGGCCTCCATCGTCGAGCGCGAGACCGGCCGCGGGGAGGAACGCGCGCAGGTCGCCGGCGTCTTCGTCAACCGGCTGCGACGCGGCATGATGCTGCAGTCGGACCCGACCACCGCCTATGCCGTGGCCGATGGCGGCGTGCTGGACCGGCCGCTGACCCGCGCCGACCTGGAACGCGACCACCCCTTCAACACCTACCGCATCCGCGGCCTGCCGCCGGCGCCGATCGCCAGCCCGGGACGCGACAGCCTGCGCGCCGTGGCCCGGCCGGCAGCGCATGACTACCTGTACTTCGTCGCCGACGGCACCGGCGGGCACGACTTCTCCCGCACGCTGGAGGAGCACAACCGCGCCGTCGCCCGCTGGCGGCAGATCGAAAGGTCCCGCGCTCCGGCGCCGACCCGATGAACCCAGGTCCGATGCTGACGGGGCCGGCGCTGTGGTGGCGGCTGCTGGTGATCGGCGGGCTGTGGGGCTGTTCCTTCCCGCTGCTGCGGCTGGTGGCGGCGGAGATGTCGCCCTTCGCGCTGGCCGCGGTGCGGGGCGGCTTCGCGGCGCTGGCCGTTGTCGCCTTCCTGGCGGCGTCCGGCCAGTTGCGCGGGGGGTATCGGCGCTACCTGATCCCGGCCCTGGTGCTCGGCACCTGCAATGGCTGGATTCCGAACCTACTGACCGCTTTCGCCCTCGGCCACATCGAGGCGGCGCCGGCGGCGCTGATCCATGCCAGCACGCCCTTGCTGGTGGCGCTGATCGCGGTGCCGGTGCTGCGGGACGAATTGCCGGGCTGGCGCGGCGTGGCAGGGCTGTTCCTCGGCTTCTGCGGCATCGCGGTGATCATCGGGCCGGATGCACTGGCCGGCGGCGCCTCGCTCACGGGTGGCGTGCTGATCCTGGTGTCCTGCGTGTCCTACGCCACCGGCACCGTCTATGCCCGCAAGGCACGGATCGGCGCGGCGCCACAGATCGTGCTGGGGCAGCAGGTGGTGGCGGGGCTGGTCGCCGGGATGCTGTCCATGCCCTTCGGCGGCGCCGAATCCTACGTGCAGCCGGGCTGGGTCTATGGCGTGCTGGCGGTGCTGGGCATCGCCACCTCCGCGCTGCCGCTGACCATGTTCCTGCGGCTGGTGGCCCGCGCGCGGGTCACCGACGCCGCCATGGTCGGCTACATCCAGCCGCCCTTCGCCGCCGGGATGGGTGCGCTTCTGCTGGGCGAATGGCCCTCCGTGTTGGTGTTGGCCGGCGGCGCGGTGGTGCTGGCGGGGGTGTGGCTAGGGACCTCCCGGCGGTAGCAGGGCACAGAGGCCCTCATCGCTACACGGGGGAGAGGGCTTCACACGCTTTGTGGCTTCGCCGGGAACAGCGTCATCAGCCTGTTGCGCAGCCCCGGCGGCAGGGCGCCTACCAGCCGCGACATGGCATAGAGCCGGAGCGGGAAGGCGATGCGGAGGTGGCCGGTGGCCAGGCCCTTCAGCGTCCGCGCCGCCGCCTGCTCCGGCGTCATCAGCAGCGGCATGGGAAAGGTGTTTACCGCCGTCATCGGGGTGCGGACATAGCCCGGGCAGATCGCGTGCAGGCGGATGCCGCGCCGGCGCTCGGTGGCGTCCAGCGCCTCCGCCCAGCGCTGCACCGCCGCCTTGCTGGCGCAATAGGCCGGCGCGTTGGGCGCGGCGACGAAGGCTGCCAGCGACGCCACCACCGCCACCCGTCCGCGCAACCCATCCGCCCCCAGCGCCTGCCCCGCCATTTTCTCGAGCGCCGGCAACGCCGTGTTCAGCACGCCGCCAAGGTTCGTTGCGAAAATTCGTGAAACCTGCGCCGCCGGTTCGCCATCGCCGCCGGTGCCGCCCGAGATCCCGGCATTGGCGATCACCAGGTCCAGCCGCCCGGCCGCCGCCACCCAATCCGCCATCGCCGTCGCATCCGTCACGTCCAGCACCTTGGCCTGCACCGTGGCGCCGCGCGCCGCGCAGGCGGCTTCGGTCGCCGCCAGCCGGGCCGGGTCGCGGCCGGACAGGTGAAGGGTCACGCCCGGCGCCGCGCAGGCTTCCGCCAGCGCCCGGCCGAGGCCGGAACTGGCGCCGGTGATCAGCACGCCCTGCCAGGGATGCCAGGGGTGATCTTGCATGCCTTGCCCTTCCTCACGGACCGGAGGACAAGGCCCGCATGAGCATCCTCGCCTCGATGACCGGTTTCGCCCGCGACAGCGGGACGCTGCCGGACGGGTCCTCCTTCGTCTGGGAGCTTCGCAGCGTCAACGGGCGCGGGCTCGACCTACGCCTGCGGCTGCCGCCGGGACTGGATGCGCTCGAGGCCGGGCTGCGGGAGGCGGTGGGCCAGCGCGTCAAGCGCGGCAACATCTCCGCCACCCTGACCCTGAAGCGGGAGGACCGGGCGCCACGGCTGACGCCGGACCCGGTGGCGCTCGAATCAGCCATCGCCCTGGTGCTGGCGGTTTCCGCCCGCCTGCCCGGCGCGCCGGTGCCGAGCGCGGAGGCGGTGCTGTCCCTGCCCGGCGTGCTGCGGGCCGAGGAACAGGTGCCGGACGAGGCCGCCGAGGCCGCCCGACGCGCCGCCCTGGCCACGTCCTTCGCCGTGGCGCTGGATGGACTGGTCGCGTCCCGCGCCCGCGAGGGCGGGCAACTCGCGAAAATCCTGGACACGCTGCTGGAGGAGATCGCGACGCTGCGCGACGCCGCCGCGGTGGAGGCGCGCGACCAGCCGGTGGCGCAGCGTGCCCGCCTGCTGGAAAATCTGGCGAACCTGCTCGGCGAGGGCGACGCCCGCGCCCGGGTGCCGGAGGAACGCCTGGCGCAGGAGGTGGCGATGCTGGCGCAGCGCTCCGACGTGCGGGAGGAGTTGGACCGGCTCGGCGCCCATGTCACGGAGGCGCGGACCCTGCTGGCCTCCGGCAAAGCGATCGGGCGCAAGCTCGAATTCCTGACGCAGGAATTCGTGCGGGAGGCCAACACGCTGTGCAGCAAATCCGCCAGCATCCCGCTGACCCGGGTGGGGCTGGAGCTGAAGGCGGCGATCGAGCGGCTGCGGGAACAGGCGGCGAATGTCGAATAACCCCCACCACGCGCCCCGGCGCGGCGTCTGCCTGGTGCTGGCCTCGGCGCCCGGCGTCGGCAAGACCAGCGTCTCCCGCGCCTTGCTGGAGATGGAGCCGGAGCTGTCGCTGTCCGTCAGCGCCACCACCCGCGCGCCGCGGCCCGGGGAACTGGAGGGGGTGCATTACTTCTTCCGTACCCAGGACCAGTTCGACGCCATGGTGGCGCAGGATGACTTCCTGGAGTTCGCGAAGTTCATCGGCCGGTCCTACGGCACGCCCCGCGCCGCGGTCGAACAGGCGCTGGCCGAGGGCCGCGACGTGCTGTTCGACATCGAGTGGCAGGGCCACCTGCAACTGCGCGAAAGGCTGCCCGGCGATGTCGTCGGCGTCTGCCTGCTGCCGCCTTCCATGGCCGAACTGGAACGCCGGCTGCGCGGCCGGGCCCAGGACAGCGAGGCGGAGATCGCCCGCCGCCTGGTCGCGGCGCGGGACGAGATCGCCCACTGGGCGGATTTCGACCATGTTCTGGTGAACCGCGACTTCGACCGTACGGTGGCGGAGGTGCGCGCCATCCTGCACGCTGCCCGCAACACCCGCGCAAGGCAGCCCTGGCTGCCGGAGTTCATCGCCGGGCTGATGCGGGGGTAGCGCCTCATGGGCGGCGTGGTGGAGGTGGTGATCCCGGTCTTCGCCATGATCGCGCTCGGCTACGGCGCGGCGAAGCGGAAACTGGTGTCGGAGGAAGGCTTTCGCGGCCTGACCATGTTCGTCTTCGGCCTGGCCGCGCCCGCGCTGCTGTTCGCCGGCGGCACGCGGCCGCATGAGGGTGGCGGTGGGGCGGCGGTCGCGATCCTCAGCGCCTCCATCCTGGTGTTCGCGCTGTCGCTGCTGGGCGCGCGGCGGGTGTTCCGGCTGAACCTGGCGGAGGCGGCGCTGTTCGCGCTGGCCTGCGTGTTCGGCAATTCGGTGATGATGGGCGTGCCGATCATCTTCGCGGCCTACGGGCCGCCAGGGGTGCCGCCGATGCTCGGCATCCTGGCCCTGCAGACCATGATCCTGCTCGGCATGGCGACCATCGTGACGGAGGTCGGGCTGCATGCGAACGCGCCCTGGCGCCGCGTGCTGAGTGCCAGCCTGACCGGCATCCTGAAGAACCCGGTGGTGCTCTCCGTGATCGCGGCCTTCATCTGGATGCTGTTCGGGCTGCCGGTGCCGGGGGTGGTGCGGCGGACGCTGGAACTGGTGGGCGCGGCGGCGCCGGGCGTGGCGCTGTTCTGCCTCGGCGGCGGGCTGGCCGGGATCTCGGCGGCGGCGGCGTGGAAGGAAACCACCGCCATCGTCGGCGTGAAGCTGCTGGCGCTGCCGGCGCTGACCTGGGGCCTGGCGCTGCTGGTCGGCGCGACGCCGATCGAGACCGCGGTCGCCGTCACCATGGCGGCGCTGCCGACCGGGGCGAATGCCTTCATCCTGGCCCGGCGCTACGCCACGGGTACCGACCGGTCAGGCGCCGCGGTGGTGGTCTCCACCGCTATCTCCGTCCTCACTCTGTCCGCTCTGATCGGGCATTTCCGGGGGATTCTGCCGTGACTCTCGTCATTCAGCCGGGCTGGGTCTGGGACGCCGATCACGGCCTCCGCACCGGCCATTCCGTCATCGTGCGGGATGGGGTGGTGGCGGATGTCGTGCCCAATGGGCCGGGTCAGGCGCCGACGCTGGATGCGGAGCGCATCGTCGCCCCCGACGCGCTGCTGCTGCCGGGCTTCATCAACCTGCACAACCACGCCCTGTCCGCGCCGCTGTTCCGCGGGCTGGCGGACGACATCGCGCCGGGCGACCTGCCGGGCCACATCGTCTATTCGCTACTGATGCCACTCGGCGACGTGGCGGCGCAGGTGATGACGGAGGAGGAAATCGGCGACGCCGCCGAGATGGCGCTGCTGGAGGGCCTGCGCAGCGGCACCACGGCGTTGCTCGACGTGTACCGCGTGGCGCAGTGGCCCTTCATCGAACGCGCGAAGCGGCTCGGCCTGCGGTCCTGGTCCTGCCCCTACCTGTTCTCCGCGCCGGTCGGCATGACACCCGATGGCAAGCCGACCTACAGCCCCACCGCCGATACCGGCTTCGAGGCGATCCTGCGGCTGTTCGAGCGCTTCGACGAAGGCCCGCGCGGCGTCACCCGGGTCGGCTTCGGGCCACATGGGCCGGATAGCTGCACGCCCGAATTGCTGCGCGCCATCGACTCCAAGGCGCGGGAGCTGGAGACCATCATCTCGATCCACGCGGCGCAGAACCTGATCGAGATCGAGAAGGTGCGCGCCGCGCACGGCCGCGGCTCCATCGACCACATCCGGGAGATGGGCCTGCTGCGGCCGGGCGTGGTGCTGGCACATGGCATGTTCGCCACCGACGAGGAGTTTTCGACCATCGCCGCCTCCGGCGCGGCGCTGGCCTCCTGCCCGCTGGCCTTCGCCCGGTCGGGCCGCTTCGTGCCACTGGCGCGGATGGAGGCGGCCGGCCTGCGGCTGGGCATCGGCACGGATGGCGTGACCCTCGACATGCTGCACGAGTTGAGGACGGCGTCGGCGTTTGCAAAAACCCAATCGGGCACGCCACACGGGCTGGCGGCGGCGCTCATCCTGCGGGCGGCGACGCGGGATGCGGCGCTGGCGCTGGGGCGGGACGACCTTGGATTGGTGGCGAAGGGCGCGCGGGCGGACCTGATCATGTTCGACCTCGGCTCCTCCCGCTACCAGCCGGTCTGGGACCCGCTGAAGTCGCTGATCACCAATGGCAGCGCGGCCGACCTCAGCCTCGCCATGGTGGAGGGCCACGTGCTGCTGCGGGACGGCCGGGTCCTGACTGCCGATGCCGCCGCCGTCACCCGCCGCGGCCGCACCGCCATCGAGCGGGTGTGGCGGGAAGCCGCGCGGCGCGGCGCGATTCCGGGGTCCATCGCGGCGCGGGCGGCGTTCCCGTTGCACTGAGGCACCATCCCTTCCTATCGTCGCGCAACGAACGGGAGACTTCACCGATGGCCAACCTCACCGCCGGCCGGCGCGCCGTGCTGCTGGGCGCGCTTGCCGCGCCTTCCCTGGCGTATGGCCAGACCCGCCGGCCCCTGCGGCTGGTGGTCCCCTTCCCGCCCGGCGGCGGCGTCGACAGCCTGGGCCGGCTGCTGGCCGAGCGGTTGGCACCGCTGCTGGAAGGCCAGCAGGTGCTGGTGGAGAACCGCAGCGGTGGCGGCGGGCTGATCGGCGCCGATGCGGTGGCCAAGGGGCCGGCCGATGGCACCATCCTCGGCATCATCGGCGCCGCGACGCTGTGCGCGGCGCCCTTCATCCAGCCCACCATGCCCTTCGACGTGACCAAGGATTTCCGGGCGATCAGCCAGATTTCCGACAGCGCCGTGGTGCTCGCGGTCAGCGGCAAGCTCGCGCAGGAGCGCGGCTGGACGGACATGGCGGCGCTGCTGGCCTGGGTGCGGGCCAATCCAGGCGGCGTCCGGGTCGGCAATGCGGGCGTCGGCACGGTGACGCACCTGGCGCTGTCCGCCATCAACAGCGCCGCCGGGGTGGAGTTGACGCCGGTGCCCTATCGCGGCGGTGCGCAGCAGGCGGTGGACCTGCTGGCCGGCACGCTGGAGGGTTCGGTCGACCTGCCGGCGGCGCTGCTGCCGCATATCCAGTCCGGCGCAGTCAAGGCGATGGGCGTCACCTCCGGCACCAGGCTCGGCCTGATGCCGCAGGTGCCGGCGCTGGCCGAGACACCGGGCCTCGCCGGCATCGACATCCGGTCCTGGAACGTCATCCTGGCGCCGGCCGCGACGCCGGAGGCCGAGGTGCAGCGGCTGTTCACGGCGATCCGCCGGGTCGGCCAGGACCCGTCCTTCGGCCAGGCGCTGCGGCCCTTCGGCTATGATGCGGTGGTCAGCGAGAGCCCGGCGGCGATGACGGCGAAGATCGCCGCCGAGACGCCGGTCTGGCGCCGCCTGGTCGAGGTTTCCGGCGCCGCGCGCCAGTAGCACCTGCCTCATCGTTGAACTCGCCAAGGCTGGTCCCGCAAGGGGCCGGCCCGCGACGCGTTCGAGTGAAAGATGAGATACTTTTCATGCAAGCCACACAAGCTCCGGCCAGCAACATCAACCCAGGTTCTGATTAATCCACGTCCGCACACTGAAGTCATTCCGATGTCAGAAATCGTAATGCTTATATCTCTCTTCGACATGATCAGAATAAGGCATCATCAAGGCACGTTGTTATAGCTTTGCAACGTAGATCTGATGCGAAGATGCCAGAAAAAATCGCGGGACTATTGAATAGGTACTTGCCGGACCTGAAAGCTTCAACGATGGTGCGGCCGTCACCGTCTGGTGAGCCAGTCACGTCCCATCGGGATGGACTGCACGACCACCGCTTTCTGGTTGTGTCCTTGGACGGCCCGGCATGACCCGGCCGTACGCTGCAAGGAGCTCGCCCTGTTCAGGAAAGAGCCGCTTGATGAGCAATCCGCGCGTCTTCGTGACCACCGATATTGGTGGCTTCGACAAAGATGACGACCAGTCCATGGTCCATCTGCTGATCTACGCCGACAAGCTGGACATCGTCGGCCTCGGCTCCGCCGCCCCCGGCCCCGGACGCGCCGCCGACATCCACCAGGTCATCGATGTCTACGCCAAGGACTTCGCGAACCTCAGCACCCATTCCGCCGACTATCCGACACCGGATGCGCTGCGCGCCGTGGTGCATCAGGGCGCGACCAGCATGGCCCCCGCCGGCGGCATCGCCAGCCCCACCGACGCCTCCAAGGCCATCATCGCCGCGGCCCGCGCCGGCAGCGCCTCGGACCCGCTGTATGTGCTGACCTGGGGCGCTGTCGGCGACGTGGCGCAGGCGCTGCACGACGCGCCGGACATCGCCAACAAGATCCGCCTGATCTCGATCGGCCGGGACCAGCAGGACCCGAATGCCGGCCAGTACCTGATGGACAACTGGAAGGGGAAGGTCTGGTGGATCGACAACCAGGACAGCTTCCGCGGCCTGTTCGTGCCGGAGAATGGCTCCAACACCCCGATCGCCGGCTGGCCCGAAGCCAACCTGTCCGGCCACGGCGCGCTGGGCGACTACTTCGTGGCGCAAAGCCGCGACCTGTACGGTGACCGTGACGGCGCCAGCAGCGTCAACGGCCTGAAGATGGGCGATGCGCCGACCACGCTGTACCTGATCGACGGCGCCAACAACAACGACCCGACCGCCGACAGCTGGGGCGGCGACTTCGTGCAGCAGGGCCCGAACTACTGGACCGACAACCCCGCCCCCTCCCTCGCCATGGGCCCCTATGCCGGCGCGCGCACGGTCGCGGAGGACCGGCAGGCCTTCCTGTCCGACTTCGTCGCGCGGATGGACCGCGCCCAGGCCCCGGCCAACGGCCCGGCGCCGACCCCCAGCCAGCCCTCGCAGCCCGAGCCCGCCCGTCCCGAGCCCTCGGAGCCCGCGCCGCCGTCCACCGGCGCGACCATCGGCCTCGGCACGACGGAGCTGGACCGGCTGGCCCTGTCCGGCTTCTCCGTGGAACAGCACGGCAAGCCCTCCGGCGGCGCCTGGCTGGCCACCCGCGGCGAAGGCACCGCCACCGGCACCTTCGCCGGCGCCGATGGCACCTATGCCGTCAGCGTCAGCTACCTGGACGAATTCGACGGGCAGTCGCCCATGTCGATCTCGGTGAACGGGCAGGTGGTGAAGTCCTGGGTCGCCTCGGTCGATGACGAGCAGATCAAGTCCCAGTCGGTGAACGTCGCGCTGAAGTCGGGCGACAGCATCAGCGTCGCCGGCACCTCCGACTGGGGCGAGTATGTCCGCTTCGACACCATCACCGTCAGCGCCACCGGCAATGCGCCGGCGCCGACCCCCAGCCAGCCCTCGCAGCCCGAGCCCGCCCGTCCCGAGCCCTCGGAGCCCGCGCCGCCGTCCACCGGCGCGACCATCGGCCTCGGCACGACGGAGCTGGACCGGCTGGCCCTGTCCGGCTTCTCCGTGGAACAGCACGGCAAGCCCTCCGGCGGCGCCTGGCTGGCCACCCGCGGCGAAGGCACCGCCACCGGCACCTTCGCCGGCGCCGATGGCACCTATGCCGTCAGCGTCAGCTACCTCGACGAATTCGACGGGCAGTCGCCCATGTCGATCTCGGTGAACGGGCAGGTGGTGAAGTCCTGGGTCGCCTCGGTCGATGACGAGCAGATCAAGTCCCAGTCGGTGAACGTCGCGCTGAAGTCGGGCGACAGCATCAGCGTCGCCGGCACCTCCGACGGCGGCGAATATGTCCGCATGGACACCATCAAGATTGGTGCCGCCGGCAGCGCGCCGGAGCCCTCTCCCACCCCGGCACCCACGCCGACCCCCACGCCACCGCCGGTGGCAGAGGCGCCGCTGGCACGCGCCGACTACGACCTGTTCGCCTTCGCCGGCCAGTCCAACGCGGCCGGGCATTTCTACACGCGGCCCGGCGACCCGACCGGCGGGCCGCTCGGCAACGACGTGTTCGAGGCGGCACTCTCCAAGGCGATGGGTGGCGGCCCGGTCACGGCCGTCAACGTCGCGGTGTCCGGCAGCGGGTCCAACCAGTATGCTGATGCCAACCTGTATTGGTGGGACATCAACGGGGACCGTCCCTCCAAGCTGCTGGTCGACGCGGTGGCGAAGCTGAAGGCGGCCGAGAGCGGCGGCCGACAGCTGGATGGCCTGATCTGGGCGCAGGGCGAGGATGATGCGCGCCAGGCCCATGGCTCGCAGAAGGCCGCCGTGGTGAATCGGATGGTGGAGTCGACGGAAAGCGTCTTCGCCTACATCCGGGACCAGCTGGACGACCCGGACCTGCCGATCTTCATCCAGCAACTCGGCAACTTCCCGAACGACACCCCGGCGGACCGCTACGAGGCGATCCGTGGTGGCCACGCCCAGATCATCGCCGAGGATCCCTACACCTACATGGGCGCCACGACGACCGACCTGAACCAGCACCACCCGGACAACGTGCACTACAGCAACGCCGAATACGGCGTCATCGCCAACCGCCTGGCGGACGGCGTGTCGGACGTGCTGATCGGCTGAGGGGTCCGCCCCCAGCCAGTCCTCTCCCCCCTGAAGCGGGGGGAGAGGCGCTCAATCGACCGAGGCGCCCACCGCCTCGATGACCACGCGCCACTTGGCGCTTTCCTCCGCCATGAACTTCGTGAACTCGGCGCGGCCCATCGGGCGCGGGATGGCACCGCTGGCCGAGAGCCGCTCGGCCAGCGACGCGTCGCGCACGATGCCCTGCAATTCCTCGTCCAGCCGCGCCAGGATCGGCTCCGGCACCCCGGCCGGGGTGCACAGGCCGAACCAGCCGGTGGAGGTGATGTCGACACCCTGCTGCTGCATCGTCGGCAGGTCGGGGAAGGCGGCGACGCGGCCGGTGCCGCTGACCGCGATCGGGCGCATCCGCCCGGCCTGCGCCATCTGCGTGACGGCGGAGATGGATTGGAACAGCATGTCGAGGCGGCCCTCCATCAGGTCGGAGTTCATCTGGCCGCTGTTGGTGTAGGGCAGGTGCTGCAGCGGCACGCCGGTGATGACCTGGAACTGCGACCCCGCCAGGTGCTGCGAGGACCCGGCGCCAACCGAGCCGAAGTTGATCGGCCGGTTCTGCGCCCGCGCCCAGGTGATGAATTCCTGCAGCGTGCGCGCCGGCACCGTAGGCGGGATCACCACGATGTTCGGCACCAGCGCGATCAGCCCGACCGCGGCGAAATCCTTTTCCGGGTCGAAGGGCATGTTGCGGTACAGCCACTTGTTCGCGGCATTGGCGGCGATGGTGGCCAAGCCCACCGTGTAGCCATCCGGCGCCGCGCGGGCGACCTGGGTCATGCCGATGTTGGTGCCGGCGCCTGGCCGGTTGTCCACCACCACTGGCTGGCCGAGCCGGCCCTGCAGCCGGTCCGCGATGAAGCGGGAGATGACATCCCCGGCGCCGCCGGCCGGGCCGGGGTTCACCCAGCGGATCGGCCGGTTCGGCCAGTCGCCCGTCCCGGTCCCCGTTTGCGCGGAGGCGCCAATGGGCAACGCCGCGGCGGCCAGGCCGAACAGCGCGGTGCGGCGCGGCAGGATGGGAAGGGACATGGCCTGAGGTCTCCGGAAGGTTGGTGAAGGAGACGTTGCGGCGGGGCTTCGCGCAAGATGCAATCGGCCGGATTGCACCGGCCCGGGTCTGGCGCCTGCCGCGCGCTGTGGCAGGCTGCCTGCAATCCAACGGATGGGCGGGTGCAGGATGGGCGACGTATTGGGCTGGCGCTGCAAGTTCGGCGTGATGGGTCCCTCCACCAACACGGTGGTGCAGCCGGATTTCGACATGATGCGGCCGGCCGGCGTCACCAACCACTACAGCCGGATCTTCACGCCGAACGCCGATGCGGTCTCCAACGAGACGTTTCGGGCCGGCGCCGAGCTTATCGGCCGCAACACGCTGGATGCGGTCCGGTCCGTGATGACCTGCAAGCCGGACCACCTGGTGATGGGCATGTCGGCGGTGACGTTCTTCGACGGCGCCAAGGGCGCCGACCGCTTCGTGCGGGAGGTGGAGGACCTGTCCGGCCTGAAGATCAGCGTCGGCAGCCACGCCTGCACGGCCGCGCTGAACGCGCATGGCGGGGTGAAGCGCCTGGCGGTGATGTCGCCCTACTGGCCGGCGATGAACACCGAGGTGGCGCGGTATTTCGGCGACATGGGCTTCTCCGTGGTGCGGGACACGGCGTTCCAATGCCCGTCCTGGACCGCGATTGCGGAAACCACGCCGGCGCGCTGCGTTCAGGGCATCAAGGAGATCGACGGCGACGACGTCGACGCCATCGTCCAGGTCGGCACCAACCTGTCCATGGTGAAGCTGGCGGCGATGGCGGAGATGTGGCTCGGCAAGCCGGTGATCGCCATCAACACGGCGACCTACTGGCACGCGCTGCGGGCGCGTGGGATCACGGACAAGGTGGCGGGATGCGGCAGCCTGCTGGAGAGATTCTGAATGACCGACGAGGACGCCACAATCCGGGACCTGCTGCTGCGCACCCGGCGCATCGCCGTGGTCGGCGCCTCGGACCGCCCCGACCGGCCGAGCCACGGCGTCTTCGGCTTCCTGCTGGCCCGCGGCTACGACGCGGTGCCGGTGAACCCGGTGCGCGCCGGGCGCACCGTGCAGGGCCAGCCGGTGCTGGCAGGCCTCGCCGAGGCGGCGCCGCTCGACATGGTGGACGTGTTCCGCCGCAGCAGCGAGGCCGGTGCGGTGGTGGACGAGGCGGTGCGGCTGGGCGCGAAATCCGTCTGGCTCCAGCTTGGCGTGGTGGATGAAGACGCGGCGGCGCGGGCGCGGGCTGCGGGGGTCACGGTGGTGATGGACCGCTGCCCGGTGATCGAGTGGCGCCGGCTCGGCCTGCCGCCTAGAATAGGGCAACAGGCGCCATGATTGCGCCGCTTGAAAACGCCTAGGCTGCGGGCCAGCTAGGGCGACGGATGACAGGCTGGTAATGAAGATCGGCCGTGACATTGCCCGTATGAGAGGAACCGAGGGACCATGACCGACGAGGAACGCCGGATCATCACCGGCTATGTGGAGCGGGTGAGCGGCGCTGCAGGTGCGGCCCCGCCGCGCCCGGCCTCGCCGTGGGGCGCCATGGGCGGCGGCCAGCAGCAGGCGCAGGCGCCGCTGCCGCCGGTGGACCCGGAAGCCGACCGGCTGATCGGGGACCTGTTCTCCCGCTACCCGGAAGCCCGCTACCGCATCACCCAGACCGCCTTCGTGCAGGAGCATGCGGTGGTGGAGATGCAGAACCGGATCCAGCAGCTGGAGTGGGAGCTGGAGCAGGCGCAGAGCCAGGCGCAGCAGGCCCAGCAGCAGCCGGCGCAGCGCGGCGGCCTGTTCGGCGGCATGTTCGGCGGTGGCCAGCAGCAGCCGCAGCGCCCGATGATGCGCACCCGGCCGCAGCCGCAGCCGCAGTACCCGCCGGGCTACAACCCGCAGGCGCTGCAGCAGGGCCAGAGCGGCGGCTTCATGCGCACCGCGATGATGACGGCGGTGGGCGTCGCCGGCGGCATGATGCTCGGCAATGCGCTGATGGGCGCGCTCGGCGGCGGGGCCGCCGCGGCCGCGACACCGACCGCGGACGCTGCCGGCGGATTCGGGGAGGAGGCGGTGCCGACCTCCTCGCCGTGGACCGAGCCGGGGGCGCAGGACGGCGCGCAGAGCTACCAGGACGATGCCTCCGCCTATGACGATGGCGGCGGATACGACGAGGACATCTGAATGCCGGACCCCGGGCTGAGGCGCTATTCAACCCGGGGTTGCTAGTTGAACGCCGATTAATCATCATCGGGGGACCATGCGGATCCCCGACCTCGACCTGGACCTGCTGCGCTGCTTCGTGATGGTCGCCGAACAGGGCGGCTTCACGACAGCCGGCCTGTCGCTCGGGCTGACGCAATCCGCCGTCAGCCTGAAGGTGAAGCGGCTGGAGGAGCTGGTGCGGCGGCCGGTGTTCCGGCGCACCAGCCGCAAGGTCGAGTTGACCGCGGAAGGCGAGACGCTACTCGCCTACGCCCGCCGCATGCTGGCACTGAACGACGAGGCGGTGCGGCGGATGGTGGCGCCGCCCGTCGCCGGCCGCCTGCGGCTCGGCGTCGCCGACCACTTCGTGCCGCGCAGCCTGGCGCATATCCTGGCCCGCTTCGCCCGCACCTACCCCGAGGCACGGCTGGAGGTGGAGGTCGGCCGCAGCCACGAACTCCGCACCAAGCAGGCCGCCGGCGGACTGGACCTGGTGCTCGGCAAGCGGCGCGATGGCGAGACGGCGGGCGTGCGGATCTGGACCGAGCCGGTGGTCTGGGCGGCCTCCCCCGATTGGGTGGCGCCGGAAGGCCGCCCGCTGCCGCTGGCGCTGCTGCCGGAGGGCTGCATGTTTCGCGAACGCGCGCTGCGCGCCCTGGCCCGCGCCGGCCTTCCCTTCGAGGCCGTATTCACCTGCGACAGCCTGCTGGGCCTCGCCGCCGCCGCGCAGGCCGGCTTCGCGCTGACCGTGCTTGGCCGCAGCGGTTTCCCGGACGGGCTGCGGGAGGTGGCGGGGCTGCCGGAGCTCGGCGTGGTGGAGATGGCGGTGTTCGGCGATGCCGAGGGCCGCAGCCAGGTGGTGGCGCCGCTGGTCGGCTTCATCCGTGAAACCCTGGGGCGCGAGACCCTCGGAAGAACCGCGTGAGCGACCGCCCCTGCCGCGTCCTGGTTGTGTTCGGCACGCGGCCGGAGGCCATCAAGATGATGCCGGTGCTGGCAGCGCTGCGGGCGCGGCCCGGCGTGGCGGCACTGGCCTGCGCCACCGGCCAGCACGGCACGCTGGTGGCCGATGTGCTGGCGGAATTCGACGAACGGGCCGACATTGATCTCGGCGCCATGCCGGCCGGCATCGGCCTGCCGCTGCTGACCGGCTACCTGCTGACCGCGCTCGCCGCGGCCATCGCCGCCGCCGCGCCGGACCTGGTGCTGGTGCAGGGCGATACGCTCAGCGCCTTCGCCGCGGCGCTGGCGGCGCACCAGGCGCAGGTGCCGGTGGGCCATGTCGAGGCCGGGCTGCGCTCCGGCGACCTGGCGAACCCATGGCCGGAGGAGTTCCACCGCGTCGCCATCGATGCGCTGGCTGCGTTGCGCTTCGCGCCGACCGCGGCGGCGGCAGCCAACCTCGCCGCGGAATACGGCAGCGGACGGGTGCTGGTCACCGGCAATACCGGCATCGACGCGCTGTTCCGCGCCCGCCGCACCGGCGTGGTGCCCATCGCGGTGCCGCAGGGTCGCCGGCTGCTGCTGGTGACGGTGCATCGGCGGGAGAACTGGGGCGCGCCGCTGGCCCGGGTCGCAGAGGCCGTGGCGACGCTGGCGCGGCGCGGGGATGTCGAGGTCGCCTGGCCGCTGCACCCGAACCCCCAGGTGCGGGGGCCGGTGAAGGCGCGGCTCGGGGGCCTGCCGGGCATCCATCTGCTCGGGCCCCTGCCCTTCTGCGACAACGTCGCGCTGATGCGCGCGGCGCATCTGGTGCTGACCGACAGCGGCGGGATGCAGGAGGAAGCGCCGGCGCTCGGCCGCCCCGTGCTGGTGCTGCGGGAGGTGACCGAGCGGCCGGAGGTGGTGGAGGCCGGCGCGGCGCTGCTGGTGGGTACCGCGACCGGCAGCATCCTGGCCGCTGCCGGCCGCCTGCTGGACGACCCGGCGCTGTATGCCACCATGGCCCGGCCGGTGTTTCCCTATGGCGACGGCCAGGCGGCCCGGCGGATCGCGGAGGCGGTGGGGGCCTGGTGGACGGCGACATGCCCGGTGCCGGCTTGAGCGATGCCCGCTTGAGGGATGTCTGCGTCATGGGCCTCGGCTATGTCGGCCTGCCGGCGGCGGCGATGCTGGCCGGCCGCGGGCACCGGGTGGTGGGCTGCGACACCGACCCGCGCGTGGTCGCCGCCGTCGCCGCCGGCCAGGCGCATTTCCGTGAACCGGACCTCGACATGCTGCTGGCCGCAGCGCTGAACACCGGGCGGCTGCGGGCGCAGGGCATGCCGGCGCCGGCGGACGTCTTCGTCATAGCGGTGCCAACGCCGTTGGGGCCCAGCAACCGGCCGGACCTGTCGCGCGTCAGCATGGCAATTGCCGCCATCGCGCCGCTGCTGAGGCCAGGCGACCTGGTGTTGCTGGAATCGACCTGTCCGGTCGGCACGACGGAGGCGCTGGCCGCCCAGATTGCCGCCAGTCGGCCGGACCTGGTGCTGCCCCGGCGCGGCGCCCCGGCGCCGGCGGGCTGCGTCCACCTGGCGCATTGCCCGGAACGGGTGCTGCCCGGGTCCATGCTGCGGGAACTGGTGGCGAATGACCGCATCATCGGCGGCCTGACGCCGGGCTGCGCCGAACGCGCGCGCGCTGTCTATGCCAGCTTCGTCACCGGGCGCTGCTGGCTGACCGACAGCCGCACCGCGGAGCTGGCGAAGCTGGCCGAGAACGCGTTCCGGGACGTGAATATCGCCTTCGCCAATGAATTGGCCTCGGTCTGCCAGGCGCTGGAGGTGGACCCCTGGGCCGCGATCGCGCTGGCGAACCGGCACCCGCGTGTCACGATCCTGCAACCCGGAGCCGGCGTCGGCGGGCATTGCATCGCGGTGGACCCCTGGTTCCTGGCCGATGCGGCGCCCGGGCGCACCGCACTGATCCAGACCGCCCGGGCGGTGAACGACGCACGGCCGGGACAGGTGGCGGCGCAGGTGCGGGCGCTGGCGGAAGGCCTTGTCGACCCGGTCGTGGCCTGCCTCGGCCTGACCTACAAGGCGGATGTCGAGGATCTGCGCGGCAGCCCGGCGCTGGCGATCGCGGACGAATTGTCTCGCGACAGGACGATGCGCCTGCTGTGCTGCGACCCGCTGCTGGCCGCGCTGCCGCCGCCGCTGGCTGGACGTGCCAATGTGGCACTGGCCGGGGTGGAAGCGGCGCTGGCGCGGGCCGATATCCTGGCGATCCTGGTGCCGCACCGCGCCTTCCGGGAGATCGACCCGGCGCGGTTGCGCCAGCGGCCAGTGCTGGATGCGGTGGGGCTGCTGGCGCCGCGCTGACGCCATTCGAGGAGACGAGAGACTGATGCCTACGCCGCTGCTGATCCTGCTCGGCCTCATCCTGCTGGTCGTGGGTGGCGAGTTGTTCGTGCGCGGCGCCGTCCGCATCGCCGAACGGCTCGGCGTCTCGCCGCTGATGATCGGGCTGACGCTGGTCGGCTTCGGCACCTCGATGCCGGAGCTGGTGACCAGCGTGCAGGCCTCGCTGGCCGGCGCGCCGGGCATCGCGGTGGGCAACATCGTCGGCTCCAACATCGCCAACATCCTGCTGATCCTGGGCCTCTCCGCACTGATCTTCCCGATCGCCGTGCCCTCCGCGGCGCTGCGGCGGGATGGCGTGCTGGGCGCGGCGACGTCGGCCGCGCTGGTGGCGGTGGCGCTGGGCTGGACGCTGGACCGCTGGGTCGGCGCGGCCTTCCTGGCTGGCCTCGCCGCCTACATCGCCTATGCCTGGCGGCAGGAGCGCCTGCCGACGCCTGACCACACCGCCGCCTTCGAGAAGGCGCAGGCCTTCGAGGAGGTCCACCCCCCCGGCAGCCTGCATCCGGCCGACCCCGCGGCGCCCGGCTGGCGCGGCACGCCGCTTTCGGTGGGCTTCGTCCTGGTGGGCCTGGTGCTGGTGGTGCTGGGCGGCGGGCTGCTGGTGGAAGGTGCTACGGCGCTTGCGCGCAGCCTGGGCGTGGCGGAGAGCATCATCGGCCTGACCATCGTGGCGGTCGGCACCTCGATGCCGGAGCTGGTCACCTCCGTCGTCGCGGCGCTGCGACGGCATGCGGATGTGGCGCTGGGCAACGTGCTGGGGTCCAACATCTACAACGTGCTGGGCATCGGCGGCGCCACCGGGCTGATCGCGCCCACCGTCATACCGGCCGACATCGCCGGCTTCGACGTCTACGTCATGCTCGCCGTGTCGCTGCTTCTGCTGGTCTTCGCGCGCACCGGCTGGCGGATCGGCCGGCGGGAGGGGGCGCTGCTGATGGCGTGCTACGCCGGCTACATCGCCTGGTCCTGGCCCGCCTGATGAGCGCGCGGGCTGATTGACCACCCCGCCGCAGGGGCGCAATTTCACGGCGAAGACACGGAGCCTGCCTGCCATGGCCGCCGCCGCCCCTGCCGAAGCGCCGCCTGCCGCCGGCCATGACGCCCGCATCCTGGCGCTGATCGGCACCGGCCACTTCCTCAGCCATTTCTACATGCTGTGCCTGCCGCCGCTGTTCATCGCCTGGCGGGCGGAATTCGATGTCTCCTACGCCGCGCTCGGTCTCGCCTTCGCGCTGATGAGCGCGACGACGGCGGCGTTGCAGACCCCGGTGGGCTTCCTGGTGGACAAGCACGGCGCGCGGCCCTTCCTGGTCGGCGGCGTGCTGCTGATGGCGCTGTCCATCGCGGCGATGTCGGTCGCGCCCGGCTACTGGGCGATCCTGCTGCTGGCGGTGCTGTCCGGGGTGGGCAATTCGGTGATCCACCCGGCGGACTACGCGATTTTGGGCGGGTCGATCCACCCGAGCCGCATCGGCCGCGCCTTCGCCATGCACACCTTTACGGGCAACCTCGGCTTTGCCGCGGCACCGCCCACCGTGGCCGCGATGCTGCTGGTGATGGACTGGCGGCCGGTGCTGCTGATCCTCGGCCTGCTCGGCGTGCCGGTGGTGCTGGCGATCCTGTGGCAGAGCCGCATCCTGCGGGACCAGGCGAAGCCGAAGGCCAAGCCGGGCCAGGCGGCCGGACCGAGTGGCCGGGAATTGCTGCTGTCCCGGCCGATCCTGCTGTTCTTCGGCTTCTTCCTGCTGTCTGCCATGGCGGGGTCCGTCATCCAGACCTTCACCATCACGGTACTGGGGGAGCTGTGGGGCACGCCGGTCGCCGTCGCCTCCTTTGCGCTCACCGGCTACATGGTGGGGGCGACCAGCGGCACGCTGGTGGGCGGCTGGTTCGCCGACCGCTCGCAGAAGCATATGCCCTTCGTCATCATCCTGACCTCGCTGGCCGCGCTGATCCTGGTGTTCATCGGCGCGGTGCCGGTGCCGGAATGGCTGCTGCCGCTGCTGGCCGGCGCCGCGGGGCTCGCCATGGGATCCTCCCGCACGCCCCGCGACGTGATGTTGAAGAACGCCATCCCGCCGGGGCAGATGGGCAAGGTGTTCGGCTTCGTCTCCTCCGGCCTGCCGCTCGGCGGCGCCATCACGCCGGTGCCGCTGGGCTGGCTGATCGACCTGGGACTGGCCTGGATGGTGCTGCCGATCGCGGCGCTGCTGCTGCTGGGGTCGCTGCTGTGCATGGGCGGCGCCAACGGGGCGGCACGCGCCGCCCGGCCGCTCGCGGTTCCGGCCGAGTAGCTTGGGCGGCTTCGACAGCGCGCTGCGGGTTCTCGACCTGCTGGGCATCGCGGTGTTCGCGGCCTCCGGCGCGCTGGTCGCCAGCCGGAAGCAATTGGACGCGGTGGGCTTCGTGCTGATCGGCGTCATCACCGGCATTGGCGGCGGCACGGTGCGCGACCTGATGCTCGGCCGCACCCCGATTTTCTGGCTGAACCAGCCCGAAATTCCCGCCATCGCCGCCGCCGCAGCGCTGCTGGTGTTCTTCTTCGCGCATCTGATCGAGAGCCGGTTCAAGGCGCTGCTCTGGGCGGACGCGCTGGGGCTGGCGCTGTTCGCGGTGATCGGGGCGGAGATCGCGCTGATCCGCGGCGCGGAGCCCTGGGCCGCGGTGCTGCTCGGCACCATCACCGCGACCGCCGGCGGCATTCTCCGGGATGTGGTCTGCAACGAGCTGCCGCTGATCCTGCGGCGGGAGATCTACATCACCGCAGCGGCGGCGGCGGCGCTGACTTACGTCGCGCTGCGCCTGGCACCGCTGCCGCGTGATGTTTCGCTGATTGCGGGCATCGCGGTGGGCTTCGGGCTGCGTGGCGCGGCGATCTGGCGCGGCTGGTCGCTGCCGACCTACCGGGCGCGTCCGGCGCGGGATTATCCGGACCAGCGTTAGCGCGTTTTCGAGGCAGGCGACTTCGCCTGACGGTTCGGAAAACGCGCCAAAAAACTACCAGCCATTCACCCTCTGCCACACCGCGACGACGCGCCCCGTCTCGTCCAGCACGTGGTAGTGCGCATACGCCGCCGCCGTCAGGCAGACATGGTTCGGCGCGATGCGCAGGCGCGTGCCGACCGGCAGGCGCTCCAACGGCAGGTCGTCGCCGCGCACCTCGCCATGTTCCTGGTGCACCCGCACCACCATCGCCTCGCCGAGACTTGGCTTGCCGTCACGGTCGAGCACGCGGCCGAACTTCCAGTCCTTCGGCGCCGCTTCCGTGCTGCGGTCCTTGGACAGCGCCAGCGCCCCGGCATCGACCAGCACGGCGCCGCGCGCCGGGTAGCGGCCAATCACGCTGGTCAGCACGGTGACGGCAATATCTTCCAGCGGATGCACGCCAAGCTGCGCCTGCAGCAGGTCGCCCATCATGTAGACGCCGGCCCGCATCTCCGTGACGCCATCCAGATGCGCGGCGAACAGCGCGGTGGGGGAGGCACCGGCGGAGACGATCTTTACCGCGCAGCCGGCATCGCCCAGCCGCGTTGCCGCCTGGACGATGCCGGCACGCTCGACCTCGGCCAGGTCGCGCATCACCTGGTCGGACCGCCCGGCATAGGAATGCCCGGAATGCGACATCACGCCGGCCAGCTTCGGGCCGAGCGCGCGGCCGATCCCGAGCAGCACGTCGCCGTCTGGCGCCACACCGGCGCGGCCTTCGCCGACATCGACCTCGATCAGGGTGGGCAGGTGGCCGGGGTGCGCGGCGATGGCCTTGGCCGTGTCCAGGTCATCGGTGATGATCTTCACCTGGGCGCCCTCGGCGTTCAGCGCCGCCACCGCATCCAGCTTCGCCGGCACGATGCCCACGGCATAGATCTGGTCGCGGAACCCGTGCGCGGCGAAGTAGCGCGCCTCGGCCAGGGTGCTGACGGTGATCGGGCCGCCGCCGGGCGCGGCCAGTTCGGCGACGGCGGCGGATTTCGCCGTCTTCATGTGCGGCCGCAGCACCACGCCGGGGTGGCGCGCCACCGCTTCCGCCATCCGGGCGATGTTGCGCTTCAGCGTGGGCAGGTCGAGCAGCAGGCAGGGGGTCGGCAGTTGGTCGATCACAGCGCCACTCCCAGCATCTCGGCATAGCGCGGCGTGGCCTTCAGGCCGGTGCCGGTGAGGACGACGATGGTGGTCTCGCGTTCCGCGATGCGGCCCTGCGTCCGCAGCAGGTCGTAGGCGGCGGCGGCCTGGGCGCAGGTCGGCTCGACATAGATGCCGGTGCGGGCCAGGGCGAGCGCGGCGGCGGCGATCTCCGCTTCCTCCACCAGCACGGCGCCGCCCTGCGATTGCCGCAACGCGTTCAGGCATTCGGCCAGGCGGATGGGCTGGGCGATGGCAGTGCCCTCCGCGATGGTGGGCTTCGCCTCCACCGCCGGCAGGCCCAGCGCGGCGCGCGCGATCGGCCCGCAATTCGCCGGCTGCGCCGCCCAGATGCGCGGCAGCTTCGCGATCTGGCCAATTCGGAAGAGTTCGGAGAATCCGAGCCAGCAGCCGAGCACGTTGGACCCCGCGCCGCAGGGCACGATGACGTTGTCCGGTGCCCGAAAACCGAGATCCTCCCAGAGTTCGTAGGCCAGGGTCTTGGTGCCCTCCAGGAAGAAGGGCTGCCAGTTGTGGCTGGCGTAGAACAGGTTTGCGGATTCGCGCAGCGCCGCGTCGGCGCAATCCTGGCGGGAGCCGGGGATGAGCCGGATGGTGGCGCCAGCTGCCCGCGACTGCACGGTCTTCGCCGGGCTGGTGCTGTCCGGCACGAAGATCGTCGCCGCCAGGCCGCCCGCCGCGGCATAGGCGGAAACAGCGGCGCCGCCATTGCCGGAGCTGTCCTCCAGCACCGCGGTGATGCCCTGGTCGGCCAGCAGCGACAGCATGACGGAGGCGCCGCGGTCCTTGAAGCTGCCGGTGGGCATGAACCACTCGCATTTCAGCAGCGCGGTGCCCTGGCCCAGGCGGCGTTCCACCAGCGGCGTGCAACCTTCCCCCATGGTGATCGGCGCGCGCGGCTGCCAGGGCAGCGCGGCGGCGTAGCGCCAGATGCTGCGGCTGCCGGTGGCGATGTCGGCGCGGGAGATGCCGTTGCGCGGCGTCAGCAGCAGCGGCGCCTGGCCGTCACCGCACCAGCGGGGGGTGTCGAGCGGCCAGGTCTGGCCGCTGCTTGGGTCGAGGTAGCTTTGCATGGCGCGCATCCTCCCTTGCCCGGCGGGTCGCGGCAAGCGACCCTGCCGCGCATGGACACACAGGACCCCGTGCTGCGCCTCGCAGCCGACCTCATCGCGATCGACAGCCGATCCACCCTCTCCAACCTGCCCGTCGCCGAGCGGATCGAACAGGAACTTTCCGGCTTCGAGGTCGAGCGAATCGACTATGTCGATGCGAACGGAATCGCCAAGCGTGCACTGGTTGCGCATCGCGGGCCGAAGGGCGGCCATGCGCTGTCCGGGCACATGGACACGGTGCCGGCGACGGGGTGGGAAAGCGCGCCCTGGACGCCGCGCCTCGATGCGGCGGGAATGCTGCACGGATTGGGCAGCGTCGACATGAAGGGGCAGGTCGCGGCGGCGATCGTCGCCGCGCAGCGCGCGCCCGCCGATGTGCCGGTGACGCTGCTGATCACGACGGATGAGGAGACCACGAAGCAGGGCGCGCTGCGCATCGCCCGCGACAGCGCCTTGGCAAGATCGCTCGGGCTGCGCGGCATCTTCGTGGTGGAGCCGACCGGGCTGGTGCCGGTGCGCGGGCACCGCAGCCACATCGCCTTCACCGCCACGGCGCATGGCGTGCAGGCGCATTCCTCGACCGGCAAGGGCACGAATGCGAACTGGAAGCTGCTGCCCTTCCTGGTCGCGATGCGCGCGGTGCATGACGAGTTGCGGACCAATCCCGCCTTGCAGGATGCGGATTACGAACCGCCCTTCTCGGACTTCAACCTGATCCTGGACAACCACGGCACCGCGGTGAACGTCACCGTCGCCAAGGCCACGGCGCAGATCAAGTTCCGCTACAGTGCCAAGGTGGACCCGCAGCCGATCCTGCACGCCGTGCGCCAGGCGGCCCGCGAGGCCGGCATCGACCTGGCGGAGCAGACGGAGGGGTTTCCGCCCGAACTGCCGACGACGCACCCCTTGGTCGGGCTGGCCGTGCAGTTGACCAACCGGGCACCGAAGACCGCGCCCTACGGCACGGATGCCAGCCAGTTGCAGGCGCTGGCGCCCTGCGTGGTGCTCGGCCCCGGCGATATCGGCACGGCGCATACGCCGCATGAATGCGTCCGCGCGCAGGACCTGCTGGATGCGGTGCCGGTGTTCGGGCGGGTGTTCGCGGCGGCGGTTCAGTAGGCGACCGCCAGCGCCGCCTCCGCGAAGCCCACGCGCCGCGCCGGTGGCACTGGAGACCTGCCGGCTGCACGCTCCAGCGCCAGCTTCGCATCGCCCATCCGCCCGGCCTTCATGGCGGAATCCACGAAAAGCTGCTCCAGCACGTCCTGCTGCGCGTGGCTGCCGCCCAGGCGGTGCAATGTGCCGAGCGCCGGGCGCAGCACGGCACAGGCCTCGTCGTAGCGGCGCTCGGCATGCAGCGCGACGGCGCGGGTGGCGGGCAGGGCCGCGTCGCGCAGTACGGCGGCATGCGGCGTATTGCCACGTGCGGCGTCCTCCAGCGCCGCCAAATGGCGCTTCGCCGCCTCGCCGCGCCCGGTCGCCGCCAGCGCCATCATCCAGTGCGGCTGGGTGAAGGCGGACAGCGTGTCGCCGATGCGCGCTTCCGCCTTGTCCGCCAGTTCGCGCCAGCGGTCGCCGACGGCGATGCCGCGCAGCTCCAGCCGGAACAGCATCGAGGCAGCATTCTGCATGTCGATGTAGAGGTCCGGCTGTGCCTGCGTCACCTTGGACAGTGGGTCGCGGAAGCGCCGGTCGTACAGGCCCAGCACCGCGTCGAAATCTCGGTTCTCCAGGTGGAACAACGCCTGGTGCCACCAGAGGTGGTGCATCAGGTTGTTGCCGCCGTCCCAGTTCGGCTCCAGCGCCGCGATCCAGTCCAGGCCCTCGCTGCGGCGGCCCTGCATTTCCAGCACATGCGCCACGCCATGCGCGGCCCACAGGTCGCCCTGGTCGATGTCGATGGCAGCGCGGCCCGCAGCCTCCGCGGTGGTGTAGAGCCCGGCTTCCTCATGCGCGAAGCAGAGGCAGGCGAGCACGCTGCCCCAGCCCGGAATCTCGGGCGACCAGCCGGGCATCACGCGCTCCACGGAGCCCACCATGCGGCCGGGGGCGCCCATCCAGAAGGCGCAGAAATGATGCAGCCGGAAGGCCAACAGGTCGCGCGGCGCCTCGGCGTTGATGCCCTCCCAGATCGCCAGCGCGCGATCCGGGCGCCCGTCGATCCAGGCGGCCAGGGCGGACATGTGCGCCCGTTCCCGCGCGGTGCCGCCGAGTGCCTCCGCGCGGCCGAGGCAGGTGGTGGCACGGGCGAGCATGCCGTGGTCGTAGGCCAGCATGGCGAAGCAGCCGGCCATCACCTGGCCGAGCGGCGCGGTGGGGTCCAGCGTCAGGAAGGCCTTCAGCCGCAGGCCAGTGTCGAAGCGGTACTTGAGGAACCCCTCGATGACATGGTCGTAGGCGCGTGCCGCCTCGGCGGAGGCGACGGTGAGGTCGTTGCCCTGGGCGTCCTGATACATCGGTGCTTCCTCAAAAAGTCTCGACCCACGGCCGCAGCTCGATCTCGGCGGACCAGGCGCTGCGGGGCTGGCGGATGGCGGCCAATGCCGCGGTGGCGATGGCGTCGGGATCCAGCAGGCTGTCCTGCTTCGGGTCCGGCCGCTTCTCGCTGCGGATGCCGCCATCGACCACGATATGCACGACATGGACACCCTGCGGGTGCAATTCACGGGCGAGCGACTGGCCCAGCCCGCGCAGCGCGAATTTTCCCATGGCGAAGGGGGCGGACCGGGCAAAGCCCTTCACACCAGCGGAGGCCCCGGTCAGCAGGATGGTGCCGGACCTACGCCTCAGCATGTGACGGGCAGCCTGCTGCGCCACCAGGAAGGCGCCGAAGGCGCAGACCTCCAGCGTGCGACGCACATCCTCGGGCTCCAGCTCCACCGTCGGGCCACGGACGCGGAAGGAGGCGTTGTACAGCACCACCTCGGCCTCCGAGGCCTCCGGCGCCGCGAACAGGGCGGCAACCTGGGCCGGGTCGCTGGCGTCGCAGGCATTCAGGCTGGCGCCGGTCTCGGCGGCGAGGTCCGCGAGCTTGGCGGTGTCCCGCGCCGCCAGCGCCACGGCGTAGCCCTCCGCCGCCAGCAGGCGGGCGAAGCTGGCGGAGAAGCCGGGGCCGGCGCCGACGATCAAGGCTCGCTGCATGATCCTCTCCTACCCGGGGCGCGGCGCGAACAGGATGAGACCCGCCCCCGCCAAACATACCAGCATGCCGAGCGCATCGTAGCGATCCGGCCGCGCGCCCTCCACCACCCACATCCAGGCGAGCGAGGCGGCGATGTAGACGCCGCCATAGGCGGCGAAGGCGCGGCCGGCGAAGGGGCTGTCGATCCGGGCCAGCAGCCAGGCGAAGACGGCCAGGCACGCCAGCCCCGGCAGCAGCCACCAGACGCTGCGCCCGTCCCGCAGTACCGCCCAGGCGGCGAAGCAGCCGGCGATTTCCGCCAGCGCCGCCAGGGCATACAGGCCGAGACTGGTCAGTCGATGCTCTCCAGCAGGCCGCACAGCGTGGTGCAGCGCGCCGAAAGGTCGCGCCACAGGATGTGCTCATGCGGGGCATGTGCCCCGGCGCCGGTGCAGCCCAGGCCATCCAGCGTCGGGATGCCCAGGGCCGCGGTGAAGTTGCCGTCGGACCCGCCGCCGCGATGCTGCTTCGGCAGGTCGTAGCCGGCGGCCGCGGCCAGGGCCTTCGCGCGGTCGTAGAGGCCCAGGATATCGGCCGATTCGGCGAAGGGCGGCCGGTTCATCCCGCCGGTGATGCTGATGGAAATGCCGTCCTGCTCGCCGGCCAGGCCCAGGATCAGCGCCTCCAGCCGCTCGCCCTCCGCGACAGTCGGCACGCGCAGATCCACCTCCGCACCCGCCTCGGGCGGGATGACGTTGGGGCGGGTGCCGCCCCAGACCGGCGCGACATTGGTGGTGATGCCGGCCTGCAGGTCCGTCAGCTCATGGATGCGCAGCACCAGGCGGGACAGCGCGACGACGGCGCTGCGGCCCTCCGCCCAGTTGCCGCCGGCATGGGAGGAGATGCCCTGGATCTTGATCTCGAAGCGACCGACGCCCTTGCGGGCGGTGACGCAGGCGCCGCCGGCGCCGGCCGGTTCCGGGATCAGTGCGGCGCGGGCGCCCCTGGCCGTCGCCTCGATGATGTCGCGGCTGGTCGGGCTGCCGACTTCCTCATCCGGGGTCAGCAGCAGGGCCAGCGGACGCTTCGTCGGGGTCTTCTGGCGCAGGATCTCCCGCACCGAATGGAAGGCCATGAAGCTGCCGGCCTTCATGTCGTAGATGCCGGGGCCATAGGCCTTGTCGCCATCCACGCGGAACGGCATCGAGGCGGCCAGCGTGCCATGGTCCCACACCGTGTCCAGGTGTCCCGCCACCATGACCGGCGCGCCTTCGCCGGGCGTGCGGCACAGCAGCGTGTCGCCGTAGCCATCCCGGCCCGGCATCCGCGTCACGGCCCCGCCCACGGCGCGGAGGTCGGTCTCGCAACGGTCCATGAGCTTGTTGACGGCGCCGGCATCGGTGGTCGGCGTTTCCTGCTCCACCCAGCCACGCAGTTCCTCCAGAAGCCGTTCCGGGGTGCCGATCTTCGTTGCGGGCATATCGGGTTCCATGCGCTTTGAGGGGAGTGTTGTGGCAACTGGGGCGGGCCTTGTCGATCCGACGGGGCACGGCTAACGCAGCCCTGTCGCAGCGCAGCAATCGGGGAAGATTTCGTGACCAGACCGAAGCGGGTGTGCGTGTTCTGCGGCTCCATGGTCGGTGCCCGGCCCGAATATGCCGAGGCGGCGCGGGAGCTGGGGCGGGAGGTCGCGCGCCGCGGCCTCGGGCTGGTCTATGGCGGCGGCGCCGTCGGGCTGATGGGCATCGCGGCCGATGCCGCCCTGTCCGCCGGGGCCGAGGTGATCGGCGTGATCCCGCATGGCCTGCTGAAGCGCGAGGTCGGCCATGGCGGCGGCGTGGAGATGCACGTCGTCGACACGATGCATGAGCGCAAGGCGATGATGGCGGACCTGTCCGATGGCTTCATCGTGCTGCCCGGCGGCTTCGGCACGCTGGAGGAAGCGGTGGAGGCGCTGACCTGGGCGCAGCTCGGCATCCAGGCCAAGGGCGTTGTGTTCCTGGACACCGAGGGCTTCTGGACCCCGTTCCTCAACGTGCTGGACTTCATGCTGGCCGAGGGCTTCGTGCGGGAGACGCAGCGGCCGCTGGCGATGCGGGCGACCACGGTGGCGGAGGCGCTGGACAAGTTGGCAGCATTTGCACCGCCACCCGGGACACAGCCCTGGCTGCGGCCGGAACAGGCGTGACGCCGATTCCGGTTCAGCAGCCGGCTGTCGTCCAGGACTGGCACGGCATCCCGCCCGGGCTGCGTGGCGCCACGGTGGCGCTGGGCAACTTCGATGGCGTGCATCTCGGCCACCTCGCCGTGCTGCGCGCCGCGCATGCGGCCCGGCCGGACCTGCCGCTCGCCGCCCTGACCTTCGAGCCGCATCCGCGCGAGCATTTCCGGCCGGAAGACCCGCCCTTCCGCCTGACGCTGCTGCCCGCCAAGGCTTCGGCACTGGGCGCGGCCGGCGTGCGAACCGTGTTCGCGCTGCCCTTCGACGCCAGGCTGGCGGCGATGCCGGCGGAGGCTTTCGTGGAACAGGTCCTGCACCGCGAACTCGGCGCGCTGCACCTGGCCTGCGGCGCGGACTTCGCCTTCGGCCATCGCCGCGGCGGCGATGTGGCCTTCCTGGCGCAGCAGGCGGAATCGCGCGGCATCGGGCTGACGGTGGTGCCCCCGGTGGTGGATGAGGGAGGGCCGATCTCCTCCACCCGCATCCGGCGCGCCCTGCAGGACGGCTATCCCGACCGTGCCGCCGCCGAACTCGGCCGCGACTGGGAGGTGCGCGGGGAGGTCTTCCACGGCGACAAGCTGGGCCGCGAGCTCGGCTGGCCGACCGCCAACATCCTGCTCGGCCGGCACCTGGAGCCGGCACGCGGCGTCTATGCGGTGCGGGTGGCGCTGGGCGATGGGCGTCTGCTGGCTGGCGTCGCCAATGTCGGCCGCCGGCCGACGCTGGGCGGCGATCCGGTGACGCGGCTCGAAACCCACATCTTCGACTTCGCGGGCGACCTGTATGGCCAGGAGATCGGGGTGCGGCTGGCGCATTTCCTGCGGGCGGACGCGACCTTTGCGGGCCTGGACGAACTGAAGACGGCCATCGCGGCGGACGCTGTTGAGGCACGGCGAGTTCTCGCGGCGTAATACACGCAAATGGTTGGCGCAGCGGTCCGGTTGCGCTAAGCGTAGTCCCAATTCGGTTGACGGGATACGCGACTTTGGAATGGCCAGGCGCTGTTGAGGGTATGCTTCGCGCCGCCGCCCGGGATCTTCCTGGGTCGTGAGGGCGGAGCCCTCCGCCGGGCCGGTCTTCGGCTCCCTTGTCGCGGCGCACGGGCAGCCGCGCCGCGTCGCGGCCCGGGCGACCGCGCCCAGCGCCGCCCCGCTGACGCCGGATGGCTCCGGCTTGCTGCCGATCGATTTCGTGGTGACCGCCATGCTGCGCCGGCGACTTCTGGCCGGCGCCTTCCTGCTGCCCTGCCTGGCGGGCCTGGCGGCCGCCGCGCTGGTCGAGACGCGTTTCAACGCCCAGGCTGTCCTGGTGGCGCTGACGGCGCGGGAGGGGGCCGGAACGCAGGGCCTTTCCGGCTTCGGGCCTTCCGTCGTGGCGGTCGAGATCACGAAGGCGGTGCGCTCCGAGGCCGAGATCCTGCGCAGCGTGCCGGTGGTGCAGGACGCGGTCGCGGCGGTCGGCCCCGCGCGGCTGTATCCCTCCATCGGCGAAGGCGGGCTGCTGTCCTGGCTACGGCCGGCGGCCGGAGAGGCGGAACGGGTGGCGCTGGCCGCCGAACGCTTCGCGCGCAACCTGCGGATCGACACGGAGACCGGCAGCAACGTGCTACGCATCAGCTTCCCCTTCCCCGACCGCGCCCTGGCGGTGGAGGCGCTGGAGGCGCTGCTGGCCGCCTACTACGAACGCCGCCGCGAAACCTTTGCCGAGGACGGCGCGCGGCTGGTCGGCGCGGAACTCGCCCGCCGCGACGAGACGCTGCGGGCGCTGGAGACGCGGATCCAGCAGGTGAAGACCGAATTCGGCGTGCTCGACATCGGCCAGGAGATCAGCCTGACCGCGGCGCGGCTGGATGGGCTGGGGCAGCGGGAGGACCGGGCGCGCGAGCAACAGGCGACCTCCTCTGCGCAGCTCGCCGCGGCGCGGACGCGGCTGGCGGCGCAGCCCGGCCGGGTGCTGGCCTCCGAGGATACCACCAACGTCCTGCCGAACGACGACGCCCGCAACCAGCTGACCCGGCTGCTGCTGGAGCAGCGGCAGATGGCCAGCAACTACCAGCCCGACTACGCGCCGCTGCGCGAGTTGGAACGGCGGATCGAGGTGGCGCGCAACACGGTCGAAAGCGCCGCCCGCACCAACCTGTTCACCCGCCGCCAGGTGCGCAACCCGACGGTGGAACTGCTGGCCGGTCGCGTCGCGGTGCTGGAGGTCGAGACCGATGCCTGGCGCGCGCAGGCGGGCGAATTGCAGCGCCAGCGGGCGGAGCTGGAGGCGCGGCGCCTGGCGCTGCTGGAAGCCGAGCGGCGGCTGCGCGCGCTGGAACGCCAGCGCGGCTCGCTGGAAGCGGTGACACGGCAATTTGTGGCGCGGGAGGCCGGGACGCGACTGGACGAGGCGGCGCTCAGCGAGCAGCCGCCGAGCGTGCGGACCGTGCAGGCGCCGACCGCGCCGTGGCAGGGGCAGAGTCCACGGCTGATGCTGGCGCTCGGCGGCGTGGTAGCCGGGCTGATGTTCGCCGCCGGCGTGCTGATCGCGCTGACGCTCGGCCGCCGCAGCCTGGCGACGCCCTCCGAGGCCGAGCGCGGCCTGCGCCTGCCGGCGCTCGGCGTGTTCGGACGGCTGGAGACGGCGCCGGCGCGCATCATCACCCGGCCAGAGGCGGCGGATTTGGCGGCGCTGCTGCTGGATGCACGGGTCGGTGCGCATCGGCCGCAGATCATCCGCTTCGTGGCGCCGGCCGGCACGGTGGACGAAGGCGCCGCGCTGCGCATGCTGGCGGTGGAATTCGCCCGCAACCGCGGCTTGCAGACGCTGCTGGTGGATTTGCAATCGGATGGCCGCGGGCACCTGGCGGCGCTGGGGTCCAGCCCGCTGGAGGTGGAGCGGGTTCCCGGCCAGGTGCTGACCTTCAGCACCGTGATCCCGAACCTCTGGGTCTCCTACGAGGCGCGCGAGTCCCGCCTGCTCGACCCGCAGGCGTCGCGGGAGCAGGTGGAGCTGCTGACGGCGCAGCTGCGGGATGCCTTCGACGTGGTGATGGTGCTGGGGCCGGATGGCGGGGAGGATACCTACGCCATGGCCCGGCTGAGTGCGCTGGTGGATGCGAACGTCATGCTGCTGCGATCCGAACAGACCAACGTGCAGGCGGCGCGCGCCGCGCGGGATTTCGTGCAGGATGCCGGCGGCCACCTGCTAGGCTTCGTGGTGACGGAACAGCGGCAGTTGGTGCCCGCCGCCCTGGGGCGGCTGCTCTGATGGACCGCCCTGGGGCGGCTGCTCTGATGGACCGCCCTGGGGCGGCTGCTCTGATGGACTGCCCTGGGGCGGCTGCTGTGATCCGGCGCACCGCCCTTTTGGGGCTGTTGGCGCTCGCCGGGTGCAGTTCCGCGCGCATCACGCCGGTGCCGCACCGCGCGGTGGAATTCCAGCCCTGGTCGGACGCGGCGCCGGCCTATCGCTTCGCGCCCGGCGACAAGGTGCGCGTGCAGTTCCTGCGCACGCCGGAGATGAACGAGGTGGCGCTGGTGGCGCCCGATGGCGCCATCGGCCTGCGCGCCGCCGGGCGGGTGCAGGCCGCGGGGATGACGGCGGAGGAATTGCAGGCGGCCGTCGCCACCGCATCGCAGCGCGTGCTGATCGCGCCGGTGGTCACGGCGTCGCTGGAAGAAGCCAGCGGATCGCTGGTGATGGTCGGCGGGTCGGTGAACCGGCCCGGCGCCTATCCGCTGGCCGGGCGGCGCGGCGCGCTGGAACTGATCCTGCTGGCCGGCGGCTTCGACGCCGAGGCGCGGATGGAGGAGGTGGTGCTGATCCGCCGCGGCCCGGGCGACCGGCCGATGGTCCGCACCATCGACGTGCGCAACTTCGTCCAGGGCGGCGACACCACCGGCGATGTTCCGGTGCTGCCCAGCGACATCGTCTTCGTGCCGCGCAGCCGCGTTGCGGAGGCCAACCTGTGGGTCGACCAGAACCTCAACCGGATGCTGCCGTTCAGCCGCAGCTTCGGCTACGCGATCAATTCGGGGCGGGTGAACGGGTTCTAGCAGGACCCCAACCCGCGGCAGATGGCGCCGGCCATCGCCGCGACGAAGGGCGCGCCGCGGCGGTCGTGCGGGGAGGCCATCTGCAGGCTGTAGAGCATCATCCCGCCGCTCTCCCGCGCCGCGCGCCGCGCCAGGCCCTCGACCTGCGCGAGGCGCTGGCTCGGCGGCAGCGCGGAGCCCTGCACCGAGACGCCGAGCAACAGCGGGCCGGGGAAGACGGCGCGATAGGCGCCGAACGCCTCGGCGGGGTTGTAGCGAGGGCCGGCGTCGTAGCCCATGATCGACACCAGGTCGATCTCGCGCGCCGCCGATGACCGCAGCAATGCCAGCGCCATGCCGGTGTAGGGGCTGCTGGGGCGGGCGTCGCGCCACGCGCCTTCGCCATAGGCCCCGACGCTCCACAGCGCCACCGTCAGCAAGGCGGGGCGCGGCAGGGCGCGGCGGAACGACTCGATGATGGCGATGAAGCGGGCGTCGGAGGCGCAGCGGATGCGGCCGGTGGACAGGCGGCAGGCCGGGTCGGCTGGCTCGAAATCCACGTCGACGCCATCGAGGCCGAGGTCGCGCACCAGCCGCGCCACCGCCGCCACGTCGAGCGCGGGCCAGTTCGGGTAGGTGGCGCCGCCGACCGAGAGCAGCACCTTCGTCCGCGGTGACCGCAGCCGCAGCGCCGCCACGGCATCCCGCGCCACGGCGCCGGCGAAGGGGAAGCCGAGGCCGATGCGGCGCAGATCGAGGCCGCCGGCATAGGCGAGGTCCGGCCGTGCGAAGGCCAGCATCACCAGGTCCAGGCCCGAGGGAAGCAGCGCCAGCCGCGTCGCCTCCGGATCGGTGGTCGCGGCCTCCGCCCAGGTCTCGTGGTAGCCGGCGAAGCGCGGGGGCTCGGCGGTGGCGGCGGCCATTGGCACCAGCAGCAGGGCAAACAGCAGTCGGATCATGCCGGCGCGGCCCGCGCCTGGCGTTGCAGGTAAACGAAGATGGCGAGCAGCGCGCAAACCTCGCCCGGCGCCCAGATCGCCGACAGCACGGGGGAGGCCAGCAGCATGTAACGCAACCCATCCGCCAGCGCCGGCACCAGCGCGTCCCGCGGCGCGGACGGCGTGCGCAGCCCCTCCCGCAGCGCGGCGAGATAGACGGCCAGGATCAGCACCGCGCCGAGCAGCCCATATTCGAAGACGATGCCGAACCAGCCGAGGTCGGCGAGGTAGAAATTGGCGTGGTTGAAGAATTCGTGGAAGCTGATGTCGCTCGCCCGCGTCAGCGCCCCCAATCCCAGCAGCCAACCCAGTGGGTTCTGGTTCAGGAAGCCGACAGCGAGTTCCAGCGTCAGTTCGCGCACCGAAAGCGACCCGCCCAGGAAGTCGAGGCTGAGCCCACCCTCGCGCATCGCCAGGGCCCCGGCGAGCACCGTGCCGGCGACGGCGGCGCCATAGCCAAGCACCACGCGCAGCGCCAGGCGCGCCTCGCTGAACAGGATCCAGCCGAGCACGGCGACCAGGCACAGGATGACGGTGCGCTGCTTGTAGGCGACCAGCAGCAGCAGCACGCCCAGCACCACCACCACCAGCCGCAGCACCTCCGCCCGCCGCATCGCCAGCCGGGCCTGGAGGAACAGGAACAGGATACCGAAGACCAGCGGCAGCACGATGCGGTTGCCGCGCTCAATATCCCAGAGGAACAGCAGGGAGGCCGCCTCCCCCGGGACGTTGGTGCGGTAGGCGCTGTCCGGCATTACCACCCACAGCACGGCCAGCAGCAGGAAGCTGGCTCCGCCGAGCAGGGTGAAGGCGCGCGCCAGATCCTCCGGCCGAGGCCGCAGCCAGCCAAGCAGCCAAAGGATGGAGAAATAGTAGGTGAAGGGCAGCACCTTCAGCGTGGCGGTGATGGCGGAAGGGTAGCCCTGGTCGAAGTAGATCATGCCGAACAGCGGCGCGACCAGCACGGTGTAGGCCAGCACGGCCACCAGCAGCCCTGCGTAGCGCGGCCGCTGCAACAGCCCGAGCAGCGCGATCGGCAGGGTCAGCAGCGGCCATGCCTTGGACAGGACATACAGCGGGTAGATGTCCGTGACGTAGTGGAAGCTCTGCAGGTACAGCGGCAGCAGCAGCAGCAGAACGGCCAGCGTGCCGGTCCGGCTGGCCTCGGCCGGACGCGGCGCGGCGCGGGCGCCGGCGGTGCCGAAGCTGATCACCGCACCGCGCCGGCCGCGTGGCGCGGGCGTGACATGGCTCCGCTCATCGGCGCCACGCCCGCCGCGCGATTTCGGGCGCCGCCAGCGCCAGCAGCGGCAGCGATTCCACGAAGACGCGGCGCCACATGCGGCGGGGCTCCTGCACCAGGCGGTGCAGCCATTCCAGCCCGGCACGGCGCATCCAGGCGGGCGCGCGGCGCCGGGCGCCGGTGATGAAATGCAGCGAGCTGCCGATGCACAGGCCGATGCCGGTGGCGCCGCCACGTGCCGCGATGGCGGCGGCGAGCCGTTCGCTCTGCGGTGATCCGGTCGCGAGGAAGGTGAAGCGCGCCGGGTGGAGCAGTGCGAAGTCGAGGCAGGCCTGCATCGCCGCGGGGTTCGCGGCCAGGCCCATGGGCGGGTTGTGGTGCGCGATACCGAGGCGTGGGACATGCGCGCGCAGGCGTTCGATCACCTCCGGCTCGCAGCCGATGACGGTGATGCGATCGCCCGGTTGCAGCACGCGGGCGAACAGCGCCGCCGTCAGGTCGCTGCCGGCACACAGCGGCAGCTCCTGTCCGGCCAGCGCCGCGAGGCGCCGCACCACCTGGCTGTCGCAGGTGCAGAGCCAGGAGTCGCGATGGTAGATCGGCGCCCATTCGGCTGGCGCGCGGTTCAGCAGCACCACGTGCTGCGCGTTCGGCGTGACGATGAAGGCGAAGGGCGCTGCCGGTTCGCGGGCAGCCGCCAGGGCGAGCGCATCCTCCAGCCCCACCGGGGTGAAGTCCACGCCGAAGACGCGGCGGCGAGGTGGTGCTGCGGTGGCGGGGATGGTGGCTGTCGCCAGCATGGGGAACCCTGCGATGGCCGGCGGGCGGCTCAGACGGCGTCGCGGCCCGACAGCAGCATGCCGATGGTCCGCCAGATGATGAGCAGGTCCAGGCGGATCGACCAGTTCTGGATATACTCGAGGTCCATGGACACCGCCCAGGCCGCCTTGTCCAGCGTGCGGATTCCACCGCGGGAGCCGTTGACCTGCGCCCAGCCCGTCATGCCGGGCTTCACCTTGTGGCGCTCGATGTACTGCGTCACGGCTTCCGCATAGCGGCGGTCGCCCACCCGCATGTTCACCGCCTGCGGCCGTGGGCCGACCAGGGACATGTCGCCCTTCAGCACGTTCAGCAGTTGCGGCAACTCGTCCAGGCTGAAGCGGCGCAGCACGCGGCCGGTGCGGGTGACGCGCGGGTCGTCCGGCAGGGTACCGCCGACGCCTTCCTGGTCCGGCGCATCGTTCGTCATCGTGCGGAACTTCAGCACGTCGAAGACCCGGTTGTTGAAGCCGATGCGCTGCTGGCGGAACAGCACGCCGCCCGGGCTGTCCAGCACGATGGCCAGGGCGATCAACGCCAGGAAGGGCGCGCCGAGGGTGAGGATCACCATCGCCAGGGTGATGTCGATGGCGCGCTTGGCCGCCTTGCCGAAGCCGGACATCGGCCGTTCGACCAGGCGGGACAGATGCGCGCCGGCCAGCCAGATCGCATCGCCGGACCCACGAAGGGGCTGGACCTCCGGCTCGAAGGCCGCCTCGTTCAGGATGACGATATCGACCGGCAGCGACCGCAGCCGCGCCGTCAGCTCGCTGATCCGGCCGGTGGCGCTGGAGGGCAGCGCCAGGATGATGTGGTCCAGCGGGTTTTCCCGCGCATAGGCGATCAGGTCGTCGACCCGGCCGCTGATGGTGAACTGCGCATCGTTCTCCCGCCGCCCGCTGCGATCGTCGAAGATGCCGAGCAGTTCCACCGGGCGCCGGGACTCGAACACCAGCTTCTGCGCCAGGCGGTCCGCCAGGTGGTTGGCGCAGACGATGGCCACGCGCTGCGGCACGGCGACGGATCGCCGGAGCGTGTTCCAGGCCGCGTCCATCCTGCGCAACATCGAGAACGCCTCTGCAGGAAAGGGATGGCCGTTGGGGTTGGCCTGCTGCACTCGCATGGAGATTGATGACCGATCCGGCACCCGGCGGGATCCCGGACACCATGACACCGCCAGAATATTGCGGCGGCATGCGTGTACGCTTGAGGTAAGAGACTGTCAATAATTTATGTTATAGTTGATTTTAAAGACACCCGAGACATTTCTGGACGATGCGGCTGGGTCTGCCGGGCGGTGCGACGCAGCCGGTGCCCCACGCGCCAAGGCTCGCCAGCCTGATCGTCCCGGGCCACTCTGGCGCAGGACAGCAAGGGACCAAGCGCCAAGACCCAGGACGTGATCGCCGCCGTGCAGGCCTGGCAGCCGGAGCTCGCCGCCATCCGGCAGGACATCCACGCCCATCCCGAGATGGGGATGGAAGAACACCGCACCGCCGCGCTGGTCGCCACCCGGCTGCGCGACTGGGGCGTGGAGGTGGCGGAGGGCGTGGGCCGGCTCGGCGTCGTCGGCACCATCCGCGGCACCCGCCCCGGCCAGCGTGTGATCGGCCTGCGGGCGGATATGGACGCGTTGCAGATCCCGGAAGCGACCGGAGTGCCCTATGCCTCCACCAATCCGGGCGTGATGCATGCCTGCGGGCATGACGGCCACACCACCATGCTGCTCGGCGCCGCGAAGTATCTGGCGGAAAACCGGGATTTCGCCGGCACCGTCCACCTGATCTTCCAGCCGGCCGAGGAAGGCCGCGGCGGCGCCCGGGCGATGCTGGCGGATGGGCTGTTCGAGCGGTTTCCCTGCGATGCCGTCTACGGCCTGCACAACAAGCCGACGCTCGCCGCTGGACGCTTCGCGACGCGCAAGGGCCCGGCGCTGGCGGCGACCGACAGCTTCGCCGTCACCTTCCGCGGCACCGGGGGACATGGCGGGTCGACGCCGCACCTCGCCACCGACATCACCATCGTGCAGGCGCATTTCGTCTTGGCCCTGCAGACCATCGTCGGCCGCAACGTGCCGGCGGTGGAGGCGGCCGTGCTCAGCGTCGGCTCGATCCAGGGCGGATCGCCGGTCTCGCCCAACGTCATGCCGGCCGAACTCACCGTCACCGGCACGTCCCGCAGCTATGCGCCCCGGGTGCGGGACCTGGTGGAGCGACGGATCGGCGAGCTGGCCACCGGCCTCGCCGCGGCGCATGGCTGCACGGCGGAGGTGACCTACCGCCGCGGCGTGCCGGCACTGGTCAACCACGCCGAGCAGACCGACCTGGCGGTGGCGGCGGCCGCCAGGCTGGTCGGCGGCGACGCGGTGGATGCGCAGTTCCCGCCGGTGACGGGCGGCGAGGATTTCGCCCTGATGCTGGAGGCGCGGCCGGGCGCCTTCATGTTCATCGGCGGCGGCAGCGGCCCGGACGGCACATCCCCCAACCTGCACACCCCACATTTCGACTTCAACGACGCGATCATCCCGATGGGCGTCGCCTACTGGGTCAGCGTGGTGGACCAGGAGCTGGGCGCGCAGCGGCCGGCTGCCGGGCGCTGAAGAAAAGGGGGTGCGGCATCCCGCCGCAATGCGCTAGCGTCAACGCCACAGGGGTTCGCGGGCAGCCGGGCGGTCGCAACAGACCCGGTGCCAGGTGGGCAGTTCGGCTTACGGGAGAGTTTCGGGATGAATGAAGACAACCTGCGCCAGTTGATCGGGCGCGTGCAGCGCGGCAGCCTCTCGCGCCGCGGCTTCGTGAAGCGCATGGCGGCGGTGGGGCTGACGGCGCCGATGGCGACGCAGCTTCTGGCGATGGCCGGTGCCGCGCCGGCCGCCGCGCAGACGGTCACGCCCTATCCCGCGCGGCGCGGCGGTGGCGCGCTGAAGGTGCTGTACTGGCAGGGTGCGACGCTGCTGAATCCGCATTTCGCGGTCGGCACCAAGGACCAGGACGGCAGCCGCGTCTTCTACGAGCCGCTCGCCGGCTGGGCGCAGGACGGCACGCTGGAGCCGGTCCTGGCCGCCGAGATTCCGTCCCGCGAGAATGGCGGCCTGGCCGAGGATGGCCGCTCCGTTACCTGGAAGCTGAAGCGTGGCGTGAAGTGGCATGACGGCCAGGATTTCTCGGCCGACGACGTCGTCTTCAACTGGGAATACGCCAAGGACCCGGCCACCGCCTCCGTCACCACCGGCAGCTACCGCGACGTCAACGTGGTGAAGGTGGACGACCACACGGTGCGGGTGGAATTCACGCGGCCGACGCCATTCTGGGCGGACGCCTTCGTCGGCTCGCGCGGGATGATGATCCCGAAGCACCTGTTCAAGGACTACACCGGCGCCAAGTCCCGCGACGCCCCGGCCAACCTGCGCCCGGTCGGCACCAGCGGCTACAAGTTCACGGATTTCCAGCCGGGCGACATGGTGCGCGGCGAGGCGAACCCGAACTACCACATGCCGAACCGGCCGTTCTTCGACACGCTGGAGGTGAAGGGCGGCGGCGATGCGGTGTCCGCCGCGCGCGCCGTGATGCAGACCGGCGAATTCGACTACGCCTGGAACATGCAGGTGGAGGATGAGATCCTCAAGCGATTGGAAGCCAACGGCCGCGGCAAGGTGAACATCGTGCCCGGCGGCGGCATCGAGTTCATCCAGCTCCACACCCGCGATCCCTGGACCGAGGTGGAGGGGGAGCGCGCGCATATCAGCACCACCCACCCGACGCTGTCCGACCCGGCGGTGCGGCAGGCCATTGCCCTGCTGTGCGACCGCAATGCGCTGGAGCAGTTCATCTATGGTCGTGGCGGCCCCGCCACCGCCAACTTCCTGAACAACCCGCCGCGCTTCCGGTCGGAGAACATGAAGTTCGAGTTCTCCATCGCCAAGGCGAACGAGATCCTGGACGCCGCCGGCTGGGTCCGCGCGCGCGACGGCATCCGCGCCAAGGACGGCAAGCGCCTGAAGTTCGTCTACCAGACCTCGATCAACACGCCGCGCCAACGCACCCAGGCCGTCATCAAGCAGGCGGCGCAGCGGGCCGGCATCGACATCGAGGTGAAGGCCGTCACGGCTTCGGTCTTCTTCTCCTCGGATGTCGCGAACCCGGACACCTACACGAAGTTCTGGACCGACATCCAGATGTACACCACGACGATGCCGCAGGCCGACCCGCAGCTTTTCATGAACCAGTACGTGTCGTGGGAGATGTCGACCAAGGCGAATTCCTGGCAGGGCCGCAACATCGTTCGCTGGAAGAACGACGAATACGATGCCGCCTACCGCGCCGCGGAAGGCGAGCTGGACCCTGTGAAGCGGGCCGCGCTGTTCATCCGCATGAACGACCTGATCGTGGGCTCCAACCACGTCATCCCGCTGGTCGGCCGGCCCACCGTCTCCGCCAGCCTGAACACGCTGCACCACAAGCTGAGCGCATGGGATCTGACCTTCGGCTTCCTGCACGACTGGCACCGCGCCGCCTGATCGTCGCACGGACGTGACGAACTACGTCGTTCGGCGCCTGCTGATCGCGATCCCGAGCCTGCTCGGGATCAGCCTCATCCTGTTCACCGTGCTCGCGCTCGCGCCCGGTGACCCGTTCGAGGAGCTGGCGAGCAATCCGGCCATCCCGCCCGACGTGCGGGCGGCGCTGCGGGCCAGCCTGGGGATGGATGACCCGGTCTGGACCCGCTACTTCAGCTGGCTGACGGCCATGCTGCGCGGCGACTGGGGCTTTTCCTTCGTCAGCCGCGTGAATGTCGACCAGCTGATCTTGGCGCGGCTGCCGACCACGCTGGCCATCATCGGCCTGTCGCAGCTGCTGGCGCTGGCGATCGCGCTTCCGGTCGGCGTGATGGCGGCGACGCGGCCCTATTCGGTATTCGACCAGGTGGCCAACACGCTGGCCTTCATCGGCTTCTCGCTGCCCACCTTCTTCTCCGGCCTGCTGCTGATCCTGCTGTTCTCCATCACGCTGGACTGGCTGCCCTTCGTCTATCGCGCCGACCTCAGTTCCACCGGCTTCACCTGGCTGTGGGAGCAGGCGCGGCAATCCATCATGCCCATCGCGGTGCTCGGCCTGTTCCAGGGCGCCGCCTGGACGCGCTTCGTGCGGTCCGCCGTGCTCGACGTGGTACGGCTCGACCACGTCACCACGGCGCGCGCCAAGGGCCTGCCGGAGGGGCGCATCACCACCCGCCACGTGGTGCGCAACGCACTGATCCCGGTGGTGACGCTGGTGGCGTTGCAGATGCCCACCGTGTTCGGCGGCGCCATCGTGACGGAGCAGATCTTCCGCATCCCCGGCATCGGGTCGCTGCTGATCAGCGCCATCCTGGCGAACGACACGCCGGTGATCATGGCGGTGACCTTCGTGTTTGCCTGCCTCGTCATCTTCTTCAACCTGTTGGCGGATGTGATCTATGGCTGGCTCGACCCTCGCATCAGCTACAGCTAGCGCACCCGCCGCCCCGCGGCCGCGGGTGACACCGGGCGGCGAGGCGTGGCGGCGCTTCCGCAAGCACAAGCTGGCTGTGGTGAGCCTTGCCGTGCTGAGCCTGCTGGTGCTGTCGCTGGTGTTCGGGCCGATGGTCTGGACACTGCCGATCGACGAGATCGATTTCACCGCGCGCCTGCAGGGGCCTTCCTGGGAGCACCCGTTCGGCACGGATGATCTGGGGCAGGACATCCTGGCGCGCGTGCTGCATGGCGGGCGCATCTCGCTGGCGGTTGGCGTCGCCGCCATGCTGGTCGCGGTGTTCGTCGGCGTGCTGGTCGGCGCCATCGCCGGCATGTCCCGTGGCCGCGTCGATGCCGCGCTGATGTGGCTGACGGACCTGTTCCTGTCGCTGCCCGAACTGCCGCTGCTGCTGCTGATCATCTACCTGTTCCGCGACGGGCTGGCCGCCATCGTGGGACCCGAGACCGGCGTCTTCATCATGATCGTCGTCGTCATCGGCGGCTTCCGCTGGATGCCGGTGGCGCGCCTGGTGCGGGCGCAGTTCTTCTCGCTGCGGGAGAAGGAATTCGTCGAGGCCGCGCGGGCGCTCGGCGCCTCCCGCCCCCGCCTGGTCGTGCGGCACATCCTGCCGAATGCATTGGGGCCGGTGATCGTGGCGGCCACCATCGACGTGGCGGCGGCGATCATCGCGGAAAGCACGCTGTCCTTCCTCGGCCTCGGCTTCCCGCCGGATATCCCGACCTGGGGACGGCTGCTGTTCGACGCCAAGGACAATCTCGATTTCGCGCCGCATTGGGCGCTGTTCCCGGGGCTCGCCATCTTCCTTACCGTCCTGACCATCAACTTCATCGGCGACGGGCTGCGCGACGCGCTCGACCCGAGGCGCATCACGTGAGTGGAAGGCTGCTCGAGGTCGAAGGCCTCAAGGTTCATTTCAAGACGGATGACGGCATCGTCCGCGCCGTCGATGGCGTCGACCTTGCCGTGGATCGAGGCGAGACGCTGTGCGTCGTCGGCGAATCCGGCTGCGGCAAGACCGTCACCGCCATGACCATCCTGAAGCTGGTGGCGATGCCGCCCGGGCGCATCGCGGCGGGGCAGATCCGCTTCCAGGGCCGCGACCTGGTGCCGCTGCCGCCGTCAGAGATGCAGAAGATCCGCTCGAAGGAGATCGGGTTCGTCTTCCAGGAACCGATGACCTCGCTGAACCCGGTCTATACCGTCGGGCACCAGATTGCGGAGACGGTGCGCCAGCACGAGGGCATCTCCCGCCGCGCCGCGATGGATCGGGCGGCGGAGATGCTGCGGCTGGTCAACATCCCGAACCCGCAGCGCCGCGTGAACGACTACCCGCACCAGTTCTCCGGCGGCATGCGCCAGCGCGTGATGATCGCCATGGCGCTGTCCTGCAACCCGAAGCTGCTGATCGCGGACGAACCCACCACGGCACTCGACGTGACGATCCAGGCGCAGATCCTGGACCTTTTGAACGAGATGAAGCAGCGCCTCGGCATGGCGGTGCTGCTCATCACCCACGCGATGGGCGTGGTGGCGGAAACCGCGCAGCGTGTCGTCGTGATGTATGCCGGCAAGGTGGTCGAGGAAGCGACGGTGGAGGAGTTGTTCGCCAACCCGCGCCACCCCTACACCCAGGGCCTGATCCGCTCGATCCCGCGCATCGACCTGGCGGCGACCACGCATCGGCGGCTGGAGGCGATTCCGGGCACCGTGCCGTCCCTGCTCAACCCACCGGTCGGCTGCCGCTTCGCCGCGCGCTGCCGCCACGCCATTCCGGACTGCACCGCGGCGGAACCGGCGCTCCGCGAAGTGGCGCCAGGCCACAAGGCCGCCTGCATTCTGACACCGGAGCCGGTCGCATGAGCACGGAACCGCTGCTCAGCGTGCAGAACCTTGAGAAGCGCTTCGCCGTGAAGGGCGGGCTGCTGCGCCGCACGATCGAGGAGGTGCACGCCGTCTCCGGCGTCAGCTTCGACATCGCGCAGGGCGAGACCCTCGGGCTGGTCGGTGAATCCGGCTGCGGCAAATCCACCACCGGCCGGCTGATCCTGCGGCTGATCGAGCCCAGCGGCGGCACCGTCCACTTCGAGGGTCGCGACGTCACGGCGCTGGACCGCAACCAGCTCGGTACGCTGCGGCGCGACATGCAGATCATCTTCCAGGATCCCTTCGCGAGCCTGAACCCGCGCATGACGGTGGGTGCGATCATCGGCGAGGCGCTGGTGATCCACAAGCTCGGCAGGACGCGGCAGGAACGCGAGGACCGGGTGGTGGAGCTGCTGGAGACGGTGGGCCTCAACGCCGACCAGATGCGGCGCTTCCCGCACGAATTCTCGGGCGGGCAGCGCCAGCGCATCGGCATTGCCCGCGCGCTGGCGGTCTCCCCCAAGCTCGTCGTCTGCGACGAGCCGGTCTCCGCGCTGGATGTGTCGATCCAGGCGCAGGTGGTGAACCTGCTGGAGGACCTGCAGCAGAAATTCGGCCTGACCTACCTGTTCATCGCGCATGACCTGTCCGTGGTGGAACACACCAGCGACCGGGTGGCGGTGATGTATCTCGGCCGGATCGTCGAGATCGCGACGGCGCGCGACCTCTACACCAACCCGCTGCACCCCTACACGGAAGCACTGCTGTCCGCCGTGCCGATCCCGGACCCGACGGTGAAGCGCCAGCGCATCATGCTGAAGGGCGATGTGCCGAGCCCGCTGAACCCGCCGAGCGGCTGCCACTTCCACACCCGCTGCCCGATCGCCAGGCCGGGGGCATGCCAGGAAGTGGTGCCGGAACTGCGGGAGGTGGCGCCGGGGCATCGGGTGGCGTGCCACTGGCGTGGTTAGAGCATTTTCAAGTCAGGCCTCTACGCCTGACCGCTCGGGAAATGCGCCAGATCGCCCTAGCGGCCGCCCAGGTGGTCGAAGGTCACCGCCTTCAGCAGCGCCCATACCGACATCCCCGGCACCAGCCCGAGCCGTGAGACGCTGTCCTGCGTAACCCTCGCCAGCACGATGCTGGGGCCGATGGACAGGCGCAGGAAGCGTTCCTGCGGGCCGCTGCCGGCGCTGATTTCCCCGAGCGTCGCGGGCAGGACGTTGCGCGTGGACAGGCCGCGGGGTTCCTCGGTCGCCACCGCCACGTCGCGCGCGCGGATGCGGATGCGCAGCGTGGTGCCGATGGGCTCGGGCCGGGATGTCGCCACCAGCGTGCCGCCGGCGAAGTCCAGGCGGGTCAGGCCGCCGTCCGCGTCATGCGCCGCCACGGTGCAGGACAGCAGCACGCCGGCATCGCGCCGCGCCGCCAGCGGCAGGTCGGTGCGGGCCGACAGCGCCTCCACCGCGCCCTCGGCCAGCACGCGCCCGTCGCGCAGCAGCACCAGGCGGTCGGCGAGCGCGTCCACCTCCTCCAGCGCATGGGTCACATACAGGATGGGCAGGCGCGTCGCGTCGCGCAGGCGGGCGAGGAAGGGCAGCACCTCCGCGCGTCGTGCCGCATCCAGCGCGGCCAGCGGCTCGTCCATCAGCAGCAGGCGCGGCCGCGTGAGCAGGGCGCGGCCGAGGGCGACGCGCTGGCGTTCCCCGCCCGAAAGCCCGGCCGGGCGGCGCGGCAGCAGGGGCGCGATGCCGAGCAGGTCTACCACCTCCTCGAAGCCCGGCCCTTCGGCGCCGGCGGGGGCGCGGCGCAGGCCGTAGCGCAGGTTGGTCTCGACGCTGAGATGCGGGAACAGCCGCGCATCCTGGAACACAACGCCGCAGCGCCGGCGTTCCGGCGGCAGGTCGATGTTTCCCGAACTGTCCAGCAATACGGCATCGTCCAGCTTGACGTGTCCCCAATCCGGCCGCAGCAGCCCGGCGACCGCGGCCAGGATGGTGGATTTGCCGCAGCCGGAGGGGCCGAACAGCGCGGTGACGCCGGCCTCCGGCACCTGGAACGCCGCATCCAGCGCGAAGCCATTTCGCCCGAGGCGGTGCCGCAGCGCGACATCCAGCATCTCAGGCGCGGCCGAGCAGCAGGTGCATGCGCCGCGCGATGAACTCGGCCAGCAGCAGCAGGACCACGGCCAGTGCGAGGGAGATGCCGGCCAGCCGCGCGGCCAGTGCTTCCCCGCCCGGGGTCTGCGTCGCGGTGTAGATCGCCAGCGGCAGGGTCTGCGTCTCGCCGGGGATGTTGGAGGCGAAGGTGATCACGGCGCCGAACTCGCCGAGGCCCGCGGCGAAGGCGGTGACGGCGCCGGCCAGGATGCCGGGCGTCATCAGCGGCAGGGTGATGGTCGCGAAGCGGTCCCAGCGCCCGGCACCGAGGGTGCGGGCGGCGGCCTCCAGGCCCGGGTCGATATTCTCCAGCCCCAGGCGGACCGCGCGGACGATCAGTGGGAAGGACATCACGGCGGTGGCCAGCGCGGCGCCCTCGGTCGTGAAGACCAGCCGGATGCCGAACCACTCGTGCAGCGGCGCGCCGATCGGGCCGCGCAGGCCGAACAGCATCAGCAGCGCCCAGCCGACAACCACCGGCGGTACCACCAGCGGCAGGTGCACCAGCGCATCCAGCAGGAAGCGTCCCGGCGGAAACCGACGGAAGCGGCCGCGCGACAGCAGCACTGCGACGGCCACGGCCGGCACAAGGCCCACCAGGACGGAACGCGAGGCGACCTCCAGGCTCAGCCGCACGGCCTGCCAGGCTTCGGCATCCATGCCCCTTGGCCTCAGCGCGCCAGGGCGAAGCCGAAGCGCTGCCAGGTGGCGGCCGCCTCCGGCCCGGCGAGGAAGGCGAGCAGCGTGGTGGCCTCGGCACCGGCACGGCGGGTCAGGGCGAAGGGGTAGGTGATGGGCGGGTGGCTCTCGGCCGGAAAGCTGCCGAGCACGGTGACGCCAGTGGAAGCGGCGGCGTCTGTCGCATAGACGATGCCGAGCGGCGCCTCCCCGCGTTCCACCAGCAGCAGGGCGGAGCGCACGTTGTCGGCGCGGGCCAGGCGCGGAGAAACCGCCTGCCACTGGCCCATCCATTCCAGCGCCGCCCGGGCGTAGCGGCCGGCCGGGACATGCGCCGGGTCGCCGGTGGCGATGCGGCCGCCAGCGGCCAGCGCCAGCAGGTCCGTGTTGCGCGCCGGGGTCACGGGCGGACGGGCTGGCGTGGTGGGGGCGACCAGCACCAGCGCATTGCCGACCGGGCTGACGCGGCTTTCCGGCCGGATCAGGTCGCGGGCCTGGAGGTAGTCCATCCAGGGCTCGTCGGCGGACAGGAACAGGTCGGCGCCCGCCCCCTGCTCGATCTGGCGCGCAAGGGCGGAGGAGGCGGCGAAGGACAGGCGCGGCGGCGAATGGCCCTCCGCCGCCCAGTCCCGCGCCAGGGCGCGCAGCGCATCCGTCAGGCTGGCGGCGGCGAAGACGGTGACCGGTTGCTGCGCGACGGCGCCACCGCCCAGCAGCAGGGCCGGCGCGGCGAGGATCAGGCGGCGATGCATGGGCGGACCCGGGCGTTATCTGTCGCCAACGATATCGTCCGTAGCGGATAGATCAAGCCGCGCATCCGTGGTTCCCTGCCGCCATGTCCGCCGACCTTCGCATCCGCCTGCTGCTGGCCGAGGGCCTGCCCTTCGGCCCCGGCAAGGCCGACCTGCTGGAGGCGATCCGCGACACCGGCTCCATCGCCGCCGCCGGCCGCCAGCTCGGCATGTCCTACCAGCGCGCCTGGGACCTGGTGACGGCGATGAACGGGCATTTCCGGGAGCCGGTGGTGACGCCCGCCAAGGGCGGCCCGCGCGGCGGCGGCAGCGCCCTGACACCCTTTGGCGCCGAGGTCCTGGCCGCCTACCGGGAGGCGGCGGCGGCGGCGGAGGCGGCCTGCGCCGGGAAGCTCGCCTGGCTGCGCAGCCACCTCGCCTGACGCGTCAGCGCAGCCAGGCCAGCGGCGCCAGCGCGAAGCCGCCCAGGATCAGTAGCCCCCAGGTCGCGCCGCCGCCGCCAGCCAGCGCGGCGCCGAACAGTGCCGGGCCGAGACAGGCGCCGCCATAGATCATCGTCATGGTGCCGGAGGTCGCGGCCGCCACCTGCCCGGCCGGCGCCATCCGCGCCGCCTCGGCCAAACAGATGCCGTTCCAGCCGAAGGCGGCGAAGCCGAACACGCCCGCCACCATGTGCACCGCCAGCGCCGGCGTGCCGGGCCCGAGCGCGAGGCCCGACAGGCAGGCCGCCGCCATCGCCACGCCCAACCCGGCCAGCACCCGCGCCGGCGCCACCCGGTCCGCCACCCAGCCCAGCGCCAGCCGGGCGGCGATGCTGACCAGCAGGCCGGTGGTCAGCACCACGCCGGCGGCGGCGATGGTCCAGCCGGCGACGCCGACCAGCACGGTCACCAGGAAGGCGGAGAAGCTGAACTGCACGCAGGCGAAGCACAGCCCGGTGGCCCCGAGTCGCAGCGGCGCGCCGCCCTCGGCCAGCGCCGTGAGCGGCGCCCACAAGGCGAGACGCGGCCCGGAGGCGGCGCCAGCGCCGGCATCCAGCCGCCGCCGCCAGGCCTGGATCACCAGTGCGGCCACGGCCAGCAGCAGCCCGAGGCCGGCGACACTCGCCTGCCAGCCGAAGGCCGCCGCCAGCACCGGCACCAGCACCCCGGCCGCGGCGCCGCCGATCGGCACCGCCACCTGCTTGATGGAGAAGACCCGGTTGCGCAGCCGCGCCGGCGCCAGCCTTGCCAACAGGGCGGAACTCGCCGGATTGGCCGGCCCGTAGGCGAGGCCGATCATCACCGCGCCGGGCAGCAAGGCCGCCGCCTGGCCGGAGGCGATCGCCAGCAGCCCCGATCCCGCGAAGGCCAGCATCGCCTGGTGCACCCGCACCGGCCCGAAACGGGCAACCAGCGGCGGCGTCACCAGGGTGGAAATGGCACCGGCGCCGAACAGCGCGGCCGCGTACCAGCCCAGCGCGGATTGCGGCAGCCCCATCGCCGGCAGCACCAGCGCGCCGATCACCGGCAGCACCAGGGAGGCCAGCACCACCAGCGCCTGTGCGCCGAGGGTGACCCCGACGGCGGCGGGCAGCAGGGTGGCGGGATCTGGCCTTGAATGTTGCGTCATCGCCACTCCGGAGCGTCCTGGCATGCCGGGAATGCGGGTCCGAGTCCACCGCCGCCGGGTTGGTCGGGGGTGGGGCCAGGCCTATACCGCCCGCCTTGCATCCCTTCCTGGCTCCGACGCCGGTCCTGGGTTGCCCTTCGGAGGATTCTCGTGGACGGCCATGCATCGCCTCGGCCGGGACCCGCTTCGCGTCTCGACTCCCTGCGCCCGAAGCTGCCAGGCCTGGCACTGTGCCTCGGCATCGCCGTCGCCGCCGTCTGGCTGCGCCGTGCCTCCGGCATCGCCGCGTTGAACCCGGTGGTGCTGGCGCTGCTGGCGGGGCTTGCGATCCGAGCGGCCTGGGGCCGGCAGACATTGCTCGACCCAGGCCTGTCCTCCGCCATCCGGCCGATGCTGCGCTTCGCCATCGTGCTGCTCGGCCTGCAGGTGACGCTGGCGGAGGTGCTGGCGCTCGGCCCGGGGGCGCTGGCGCTGGCGGTCACCGTGGTCGCGGTGACGGTGCCGGCGGCGGTGTGGCTCGGCGCGCGGATGGGGGTGCAGCCGGGGCTGGCGATGCTGCTTGGCATGGGCACCGGCATCTGCGGCGCCTCCGCCATCGTCGCCGCCAACCAGGTGGTGCGCGCGAAGGACGAGGACGTGACCTACGCGCTGGCCGTCATCACGTTGTGCGGATCGGTCGGGCTGGTGCTGCTGCCGGTGCTGGCGGCGCCGCTGGGCCTGACCGCGCCGCAATACGGCATCTGGGCCGGCGCCGCGCTGCATGAGGTGGTGCAGGCCGTGGGCGCCGCCGCGGCGGGCGGGCCGGAGGCGGCGCAGGCCGGCACCGTGACCAAGCTGGCGCGCGTGATGCTGCTGGCGCCGGCCATCATGGCGCTGGGCTGGTGGGTGGCACGCGGCGCGGCGGCGCAGGGCACCGCCACCAAGGTGCAGGTGCCGTGGTTCGCCTTCGGCTTCCTCGGCATGGTCGGCCTGGCCTCCACCGGGCTGGTCCCGGCGCTGGCCACCGATGCGTCGCGCTGGCTGGTGCCGCTGCTCATGGCGGCGAGCGTGGCGGCACTGGGCCTGGCGACAGACCTGCGGGCGCTGGGCCGGCGCGGGCTGCGGCCGCTCGGCCTCGGCATCGTGCTGTCGCTGCTGATCGCGGCGGTGGCGTTGGCCGGCGTCAGCCTGCTTTGACCGCAGGCCGGCCCTGAGCCGGCCTCAGCCCGCCTTCGCCCCGGCCTTCGCCCCGGACCTGGCACGATCCGGCTGCACCCGCCCGCCCCGGCCGCGCCAGGCGGCGTAGCCGCGCCGGATCAGCCGCTGCGCCGGGCGTTCCACCCACCACGTCAGCACGGTCGCGATCAGCAGGGACGCCGCCAGCGCCGCGCCGACGGAGGCATTCGCCGTCCAGCCCGCATCATCCTGCAACCGCAGGATCAGCGCGCGGCCGGCGAAATTATGCACCAGATACAGGCTGTAGGAGATGGCGCCGAGCCAGATCAGCACGGGCTGCCGCAGGAAGCCAGCGCGCCCGGTCAGGACCAGCGCGAAGGCCGCGATGGAGACCAGGGCGGCGCCCAGGAACTCCAGCGGATGCAGCACCGTGATGCAGGCCAGCGCCGCCAGGATGACCAGCATCGCCATGCGCGGACGTTCCTGCATGTAGATGCGGTACAGGCCGATGCCGATGACGAAGAATGGAATCTGGTTGAAGACCAGTTCGAAGGTGGTGGTCAGGTTCCAGCCCCAGAAGCCGCCGCCGCCCAGTTCTTCCCCGGCCCACCAGACCATCGCCGCGCCCAGGCCCACCAGCAGGAACGCCTCGATGTGGCGCAGCAGGCCGAGCGTGAACAGCGCGAGCACGGCGACGTAGAACCAGAGCTCGACATACAGGGTCCAGTAGGCCCCCTCGATGTCGTCGGCCGGGATGACGGACAGCTTCTGCAGCATGGTAAAATTCATCACCACGTCCAGCATCGGGCGCTCGTAGAAGGCCACGTCGAGCCCGCGCACCGTCAGCGTCGTCACGATGATCGCGACCCAATAGCCCGGATACAGGCGGGAGAAGCGGGAGACGACGAAATCCATCGGCCGCTGCGTCCGCTGCAGCGTCATGAAGATGACGAAGCCGCTGATGACGAAGAACAGCTGCACGCCGCGCGCGCCCCAGGGGATGTAGAACAGCGGCTCCGTCACATGGCTGTGCAATTCGTCGTAGCGGTCGAGGTAGTGGAACAGCACGACGGCAAGGGCGGCGATGCCGCGCAGGGCATCGAGTTCGCCGATTCGCGGGGAGGAATGCGGGGATCCGGGACGCTGATCTGCCATTCGCGAGTGACCTATTGAAACCAGACGAAAGCGAAAGCTTGCACGCTGAAGGGATCATTGAACTAAAGAGATCATTGAATGTCGGTGCGGCCTATGCACGAAGGTGCTAGCTCCGCGCCTCGTGTAGGCGGGGCCACCAGACGCGGCCGGGCGCGACTCGGCCGCCGGAGACCGCGGCGGCAACGGAGCCCGGCAGCAGCGTCACCAGCTGCGCCAGGACGATTCCGACCAGCACCGCCAACGGCGCGGCCAGCGCATCGAAGACGGCTTCGGGCGCCCCCATGGCGCGAAGCCCCAGGTCCAGGAACCGCAGCGTCCACCAGTGTGACAGGAAAATCATGAAGCTGTAGCCGCGGCCCCAGTCGGACAACCAGGCTTCCGGCCGCAGCCGCTGCGCCAGCCCGAGGACCAAGCCAGCGAAGACCACCAGCGTTCCGATCTCGAGCAGGGAGGGGTCGCCCCACCAGGTGCTGCCGAAGGCCCAGGCCGGCAGCACCGCCAGGGCTCCGAGCGCCAGCGGCAACGTCCAGCGGGCACAGGCGGCAAGCGCACCGGGAAACAGATGCAGGCCGATCCCGACCAGGAAGAACAAGGGAATGGTGTCGCGCAGGATGATGCGGCCATCGAAGCCGAGGACGTAGTTCGCCAGCACCACCGCGAAGACCACCGTGTAGCCGCCGGCGCTGGCGACAACGCGGCGCAGCAAGGTGAATGCCAGCACGCACAGGAACAGGTCGCGCAGGAAATACAGCGGTGCGTTGCCTGGCGCGCCATGGAAGGCGGTCAGGCTGTTGACCAGCCGGTAGGTGCTCTGCCGGGCCAGATCCCATTCCGGCCAGAAATGCCAGATCTCGTTCGCCACCAGCAGCAGCAGGACGGCGGCGGTGTTCCAGACCAGGAAGGGCAGGATCAGGCTGCGCGCCTTGCGGCCCACCAGGTCCAGCAGCTCGATCCGGCGGGAACTGACCAGCAGGTAGCCCGAAAGCACGCTGAGCGCCGGCACCGCCGCACGGGTCAGCGCGACGATGCCGCGTTCCAGCGCCGAGCCCTCGACCCGGACATCCTCCTGCATGATGAGGACGTGGTTCAGCACGACCAGCACGATCAGGATGAAGCGCCAGGCATCGAGATTGGCGCTGAAGGTCGCACTGGCGCGAGCAGGAACTCGCGGCGCTGGGTGGGGCGGTGCGATCTTCATCAGCAGCCAACGGTCGGGCTGGCCGCCGGGTTTGCTGCGGCGCGGCGGGATGAACGCCTTTACATCAGTTGCGTTTCTTCAACGGATCGTGACCCCAGTTCATCAGGCTGTACCGCCAGCGGGAGGATTCGACCCCCTCCGCCGGCCCGCCCTGGGTCAGATGGCGGTGCACGTAGCCGGTGACCTTGCGCATGTGGGCAAGGTCGTCCTCCGTCAGCTCCGCTTGGCGGCGCCGCAGGATCTCGACGATGCGGCGGCCGGATTGGTGGCCGACGGATTCCGTCTCGCCCTCATGCTGCCAGCCGACGGATTGGCTTTCCTCGGTAGCCAGCCAGCGTTCCAGTTCGGCCGTCGTCATGTTCACCGCATCGCGGAAGTCGCGGCGGATGGAGTCGGGATCGGGCTGCTGGGTCATGCCGGCGAAAAGCCCCAGCGCCGCGCGGGTTCCACTCGATGTTGACGCGGGATGCGCGGGCGGGGAATCTGCCGCGCATGCACGACGCACGCGAAACGGATGTCCTCGTCATCGGCGGCGGCCCTGCCGGGTCCACCGCCGCCGCGCACCTCGCCATGGCCGGCCGCCGGGTCGTGCTGCTGGAGAAGGGGGCGCATCCGCGCTTTCACATCGGCGAGAGTTTGCTGCCACGCAATCTCGATGTGCTGGAACGCCTCGGCGTGCTGGAGGAGGTGCGGCGGATCGGCGTGCACAAGCCGGGCGCCGAATTCGTCTCCGACCGCACCGGCCGCAGCGCGGCGTTTCCCTTCGCGCAGGCGCTGAACAAGGCGCGCACCCATGCCTGGCAGGTGAAGCGCGCGGATTTCGATGCGCTGCTGTTCACAAATGCGCGCAAGCGCGGCGCGACGGCGATGGAAAACACCAGGGTCACCGACGTCTCCTTCGGCGCAGCAGGCGAGCGTGCCACCGTCACGGCGCAGGATGCATCGGGTGCTTCCGTGCAGTTCCGCCCGCGCTACGTACTGGATGCGTCGGGCCGGGACACTTTCCTGGCCGGGCGGATGCGGGTGAAGGAGACGAACAAGTACAACAACACCGCCGCCGCCTACGCGCATTTCCGCGGTGTGCAGCGGCGGGAAGGCGAGTTGGACGGCTACATCAGCATCCACCTGGCGGAGGATGGCTGGTTCTGGCTGATCCCGCTGCCGGACGGGCTGATGAGCATCGGCTTCGTCGGCAACCAGGATGCCTGGAAAGGCCGCCGCGGCACCGCCGCCGAGCTGTTCGCCGCCCGCATCGCCGGTAGCCCGACCGTGGCCGCGCGGGCGCAGGGTGCCGAGATGGTGTCCGAGGTCTATTCCACCGGCAACTACAGCTACCGGGCGCGGCAGGGCCATGGCGAGGGCTTCCTGATGATCGGCGACGCCTTCGGCTTCGTCGACCCGATGTTCTCGACCGGCGTGCTGATGGCGATGACGGCGGGCGAACTGGGTGCCGAGGCCGCCGATGCCTGGCTGGATGATCCGATTCGCGGCCAGAAGCTGGCGGCGCGCACCAATCGGGAACTGGCGCGCGCGATGGACCGCATCGGCTGGCTGATCTACCGGATCAACGACCCGGTGATGCGGTCCCTGTTCATGGCGCCGCGCAACACGCTTTGGATGCGCGACGGCATCATCAACATGCTGGCCGGAAACCTGCGTGGCGATCCGCGCGCGGTGGTGCCGATCCTGTCCTTCAAGGCCGTGTTCCACGTGCTGTCGGCGCTGCACCGCTTCGGGCTGGGCCCGGCGATGCCGGAGAAGCGGCCGACGCCCGTTGCCGTCGCGGCCGAGTGAAGCAGCGGGTTCTGCCAACACCCATCACGGAGACTCCAGCACCATGCGCCCCATTCTGCTCGCCACCCTCTGCCTGGTGACGCTGGCCGCCTGCGAACGAAGCCGCCCGATGGCACGGACCGGAGAGGCGCTGGACCGTGCCGGCAGCCGCACGGGCGAGGCGGTGGGCCGCGCCGCCAACGACACCGGCGCCGCGGTCGGCCGGGCCGGCGACTGGGTCCGCAACCGCACGCAATGAAGTGTCCGGTCGCGTGATTCAGACTTTTCGGCCGTAACGGCCTCAAGTCATCACGCCCCCGCTTCAACCCAACCCGCCACCCACCGCGATGGTCTGCCCGCTGATGTAGCCGGCGCGGTCGGAGGCAAGGAAGCCCACCAGTTCCGCCACATCCTCCGGCCGTCCCGCGCGCCGTGCCGGCACCAGTTCCGCGATGCGGGCCGCGGTCATGGCGCTGGCCACGGCGGGGCTTTCGATGATCCCCGGCGCCACGACATTCGCGGTGACGCCGCGGGAGGCATATTCCAGCGACACGGACTTCACCGCCCCGATCAGCCCGGCCTTGGCTGCCGCGTAGTTCGCCTGGCCGCGATTGCCGAGCAGGCCGGAGATGGAGGAGATCGCGACCACGCGCCCCCAGCGCGTCGCGATCATCGGCAGGATCAGCGGGCGCAGCGCGGCGAAGAAGCCGTTGAGCGAGACATCCACCACGCCGCGCCACTGCTGCTCGGACATGCCGGCCAGCGGCACATCGTCATGCGTGCCGGCGTTGTGGACCATGATCTGAACCGGGCCGGCCACCAGCAGCGTTTCGAGGCAGGCCGCGGTGGCGGGCATGTCCGTCAGGTCGCAGGCGAAGGCGCGGGCCTGGCCGCCGCCGGCCTGGATGTCGGCGGCCAGCGCTTCGGCGCGGTGCAGGCCGGCATGGGCATGGATCAGCACCTCATGCCCTTCGGCCGCAAGGCGGCGGCAGATGGCGGCGCCGATCGGGCTGGCGCCGCCGCTCACCAGGGCGCGGCGGGGCATCATGCGGGGACCGCCAAGGGAGAGGACAGGATGATGGCGGCCTGGCCGTGCAGCAGGGCCGAGCCGGCATGGGAGATGGCGAAGCGGTAGATGAAGCCGCCGGATTCGGCGACCAGCGCCGCGGCCTCGATGCGCAGCGGGCCCGGCAGGTGGTCCAGCCGCACGGCCTCCAGCGCCACCTCGCGCAGGCTGCTGACGAAGCCCAGCGGCTGCGCGGCGCCGGCCGTCAGCGCGCCATGCAGCGCCATGGCCTGGAGGGCGAATTCCACGCCGCAGACTGCCGGCAGGATGCCGTCGCGGCGCAGCGGGTTCGCCGGGTCGCGGTGGCGGTCGGTTTCGCACAGGATGGACGTGGCGTCCCAGGACAGCGCGCGGTCGAGCAGACACATGGCGCCCTGGTGCGGCACCAGGCGCGCGATGGCGGCGTGATCCGGCATCAGCATGGCGTCACGCGCAGGTCCAGATGCGCGTCGGGCAGCAGCGACAGGCGGATGCGCGCGGCGCGGCAGGCGGCAACCGCGCGCATCAGCGGCAGGGCGCGGGCGGCGGGGTTGCCTGGGGCGAGCGCATCCAGCGCATCGGCGGGGGTCGGCTCCGGCGCCGGTTCGGCGACGTAGCGCAGGTCCAGCATCGCCTGCGCGCCCTCCGCCGCCGGGCGCAGCAGGCATGCGGTGGCGAACGGGAAGGCCGTAGTCCGCACGTCGGACAGCGGCGCGGTCATCGGCGTGTCGTAGGCGACCAGCAGCACCGGCCGCCCGCGCGTCGCCACCGCGCCCATCGCCGCCAGCAGCCCCGCCGCGAAGGCGCCGTCATGCCCGCCGAGGCTGACGGAGGGCATCGTGGAGCCCACCGCGATGTGCCAGTAGCCGGCCGCCGCATTGTGCACGGAGTTGTGGAACTGCGTCGGGGAGACCACGCCCTCCGCCTCGTGCAGCGCATCCAGGATGCCGCCCACCACCGCGCCATCGCCGTTGCCGCTGGCGAAGAAGGTTTCCAGCGCGGCACGGTCCGGCTCGGCCTCCGTGGCCTCGGAGGCGGCGGCCAGGGCGAAGCGGGTGGTGGCACCGGCGCGGCGGCGGTCGCCGGGGGCGAGGATGGCGGGCGCGGGCGGCAGCGCTTCCGCCATCGCCCAGGGTTGCGTCCCGGCCAGGATGGGCCGGCTAGCGGCCCAGCCGGGCAGGCCGGGACCGAAGACGGAGACGGCACCGAGGAAGCACCTCATCCGCCGCCGATCACCAGGCTGCAATTGCTGCCGCCGAAGCCAAAGGAATTGCTCATCACCCGGCGCACGGACGTGCGGCGGTTCGTGGTGGCGACGTCGCTGCGGAATTCCGGGTCGGCGGCGTCGATGCCGAGGCAGCCGGGCACCAGGCCGTCCTCCAGGCAGATGGCGGCGACCAGCGCCTCGATCGCGCCGGAGGCGCCGAGTGCATGGCCGGTCCAGCCCTTGGTGGAGGAACAGGGCACGCCGGCGCCGAAGACATGGTGCATGGCACGGTCCTCCATGGCGTCGTTGGCCCGCGTGCCGGTGCCATGCAGGTTGACGTAGTCGATCGCGCCGGGTGCCAGCCCGGCGGCCGCCAGCGCCGCGCGCATGGCGCCGACGGCGCCGAGGCCCTCGGGGTGCGGGGAGGACATGTGGTGGCCATCGCTGCTGGCGCCGGCGCCCAGCAGCAGCGGCCCGTCCGCCGCCGCGTCGGCGCGTTCCAGCAGGACCAGGCCGGCGGCCTCGCCGATGCTGATGCCGTCGCGATCCCCGGCGCAGGGCCGGCAGGGGCCGGCGCTGAGCAGTTCGAGCGAGGCGAAGCCGTGCAGCGTCAGGCGGCACAGGCTGTCCACGCCGCCGGCCACCGCCGCATCCACCACCCCTGCGGCAATCAGGCTCGCGGCTTCCATCAGCGACCGGGCGCCGGAGGTGCAGGCGGTGGAGACGCACAGCGCCGGGCCGCGCAGGCCAAGCCGGGCGCGCAGATAGGCCGGCAGCGCCTGCAGGTCGTGGGTGCGGGCGTAGTCGAAATCGGCCGGCAGGTCGGGCGCGCGGGCGGCAAAGGCCTGCTCGGTGCGCTCGATGCCGGCGGTGCTGGTGCCGACCACCACCGCGATGCGATCCGCGCCATGGCGGCGCACCGCGCCGGCGACCGCCCCGGCGAAGCCATCGCTGCGCAGTGCCAGCTCGGCCAGGCGGTTGTTGCGGCAATCAAAGCCAGCGAGGTCCGGCGGCGGCGCGGCCTGGTCCAGCCCCGCCACCGCACCGGTCCAGATGCCGGGCGGCGCACCCGGAAACCTGTTGGGCGCCAGCCCGCCGCGCCGCGCATGCAGCGCCGCGCGCATCGGCGCGATGCCGGCGCCAAGCGCCGAGACGGCGGTGCCGGCGCTGATCCGTAAGGGAAACATCATGCGCGCATCGTCCTGGGCGCCAGCGCCAGCGCCAGCAGGAAGGCGGCCGCGACGCCGGCGGCGACGGTCAGGCCGATGCCGTGCAGGACGGGCGTGGCGCACAGGGACAGCAGGCCGAAGGTCAGCAGGGTGGACACGGCGCAGTTCAAGACGGCTCCTGCGGATTCATCTTCGGACGCGACGAACAGGGCATAGTCGATGGCCAGACCCGCGAGCAACAGCAGCGCCGCCAGATGGAACAGGCTGATCGCCTCTCTCGCCATGGTCAGGACCGCCAGCGCCACCAGCACGGCGCCCGCGATCGGCGCCGCCACCGCCACGGCGCGGCGGGCGCTGCCGAGGCCGAGCGCCAGCAGCCCGGCCACCAGCACGCCCCCGGCCAGCGCCCAGCCCAGCGTCGCGCGGCCATAGCCGGCCAGCAGGCGGTCCATCTCCAGCTTCACGTCGAGGAACAGCACGCCGGGCAGGCCCAGCCCCGCGGCGGCCCGTTCCAGGGCCAGCGGATCGGTGACGCCGGTGGCCGGCGCGAGTCCCCAGACCTCGGCGCCGTGCCGGGTGATGAGCGGGTCGAGCCGCGCGGCGATGGTGGGCGCGCCGGCGGCCAGCGCGGCGAGGTCGAGCGGCGGCAGGTCGCGGCTCGCCGCCACCGCCTCGGTGAAGCGGCGGAAGGCGGTGTCGCGGAACGGCAGTCCGGCGGCGGCCTCGCGCAGCGCGGCGTCCAGCGTCGCGGAATCCGGCAGCGCGGCCTGGCGGGCAAGCTGCGTCGCTGGGCTGGGCAGGTAGCGGCTGGGCAGGTCGAGGCCGGTCAGCAGGCCCTGGGCGACCAGCGGCTGCACGGCGGCGGCCAGCGCCTCCGACAGGCGCAGCATTCCGGCCTCGGAAGTCGTGGGGCCGAGGACGAACAGGCTGCGCACATCGGGCGCGCCAAGCTGCCGGCGCAACTCGCCATCCAGCGCCTGCTGCGCGGCCGGCACCGGGCTGAGCGCGGCGAGGTCGCGTTGCGCCTGCGGGCCGCCGGTGGCCAGCAGAACAACAAGGGCCGCGGCCAGCGCAGCCCAGGCAAGGCTGCGGCGACCGCGCAGCGCGCCAAGTGCGGCCAGCAGCGCCGCCGGCAGCGGCCGCGCCAGCATCCGCGCGTTCTCCGGCACCAGGCGCGGCAACAGCCAGCGCGTGGTGGCGGCCGCGGCCAGCAGGCCGACGCCGCCGAACACCGCCGTCTGCACCAGGCCGGGCAGGCCGGAGCCCAGCATCGCCAGCAGCCCCGCCGCGGCGGCGGCCGCCGCCAGCCGCAGGGTCGGCCAGATTCGCGCGGCGGCCTCGCCCAGCGATTCGTCCGCCCGGCGCAGCGTCAGCAGCAGCAGCGGATAATCCACCGCGACGCCGAGCATGGTGACGCCGAAGCCGAGCGCGATGGCGTGGACATGGCCGTATATCGCGACGGTCGCCGCATAGCCCACCAGCAGCGCCGCCAGCAGCGGCACCGCGACCAGCGCCAGCAGCACGCCGGACCGGAAGCGCCAGAACAGGAATCCCGCCAGCAGCAGCGTCGCGGCGAGGCTCACCCGCGTCACGTCGCGCTCGATGCTCTCCGCCGCTTCCGCTGCGAAGACGCCGGGACCGCTGAGCAGCAGGCGGGCGCCGGGGGGTGGATTGGCAGCGGCGAAGGCGGCGTGGAAGGCGGCCATCGCCTCGCGCTGCGCCGGCGCATCCAGTCCGGCACCCTGGCCGCGCGCCACCAGCAGGGCGCGCGGCGGGTCGCCGGGCGCGAACCATGCGCCATCCACCGTGGCGACGCGGGATTCGCCAAGCCAGGTGGCGGCCAATCCCAAAAAGGCGCCGGTCGGGTCGGCGAAGCCGAAGCGCGCCAGCAGCGGCGACGCGGCGGACCGCAGCCCGTCCAACAGCGCCTCCAGCTTCGGCCGCAGGCCGGCAGCGCGAAAATCGGCATCGGCCAACAGGTAACGGTGGTGGAACAGGAAGTCCTGCTCCGCCTCACCCAGCGCCACGGACCCATCGCCGACGAAGGCAAACCGACCCGAAGCGCGCAGGCCGGCGGCCGTCTCACGCGAAACCCGGGCCAGTTCGGGGCGCGGGGCGCCCTCGATGGCGGCCAGCAGCAGGGTGGTGGCGGCGCCGGATTGCAGTTCGCGGAACAGGAAGCGGGTCGCCGGCGTCTCGCCCGGCGGCAGGAACTCGGCGAGGTCGGCGCGCGGCGGCGCGACCCAGGCCAGCGCGCCGGTCAGGCCCGCCAGCAGCAGCAGGACGGCCAGGATGCGGGTCACGGGGTGGGCATGATCCGCATGCGGGTGACGCCGCCTCCGCCCTCGGTATCCACGCCGCGAAGCTCCGCGCCCTCCCCGGTGATGGTGATGCGCTGCACCGCGCCGCGCAGGCGCAGCGCCTCCGGCGTCAGCACAAGGCTCCAGGCGGCGGGGGTGCCGCTGAACCCAACCTCGTAGTGCCGGCGCAGGGCGGGCAGGTCGCCGGCCAGGGTAGCGCGGATCGCCTCCACCAGCGCCGCCATCTCGGGCTGCTCCGCCAGGGCGAAGTCGCGCTGGGTGCCACGGTCGCGGCGTTCGTAGCGCAGGCGGCCGTCCTGCACGGCAAGGAACTCATCGATCGGCCAGGTGGTGTGCTTCTCCAGCCGGTCGGGCGCCAGCCACAGCAGGGTGCCCTCGTTGGGCAGGCCGATGTCGAGTTCCGGGATTACCTTCTCCTCGGTGAAGCGGGATCGCCGCTCGCGCACGGCGGCCAGGGCGCGCATCACCTCGCCCAGCGCGTCCTGGGCCAGGGCCGGGCCGGCCAAAGGCAGCAGCAGCAGGGTGCGGCGGCCGGAAATCATGCGTCCTGCCAGAACGGGTAGAAGTTGAACCAGTTGAAGGGATGCGCGCGGCACATCGCCTCCAGCTCGCGCGCATAGGCCTCGACGGAGGCGGCGACGGCGGCATCGCGGCCGGCGCGGCCACCGGGCGCCACCTGCTCGGCGAACGCCTGGAAGTGCACCTCGTAGCGGCGCTTGCCGGTGCGGAGGCCGAAGGCCAGCATCACCGGCACGCCGAGCACGGCGGCCAGCACATGCGGTCCGGTCGGCAGCGGCGCCGGGTGGCCGAGGAACTGCGCAGGATGCAGCCGCTGGCCGGCCGGGGCCCGGTCCGCCAGCAGCCCGACCAGCCCGCCGCGCTCCAGCACCTCCCGCACCCGCAGCATGGAATCCGGCGTGCCGAGCGGAATGATGGCGGCGGCGCGGCCGGGACCGCCCAGCGCGTCGAACACCGCCTTGACCCGCGCCGCATTCGCCTCATGCATCAGCACGGACACCTCGACCGGGCACCCAGCATCGGCGATGGCGCGCAGGGCTTCGAAGCTGCCGAGATGGGCGCCGAACAGCAGGCAGCCTTGACCAGCCTCGACACGGGCGCGCAGCGCATCCAGCCCGTGCACCGTGATGGCGAAATCCCGCGTCCGGCCGGAGGCCAGCCAGATGCGGTCCAGGATCGTGGCAGCGAAGGTGAAGTACAGCGCCCACAGATCGGCGAGGCGCGCAGGTCGGCCCAGCGCCCGGCCCAGATACTGCCGCGCCGAGGCCCGCTGCCGCGGCGAGAAGGCCAGGAAATAGGCGGTGATCGGGAACAGCAGCACATGGCCCGCGTGCCAGCCGAGCGCGCGGGTGATGCCGATCATCACCCGCAGCCAGAAATTGTTGCCGCGTTCCGGCGCGCGCACCCAATCTGGCGCCGGGTTCAGGGCGGCGTCGGCCATCCCAGCTCCCCCAGCAGCACGGTCGTGCCGGCGCATCGGCAGGTGAAGGCGACGCGATCGGGGCCACGCGGGTCGAGCGTGATCTCCACCTCCTCGCCAGGCAGGACGGGCGCCGGGAACTTGGCCCGCAGCAGCCGCGCCGGTGGCGATCTTCCGGCGTCCGCCACGGCCCGCAGCACAGCGTCCAGCAGCAGGACGCCGGGCACGATGGGGCGACCCGGGAAATGCCCGGGCAGCGCCGGATGGTCGGGCGGGACGCGGAAGGTCACGGCTCCTCCTGCACCAGCCGGGCCAGTGCCGCGCGCGGCAGTTTTCCCAAACTGTCACGCGGCAGTTCATCCACCATCTCCAGCCGGCGCGGCAGGAAGGCCGGGTCGAGCCGGCCACGCAAGGCGCCCAGGATCTCCGTGGCGGACCGGCCGGGGGCGACGACGATGGCGGCCAGCCGTGCCGCCGGATTGCGTTCCAGGTCGCGCGGCGCGAGGAAGACGCCATCCTGCACCCCGGGCACGGTGGCGAGCACGCGGTTGAGATCGGCCAGCGAAGCGCGCTTGCCGCCGAGCTTGACCAGATCCGCGACGCGGCCGAGCAGGCGGAAGCGCCCCTCCCCCACCGGCTCCACCGCATCCGACAGGGTGACGGCGCCGAGGCCGGGAATTTCGGCGAGGCCGGGCCGGATGGTGATGCCCTCATAGGGCAGCCAGGTGTCTTCCGTGGCGCTGCGGCGGCTCGCCATGGAGCCGGCCTCCGTCGCACCATAGATTTCCAGCATCGGCGCGCCCCAGTCGCGCTCCACCGCACCCGCCATCTCCCGCGACAGCGGTGCGGTGGCGGAGATGACGGCCAAAAGGTCGGGCGGGCGGCGACCCTCGGCCAGCAGCACGCGCAGGTGCAGCGGCGTGGTGATCAGGATGCGGCGCGGGGGCACGGCTTCCAGCGCGGCCAGCACGTCGCCGGGAAAGAAGCTGGCGCCGGCGTGGATGGCGACAGCGGCGTGCAGCGGCAGCATCAGCGTGGTCTCGAAGCCGTACATGTGCTGCGGCGGCACCGTGGCGACCAGGCTGGCGGGCGAGCCATCCTGCGCACGCAGCCCGAAGCGCGCGGCGGCGGCGGCGGCGCCCTGCACCAGGGAGCCCCAGGGTTTCGGGTGCGCCGTGGGGGCGCCGGTGGAGCCGGAGGTGAAGGCGATGGCGGCTATGCGGTCGGCCGGAATGGCGGGGGGCGCAAACGTGCCGGGGCCGCAGGCGAGGTCCACCAGGACCACCGGCAGCGTGGCGTCCGGCTGAGGCGCATCGGCCAGCAGGTAGGCGCCTTCGGCCTGGGTCGCCGCGCCGGGCCGGGCGCCGAGCAGCGTCGGGTGGCCGCGCCACAGCGCCGCGGCGAAGCCGACCAGGGCTGCGTAGCGATCGGCGCAGATGTTCACCGCCTGGCCGTGTTCCGGCAGCCGCGCGGCCAGCGTGGCCGCCTGCGCCAGGAACCGGCCCACCGTCACCGCCTCGCCGTCGCGATGGCAGATGATCTCCGTCACGTCGCGGGAGGTCAGCAGGTCAGGCGGCATGATAAGCCAGCACGGCGCGGCAGGTTCGCCACGGGGTTGCGCGGCCGAGTTCCGGCAGGCGACGGCTGCGCAGCGCGTGTTCGCCGAGGAACAGCGCGAGGCAGGCGGCGGATTGCCACAGCGACAGCGTGGCGGTGGTCCACCAGCCGAACACGGCAAGCGCGTGCAGCAACGCGAAGCCGGCCAGGACCCAGCACCAGAAGGCGGTCAGCGCGCGCGTGTAACCCTCTCCGTGCGGCGGAAGCCCGGCCACGTCGCACCGTGCGTAGCGGGTGATCAGTGGCACGCGGCCCGGGCGCAACGTCACCGCGAAGCGCAGCGCCACTGCCAGGTTCACCAGCACCGCGACCAGCGCCGGCCCCTGTTGCCCAGCCCACCAGACCAGCATGCCACCCGCCAGGATCTCCACCGCCACGGCCAGCAGCCACAGCGCCGACCCTGAAAGCAATTGGCGCGTGCCGGACGCCATCCGGCTCAGCGGGTCCGGTGCCCGGCGATGTGCGCGGCCAGGCTGCGCAGCGAGGCGAAGATGCGGTGGTTGCGCTCGTCGTCCGAGCGAAGCTGCACGCCGTAGGCCTTGGACACGGCCAAGGCGAGTTCCAGCGCATCGATGGAATCGAGGCCGAGGCCGGTGCCGAACAGCGGTGCCTCCGGCGCGATCTCCTCTGCCGCCGTCTCCAGCGACAGGGCGGTGACGATCAGCCGCGCCAGGTCGGCTTCCAGCGCCAGATCGGGTTCCACCACCGCCGTAACATTCATCACATTCATCCGGAATGCCTCCCCCCGATAGGATCGAAATCGATTTATAGATCAGTCTTCCGAATGATCAGAAACACGATGTCGAAATTCGCGCAGCAAGTTGAGATGGCGACTGATCAGTCATAGGGCTCCGCGCCTGACGTAACTGTGGCAGTGCTTCGGTACAGCGAGACGGAGATGCCGCCGACCAGCGTGGCGTTCCATTCGGACCGCGACAGCGGGCTTTCGTCATTGGCGGCGCCGGCGAAATTCTCCACCCGCCCACCGGTGGTGAGCGAGATGCGGTCGGTCACCGGCACGCGGTAGGAAAATTGCAGCCGCATCCCGAGATAGCCGCCCTCGGCTTCGTAGGCGGGGCGGCCCGGCCGCGCCTCGCTCGGCCGGACCCGGTACCAGTCATCCATCACCCTGCCGGTGGCGAAGACCGGGCCGAGGCCGATGCGGGCGCGGTCCGGGCTGCCTTCCGTCCGGAACAACCCGGTGCGTTCCAGCGACACCTCGGGCGCGAAGACGAAGCCGCGATGGCGGATGCGGGAGAAGTCGGTGGTGAAGGCGGCGCGCACCGGCGCCTCCAGCACCAGGCGGGTCAGCCGCGCGGTGTCGCGCCAGGCGACCCAGCGCAGTGAGGGGCCGACCTCGCCCATCGGGTCCAGGTCGTCCATCCCGTCGCGGGCGCCGCCGCCCGACCGGCTGCCGAGGGCGCCGTTGGCGTTGAAGGTCAGCTCGAAATCGGCGCTGCGGAACAGCCGGCCGCGCAAGCCGCGCTCGTCGCTCTGCAATATCTCGCCGCGATAGATCAGCCAGGGCAGCGCCAGGGCGCGCGGCTCGGCGCGGTCGGAGGCCGGGTAGTCCGGCAGCAGGCCGCCGCCGAGAAAGGCGCCGGCTTCCAGCAGCGGGCGGCGGACCTCCTGCGCCGAAACCGGCAGGGCGGCGAGCAGGCAGGCACCGATCAGAAAGGGTCTCAAGGCGCTTCGCGCTCCGCCAGCAGCATGACGTTGGGCAGCGGCGTCCAGCCCCAGCAGGGCGTGACGCTGGTGCGGAAACCCTGCGCCCGCAGCGGCGCGGCGATGGCAGCCAGGGGCAGCGGGCGGAAGGCGGAACCGTCCCGGCGCAGACGGCGGCCAGCTTCCTCCATGGCGCTGCCGAGCCCGGCGCGCCAGCCGCACTCCGGGTCGAAGGCGCGGATGACGATGCGGCGGCGGGCGGCGGCGGCCATGCGGGCGATCAGGCCACGCTGTGCATCCTCCGGCATCTGCAGCAGCACGTCGAAGATCAGCGCGGTGTCGCACGCCGGCACCTCGGCACGGCCGAGATCGGCGACGGCGAAGTCCGCCGGCAGGCCGGCGCCGGCGCGGCGGGCATCGGCGATCTTGCCGGGGTCCAGGTCGAGGCCGTGCACCGTCTGCGCCAGCCCCGCGGTCAGCAGCGCCAGCCCCACCTGGCCGCGGCCGCAGCCGAGGTCGGCCACCACGCCGAAGCCTCCGGCCTGCCGCGCCAGGCGCAGGATGGCCGGCGTCGCCGGGTCGGTCAGCAGCTTGCCGCGGACGAAATTGCGGGCGTAGCGGGAGGCGCCGGCATAGCGCGCCGCCACCTGCCCGGTCAGCGCCAGGAGGCCCGGCTGGTTCACCCCGGGCACCGGGCCGAATAGGCGCGCATCATGCCAAGCTCGGTGGCGCAGCCCACCTGCGCCAGCCCCGCCTCACCCAGGCGGGCGATGATCTCGGCGGGCGGCACGCAGGCCTCGATCGTGTCCCAGTAGTAGCGCATCAGCGTGGCCGACTCGCGGCCGGACAGGCGGCTCAGCGCAGGCACCACGGCGCCCATGTAGCCGCGCAGCAGCGCATGGGCGAGGCGGCCTTCCGGCCGGGCGATCTCCAGCACCAGCACGCGGCCGCCGGGGCGCAGCACGCGACGGAATTCGCCGAACAGCGCGGACAGGTCCGCGACATGGCGCAGCGCGTAGCCCATGCTGACGAAGTCGAAGCTGGCATCTGCGAAGGGCAGCGCCTCCGCCCGCGCCTGCACCAGGGTCAGGCCAAGCTGCCGGCGGGCCACGGCCAGCATGCCTTCGCTGAGGTCGAGGCCGACCAGGTCCCGCGTGCCGCCGAGGATCGCCGCCGCCTCCCGCGCCACCAGGCCGGTGCCGATGGCGACGTCCAGCGTCCGTGCCCCGGGGGCGAGGCCGGCCTGGCGGAGGGCGCGGCGCCGGTACCAGGGGCCGGAGCCGAGCGCGAAGGCGGCATTGATGCCGTCATAGGATTCCGCCGTGCGGTTGAACAAGTTTCGCACGAAATCGGAACGTTTCGCCGGCGCTTCATAATATTCCAGCAGCGGCGCGTGGGGTGGAACCGGCTTGTTCATCCGGGGTTGCTGGACTGGTTCACCGGCCATCCTGTAAACTTCGGTCCCGACTTCATCACGCGGCGGCATGACAATGACAAAGACCGAGGCCGGCGTCCAACCGGCCCCGGCGCGACCTGGGCAGCGGCCAGCACAGGGCTGGTGGCTCGCCGCCTACTACCGCGTCGCCTTCTATGTCTGCGTGCTGGTCTGGCTGCTGAGCTGCCTGGCCTGGAGCCTGCCGGCTTCCCTGCTGGTGCGCATCGTGCCGCGGCGGCCCGGGGAGCGCATCGGGCAATTCATGATCATGGCGGGCTTTCGCTGGTTCCTGTTCGTCATGCGGGCCACGGGCGTGCTGCGGGTGGACCTCAGCGCCCTGGACGCGCTGCGGCAGGATGGCGGCATCGTGATCGCGCCCAACCACCCGACAATGCTGGACGCGGTGCTCATCATCTCCCGCCTGCCGCGCGTGGTGTGCATCACAAAAGCCTCGCTGTGGGGAAGCTGGACGCTGGGCGGCGGCATCCGCATGGCCGGCTACATGCCGAACGACGCGCCGCTGCCGATGATCCGGCGGGCCGCGGACGCGGTGCGGGGCGGCAGCCAGTTGCTGATCTTCCCGGAAGGCTCGCGCACCGGACGCAAGCCGGTGGACCGGCTGCACCGCAGCTTCGCGCTGATGGCGCGCGCCGCCGGGGCACCCGTACAGGCGGTGCTGATCGAGGCCGACAGCCCCTATCTCAGCCGCGGCTGGCCGCTGTTCCGCCGGCCGGTGCTGCCGCTGGTCTACCGGGTGCGGCTGGGCGAGCGCTTCGAGGTGGGGGCGGATGCCGATGCCGGCGTGGCGCGGCTGGAACAGCATTTCCGCAGCGAACTGCCGCAGGCTCCACCCGCGTGACGCCGCCTTCCTGCCCGCCCCCCGATTCCCAGCGGCTGGTCCTGATCCCGAGCTACAATACCGGCCCGAAGCTGGTGGAGACGGTGCGCGCGGCGCGCGCCGCTTGGGCGCCGGTCTGGGTGGTGGTGGATGGCAGCACCGATGGCAGCGAGGTGCTGCTGCGCCAGGCGATGGCGGGCGATCCGCTGCTGCGGATCCTCTCGCTGCCCGTCAATGGCGGCAAGGGCGCCGCGGTGCTGGCCGGGCTGGTGGAAGCCCACGCCGCCGGCTTCACCCATGCGCTGCTGATGGATGCCGATGGCCAGCATCCCGCCGACAGCATCGGCCGCTTCATGCAGGCCTCGGTGGCGCAGCCGGAGGCGTTGATCCTCGGCCGGCCGGTGTTCGGGCCGGAGGCGCCGCTGCTGCGGGTGCGCGGGCGGCGGATTTCCAACTGGTGGGCCAACCTTGAAACCCTGGGCGCCGGCATCGGCGATTCTCTCTTCGGATTCCGGGTCTATCCGATCGCGCCGCTGCTGCGGGTGATGCAGCGCAGCCGCTGGATGCGGCGCTTCGACTTCGACCCGGAGGCGGCCGTCCGGCTGGCCTGGGCGGGGGTGCCAATCGTGAACCTGCCGGCGGCGGTGCGCTACCTCGCCCCGGCGGAAGGCGGCGTCTCGCATTTCAAATATGGCCGCGACAACGTCCTGCTGACGGCGATGCATATCCGGCTGGTGCTGGGGATGCTGGCGCGGCTGCCCTGGCTCATGCTGCGGCGGCCAGGGACACGGCGCTGAACCCCCCGGCACGGATGCGTGCCAGCAGCGGCGGCAGGGCCGACAGCGCCACCGGGCGGCCCCAGGGGTCGCGGGCCGTGTTGCCGTCATGCAGCAGCAGGATGTCCCGGCCGGCCATGCCGTTGGCCAGCCGGCGCAGCACGCGCTGCGGGTCGCGGATGCGGGTGTCGTAGCCGCGCCGGGTCCAGGCCGCCAGGTGTAGCCCTTGGCCGGCCAGCACCGGGTCCAGCAGCGGGCTGCGCAGGCCCATCGGCGCGCGGAACCAGCGCGGCGCTGTGCCGGTGATGCTGGCGATGGTGTCCTGCGCCTCCGCGACTTCCCGCCGCAGCGCCCACAGGCCGAGTGCGGCGAAATAGCCGGGATGGGTCTGGGAGTGGTTTTCCACCGTGTGTCCGCGCGCCAAGATCTGCCGCAGCAGCGCCGGGTGGCGGGCGGCGCGGGCGCCGATGACGAAGAAGCTGGCGCGGGCGCTGGCGGCATCCAGCAGGTCCAGCACGCGCGGCGTCACCTCCGGGTCCGGGCCGTCGTCGAAGGTCAGGGCGACGGCGTCGCCCTGACCTTCGGGCAGGCGGACCAGGTTCGGGCCGAGCAAGGTGCCGCGCGGGTGCATCAGGCCGGCCAGCAGCGCGTGGTTGCAGGCCAGCACGCCCAGCACCTGCGGCCAAAGCCCCGGCTGCACCGCCAGCGTGGCCGCGCCCAGCCCATGCAGCCACAGCGAGGCCCGTGGCAGCGGCGCGGGATGCCAGGCCCGCAAGCTCGCCACGACCGAGGGGTTGGGGGGACGCACGCCGTATCCTCCGCGGCGCCGATACGCCGCGCGCGATCTAAGGCGATCCCCAGCCCTGCGTCGACGGCCGGTGTCGACGGCCGGCATCGACGTCCTGCCCCCAGCCTTGCGGGAGTCCGTGGCTTGCTGGCAACTGGCGCCGGCTTCGGGTGGAGATCGCATGGCGTTCGATGTGCTGCCGGGACTTGGGGCGCCGCTGCGGCGGCTGGAGGATCCGCGTCTGCTGACCGGCGGCGGCCGGTTCACCGCCGGGCTGGCGGCGCCGGGGGCCCTGCAGGCGATGTTTCTGCGATCTCCGCACGCACATGCCCGAATCCGGCGCGTGGCAACGGAGGCGGCGCTGGCGCTGCCGGGCGTGGTCGCGGTGATCACGGGGCGGGACGTGGCGGGGCTAGGGCACAATCCGGCAGTGACGGAAATCCGCGACGCCGCCGGCCGCCGCCATGTGGAACCGCGGCGGCTGCCGATCCCGCAGGACCGCGTGCGGCATGTCGGCGAGATCGTCGCGATGGTGCTGGCCGAAACCCTGGCGCAGGCGCGCGATGGCGCGGAGGCGGTGGAGGTCGACTACGAGCCGCTGCAAGCCGTGGTGCGCGGCGACGATGCGTTGCAGCCCGGCGCACCGCTGCTGCATGAGGACGCCCCCGGCAACCTGGTCTGCGACTGGCAGCGCGGCGATGAAGCGGCGGTCGCCGCCGCCTTCGCCGGTGCCGCCCACATCGCGCGGCTGCACCACCGATCGCCGCGCATCCTGGCCGGCTACCTGGAAACCCGCGCGGCACTGGCGCAGTGGGATGCGGCGACCGGCCGCGTCACGCTGACCACGCCCTCCCAGGGCGTCCACCTGCTCGCCCGCGTGCTGTGCGACCACATCCTGCTCTGGCCGCGGGAGAAGCTGCGCGTGGTGACGCCGGATGTCGGCGGCGGGTTCGGGCCGAAGCTGCCGCCCTATCCCGAACAGGCGCTGGCCTGCTTCGCCGCCGCGCGCCTGCAACGCGACGTGCGCTGGGTGCAGGACCGCACGGAACACCACCTGGCGGACACTCACGCCCGCGACCTGGTGGCGGATGCGGCGCTGGCGCTGGATGCGGATGGGCGGTTCCTGGCGATACAGGTCCAGGGCGTGGCGAATTTCGGCGCCTGGGTCTCCACCGTGAACCCCACCATCCCGACCGGCGGCATGGCGAAGGTGCTGGGCGGGCTCTACGACATTCCCGCCGCCCACATCGCGCTGCGCTGCGCCTTCAGCAACACCGCACCGGTGGACGCCGTGCGCGGCGCCGGCAAGCCGGAAGCGCTGGTGCTGCTGGAGGGCCTGGTGGATGCGGCGGCGCGGCAGACCGGGCGCGACCCGGTGGACCTGCGGCGGCTGAACCTGCTGCGGCCCGACGCCTTCCCGTATCGCACCGCGCTCGGCTACCGCTACGACAGCGGCGACTATCCGGCGCTGCTGGATGCGGCGCTGCGGCTTTCCGACGAGGCCGGCTTCGCCGACCGGCGCGCCGCCTCCGCCGCACAAGGGCTGCGGCGCGGCCGGGGCGTCGCCTGCCACCTGCATGGCTCCGGCGGCTGGGGCGATGAGACATCGCTGGTCGAGGTGCTGCCGGATGGCCGCATCGCCGCACGCACCGGCACGCAAAGCCAGGGGCAGGGCCACGCCACCGCCTATGCGCAGGTGCTGGCGGCAACCCTCGGCGTCGATCCGGCGCGAATCACCGTCGAGCAGGGCGACAGCGACCGCATCCCGCGCGGCGGCGGCACCGGCGGGTCGTCCTCGACCATCATCTCCGGCACCACGCTGGTGCTGGCGGCGGAGGCTGCGATCGAGCAGGGCCGCGCCGCGGCGGCGGAGATGCTGGAGGCGGCCACCGTCGATGTCGCCTGGCGCGATGGCGCCTACGAGGTGGTGGGAACCGACCGGCGGATTGGCCTGGCGGCGGTTGCGGCGCGGCAGGGCGGGCTGGAGGGTCGCGCGGATTTCGCAGACACGGTCGAGACCTGGCCCGCCGGCGTCGCGGTGGCGGAGGTCGAGGTGGACCCGGAGACCGGGCTGGTGGTGCTGGACCGCTACGCCGCCGCGGTGGATGCGGGCACGGTGGTGAACCCGGTGCTGCTCGCTGGGCAATTGCACGGCGGCTGGGCGGCCGGCATCGGCCAGGCGCTGATGGAACAGGCCGACTACGACCCTGAAGGCCAGCTGCTGAGCGCGACGCTGATGGACTACGCGATGCCGCGGGCGGAGGCGGTGCCGGGCTTCGTGCATGGCATGGTCCCGGTGCCCTCGCCCAACAACCGCCTCGGCATCAAGGGGGTGGGGGAGTTGCCGACCAATGGCGCGCCGGCGGCGCTGGCCAATGCGGTGCTGGATGCGCTGGCCAGGGATGGGGTCACGCAGGTCGCGTTGCCGATGACGCCGGAACGGGTCTGGCGGGCGCTGAACGGCGGTTGATCAGGCCGAGCGGATCCAGGCAATGAAGACCAGGAAGCTGGCGACGCCGGCGATGGCGTGCAGCGCCAGGACCAGCTTCGCGCCCCGCCGGAGGTAGCGGTACGCGCTCCACCCGGCGGCGGCGGCGAGGCCCACCAGAAGCAGCGGCAGGGCGCGCGGCGGGCCGGTTTCGGCGGCGGGCGCGGTGACGGTCAGCAGCAGAACCAGCGCGGTGGCCGCGAGGGCCAGGACCAGGTGCGCGCGCACCACCAGCGGCTTGCGGATGCGCTGCAGCCATAGCAGCCCGGCGGCGACGCCGAGGGCGAGCGTGGCGAGCAGGGCCAGGAGGGCGGCCAGGTTCATGGGCAACTCCGTGCCGGGGGGGGGGGGCGGCTGCGGATCGGACCTCCCAGCCGCCGCCGCGTCAAGCGGCGCGGCGCCTTATCCGGTGATGAGCAGGCCCAGGCCGATCATGGCCAGCAGCAGCATGATCCCGGCCCGCAGCGCCGTCATCAGGTCCGCGCGTTTCGACGTGGCCTCGCCATCCTCGCTGTCCCAGCCGGAGGACACCACGGGATAATCCGGTCGCGCCGGCCGGCTCGGCGCCACCGGCTGGGAAGGTTGCGGGACAGGCTCCGGCAACGGGCTGGAGGCGAGGTCGGCGGGAGGCCGCAGCCCGAGCAGGCTGCGCGGCTCATCTGGGGTCCGGGCTTCGGTCATCATGAGGGCGAGTATCGTCCTGCCCCACCCACTCATCCACCACCCGCAAGTCGTATGCACTTCGAAATGTATCATATGCAGAAGAGAACCGGTGTGGCCTTCGCAACGTCCGGTAATCCTGATGGTCGCCGCTGCGCGCATATGGCAGGCGACGAGGCGCGTGAGACAGCAGGGCGCGCAGGGGCCATTGGCCGATGCAACCCTTGATCCGTTGGGGAAACGGCCTTCAACGGAGCGGGCGGGCCGGAACTCCGCCGATACGCGCGCCGGGCGTAACCTCCGCCGAAACGGCCGCGCCAGGCGCCACCAGCGCATCCTCCCCGATCGTGACCCCGGGCCGCACCACCGCGCCGGCCGCCACCAGGACACGCGCCCCCAGCGACACCCGGCCGCAGAGCACCGCGCCGGGGCCGAGATGGGCGGCCTCGCCGAGGGTGCATTCATGCTCGACGATCGCGCCGGTATTGACCAGCGCCAGCCGGCCGAGCGCCGCCTCCGGCCCCACCACCGCGCGCGCCATCACCTGCGCGCCGGCGGCGATGCTGGCGCTGGGGGAGACCAGGGCGGCGGGGTGCAGCAGCGGCGGCAGGGTGAAGCCGGCGGCCTCGCACAACGCGCCGAGGCGCTGCCGGGCGGCGTTGTCGCCGATGGCGATCACGGCCTCGACCAGACCTTGGGCCCGCAGCGCGGCCAGGAGGCCGGTGTCGCCAAGCCAGGCGCAGCCCAGCACCGGCCCGTGGTCGCCACCGTCATCCAGCAGCCCCGCCACCGCGGAACCGTTGGCGCGGATTGCCTCGATCACCGGGCGGGCGTGGCCGCCGGCGCCGAGAACCAGGACAGCCACGGCGCCATCAGGCCCCGGGCGCGACCACCATGCAGGCTCCGCGGCGCATGCGCTGGCAGGCCTGTTCGGCCGCGTCGCGGTCCGCGAGGCCGGTGACGCGCGCGCGGTACAGGATGGTGCGGCCCTGCGAGGCCGGCTGCACCTGGGCGCTGGTGCCGGCGGTGCGGAGCGTGCTGCGCGCCTCCCCGGCCGCGGCGCGGGCGAGGTTCTCCGAGGCGAAGGCGCCGACCTGGATGCCCCAGTTGCCGGCAGCCGCCCGCGCGGGTGCTGCGGCCTGCCGCGTTGCCGCGGGCAGCGTGCTGGCCTGGGCCTGGCCGATGATGGAGAAGCCACGCGGAGAAGGCTGGGCGAAGCCCGGCGGCATCACCGGCACGAAAGGCTGCGCCACGGCGGCGGTGCGGGCCGCCGGCGGGGCGGCTGGCGCCGGCTCGGCCCGGGCCGGTGCCGCGCCGACCGAGGCATAGCGAGCGAACTCAGCCGGCGGCGCCGGCAGGGATTCGACCTGGAAGCCGGCGCCGGGCGTGCCCGGGTCTCCGGGGCTGGTGATCGGCGCCATGGCCAGTTGGGTCGTCGCCGGCGGCACATAGGCCCCACCCTGCGGAAGGTCGCCGGGGCTGGTGATCGGCTCCATCCGGGTCTGGAAATCGCCGAGGCTGGCGACCGGTGCCATGGCAATGACGCTGCCCTGCTGGCGGGCCGGCGCCGCGGCGGAGGCCTGTGAGACGAAGCCGCCACCGGCCGAGGCCAGCTGCGTCGGCGCCGCATAGGAATAGGCTTGGCTGCTGCCGTCCGGAATCGGCTCCATCCGCACCACCGGGCCGGGCGGCAGGCTGGCGACCTGCACGCCGGGATCGACCGCGTTGCGCTGTTCGCGCAGCGCCAGCATGGTCGCGGTATCGCCACGGCGCGGGCCGGCCGGGATATTCAGCGGGATCTCGGCAGCGGCATAGACCTCCGGCGCCGCGCGGCGGTTCGGGCTGGCGCCCTGGATGCGCGGGCCGATGCGGGCGACGTAGTTGCGGGTCTCGGCCGGCAGGCCCCGATTCGACCAGAGGTAGTCCTCCAGCCGCCGCGGACCGGCATTGTAGGCGGCAAGGAACGCCGGGTTGCCGTACAGCTCGTACATCTCGCGCAGGTAGGCGGTGCCGGCCATCAGGCTGTCCCAGGGGTGGTAGGGGTCCGGGCCGAGGCCGTACTTTGCCTGCAATTCGCGGTAGGTGCCGGGCATCACCTGCATCAGCCCCATGGCGCCGACGCGGGAGGTGGCGCTGACGCGGCCGCCGGATTCCTGGCGCATCACCTCCCGGATCCAGCGCTCCGGGATATCGAATCGCTGCGAGGCCTGGGTGATGTAGGGGCCCCACGGGTCATGCGACGGGCCGGGCGCGTCGTAGGTGGAGGGCCGTGCGTAGTCGCCGGAGGAGATCCGCGCCGCATGGGTGGTTGCGCGCTGCGGCGTCTGGCCGCAGGCGGCAAGCGCACTCAGCAGCAGGCAGGCCATCACAGGACGCTGCCAGGCAGCGATCACGGGCCGCCTCCAGGATGGGTCCCGAGGCTGGGCCGTGCCCGCAGCGCTGGACCTGGTCATGAGAGGATGCTCCGTCGGTTGCGGGTGACGATCCCGAGGCCTGCCCCCCCGGCCCGTGCCTCGCCCCCATGCGATGCACCAGCCCAGGCCAACCCCGACTTCCGTCCCGTCGTTCAAGTCTGCCGGCAAGTCTGACCTGCAAACGCCTAACCTAAAGCGTGGGTCGGAGGCAAGGACGAGATCATGGCAGTCGCTGCCGTGATCATGCCTTGGTGGTGGATTACGTTTAGAGCCGACCCATCTCCAAGGCCACATCTTGCCAGAACCGCCGCGCAGCCGGCCGCCGAGGATAATCCAATGATCCGCCTCACCAACCGCCTGATCCCCGCCGTGGCGGCGCTGGCCCTGGTCGCGGCGCTGCCCGGCTGCGCACCGCGTGCCACCGGCAGCACGGTGGGCGCCCGCACCCTGGGCAGTGCCGCCTACGTGTCCTACGGCACCATCGTCGGCAGCCGGCCGGTGCAGGTGGCCGGCAGCGGTGGCGGAATCGGCACGGCCGCCGGGGCGGTGGCCGGCGGCCTGGCCGGCAGCTTCATCGGCGGTGACGTGCGGTCCAACCTGCTGGCCGGGCTTGGCGGCGCACTGATCGGCGGCCTGGCCGGCACGGCCGTGGAAGGTGGGCTGAGCCAGGGCAATGCCATTGAATTCATCGTGCGCGAGGATGGCGGCGGCGACATCGCCGTGGTGCAGACGAACGAGTCGGCCCTGCAGGCAGGCGACCGGGTGGTGATCACCCGCGGCGACCGGGTGCGGCTGTCGCGCGCCGCGGATGGCCCGCCGGCCGCAACACCCTACGGCACGCCGCACCAGGGTTATGCCCCGCCCCAGGGATATGCCCCGTCCCAGGGATATGCCCCACCCCAGGGTTATGCCCCGCCCCGGGACTACGCCCCACAGGGCTACGCGCCGTCGGCAGGTTTCGACTCGGCTCCGGTGCGCTATCGCGGCGAGCCGAAGTAGGCGCCTACCACTGGCTCGCCCGATCCGGTCGGGCTATGAGGCGCCGATGCTCGACCATACCGCAGCGCCGACACCGGCCTACCATGTCGATGCCTCCAATCCGCAGCGGGTCCGCCGGGCGATCGAGGATGTACGGCTGGGGCTCAGCCGCTGGCGCCTGGCCTCCACCCTGGCCTGGCTCGACATCCGCAACCGCTACCGCGGCTCCGTGCTCGGCCCGTTCTGGCTGACGCTCAGCACAGGCGCGATGCTGCTCGGGCTCGGCCTGCTGTACTCCACGCTGTTCCAGATGCCTCTGCGGGAATACCTGCCGCACCTGGCGGTCAGCCTGGTGATCTGGAACGCCATCTCCCAGATGGTGAACGAGGCCACCGCGAGCCTGACGGCGTCTGAGGGCATCATCCGGCAGATGCCGCTGCCCTACACCGTGCATTCGCTGCGCTGCGTGCTGCGCAACGGCATCGTCGCGGCGCACAACTTCCCGCTGATCCTGCTGGTGTTCCTGTTGTGCGGCCACCTGCCGGGGCCGGAGGCGCTGCTGGCCATCCCCGGCTTCGTGCTGATCGCGATCAACGCGGTGGCTGCGGCGCTGTTCCTCGGCATGCTGTGCGCGCGCTTCCGTGACATCGGGCCGATCATCGGCAGCGTGATGCAGCTGGCCTTCTTCCTGACGCCGATCCTGTGGAAGCCCAGGCTGCTCGGCGAATGGGAGGCCTGGATGCCGCTGAACCCGTTCTTCGCGATCCTCGAGACTGTGCGCGGCCCGCTGGTCGAAGGCGGCGGCCCGCCGCTCGCCTGGCTGGCGGCGGTCATCTACACGGCGCTGATGGTGGCGGTGGCGGCGGCCTTCTTCGTGCGCTTCCGCGGCCGCGTGGCCTTCTGGGTCTAGGGGAGGGTTCCGTGGCACTGATCGAAGCACGGGGCCTCTGCCTCGACTTTCCCTACTACCACCTGGGCGCACGGTCGCTGAAGAAGCGGCTTCTGGGCAATGCCCGCCTGCACACGGACCCGTCCAACCGCATCGTCGTCACCGCGCTGCGCAACCTGTCCTTCCGCATCGGTGTCGGCGAGCGCGTGGCCCTGGTCGGCCCGAACGGCGCCGGCAAGACCACCCTGCTGCGGACGCTTGCCGGGGTGTACGAGCCGGTGGCCGGCAGCCTGATGGTGCAGGGCCAGGTCGGCGCGCTGATCGACGTGGCGGCGGGCATCGACAGCGAGGCGACGGGCCGGGAGAACGTCATGCTGCGCGGGCTGTATCGCGGCCTGTCGGAGTCCGAATGCGCCGCCCTGACCGAGGAGGTGGCGGAATTCGCCGGCCTCGGCGAATTCTTCGACGTGCCGATCCGCACCTATTCCGCCGGCATGGGCATCCGCCTGTCCTTCGCCATGGCAACCGCGATGCAGCCGCAGGTGCTGCTGATGGATGAATGGTTCCTGGCCGGCGACGCCGCCTTCATGCAGAAGGCGGAGGAACGGCTGGCCACGCTGGTCGGCGGCGCCGACATCCTGGTCGTCGCCACGCATGATTTCAGCGTGGTGCGGCGCTGGTGCAACCGCGCGATCCGGCTGGAGGGCGGCGTCATCCTGGCGGATGGGCCGGTCGAGGACGTTCTGCAGGGGCTGGAAGCCGCGACCTGATACCGAACCCATCGTTCGGAAGCTGCGGCCGAATGGCCGCCGCCGCAACTGCCGCGAGCCAAGCGCAGCGCCGGCGCTTGAGGACAGATCGGTCGCGATCTGCGGGATTTGGCCCGAGGCCTAAACCAGACGCGCGATGAACGCGTCCAGGTCACCGCCCGGGAACAGATGCCCGGCGATGCCGGCGGCGGCGGCCGCCTTCAGGTCCGTCTCGCGGTCGCCGACCAGGAAAGACCGCGCCGGGTCCACCGGCCAGGCGGCCATCAGGTCCAGCAGCATGCCGGGCCGTGGCTTGCGCCTTCGGCAGTCGTGGCGGAAGGCCGGCAGCGGCGCCTCCGGGTGGTGCGGGCAATGTTCGAAGGCGTCGATCCGGGCGCCTTCGCGGGCCAGGTCGGCCTGCATCCAGCCATGCAGCACATGGACCTGCGACTCGGGATAGAGCCCGCGCGCCACGCCGGACTGGTTGGTGACGACGAAGACCAGCAGGCCCGCCATGTTCAGCCGCCGCACCGCCTGGGCCGCGCCGGGACTCCAGAGCACCCGGGCCGGGTCATGTGGAAAGCCGGTGTCCTCGATCAGCACGCCGTCCCGGTCGAGGAAGGCGGCGGGGCGCGCTTCAGGCATCCGCCATGCGCGCTTCCACCGCCGCGCAGAAGCAGTGGTACAGCGCCAGGTGGACCTGCTGGATCGCCGGCGTGGATCGCGACGGCACCGCGAACAGGTGGTCGCTGAGCGGCGCCAGCCTGCCGCCCCCCTCTCCGGTCAGGGCGATGGTCACCATGCCGAGCCGCCGCGCCGCCTCGAAAGCCCGCACCACGTTCGGCGAATTGCCGGAGGTGGACAGGCCGACCAGCACGCCGCCCTTCTCGCCATAGGCCTCGACCTGGCGGGCGAAGATCGTCTCGTAGCTGTAGTCGTTGGCCCAGGCGGTCAGCACGGCAGGGTTGGCGGACAGGCTGATGGCGCGCAGCGCGCGGCGTTCGCGCAGGAAGCGCCCGACCAGCTCGCCCACGATATGGTCCGCATCGGCGGCGGACCCGCCGTTGCCGCAGGCCAGCAGGGTGCGGCCGGCGGCCAGCGCCACGACAGTGGCCGCCACCGCCGCATCCATCGCCGCATCCAGCCCGCGCGCGCGGGTGGCGGCGAGAACCGTCTCGGCGTCGGCCAGCCAGGCATCAAGGGTGGTCATCGGCGGGCACCTTTCGGACCGGTGGGGCGGGCGCAGTTACCCCGGGGGCGCGACAGGGTCGAGCGCGTGGCCCGGGTTAACGACGGTTTCACGCCCCTTCCTGCATCATCGCGCCGCCCTGCCCCGCCAACGGAGCCAAGCTTGACCCTCATCATGCCTTCGGCCGCCGCCGCGGAGGTGACCGACAGCATCTTCACCTGGACCTTCACCGCCAACAGCGGCGATAGCTGGGGCGGCACGCTGGTGGAGGATACAGGCCGCTACGTCATCGGCTCCACCCTAGCCACCGCGCAGGGCCGCTACACCATCACCGGCGCCGTGGCGCAGGGCATCGACCTCAGTGAGGCGGGGTTCGCGGAAGGCTGGATCTCGGTCGGCTGGTATCGCGACAGCACCGGCGCCTGGATGCTGACCGAGCTGGGGGAGGCCGCGGCCGCCGGCAGCGCGGGCCTGGGATCGGAGCGTGACGCCGCCTGGACCGGCACGGGCTGGGACAGCTTCGGCCAGGGTGGCGCCGACCAGGCCGACCCGGGCGACCTGGCGGACAGCCTGTTCACCTGGACCTTCACGGCCACAAGTGGCGACGTGCTGTACGGCACGCTGCTGGCCGACACCGCCGACTGGAACATCGGCGACACGCTGGCCACCGCCCATGGCAGCTACCGCATCACCGGGGAGAGCGCCTATGGCCGCGACCTGGCCGAGGCCGGGGCGGAGGGCACGGTGCACACCACCCGCTACAGCGATGCGCAGTCGCGCGTCGATTTCCCGCTGGAGAGCGGTGGCGCCGGACCCACCGGATATGGCGGCCTGGGCAGTGAGCTGGACCGCGTCTGGACCGGCAGCGCCCTGGTGCCGGTTGGACAGGGCGGTGCGTTGCAGGCGGACCGGCTGCCGGACCGCATCTTCAACTGGACCTTCCAGGCCACCAACGGCGATACCTATTCCGGCCGGCTGGTCGGCCATTCCACCGCCTGGGCGCCGGGCGATACGCTGGCCACCGCGCATGGCACCTACACCATCAACACCGCAGCCGCGCTTGGCGGGCAGGTCATCGCGGATGGCACGGTGTGGACCACCACCGGCTATTTCGACGCCAGCGCCAACCAGGTTCTGCCGAGCTACTCGGCCACCGTCCTCGGTGGTGCGCCGAGCGGCAATGCGGGGCTGGGGTCCGAACTGGATCGGGCCTGGGACGGCGACGAATGGGATGATTTCGGGCGCGGCGGCCAGTTCCTGGCTTCGATCGAGCGCATCACGGCCTTCCAGTGGCGCTTCGAATCCAACACGGGCGACCGCTACCTCGGCTGGGTGATCGAAGATTTCGACAGCCTGACCGTAGGATCGATCCAGGCGACCGCGACCGGGCGCTACGTCATCGAGGCCGCCTTCGGATGGACCGGCAGCCTGCGGCACGGCACCGTCTTCACCAGCGCCTACTACGACGCCTCCGCCGAGACCTGGATGCCGACCTACACCTGGAGCGCCGCGGGCGGACAGCCGAGCGGGTCCGGCGGGCTGGGGTCGGAGCTGGATTATGCCTGGGATGGCGACCAGTGGCTGGATTTCGGCCAGGGCGGCGCCAACCTGGCCAGCGTCGACCGCAACAGCGTGTTCGGCTGGCAGTTCACGGCGAACAACGGCGACAGCTACCAGGGCTGGCTGATCGCCGGCGTCGACGGCTATGACGCGGGCGACGTGGTGGCCACCGCGCATGGCCGCTACACCATCTCCGAGGAACAGGCCTGGAGCGGCGCCCAGCCGGCGGGGACGATCTGGACCACCGCCTATTCCGACTCGGCGGCGGGCCGGACCATGCCAACCTATTTCTGGAGCGCGCAGGTGGGCGCGCCGAGCGGCACCAACGGCTTCGGCAGCGAATACGACTATGCCTGGAACGGCACGGCCTGGCTGGATTTCGGGCTCGGCGGGTCGAACCTGGCCCGCGCCGGGGCGGCCGGGGATCTGCTGGGCTGACCCGGGCTTCAGTCGTACCAGCCGACATCGAGCGTCGCGACTTCCCCGAAAGGCACCCGGCGCTGCGCCGCCATGCGGATGATGGGCCAGGTGGTCCAGGGCATCGCCAGCAGCGGCCAGGGGTCGCGCGCCTGCCAGCAGACGTCGCGCGTGGTCAGCAGGGTGCGGGCATTGGTCCGGAAGGCGCTGCGGTCGCGGAACAGCGAAAGCTGCGTTTCGGTCAGGCAGGACCAGAATTGCTGCAGCCTTGTCTCCGGCCGGTGCCGCGGCGGCGGGGCGCCCTCGGGGTCCAGGATGGCGCGGGCGAGGTCGGCGGCTTCGAAGAAATGCAGGCCGCTGGTGGTGCGCGGATTGCACTCCAGCCCCCAGGGGCGGCCCTCGGCATCAACGATGATGTCGAAGGCGAGGAAGCCGGACCAGTTCGCGGCCGCGGCGAAGCGCCGCACCCAATCCTCGATCGCGGCCTGCCCCACGCGTTCGAACGCCACGGCGACCGAGCCCGACATCAGCGTGCCGCGATAGACGGTGGTGGCAAGCACGCGGCCCCGATGCGCCAGGGTGCAGGTGCTGAACTCCCGGCCCTCGATGAAGCGCTGCACCAGCGCCGGCACGGCTGGATCGGCTTCGGGCAGCGGGTTACCGGCTCGAAGGCGCAGCACGCCGCGGCCCGAACAGCCATGCACGGGCTTGACCACGACGCGGCCACTGGCGGCCAGCGCCGCGGCGCGCGGGTCGCCGAGCGGGAAGCTCTCCGGCACGTCCAGGCCATGCGCGGCGGCGAATTCGCAGAAACCGCCCTTGTGGTGCAGCCGCAGCAGGATTCCGGGGGGCATGGTCAGCACGCGTACGCCGGGCGGCAGCAGCGGCGGCAGATGCGCCACATGCATCGTCTCCTCCGACACCGGCAGCACCAGTTCCACCTGTTCGCTGCGCACCACCTCCGCCAGCGCGTGCAGGTAGGCGGCCTTGCCCTCGGCGGGTGGCGGCACACGGATGGATTTCGCGACGCTGCGAGAGGATCCGCAGAGGTGGCGGACGAAGGGTTCCGCCACGACGACGCGCCAGCCGATGGCAGCGAAGCCACGCGCCAGGTCCAGCGCCTTCGGCAACCGCCCCAGCGTGAGCAGCACCGTCCGCATCAGCCGCCCGCCCCGAAAGCCCTCTCCCCCCAAGGGGAGGAGAGGGTTGGGTGAGGGGGGCCGTGCCGTCCTGGAAATTTCGAAGGACGCGCTTCGCGACGTGCCGGCAACACGCGGGTTGCCAGGAAACCCCCCTCACCCAAAGCCCCTCCCCCCGCGGAGGGGAGCGCGCGTCCGGTCAGTCGTCGGAAGATCCTCAGCACGACTGCACCGTGACGAAGACCTGCCGCGCCGGCCGCGTCGTCAGGCGTGCAGCCGGGCGTACCGTGTGCGGATCGCTGACGAAGAAATCGAAGCGGCGGAACAGGCGGGCGATCAGCAGGGTGGCCTCCACCGTGGCGAAGGCGGCGCCGGCGCAGATGCGCGGGCCGACGCCGAAGGGAATGTAGGCGCCTTGCGTCATCTCCGCCTCCCGCTCGAAGCGGTCCGGGTCGAAGCGGTTGGGGTGCTGCCAGTAGCGGCGGTGGCGGTGCAGCAGCCAGGGCGCCACCATCACCAGCGCGCCGCGCCTGATGCGGTAGTCGCCGAGCGCCGTCGCCTCGTTCGCCACCCGCGGCAGGAAGGTGATGGGCGGGTACAGGCGCAGCGTCTCGCGGAAGACGTTGCGGGTGAAGACAAGGCGTTTGGTGTGTTCGAAGGTGATGGGGCCGTCGCCGCAGACCGCCTGCACCTCGGCCCGCAGCCGGCGGACATGCTCGGGGCGGGAGGCGAGCAGGAAGAACACCCAGGTCAGCGCGCTGGCGCTGGTCTCATGCCCCGCGAGGAACAGCACGCCGAGCTGGTCGATCAGCTCCTCCCGCGTGAAGGCCTTTCCGTCCACATCCCGGGCGGCCACCACGGCGCTGGCGATGTCGTCGAAGGAGGCGCCCGCCTCCAGGTGACTGTCGAGCAACTCGCCCATGCTGCGGCGGATCAGCGCGCAACTGTCGAGCACGGCCCGGGTCTGCGGGATGCGGGTCCAGGCGCGGTCCATGATCAGGCGGCGGATCTCCACCTGGGCGACGCTGCGCTCGAAGAAGGTGAAGGCGTCGAACACCTCATGCGCCACGCGCGATTCGAGGCCGGTGGAGAACACGGACCGGCAGATGATGTCGGCCGTCAGATGGCTCATCGCCAAGTCCAGCGAGAAGGGCTGGCCGGTGGCGGCGGCTTCGTCCAGCGTTTCCTCCGCCGTCGCGATGCCGGCTTCCATGCTGGGGAAGGCGCGGTTGACGCGCATCAGGGTCAGCGCCGGGTCCATCATGCGGCGCTGCCGCGCCCAGGTGGCGCCCGAACTCACGAAGATGCTGTCGCCGATCAACGGCTCCAGCGCATTCACCATCAGGTCCGATTTCGGGAAGATGCCGTCGGCATCCACCAGCACCTGGCGGACCAGCCTGGGCTCGTTCACCACCACGATGGAGCGGCGGGAATAGCCCAGCGGGCCGATCGGCATGTGGTAGGCCTCGGCGGGCAGCAGGCCGAGCAGGTCACCCTCGCCCTGCAGGAGCGCGCGCAGCAGGGCCACCACCGGGGACCGGGGGTGCGGGTGCGGCGGCACGAATTCGCTCATCTCACCCAAGCCCGCGCCTTCCCGACCACGTCCATCGCCTTGCTCCACAGCGGCGCTTTACACCCGGAAGTGTCAAGTGCCATTGTCACTTTGCGTCAAGTCGCATGGACAGGAAAGGGAGGGAGGCAGGATGGAGTTGGTGGTGTTCCACGGCCTGATCGTCGCCCATATCCTGACCGGGACGACGGGCGCCATCGCCTTCTGGGTGCCGGTGATCGGCCGCAAGGGCGGCACCAACCACGCCCGCTGGGGCCGGATCTTCGCCTATGCCATGCTGGCGACCGGCAGCTTCGCCGTGGCGATGAGCCTGATGACCCTGGCCGACCCGATCGGCACGCATCCGCATCTGGAAGGGCAGTTCGACGCGGCTTTCCTGCGCGGCATGTTCGGCTGGATGATGCTGCACACCGGCATCCTGACCATCAACCTGGCCTGGTATGGCTGGCTCTGCATCACCAACAAGGGCCGGCACGCGGCGAACCGCACCTGGCTGAACCTCGGGCTGCAATACCTGGTCATGGTGGCGGCGCTGGCCTGCGCGGTGCAGGGCTGGCTGATCGGGCAGCCGCTGATGATCGGCATCGCCGTCGTCGGCATCGCCACCGGGCTGACCAATCTGTGGTTCCTGCACAAGCCACGCGTGGAACGGCAGGACTGGCTGAAGGAGCACATCAAGGCCTTGGTCGGCGCCGGAATTTCCGTCTACACCGCCTTCATGGCCTTCGGCTCCGTCCGCATCTTCCCCGAGATGGCGCTGCATCCGGGCATGTGGTCGATCCCGCTGATCGTCGGCCTTGCCATCATCATCTGGCACCGGCTGGCGGTGGAACGCCAGGCGCGGCACCGGCGGCAGCGGCTGGGGGCGGTCGCCTGAAACCGCTGCATGTCGTCGTGGTCGGCGCCGGGATGGGTGGGCTGGCCGCGGCGACGGACCTCGCCCGGCGCGGCGCCCGCGTCACCGTGCTGGAACGCGCCGCGACGCCGGGCGGCAAGATGCGGCATGTGCAGGCCGGCGGCGCCGCCATCGATGGCGGCCCCACCGTCTTCACCATGCGCTGGATCTTTGCCGGACTGTTCGAGGATGCGGGGCGACGGCTGGAGGATTTTCTCCAACTGCACCAGGCCGACATCCTGGCACGGCATGCCTGGCGTGCCGGCGGGCGGCTGGACCTGTTCGCGGATGTGGAACGCTCGGCGGACGCCATCGGTGATTTTGCGGGCGCCCGCGACGCGCAGGGCTATCGCGACTTCACCGCCCGCAGCGCCGACATCTTCCGCACATTGGAGAAGAACTTCATCGCGGCGCAGCGTCCCTCCCCGCTCGACCTGGTGCGCCGTGTCGGGCGACTGGATGCACTGTGGCGGACCATGCCCTGGGCGACGATGTGGCAGGCTCTCGGCGGGCATTTCACCGACCCCAGGCTGCGCCAGTTGTTCGGGCGCTACGCCACCTATTGCGGCTGTTCGCCGTTCCTGGCGCCGGCCACGCTGATGCTGGTGGCGCATGTCGAACAGGACGGCGTCTGGCTGGTGCAGGGCGGCATGCGCCGGGTGGCGGAGGCGATCCGCAACCTCGCCGAAAGCCAGGGCGCGACCTTCCGCTTCGGCGCCGATGTGCTGGACATCGTGGTGGAGCGCGGCCGCGCCGCCGGCGTGCGGCTGGCGGATGGGGAGGTGATCGCCGCCGATGCGGTGGTGTTCAACGGCGACGTGGCGGCGCTGGGCCAGGGGCTGCTCGGCGGCGCCGCGCGACGTGCGGCGCGGGACACGCCGCGCGCTGTACGGTCGCTGTCCGCCGTCACCTGGTGCGTCAACGCGCCAACGCGCGGCTTTCCGCTGACCCACCACAACGTCTTCTTCGCCGAGGACTACGCCGAGGAATTCGCCGCCATCTTCCGCCGCCGCGGCATCACCGCGGCCCCAACTGTCTACATCTGCGCCCAGGATCGCGGCCATGGGGCGGTGGCGGAGGGGGCGCCGGAACGCCTGCTGCTGCTGGTCAACGCGCCGGCCGATGGCGACCTGGGCGAGATGCCGGAGGCCGCGCTGCACGACCTGCAAACCCGCAGCCTGGCCCTGCTGCGCGCCTGTGGGCTGGAGGTGGCGGCGGATGCGTCCAACACCACCACGACCACGCCCGCCGGCTTCCACGCGCTGTTCCCGGGCAGCGGCGGCGCGCTGTACGGCCGCGCCAGCCACGGCGCCACCGGCACCTTCGCACGGCCCGGCGCCGCGTCCCGCCTGCCCGGCCTTTATTTGGCTGGTGGCTCCGTCCATCCCGGCCCCGGCATCCCGATGGCGGCGATGTCCGGGCGGCTGGCGGCGGCGCGGCTGCTGGAGGATACGGCCTCGCGCCTCGGCTGACGCGCCGGCGCTACCGGTTCAGCGGGAACGCGCCGCGGCCATGGTGCTGCCATGCGGCACCACCTGATCCAGGATCTTGGCCGAGGACACCACGCCCGGCACGCCGGCGCCCGGATGCGTGCCGGCGCCGACCATGAACAGGCCCGGCAGATCCTCACTGACATTGTGCGGGCGGAACCAGGCGGACTGGAACAACTGCGGCTCCAGCGAGAACGCGGCGCCCTGCACCGACAGCAGGCGGTCGCGGAAATCCAGTGGCGTCAGGATGCGGGAGGTGACCAGGCTGGCGCCGAGCCCCGGCAGCACCGTGTCCTCCAACCGTTGTTGAATGGCGGCGCGATAGGGTTCCGCCTGCACCGCCCAATCCGTGCCGCTGCCGAGGTGCGGCACCGGCGACAGCACGTAGAAACTGTCGCAGCCCGGCGGCGCCAGCGACGGATCAGTGGCGGTGGGCCGGTGCAGGTACAGCGAGAAATCCTTGGACAGGATCTTTCGCTTGAAGATGTCGGTCAACAATTCGTTGTAGCGCGGGCCGAGCACCATCGTGTGGTGGTAGACATCCTCGAAGCGCCGGTTCGTGCCGAAATACCAGACGAAGAGGCTCATCGAGTAGTTCGCCCGCGCGACCTTCGCATCGGTCCAGCGGCGGCGCTTGTGCTCCGACAGCAGCTTCGTATAGGTCCATCCAACATCGGCGTTGGAGACCACGATATCGGCCTCCAGCGTCTCGCCGCCGCTGAGGCGGACGCCGGATGCGCGCCCGTCCCGCACCGTTATCTGCTCGACCTCCGTGTCCAGCCGCAGCGTGCCGCCGAACTGCCGGATCAGCCCGACCAGGCCGTCCACCACGGCGCCCATGCCGCCCATCGCATAGTGCACGCCGTGGATGCGTTCCAGATGCGCGATCAGGCAGTAATAGGCCGTGGTGTTCAGCGGATTGCCGCCGATCAGCAGCGGGTGGAAGCTGAAGGCGATGCGCAGCTTCTCGTTGGTGAAATAGTCGCCGACCTTGCCGAACACGGTCCGGTAGCCCTGCAGGCGCAGCATGTCCGGCACGGCGCGCAGCAGGGTCGACAGCTTGTGGAAAGGCTGGTCGGCCAGCTTGGCGAAGGCGACTTCGAAGATCTTCTCGCTGTCACCGATGAAGCGCTCGAAGCCCGCCAGATCCTCCGGCGCGATGCGGGCAATCTCGGCCCGGGTGGCGTCGAGGTCGGCGCTGCAGTTCATCACCGTGCCGTCGTCGAAGCGGATCCGGTAGAACGGGTTCATGCTGCGCAGGTCGATGTCGTCCGCCATGCGGCGCCCGGCGAGCGTCCACAGTTCCTCGAGCAGGTAGGGCGCGGTGATGATGGTGGGGCCGGCATCGAAGGTGAAGCCATCCTGCCGGTAGACGTAGGCGCGGCCGCCCGGCGCATCCAGCTTCTCCACGATCGTCACGCGCCAGCCGCGTGCGCCGAGCCGGATGGCGGCGGCAAGGCCGCCAAAGCCGGCGCCGATCACCACCGCATGCGGGCGCGTGTCCTGGTGCAGGTCGATGCCATCCATCACGGGGCGTCCTTCTTGGCGTTGATCACGTGAGGCCGCGTGTCGCGAGTGCAAGGACGACGTAGCGGCCCGTCTTGGCGATCGCGACCAGCAGCAGGAAGCGGCCGAACGGCTCGCGCATCACGCCCGCCGCCAGGGTCAGCGGGTCGCCGATGACAGGCGCCCAGGACAGCAGCAGCGACCAATGGCCCCAGCGCCGGTACCAGCCCGTGGCACGGTCCAGCGCCGCGGGCTTCACCGGGAACCAGCGCCGGTCGCGCCAGCGCACCACCTGCCGGCCAAGCCACCAGTTGATGACGGAGCCCAGCGTATTGCCGAGGCTGGCCACCGCCACCAGCAGCCAGGCCGGTTGTTCGCCGAGCAGCAGCAGGCCCACCAGCACGGGCTCCGACTGCATGGGCAGCAGGCTGGCCGCGCCGAGCGCCACCAGGAACAGGCCGCCAAGTTCCGCAAGCGCCGACACGCAAACTCCCCATGCAGCCGGACGGCCGGTCCTGCGCGAAGGCAGGGCCGGCCGTCCGGGTCTCGTTGCGCGGGCAGCGGCCCGCGAGGTTCATCGCGGTGCGGCGGAGGCCGCGCGCAGCGCCTCCTGCGATACCGTGTTCAGCTCCGGGTAATCCTGCAGCATCGGCGCACCGTAGAAGGGCCGGTTGGCACCCTGGTGGCAGGTGGCGCAGTTGATCTTCAGCGCATCGCCCGCCGGACCCAGGCGCGGCATGTGCGGACCCTCGGCCGGTCCACGCGGATTGGCGACCCAGAGCGGCGTCAGCGGCACCACGTAGTCGTTGTTCAGCTCCCGCACCATGCGGATGCCGTGCCAGGCGGTGAGGCGCGCCGGTGGGCTCTGCGACCAGTTCGCGAAGGACCGGCTGTTGTGGCAGTAGGTGCAGTTCACGCCGAGTCCCTGGCTCATATGGATCATCAGCGCGTAGGTCCACTCCGTCTGCATCGTGTCCGCGGGATTGGTGCCCGGGCGGGTCGCGGTGCTGATGACGCGGATCTCGTTGTCCTCCAGCAGGTAGGGCGTGAAGGGGTTGCCGGGCAGCGAGCTGAGGTTGGACACCGGGGAGGCGATGTTCTGGCCACGTGGTTCCTGCAGCCCGTTCTGCGGCAGCACCGAGGTCGACCACACCGCCGCCGGGACCGGCCGGCCACGGTGGCAGGTGTAGCAGGTGACGCCGGCGTTGCCGACATGCGGCGTCCAGTCGGCGTTGATGCGCGCCGTCATCTGCAGCATCCGCCGCGTGACGACCTTCGTGTAGACTTCGTCGGAGGCCATGTTCTCGACGTTGTGGCAGTAGGCGCAGCCCTGCTCCGGCGCGATCCATTCGGTCATCGCCTGCATGATGCGGCCGAACTGCGCGATGCTGAGCTCGCCCAGCACCTGCACGTTCTCGTAGATTTCCCGCGCCCGTTCGCCTTCGTTGTCGGCGGCTTCCGGGGCCTCGGGGATCTGGTTGGCGGCCAGCCGCACGCGCTGGGCGCGGGGGTTGACCACCTGTTCCATGGCGGTGCCGCGGAAGCCCACCTGCGTGGTGGCGACCGGTGGGCGTTCGAAGGTCATCAGCACGATCACGACGCAGAGGGCTGCGGCGAAGACCAGGCCAACGCGTGCCGTGAGGCTCATCGCGGTGCTCCCTGCGTGGTGCCGGGCGTCGCGGCCGGCGTGGCGGCAAGGGCGGGGTCGAGGACGACCGGCTCCCACACCTGCGGATAGGGCGGCGCGAAGTGGCGGTCGACGGCCCAGAGGTACCAGTTGTCCACCACCGTGCCGGTCAGCAGGATGCCGATGCCACCGGTGATCGGGGTGAGGACGGCGAACCACCAGGCCCAGCGATGGATGCTCTCGAAGCTGGCGTTGAAGCCCATGCACCAGCGCCAGAACAGCGCACCACGCTCGGCCGCCGTGCCACGGTCCAGCACCAGTTCGATCTCACGCTCACCGCCGTAGCGGCCCAGCGCCAGGATGGTCGCGCCGTGCATGGCGAACAGCAGCGTGGAGCCATAAAGGAACACGATCGAAAGCGCGTGGAACGGGTTGTAGAACAGGTTGCCGTAGCGGATGGAAAACGCCGCGGTCCAGTCCAGGTGCGGGAAGATGCCGAAGGGCACGGCTTCCGCCCAGCTGCCCATCAGTACCGGGCGGAAGAAGCCCAGCACCAGGTACAGCCAGATGGCAGCGGCGAAGGCCCAGGCCACATGTGTGCCCATGCCGAGCGCCCTGGCGCGGCGATAGGTGCGCGCCCACCACAGCAGGATGGAGACCGTGAGGCAGAAGCCGGCGACGATCCACCAGCCACCTTCCCGCAGCGGTGGGATGCGCAGGCCGTATTCCGCGGGCGGCGGCTCCAGCGCCAGCCAGAACAACTGGCGGACGAATTGAACCGGGTCCCAGTTCACCGAGGCCAGCATGTTCAGGCCGATGATCTCGAAGGCGATGAAGCCGAAGACGATCGACAGGATGCCGAGCGAGCCGAGATAGATCGGGCCAACCTGCGCATCACCGATCATCCCGAACAGCGTGACGAAGCGGGACGTGCCTTCGCGCGGCGTATGGCCGCTGAGTTGCCCCCTGCTGCCCATCGGCACGCCCGGGTAGGGCACGGGCCCCCGGACCTGCACGCGGGTGAAGAGGTTCTGGTATTCGGGCATGTGCGTTTTCCCCCTTCGCCTTCAGCGCCAGATCGGCAGGTTGAGCCACCAGCCCCACCAGGCCGGCCAGCCTTGCGTCCAGAACGGCCCGCTGATGACGATGCAGACCGCGCTCCAGAACCCCGCCGACAGGGCCAGGAACAGGCCGAGGCGGTGGATGCCGAGCGTGCCGATCGAGTAGCCGATCAGGTCGCGGAAATAGGTGTTCTCGTGCTCCGCGGTCTTCACCACCTCGCCGGGTGCGGGGTTCAGCGCGGACAGCACGAGGCCGCCATGCATCGACAGCGCGAGTGTGGTGGTGAAGAAGAAGGTCACCGCCAGCATGTGCGCCGGGTTGTAGTGGAAGTGCAGGTGCTGGTAGCCGACGTTCGACACCCAATCGAGGTGGCTGAAGATGCCGTAGGGAAAGCCATGCCCCCAGGCGCCCATCAGCACGGGCCGGATGACGACCAACGTGATGTAGGCGAACACCGCGACGCCGTAGGCAACGGGGATGTGGTATCCCATGCCCAGCTTGCGGGAGATTTCCACCTGTCGCAGCGCCCAGGACACGAAGGCGCCGATGGCGCAGATCGTGATGGCCTGCCACAGGCCGCCCTGTCCCATCGGTGCGAGCCGGAGACCGTAGCTGAGGTCCGGCGGCGCGATGTTGATGAGCCAAGGGTTGAAGGTTCCGCCCATGGCGGCACCCATCAGGATCAGGCCGACACCGATGAAGGTGAAGAAGGCCGTGGTGACCCCGAAGAAGCCGATCCAGAACGGGCCTATCCAGAAGTCGAACAGGTCGCCGCCCACCAGGGTGCCCCCGCGGACGCGATATTTCCGCTCGAAACTTAGTATCGCCATCGCATGACGCTCCCAATTGGGCGGGGCAACCGCCCGCCTGCCCGTGTCGTCGTCCTCGACAGCGGGCGAGGCCCGCTGTGCTTGCCTCGCCCGCTGCCGCGGAGCGACACCGGCGCCTTCGCCCTGCTAGCGCATGGCTCCGACCGGCTGCCCCGGGGTGAAGGTCGCGGGCGTCGCGCACCAGCCCCAATGGTCGCAGTAGCGCGGCGATGCGAGCACGACGACGTGCAGCAGCCCCGACACGGCGATCACGCCGACCATCGCCAGGAACAGCGATCGCCGCGGGTCAACAACCATCCAAATCTTATGCATGATCTTCTTCTCCTAGCTGAACTCGGGCCCGTTTAAACTCAGGCCCGGACCGGCGGCACGATTGCCGCTGGTCCGGCATCACTCAGAAGAAGCGCCAATCCGGCGGGACCACGGAATTCCCGTAGACCAGCGGCCGCCACAGCCACACCAGGATATGTGCGCCCATCGATGCGAAGACGGAGAAGGCCCAACCCTGGATCAGCAGGGAATGAATCTCGCGCGCCTCGCCTTCGGTCAGGCCAGTCTTTGAACCTTCGGCCATGATCATGACCTCCAACTTGCCTTTCGGCCGCCACCGCGCTGATCCCGCGCGGCTGGGATGGAACCGGCGGGAAACCGCCGAGGCCGACCCGTTGCCCGAGACGCTGTGCCGGTGATGGCACCAGAGGCTCGGGCGGCGGGATCGGGGTGATGCAGGCGCGTCATGCGACGCCTTCCGCAACCTGGTGCGCGACGACGTCGCCCAGCGTGTGCCGGACGCGGTCGCGGGTGATGCGCGGCTCGCCGGCCGCGCGCGCAGACCGTTCGACGGCCTCACGCAGGCGCTTGGCGGCGGAGATGCGCAGCAGGAAAGGCTCCGACTCGACATGCGCGTCGAGCAGGGCGACGGCATCGTCGTCCCAAGGCTCCGCGGCGCGTGCCGGGGTGGCCTCGACACGGTCGAGGTCGGTGCCGAGCGGCAGGATGTGGAACAGCGCATCGAACAGCGCGTTGCAGTATTCCTGCACGATGTAGGTGGCACCGGCGTAGCCCATGAAGGGCGTGCCGGTGGCACGGCGGATGATGGCGCCGGGGAAGCTGGCCGGGATGTACATCGCCCGCGACTTCAGCTCCGCCGCGTACATGCGTTCGTTGTAGCTGCCAAACAGCACCAGCGGCGGCGTCTTCTTCATGGCCTCGCGGATCGCCGCGTTGTCGGTCTTCTCGCCGGCCAGGCGGCTGACGGCGAAGGCGCAGGGCACGCCCATCTCCTCGCCGAGGAAGCGTTGCAGGCCACGCGCGTAGGTATCCGTCGCGACCACCGCGAAGCTGGCACTCGCGAAGAAATCCTGCGTGACGCTGCGCCACAGGTCCCAGATCGGCTTGATGGTGGTATGCTTCTCCCGCTCGATGAACGGCTCGGGGTCGAGACCGGTCAACTCGCCGAGCTTGCGAAGGAAGTTGGTGGTGGCGAACAGGCCCATCGGCGCGCGCAGCCAGGGGCGTTCCAGCTCCTCGCACAGCTTGCGGCCGAATTCGCGGTACATGCAGATGTTGACGTCGGCGTCAGGCAGCTTCGCGATGTCTTCCACATGGCTGCCAAGCGGGAAGACCAGGTTGACCTCGCAGCCAATGCCCTCGACCAGCCGGCGGATCTCGGCCAGGTCGGACGGCATGTTGAAGGTGCCGTAGATCGGGCCGACGATGTTGACGCGCGGCTTCTCGCCGAGCTTCGGGTTGCGCGCGCGCACCTTCTTGCCGCGGGCGCCGAATTCGGTCCACAGCCACATGATGGCGCGGTCGGCGGCCTGCCACTGGTCTTCGTCGATGGTGCGGCAGATGAAGCGTTGCAGGTTGCTGCCTTGCGGGGTCACGCCGCCGCCGATCATCTCCGCGATCGATCCCGTGACCACCACCGCGGGTAAGTCCGGGTCCTGCGTCGAGGCGGCACGGCGCATCGAATCCTCGGTGCCGTTCTTCGACAGCGAATCCTCGTCAAGTCCCGTGACGCAGACCGGCAGTTCATGCGGCGGCAGCGCATCGGTGTAGTGCAGCACGGCGGTGACGGGCAGGTTCTCGCAGCCCACCGGGCCGTCAATCACCACGCGCAGCCCGCGGATCGCGGAGAAGGCGTAGATGGCGCCCCAGTAGCCGCCGGCGCGGTCGTGATCGAGGACGAGCATCTCAGCTGCCCACCGCTTCTTCGGATTTAGCCTTGGCCGCGCGCAGCTTGCGCTGGCGGTCGCGGAAGCCGGGCGGGTCGGTGGGCTTCTGGGTAAAGCCGTAGCCGGCGCCGTCCGGCGTGCCGACACCTTCGAAGAAGCTGACCATGCGGGAGAACCGTTCCCGCCCCTTGGTCTGCGCCGCGACGATCCCTGCCATGGACCCGGCGCCGGCCGCGCCGAACAGCGGGCGGGCGGAGACCATGTTGGTGAAGTACAGCGCGGGGATGCCGAGTTCCTTGGCCTTCTGGACCAGCGGCGTGGTGCCCAGCGCCAGGTCCGGCTTCACCTCCCGCATCGCCGCCATGTCCTGTTCCAGGCTGGCGCGGTACTGCACATGCGTGCCACGCGCTTCGAGCCATTCGCGGTCGGCATCCGACCATTCGGTGCGCGGGCAGGCGGTGCCGACATAGGGCACCTCCGCGCCGGCTTCCGACAGCAGTCGCGCGACCAGAAGTTCCGAGCCTTCGTAGCCGGACACCGTGATGCGCGCGTTGATCGGCGCCGCGGCCAGCGCGGCCTTGATGGCCGGCAGGGCACGCGCCTTGGCCGCATCCACCTGGCTGTCGGCGATGCCGGCCGCACGGCCGATAGCCTCAAGCCAGGCCGCCGTGCCGTCATGGCCCACGGGGCCGGAGCCGACCACGGGCCGCCCTGCGGCGCGGAACTCGCGGATGCTGGCGGTGTAGAAGGGATGCACGGCGGCGGCGACTTCGCAGTCCAGCGCCGCATACAGGTCGCGCCATTCGCGCGCCGGCGTCTGCGGTGCGACGGTCAGGCCCATCGGCTGCAACATCGCGCCGACGCCCATCGGGTCGGCGGGGAACAACTCGCCGATCAACGCGACCGTGCGTTCGCCGTCCACCATCTGGCGTGGCCGCGCCACGGGGCCGGCCTCGGCCTCGCCGCGGGCGTAACGCAGCATGGCGCCGGCCAGCACATCCTTGGCCTCGGCATGGGTCGGCACACCGAAGCCCGGCACGTCGATGCCGATGATGCGCACGCCGTCGATCTGCTTCGGCAGCAAATCCAGCGGCACGCCGGACGCGGTGGGGACGCAGAGGTTGATGATGACGACGGCGTCGTAATCCTCCGGCTTCGCGGTGGCGTGCACCGCGTCGCGGATGTCCTCGAACAGCTTGCCGGTGACCAGCGTTTCGGAATTGAACGGCACATAGCCCACGGTGCGCCGGGCGCCGTAGAAATGGCTGGTGAAGGTCAGGCCATAGACGCAGCAGGCGCTGCCCGAGAGGATCGTCGCCGTGCGCCGCATCCGCAGGCCGACGCGCAGCGATCCGAAGGCCGGGCACATGGATTGCGGCTGGTCGTGCGGCCCGCGCGGGTAGTTCTTCGCGAGCTCATCCATCACCAGCGACTTGCCGGCGGCTCGCGCGGCATTCTCGAACGTCTCGCGGCCTCCGTGGCAGGCGCCGGCGGTGGGGAGTTCGGTCATCGCTCAGGCGCCCTCATAAACCACTTCGAGGGTGGGCTTGTTGATCACCTCGGCGCCGCACATGTCCTCCATCGTCGCGGGATCAAGCACCACGCCGCGCCCGACCGCATCGCCCTTGAACAGGTTCAGCAGGTTCTCGTGCGTCAGTGGATAGGGCCGCACCGGCGGCGCTCCCGCGACCTGCAGGGCGAGTTCCTCGAAGACGCTGGCCCACGGGCCACCGGGGATGCCGACGATCTCGTAATTGGCGGATTTGCGGCGGATGTCGTCATCGGCCGGAATCGCCGCGAGCACCGGAATGCCCACTTCCTTGGCGAAGGCCTGCGCCTCCCCGGTCCCGTCATCCTTGTTGATGACCATGCCGGCGACGCCGACATTGCCGCCGAGCTTCTTGAAGTACTCGACCGCGGAGCAGACGTTGTTGGCGACATACAGCGATTGCAGGTCGTTGGAGCCGACCACGATCACCTTCTGGCACATGTCGCGCGCGATCGGCAGCCCGAAGCCGCCGCAGACCACGTCGCCCAGGAAGTCGAGCAGCACGTAGTCGAAATCCCACTGGTGGAAGCCGAGCTTCTCCAGCAGTTCGAAGCCGTGGATGATGCCGCGCCCGCCGCAGCCGCGGCCGACTTCCGGGCCCCCGAGCTCCATGGCGAAGACGCCGTCGCGCTTGAAGCAGACATCACCGATCTTCACCGCCTCGCCGGCCGCCTTCTTCTTCGAAGACGTCTCGATGATCGTCGGCACCGACCGGCCGCCGAACAGCAGCGACGTGGTGTCGGATTTCGGGTCGCAGCCGATCAGCAGCACGCGCTTGCCCTGCTGCGCCATCATGTAGGACAGGTTCGCCAGGGTGAAGGACTTGCCGATACCGCCCTTGCCGTAGATGGCGATGATCTGCGTTTCCTTCTTCACAGGCTCCGTGCTGATCGCATCCGGCTCCTGCGCCGCTTCCGCCCGCAGCGCATCCGCCATGCTCTGCTGTGCAGAAGGAGTAGCCGGGGCGCCGGTCTGTGCGTTCATGAGCATGCTCTCCAATCGAGGATCATCTTGAGGCACGCGGGATCGTTGAAGGCCGTGCGGTAGGCGTCCGGTGCCGCGGCCGCATCGCTGCGGTGCGTGATCAGGCCTTCGAAGGACAGCCGCCCTGCGTCGAGCAGGTCGCGCACGGCCAGCAGATCCGGCTGCCGCCATTCTGCGGCGACGCGGAAGCGCGCCTCCCGCATGAAGGCGGGCGGGAACGCAAAGCTGAGCGGCGCACTGTAGAAGCCGGCCAGCACCACCTCGCCCCCCGGCGCCAGGCGCTGCACCAGGCTGTCGAGCAGCGCGCTGTCGCCGCTGACGTCGCAGATGCAGCGGTAGTCGCGCCGCGCATCATCCTCCGGTGCCATTACCTGGTAGCCGATGGCGCCCTCGGCACGGGCGGGATTGGTCTCCCACACCATCGGTGCGCCACCGCTGGCGACGACGATGCGCGCGACGAGGCGGCCGAGCACGCCGTGGCCAATGACGAGGTCCGGCAGGTCGGCATGTGGTGCTGCGATCGCGTGGCGTGCCGTCGCGGCCAGCGCCATCAGCACGCCTTCCTCGCCGAGCGACTCATCGATCTGCACGGCGCGCGCATCCGGTACGACAAGCCGTGAGGCGGCGCCGCCGAACAGGCCGCGCACCGGGCCGAAGCACTTGGCGCCCGGCACGAAGACACGCTCGCCAACCCGGCGCCGGGCCAATGGACCGGCAGAGACGACGCGGCCGACGGATTCGTAGCCGGGAACCAGCGGATAGCCCATGCCGGGAAAGGGCGGCATGCGGCCGGACCACAGCAGGCGTTCGGTGCCGGTGCTGATACCGCTCCACTCGACATCGACGACCAGATCCCCTTCCCCGGGAGGGGAGAGTTCCAATCGGCTCAGAACGAGACGTTCCGGCGCTTCCAGCAAGACTGCCACGGTGTCCACCTGGACGGCCGCTCCCATCGATTGAGTGTAAGCCTAGACTGACAGTGGACCATGTCAAGCTAAACTGACATTGAAACGTCAGGTCGCGCTGACATCTGCGACTAAGACCCGCGTCAGCAGCGGCGTCGGGGTCGGCAGGGCACGGCTGCTGGCGAAACCGGCCTCGGCCAGCATGGCGCGCAGTTCCTCCGGCCGGCGCGGTCGGCCGCGACCCATGGCGAGAAGGTAGAAGCCGAAGTAGGCCTCCCCCATCGGCTCAGCGCCGCTGGTGCCGGCCATCGGCTCCGCGATCAGCAGGCGGCCTTGTGGCGGCAGGGCGGCGCGGGCGGCGCGCAGCAGCGCCATCACCACCGCATCGTCATGGTCGTGCAGCACGCGGACGAAGCTGATGAGGTCGGCGCCCCTGGGCAGCGGGTCGGTCGAGAAATCGCCACCGAAGACCTGCGCGCGGTCCGCCAGGCCCTGCGCCGCGAAGCGGGCGGTGGCGCGGGCGGCGACCTGGGGCAGGTCGAACAGCATCAGGCGCAGCTTCGGCGCGGCCTGGGCCACGGCGGACAGGAAGGCACCCTCCCCGCCGCCGACATCCATCAGGGTGCCGTGCCGGGTGAAGTCGTAGGTCGCCAGCACCTCCGCCGCCACCATGGGCTGGGAGGCCGCCATAAGCGCGGAGTAATCCGCCACGCGCTCCGCCCCCAGCGCATCGGGGGCCGCGGCGCCGCTGTAGGCCCAGTAGGCGGACAGGGCATTGCCGCCCCGTTCGCGCCGCAGCAGGGCGACGGGGTCGGCCAGGTCGGCGTAGAGCAGTGCGTGGTGTTCCACCATGGCGGCGATGCCGGGATTGCCGATCATCGCCGCGCCGAGCGGGCCGAGCGTCCAGAACCCATCGGCGCGGCGCCGGGTCAGGTCCAGCGCCGCGGCGGCGGCCAGCAGGCGGCCCATCGCCTCCGGCGGCACCGCCAGGCGATGCGCCAGCGCGGCCTCCGTGGCGGGCGCTTCGTGCAGGATGTCGAACAGCTTCAGGCGCACGCAGGCGGCCAGCACCTGGGAGTAGACGAAGCCGGCGCACAGGTCGAACAACTGCCGCGCCCGGCGGCGCGCCATCGGCCGCGTCAGCGGGAAACGCGCCGCCCATTCGCGGAAGGCGGGGCGGGCGGTGACAGCCTCCCGCCACGCCCGCAACCGGTCCAGCAGGCCGGGCGGCATGGCGGCCTGGGAAACCGGGGTCACGCGGCCTGCGCGGCCAGTTTCTGCGGCAGCAGGCGCTTGGCCTCGGCCAGGATCAGGCCGTGCAGCATGGCGCGGCCGGCGCAATCCGGAATGGCGGCGACGGCCTGTTCGGACAGCGCCCGCAACCGCGCCACGGCGCCCAGCAGGCCGAACTCGGCCACCGCGCTTGGCCGGCCCAGCGCCTTGTCCACGCCCACTGGCTTGCCCAGCGTCGCCTCATCCTCCACCGCGTCGCGCAGGTCGTCGGCCACCTGGTAGGCCTCGCCCAGCCGGTCGCCGAGCAGGCGCCAGGCCTCGGGTTCGGCGTGACCGGCGGCGGCGGCGCCGGCCATTGTGGCGGCGGCGAACAGGCTGCCGGTCTTCTGCCGCTGGTATTCGGAAAGGTCCGCCCGCGGCTCGCATTCCCAGGCCTGGCCCGCGACGATGCCGAAAGGCACGCCGACGCCATCGCCCACCAGCAGCAGCAACGGGCCGAGCCGCGCCGGGGCGCAGGGGGCGGCGCGCGCCAGGGTCTGGAAGGCCAGGACGATCAGCGCATCGCCGGCCAGCACCGCCAGCGGTTCGCCATAGGCGCGGTGCACGCTGGGCTTGCCACGGCGGGTGGCGGCATCGTCGAAGCAGGGCAGGTCGTCATGCACCAGGCTGGCGCAATGCAGCAGCTCGATCGCCGCGCCGGCCGCCGAGGACAGCGCCGGGCTGTCATCGCCGCAGGACGCCGCGACCGCCAGGGTCAGCCGCGGCCGGATGCGCCCGCCCTTGGGGAACACCGCATGCCGCATCGCCGCGGCCAGCCGCGGCGGCGCGCCGGCGGCCTCGGCATAGAGCACGGCATCCGCCAGGCTGGATTCGATGCGCGACACGGCATCCATGCGAAACCTCCCACCGGCACGGGACTGTAAGCCCGGCTTGTCAGTCGGAAGTGTCAGTCTTTCTTGACAACCAAGTCAACCGGCTTTTCAGGCTCACGCGGGCTTGAGGCGGTTTTTGCCACGGCTCACCCAAGTGCAAGAGGCGGAGTCCAGCCGGCACCGCCGGTCCCGGCCGTCCGCGAAACCCTATCGGGGGGAGGCGTACAATGGCTGAGGCTATGACGACGACCCGACACCTGGATACCTCGCGCCCGGAGCTGCGCCGGATCGGCACGGCCGAACTCGCCACCGCACTGCGCCGGGGCTGGGCGGACTTCCTGGCGACGCCGACGCAGTTGATGTTCCTCTGCGTGCTGTATCCCGTCATCGGCCTGGTCGCCGCGACGCTGGCGGCGGGCGGCGAGGTGATGCACCTGTTCTACCCGATGGCGGCCGGCTTCGCGCTGGTCGGCCCGATCGCGGCGCTGGGCCTGTACGAGATCAGCCGCCGGCGCGAGGCCGGTTTGCCGGCGAGCTGGATCAATGTCTTCGATGTGCTGAAATCGCCGGCACTACCCGGAATCGTGGCACTCGCCCTGCTGCTCGTCGTGCTGTTCCTCGGCTGGTTGCTGGCCGCGGATGCCATCTACGCCGCGACCCTCGGCACACTGCCGGCGCAGCCGGGTCAGGACATGACCACGCTGCTGTTCAGCACCCCGGAGGGCCGCCGGATGATCCTGCTCGGCAACGGCGTGGGCTTCCTGTTCGCCGTCGTCGTGCTGGTACTGACCGTGGTGTCGTTCCCCATGCTGCTGGACCGCGATGGCGGCGTGGCGCAGGCGGTCGGCACCTCCCTGCGCGCGGTCGCGCTGAACCCGGTGCCGATGGCGCTGTGGGGGTTGATCGTGGCGGTGCTGCTGCTGCTGGGATCGCTGCCGCTGTTCATCGGACTGGCCGTGGTGCTGCCGGTGCTGGGGCACGCGACCTGGCACCTGTATCGGCTGGTGGTGGTGCGCTGAGGCTCAGCGCGCGACGGAGCCGAGATCGGCATCGTCGCGCATGCGGTCGAACAGTTGCACCGCCCAGGCGATGCGCTCCGGCAGGCGCTGCGGGCCCGTGGCTGGATGCGCCTGAACCGCTTCCACCAGGAAGCGCGTCGCCGGCAGCGGCGGTGCCACATGCCGTGCGGCGCGCGCGGTGAGCGCCGACAGGCTGCGCGCCATCAGCACCGCCTTGCGCGTGGCACCGACATGCGCGCGGCGGCCGACCGAGTCGCCGCCCTGTCGTTCGACCTCGCGCCCGATCTCGGCATAGACATGCCGCGCCGCCGCGATGCCGGCGCGGCAATCCCGTGGCAGCAGCGCGAAGCCGGCCTCGGAGCGGGCGTAATGCGCGTCCGCCACATCCAGCAGGCGCTGCACGACACGGCCCAGCGCCGGGCTGAAGCGCGGCGCGGCGAGGAACGCCGCCGGGTCCAGGCCCTCCGCCCGCATCCAGTCCAGTGGCAGGTACAGCCGGCCGTTGCGCGCATCCTCGCCGACGTCGCGCGCGATGTTCGTCAATTGCATCGCGACGCCAAGGTCGCAGGCGCGGGCCAGTGCGGCCGAGTCGCGCACGCCCATCAGCAGGGTCATCATCGCGCCGACGGTGGCGGCGACGCGCGCGGCATAGGCCTCAAGCGCGGCGAGGTCGGCATAGCGCCGTCCCTCCGCATCCCAGGCGAACCCTTCCAGCAGGGCCGCCGGCAGCGCGCGCGGAATTGCGTAGTCCCGCACCACCACGGCGAAGGCGCGATCCGCGGCATGCGCCTGCGGGCGCCCGGCATGGATGGCGTCCAGCCGCCGTTGCAGCGCCGGCAGCGCGGCGGCGGCATCCGGCGCCTCGTCGATCGCGTCGTCGGCGACGCGGCAGAAGGCATACAGCGCGGTCGCCGGCTCCGCGATGCGCGACGGCAGCAGCATCGCGGCGGCGCGGAAGGATTTCGACCCGCCAGCCAGCATCGCGCGGCAGGCGGCGCGATCGGCGTCCGAGGTACTGCTCAGCATCGGGCGTCCCGCCTTGTCATGCCGCCATCTCCCCGGACATTTCGGATTTGATCAAGGCGGCAGCCTGCTCCGGCCGCTCCTCATGCGCCAGATGCCCGAGGCCCGGCCACGCAACGATTTCCGCCGAGGGCAGGCGCCGCCGCACCGCCTCCGCCTGCGCCGGCGGCACCGCGCGATCCAGCGCACCCGTCACCAGCACCAGCCGCGGCTTCAGCTTCGGCAGGTCGCGCAGCAGCGGCACCAGGTCCCAGTTCGCCATCATGCCCAAGGCCGCGGCCAGGTGGCCCGAATGCCGGAACAGCCGCGCGTAGAGATCCACGCCGCGCGGTTCGATGCGGCTGCCGGTGTCGCGCAGCAGGCGTTCCGCCACGGCACGATCGGCGGCGCGCCATGCGAACAGGCTTGGCACGAAGGGCAGCCCGACCAGCATCCGCGCAGCGCGGGTGAAGAAGGCGGCGTGACGATCGCCGAGTGGCTGCAGCGCGCCATTCAGGCTGACGATGGCCGAAGGCGCGATGCGACCATCGAGTGCCATGCGCAGCAGGATCGCGGCGCCGGCGGAATGTCCCGCCGCAAGCACTGGCCGCACCCGCATGGCGGCCAGCAGCGCCGCGACGGAAGCCGCCATGCCGGGCAGCGAAAGTCGTGTGCTGGCAACCGGATCCGAGAATCCATGGCCGGGCAGGTCCGGCGCCACCACGGTGAAGTCACGCGCCAGCAGCGGCATCAGGTCGCGCCAGGAATGCGTCGCCGCCGCCGTGCCGTGCAACAGCAGGATCGCAGGCCCCTGCCCCATCACCTGCACATGCCAGCGTAGTCCGGCGGCAGTGATGAAGCGACTCGCCTCCCGGTTCGGCCAGTCCCGGCCCTCTACGTTCCAGTTGGGACGCTCCGCCATCAGGCTGCATCCCGCGTGGTGGCGACGGCGTCGGAAAGCCGTTGCGAATCGACAGAAGGCAGCGCGAGGTAGCGCGCCCCCATGGCCTCCGCGAGTTGCCGTGCGAAGGGCTGCGGCCGTGGCGCCGTATCCACCAGCAGCACCGCGAGGCGCGCCGCGCGTACCGGTGCGGCGGCGGCCAGCGCATCGGCCTCGGCGCGCGGGCGCCCGGCCGTCCCATCCCGCGCGATGTTGGCACGGCCATCGGTCAGCAGCACCAGCAAGGGCGTGCGGCCACGGCGCTGCGCTTCCTCGGCGAGTGCCATGGCGGCGTCGATGCCGGCCGCCAGCGGCGTGGCACCACCGCCCGGCAACCCGGCCAGGCTGCGCTTGGCACGCACCAGCGAATTTGTGGGCGGCAACAGTGTTTCCGCCGCGCGGCCGCGGAAGGCCACCACGGCGACGCGGTCGCGCCGCACGTAGCAATCCGCCAGCAGCATCTCCACCGCGCCCTTGGCCTCCGCCAGCCGTGCCAGAGCGGCGGAGCCGGAGGCGTCGACGGCGAAGATGGCGGTGGTCTCGGTGTTCTGGCGGAAGCGCAGGATGCGGATATCCTCTGCCCGCACGCGAATCAGCGGCCCGGCCGATTCACGCCGGCGCAGCGCCTGCCAGGGGGCGGCCGCGCGCAGCGTCTCGACCAGGGACAGCCGGGCGCCGCCGCGCAGCGCGCCGGACCGCGTGCCGATCGGACGGCCGCGTTGTGCCGAAAGCCGCAACTGGCCGGCGCGGCCCTGTACGCCACCGGCCTTCCGTGCCGCCTCCCGCGCCCCAGCGCCGAGCGCCGCGAGCAGGCCGGCGGGCAGCGCGGCACGTGTCGCCTCCAGCAGCATCTCCTGCATCGCCTGCGCGTCGGGCTGCTGCTGCGGCTGGTCCTCGGCTGGCGTCTCCGGCTCCGGTGCCGGCTCCGATTCGGGCTGCTGCTCCGCGGGCGTTTGCGTGGCGCGGTGGCCATAGACCAGGCGCACGGCGAGCGTCGCGTCTTCCTCCGTCACCGTATCATGTCCGGCCAGCGCCGCCGCCGCGCGCGCCGCACGCAGCGCCATCAGCGGCGCGCGGAGGGAGCCGATGCCGAAGGCCAGCGCGGCGCCGCACAGCGCGGGCAGCAGCGCATCCGGCACCGTGACGTCCGGCAGGCGGGCGCGCGCCACGCTGCAATCGGTTGCAGGATCAAGTGGGGCCTCATCCAGTTCCAGCCGGAAGGCGAGGCGTTCCGCAAGCGCCGCCGGCAACGCTTCCTCCGCGATGCCCTCGTCCAGCGCGACCACCGCAAAGCGCGCCGGCAGGCTGAGCGACAGCCCATCGCGCTGCACCGCCACGGTCCCGGAATCCAGCACGGCGCACAGCTTGGCAGCGGTGCCGGTCTCCAGCCGCTCCGCCATCGCCGCGACCACGATGCCGCCATCGGCGCCCGCCAGCACGCCGCGTTCCGCGACCGGCCGCCCGGCCGCCAGCGTCGCCGCCAGATCAAGCCCACCGAGCAGCCGGCTGTCCGGGATACCCAGCGGCAGGCGCCGCCACGGCGCGTCCTGGGGCAGCGCCGCGCGCAGCAGCGCCAGCCAGCGGTCACGCGCCGGACCCGGCGCCGCGCGCAGCACCGCGCCTCCCAGCCCCGCCGGATCGACCGCCAGCAGCAGGGCCGCCAGCGCCGCGTCGGTCACGGCCCGAACACTTCAACCACCGCGCGCTCGACCCGCGTGGTGGCCACCGCCTCGTCCAGCGGGTTGCGGCGCAGGCGGTGACGGAGCGCGGGGGCGGCGATTCGGCGCAGATGCGCCACGCCCACCACCTCGTCGCCCTCCAGCGCCGCCAGGGCGCGGGCCGCGCGGATCAGCGTCAGCTCGCCGCGCAGTCCGTCCGTGCCGAGCGCCATGCAGAGCCGCGCCGCATTCTCGAGCGTCACATCCGGGACCGCGACCATCGGCAGCAGCGCGCGCGCGGCGAGGATCTTCTCGCGCGTCGCCTCCGCCTCCGCTTCCCAAGCCGCCAGGAAGGCCTCGGTGTTGCGCTCGAAGGCGTCGCGGCGCTTCACCACCTCGATGCGGTTGGCGAGGTCTGTCGGCGTACGGACTTCCACGGAAAGCCCGAAGCGGTCCAGCAGCTGCGGGCGCAGTTCACCTTCCTCCGGATTGCCGCTGCCGATCAGCACGAAGCGCGCCGGGTGACGGATACTGATGCCCTCGCGCTCCACCACATTCTCGCCGGAGGCCGCGACATCCAGCAGCAAATCCACCAGATGGTCCTCCAGCAGGTTTACCTCGTCGATGTACAGGAACCCGCGATGCGCGCGGGCCAGCAGCCCCGGCTCGAACGCCTTCTCGCCATTCGCCAGCGCACGCTCGATGTCCAACGCGCCAGCGACGCGGTCCTCCGTCGCACCCAGCGGCAGGTCGACGACCGGCACCGGCACCGTCGCCACCACAAGCTCGTCCGAGTTACGGCAGGCCTCGCACAGGTCGGCGGCCCGCGCCGGATCGCAGCCGAAGCGGCATCCCGCCACCGCCTGCATCGGCGGCAGCAGCGCGGCCAGCGCACGCACGGCGGTGGACTTCCCCGTGCCGCGATCGCCGAACACCAGCACACCACCGACGGAGGGATCCACGGCCGCGATCAGCAGCGCCAGCTTCATCTCGTCCTGGCCGACGATGGCCGCGAAGGGAAATACCGCGCGCACCGTCACGGGCTTGCGCAGGATCGGCGGCCCCAGATCCATCAGGCGGCCCTTTGCAGGCTGAACTGCGACCACACGGCGGACAGCGCGTTCACCAACTGGTCCATGTCCGCGTCGCTGTGCACGGGGCTCGGCGTGATGCGCAGGCGCTCCGTCCCACGCGGCACGGTCGGGTAGTTGATCGGCTGCACGTAGACACCGTGCTCGTCCAGCAGGATGTCGCTGATGGTCTTGCAGACGATGGGATCGCCGACCATCACCGGCACGATATGGCTGGGATTGTCGAGGTGCGGCACGCCGATCGCATCCAGGCGCTTGCGCAGCGTCGCGGCGCGTTCATGCAGCCGCTCGCGCTCCGCGCTGCTTTCCATCAGATGCTCGATGCTGGCGCGTGCGCCGGCGGCGATGGCTGGCGGCAGGGCAGTGGAGAAGATGAAACCGGAGGCATAGCTGCGCACGAAGTCGCACATGGCGGCGGAGCCGGCGATGTAGCCGCCGATCACGCCGAAGGCCTTGGCCAACGTGCCTTCGATGACCGTCAGGCGGTGCGAGACGCCGTCGCGGTCCGTGATGCCGCCGCCATTCGGGCCGTACAGGCCGACGCCGTGAACCTCGTCGCAATAGGTCATCGCGCCATACTTGTCGGCGATGTCGCAGATGGCGGCGATGGGGGCGATGTCGCCATCCATGGAATAGACGCTCTCGAACGCCACCAGCTTCGGCGCGGCGGGGTCGATCTCGGACAGCACGCGCTCCAGGTCCACCAGGTCGTTGTGGCGAAACATGCGGCGCTCGGCGCGGCTGTGGCGCATGCCCTCGATCATCGAGGCATGGTTCATCTCATCCGACACGATGACGCAACCCGGCATCCGGCCCGCCAGGGTGGACAGGGACGCCCAGTTGGACATGTAGCCCGAATTGAACAGCAGCGCGTCTTCCGTGCCGTGCAGCTTAGCCAATGCGCGTTCCAGCAGGACGTGCTCGTGGTTGGTGCCGGAGATGTTGCGCGTGCCGCCCGCCCCGGCGCCGTGGCTGTCCAGCGCCTGGTGCATCGCCGCCAGCACCTTCGGATGCTGGCCCATGCCGAGATAGTCGTTGGAGCACCAAACCGTCACTTCCGACGTCTTGCCGTTGCGATGGCGCGTCGCCTTCGGAAACTGGCCCGCGTGACGCTCGATGTCGGCGAAGACGCGATAGCGGCCCTCACGGCGGAGGCTGTCGAGCTGGGTGCGGAAGAAGGATTCGTAGTTCATCTCGGACCCCCTGTGGCCGGTCTTTTTCGTTCAGTCACGTGACGGCTGCCGGCGCCGGACGATCCTTGCGCGAGGCGAGGCCCCAGCGCCAGAGAGCATCCGCCGGGACCGGCATGACCATGAAGACGTGTTCCAGCAGCCCCAGCGCAACCAGGCTGGCGAGCAGCGTGAACCCCGCCACCTCATGCGGCGTGGCATCCGCAGCGATGGCAGACTGCATCAGCAGCACGCAGGCCACGCCGCCGAGCAGCAGCGAGACCGGCAGCAGCGCATTCATCCGCCGGCGCCGGAAGAAGCTCTCGAGGTAGCGCAGATGTTCGGGCAGGAACGCCTCTGCCAGGTTGCGTACGCCGAGATAGACGTTGAGCTTCGCGCTCTGCCGCATCGCCCAGAAGGCCAGGAAGGTCCACAGCCCGATGCGGTTCGGCGCGCCCCAGGTGGCGACGGCGATGGCGGCTGCGGCGACCATGATGGCGATCTCGTGCCACAACACCGCACCCAGCGCCGCGCGCAGCCGTGGCCAGCCTTTGGCGCCCGGCGGGCAGGCGCTGCGGTTGGGCCCGGTGACGAGGCCGGTCAGGAAGGCCGTTTCGATCCAGGCCCAGACCAACAGCCCGCAGATGAAGCCGAGATAGGCACCGCGCGTCGTCGTGTCCCAGGCCGAGGCATGCAGCCCCGCCAGCGCCGCCAGCAACAGCGTGGTGGCGCCGAGCATGGTCCAGCGGAAGGTCTCCCGCCGCAGCCCGTCCAGGTACAGGATGACGCCCGTGCTGAACCACCAGATGAACAGGGTGAACAGCGCGGGCAGCCCATGATCGGCCATGATTCTACCAGGCCGGCTGCAGGCGCGGATCGGCCGGCAGGTCGTGCCGCCGCGGCCGCAGGAAGTACAGCCGCGCGAAGTTCGCGCCGGCTGCCGCCATCAGCCCGTAGCGCTTGAGGGTGCCGACGACGCCGCCCTGCGCCCGCGCCGCGGCCATTGCCTCGTTGACCTTCCGCAACCGCTCCAGCCCGCGCAGGAAGCTCGGGTTGTCGACATCCAGCGTGGCGGGGAAGACCTGACGGCAAATCTCCTCCGTGATGCGGAACACCTGCATGTCGTAGTCGGTCGGGGTCATGCCAAGCGCCTTGTGGAATTCCGGCCGCGCATGGTCGCGCACATACATCGTGGCGAAGACCGCGAGCTGGAAGAACCGCACCCAGTAGACGTTGCCGCCCGACAGCAGATGCGGGTTGGCGCGCATCAGCAGCGCGAAGGCCTCGCCGTGGCGGAACTCGTCATTGCACCAGTTGTGGAACCACTTGAAGATCGGGTGGAACCGCAGCTCCGGATGCCGCTCGAACTGCCGGAAGATGGTGATGTAGCGGGCGTAGCCGATCTTCTCGGACAGGTAGGTCGCGTAGAAGATGAACTTCGGCTGGAAATAGTGGTACTTCTTCGCCTTCGTCAGGAAGCCGAGATCGACGCCGACGCCGACATCCTTCAGCGCATCGTTGATGAAGCCGGCATGCCGGCTTTCATCCCGCGCCATGACGCCGAAGATGTCCTTCATGTCGGGGTTGGTGACGCGCTTCTTGATTTCGGCGTACAGCACGCAGCCGGAGAATTCGGCGGTGACGGAGCTGATCAGGAACTCCAGCAGCTCCTTCTGCAACGGCTCCGGCAGCGCCTTGATGTCGAACTCGTCGAATTCGGCGGTGCGGGTGAAGTGGCCCTTGTTCGGATCGGCGTGGAACTCCGCCATCATCGCATCCCATTGCCGGCGCACGGGCTCAATGTCGATCTTGTCCATCGCTGCGAAATCGGTCGTGTAGAAGCGCGGCGACAGCGCGGTCTCGGTCAACGCCATCTTCGTCGCGATGCCATCCGCATCGGGGCGCCCGCCCGGTGTCATGCCGGGGGCGGTGATGTTGGCCAGGACCGGGTCGGCGACCGCAGGACCATCCAGGATCAGGCGTTCCATGCGGCGGCCTCCTTCGGCTCGAAACCGCAGTGATACAGCTCCGTCAATTCAAAAATCGCGACCCACTGCGTCCACCAGCGGGTCAGCGGCCCGGCGCGCATCACCGTCGCGCGGGTCTGGAACGAGGTGCGTTCCCCGAAGGCGACATGGTCCGGCATGTTGTGCACCAGCACCTTGTCGCCTGGCCGCAGGAACACGTCCTCCGGCACCGCATAGACATGAAAGCTGTCCGCGGTTCTCTCGATATCCACCGTGCAGGGCACTTCGAAGGTCCTGGTCCCACCGAAGAGTGCCCGGCCCGCTCCCCAGCGGCCGTTCATCCTGGTTACTCCCTGTTGGTCAGAAGCCGGGCGAAGGCCGCAGAATTGGTCTGGCCAAAGCCCGTCAGATCCAGCCGGCGACCGGTTGCCTGGTCCTCCAGCGTCAGTTGCCCAGTCTGCCACGCCGTGAGCCGGAACGGTATGGCAGAACCAATATCTTCGCGCCGTCTTTCGCGCACCAGGCCGCGGACGGTACCGCGCACGAAGCCCCCTTCGCCCGGCTCCAGCGTCGCGACCGGGCGACCGGACGGCGCCTCCGTGATGGAGACGCCGCCATCGGCACGATCTGTGAAATGCAGGTCTCGCTGCGCCACGGCAACGGGCACCTGGCCGTCGCGCGCATTCGGCAGGAAGGGGCTGGCCAGGACCAGCGCCAGCATGCCCGCCACCATCGCGCCGCAGACCAGCGCCGGGCGGCGAAGGATCGGGTGGACCTCGATGGCTTCCGGCATGGTCTCCTCCCCCCCCTTCAGGCCATCGCTTCGGCACGGCCGGCATTGCGCTTGTCCTGCGCCGCGGCGAGCGCCGGCACCGGCAGGGAAGCCGCCGCCGCCAGCGCGCGCGACAGCACCTGCGCCGCCACATCCGCATCCTTCAATGCGCGCAACATGGGTTCGGGCCGCGCAACGCGGAAGGGGCGGATATGCGGCCAAAGCGCGATCCAGGAGACGCGATGCGGCGCCACCAGCTTCACCACCAGGTCCCCGGTGCCGTCGGCATGATGCGCCACCGACGCCTGGTCGATCAGCACGAAGGGAATGTTCACCGTCATCGGCAGAGCAACGCCCACCCGCATGACGATGCGGCGGCTTGTGATGGTGTACAGGCTGGTGCGCGCCGACAGCGCCGCGAACAGCAGCAGCAGCGCCACCGGCACCACGCCGATCACGACCAGCAGGCTGGCTCCTGCCACCATGTCCATCACCCCGGCGCCCTGTGTCGCCAGGTTGCCGGCCTGCAGCGCCGCGAGCAGCACGAAATAGATTGCGATGCCGCGCACGAACAGGCCGCGCCGCGCGATTCCGCGCCATTCCGGCGCGCCCTGCCACAGGATGCTCTCACCCGCCGGCAGTGGGCCAGGCAGGCCGGGGATGGCTTCCCCGTCATGCTCGGCGATTCCGTTGTACTTGTTCATACCAGCGCCTCGCTGCGCTCGGGGGTTGCGTAGAAGTGGCCGCCGCCAAAATACGCCGCCACCTTGTCTTCCTCGAGCAGCGTGATCTGCTCCGGCATCGCGATGGCCGGTGCGGCGGCGAGTTGTGCGGCCGTGACGGAGATGACGCGGACCGTGCCGGCCGAGTTGATGGTGGCCAGGAACATCGGCACCAGCACGCGGCGCGCGCTGCCGGCCACCTCGACCTCGATGTAGCGCAGGATCAGCTCCGACTTGTCGACCCAGAGGTCCACGGCCACACCGGCGATGCGGCCATCCAGCGTGATCACCGGCTTGCCGCGTGGGTCCGGATCGGTCTCGCCGATCGTGTAGCCCGGGGCGGCGCGCAGCGGCACGATCTTGGGCGATTCGTCGTCGAAGGTCAGGTCGGGCACATCGGCCCGCTCGGCATAGGCGGCCGGGCCGATGCCGTCGCGCATCGCATCGCCCGTCGGCACCCACGGGGAGCCGCCGAAGCGGTCCGCGGATTCCACCAATCCGGTCAGATCACGCTCCTGCCGCGTCAGCAGGTGCGGATCGACATGCTTCAGCTTGAACACCTTCAGCGGCGGCACGCCGGGAAAGCCTTCGATCGGCACGCGCAGCGGGTGGCTTGGGCGATCCGAGATCAGGGGATAGCCCTCGCGCTTGCCTTCGCGATGCAGCCACAGCACCAGGATAAAAAAGAAGGCGAAGAAGGCGTAGAGCAGCCCTGCCGCCAGATCCATTTGAACGAATTGATGTGCGCCGGGCATGTGGGCCTCCACTTCTTTGGATGGTCAGACGTGTGCCGGACCGGCGAGGCCGGCGGCTTGTTGTGGACGTGACGCACCGCGATTACGGACCAGGGGCCCGACCACGGCGAGGGTGACGAACAACAGGGCGATCTCGATCAGGTAGATGCTGACATAGCCAGTGGCCGCGAGGGCCAGCCCCTCCCCCAGCGCGCCCGATGTCGCGAGAGAGGACATCACGTCCCGCAGCACGCCGCCCAGCGCGATCGCACAGCCCGCGGCCGTCGCCTGCACCGCGCCCCAGACGCCGAGCGCAAGGCCCACCTGGTCCGCGGGCGCCGCGCGCATGCAAGCGGTCAGCGTCGCGTGACCGAACAGTCCGGCCCCGAAGCCAATCAGCGCCACGCCGCCGCCGAACACCGCGCCACTGCCGAAGGCGCCCGAGAAGATGATGACGGTGAAGCCGGCGATGCCGACCAGCGCGCCATGGCCCGCGACCTGATGCGAATCGGCACCCTGGCCGAGCCGCTGCGCCGCGCGCAGGAAGCCGATGACCGCGCCGCCCGCCAGCAGCGCCGAAAGCGCCGTGGTGGCACCGACCGAGAGCCCCAAGATCTGCCCGCCATAGGGCTCCAGCAGCACGTCCTGCATGGTGAAGCCCGCGGTGCCAATGCCGGCGCCGAGCAGCCGACGGTTCCACGGGCCGGATTTGCGCAGCGCGCGGAAGGCCTCGAGGAATGTCGGCTCCGGCTCGCCAGTGCGAGCGGTGCGGGAGGGATCGCGCACTTCCTGCTGCCAGGCCGCGACCAGGTTCAGCACCAGCGTCAGCGCGGCGGCACCCTGCACCACCTGGATCAGCCGCAGCTGCGAGAAATCCGCCAGCAGCGCGCCGAACACCAGCGCCGACAGCACCATACCGACAAGCTGCATCGCCGACAGCATAGCGACGACGTTTGGCTGCTGGTCGCGCGGCGTAAGGTCCGTCGCCAGCGCCAGGCCCACGGTCTGCACCATGTGCATGCCGAAGCCGGTCATCAGGAAGGCGATGGCCGCGGCCAACTGCCCGGCCCAGGGCTCCGCCCAGGTATCGCCGGACAACACGAGCAGCGCGAAGGGCATCATCGCCAGGCCGCCGAACTGGATGATGGTGCCGAGCCACAGATAGGGCACGCGCTTCCAGCCGAGAACTGATTTGTAGGTATCCGACTTGAAGCCGATCAGCGCCCGCGCCGGCGCGAAGACCAGCGGCAGCGCGACCATGGAAGCAACCAGCCAGGCCGGCACATGAAGTTCCACGATCATCACGCGGTTCAGCGTTCCGACCAGCAGCACCGCCGCCATGCCGCATGAAATCTGGAACAACGACAGCCGCAGCAGCCGCGACATCGGCAGGCGATCCGAAGTGGCGTTGGCAAAGGGCAGCAGATGCGGCCCCACGCCCTGCCACAGTCGGATGATCCGGCCGGGTCGCTTCGTCATCGCCGCACCAGTTCCAGCGCCTGGGAGGTATAGAAGCCGCTGGCCACGCGATGCGTGCGCACCGGATGCCAGCCGGCCATTGTCGGATGGCCAGACACCAGCCGACGCAGCGTCGCCTCCGCCACCGGCACGATCGCCGGGGAGCGATCGCCGCGCGGCACCAGGCGACCGACCGTCAGGAACGCCATCAGGAAGGCGCTGCGCGGCGCGAAGGTGAACAGGATGCTCTTCTCCGTCCGCCCGGCCAGCCCATCCAGCGCGCGCAGCACGTCGGCCGGCTTGTAGTGGATCAGGCAATCCATCCCGACCACATGATCGAAGCGGCCAAAGGCAGGGTCCAGCATGTCGCCGACATGGAAGCTGACATGGCCGGCACCGTGCTGGCCCGCGGCGCGTTCCTGCCCCAGCGCGACCAGGGTCGGCGAGATATCGACAGCCACCACCTCCGCCCCACGGCGCGCCGCTTCAACGGCCAGCGCGCCGGTGCCGCAGCCGGCATCCAGCACGCGCTTGCCGCGCAGGTCCGGCGGCAGCCAGGACAGCAACTGCCTGCGCATCGCATCGCGCCCGGCGCGGACGGTGGCGCGGATGCCGCTGACTGGCGCATCGGAGGTCAGGCGTTCCCAGGCCTTGACGGCAGTGCGGTCGAAATAGGTTTCCAGCTCGCCGCGGCGGGCCTGGTAGCTGGCGCTGGTCATCAATCGTACCCCAGCAGGTCGAAGATCTCACGGTCCTTCAGCGGCGTCGCTTCCAGTGGCGTGACGCCGGCGAGCAGGCCTGCCGCGAGGCGCAGGTAATCGTTGCAGACGCCCTCGACCTCCGGTGACTGCTCCATGTCGAACAACGTCGCCTTCTTCAGACGCGACCGGCGGATGACATCGAGGTCCGGCAGGTGCGCCAGCATCTTCATGCCGGTCGCATCGTTGTACTTCTGGATCTGGTCGGTGTCCTTGGAGCGGTTGACGATCACGCCGCCCAGCCGCACGCCGTAGTTCTGCGACTTCGCCTTGATGGCGGCGACGATCCGGTTCATCGCGAAGATGCTGTCGAAGTCATTTGCCGCGACGATCACGCCACGATCCGCATGCAGTAGCGGCGCCGCGAAACCGCCGCAGACCACGTCGCCGAGCACGTCGAAGATCACAATGTCCGTGTCCTCCAGCAGGTGATGCTCCTTCAGCAGCTTCACCGTCTGGCCCACCACGTAGCCACCGCAGCCGGTGCCGGCCGGCGGGCCACCGGCTTCGACGCACATCACCCCGTGGCGACCCTCGACCACGAAATCCTCGGCGCGCAGCTCCTCGGAATGGAAGCCGACGCCGTCGAGCACGTCGATCACTGTCGGGATCATCCGGCCGGTCAGCGTGAAGGTGCTGTCGTGCTTCGGGTCGCAGCCAATCTGCAGCACGCGCTTGCCCAGCTTGGCGAAGGCGACAGACAGGTTGGAGGATGTGGTGCTCTTGCCGATGCCGCCCTTGCCATACACCGCGAAGACCTTGGCGCCGTCGATCTTCAGCGGGTCCGGCATATGCACCTGCACGCTGCCATCTCCATCGCCGATGAGACGTTCGTCGGGGCGCGGTCGCACGATCACGGTCATGCCGCCATCTCCTCGGTGATGCCTTCGAGCCGGTCCTCGAGCTCCTCGCCCGCGCGTCGTAGCGCGGCCAGGGTCTCGGCATCCGGCTGCCAGTATTGCCGCTCCTGCGCCTCGATCAGCCGGTTGGCGATCTTCGCGGAAGCGGTGGGGTTCAAGGCCGCGAGGCGCGCGCGCATCGCGGGGTCGAGCATGTAGGTCTCAGCCAGGTTCTGGTAGATCCACGGTGCCACTTGGCCGGTTGTCGCCGACCAGCCCATGGTGTTGGTGACCTGCGCCTCGATCTGCCGCACACCCTCGTAGCCATGCGCCAGCAGCGGTTCGAACCATTTGGGGTTCAGTGCCCGCGTCCGGGTCTCCAACGCCACTTGTTCGGCGACGCTACGGATGGTGCCTTCACCACGGGTCTGGTCGCCGACATAGACACTGGCTTCCTGGCCACCCCGCGCACGCCGCACTGCGCGGCTCATGCCGCCGAGCGTGTCGAAGTACTGGTCGATCGTCGTCAGCCCGACCTCGACGCTGTCGACGTTCTGGTAGGTGACGTCGACGCTGCCGAGCAGCTGCGTCAGCACCTGGTCCTGCCGCGCCGCCTTGCCGTCCACGCCGTAGGCAAAGCCCTTACGCTTGACATAGGCGTCGGCGAGTTCGTCCTCATCCGTCCACAGCCCTGCGTCGAGGATCTGGTTGACATTGGTGCCATAGGCGCCGTCCGCATTGCCGAACACCCGCAGCGCGGCCTGCGCCATCTCGCCGCCATGCTGTGCCAGGTGGGCCAGCGCGTGCTTGCGGATGTAGTTCTGCTCGATCGGCTCCTCGGCACTTGCCGCCAGCAGGGCGGCCTCCGCCAACAGCTTTGTCTGCAAGGGAAGCAGATCGCGAAAGATGCCGGACAACGTCACCATGACGTCGACGCGCGGCCGGCCCAGCACGTCCAGCGGCACCAGCTTCGCGCCGGTCAGGCGGCCGTAGCTGTCGTGGCGCGGCTCGGCGCCCATCAGCCACAGCGCCTGGGCGATCGGGCCGCCCTCCGTCTTCAGGTTGTCGGTGCCCCACAGCACGATCGCCACTGTCTCCGGCAGCCCCTTGCCGTCCGCCGCGTGGCGCGCCAGCAGCCGGTCCGCCTGCCGGGCGCCGTCCTTGACGGCGAAGGCGGAGGGGATCTTGAAGGGGTCGAAGCCGTGCAGGTTACGGCCGGTCGGCAGCACATCCGTGGTGCGCAGCAGGTCGCCACCAGGCGCTGGGCGCGTGTAGCCGCCATCGAGCGCGTGCAGGATGGCCGGTAGCTCGTGCTCGGTCGCCAGAAGCTCGTCGAGCCGTGCGAACTCCGCGGCGTCGGCCACGCCGGCGGCCTCCAGCATGTCGCGGCGCTGCGCCGCATCCGGCACCTCGCCCACCACATGCAGGCCGTGCGGAATCAACGTGTATTCCAACTCAAGCAGCTCGTTGCCAAGCTTCTGGATGACGGCAGGCGCCTCGGCTTCGGTCCAGGCCGGCTCGGCCGGCGTCAGGTCGACCGCGGCGGCCTGCGCCTGCACCAGTTCGGCCAGGGAGGCGCGTACCGTCGCGTCGCACTCCGGCTCCAGCGCGCGCCAGCGATCCAGCGTCGCCTTCAGGTCCAGCAGGCCGCGGTACAGCCCGGCGCTGGTCACCGGCGGCGTCAGGTAGCTGATGAGGGAGGCGCCGGCGCGCCGCTTCGCCAGCATGCCCTCGGACGGATTGTTCGAGGCGTACAGGTACAGGTTTGGCAGGTCGCCGATCAGCCGGTCCGGCCAGCACTCGGCGGAAAGCCCGGCCTGCTTGCCCGGCATGAACTCCAGTGCGCCGTGGGTGCCGAAATGCAGCACGGCGTGGGCGCCGAAATCTTCCCGGATCCAGCGGTAGAAGGCGCTGAATGCGTGCGTTGGCGCGAAGCCGCGCTCGAACAGCAGGCGCATCGGGTCGCCCTCGTAGCCAAAGCCGGGCTGCACCCCGATGAAGACATTTCCGAATTGCGCGCCCAGTACGAAGATGCTGGCGCCATCGGACTGCGCGCGGCCGGGCGCCGGGCCCCAGGTGCGCTCGATTTCGGACAGGTGCACTTCGCGCCGCACATGGTCGTCGGCCGGGATGCGCGCCGCGACGTTGGCAATGGCGCCGAAGGTCTGGGCGTTGCCCTCCGTGATCGCACGTCGCAGCGTCTCCACGTCGGTGGGGACCTCCACCGTGTAGCCAGCATCGCGCATCGCCCGCAGCGTGTTGAACAGCGACTGGAACACGGACAGGTACGCGGCGGTCCCGGTGTTGCCGGCATTCGGCGGGAAGTTGAAGACCACGGCCGCCACCTTGCGTTCCGCTCGCGTCGCACGCCGCAGCGCAACCAGCTTGGCGACCCGCGCGGCCAGCGTCGTAGCGCGTTCGGTGTAGGACACCATGTCGCGGCCGCAGGTGACGCCATCGCAGCCGGGGCAGCGCACGCCAGTGGAGGAAGCGCCACAGCGGCCGCCGAAGGTCATCGGCAGAATGCCGCCATCGAGCTCCGGGATCGCCACCATCATCGTGGCTTCCACGGGCAGCAGGCCGCGCGGGTCTGCCTGCCACTGCCGCATGGTCTGGAATTCCAGCGGGTGCGCGGAGATGTAGGGCACGTCGAGCGTGGCCAGCGTTTGTTCCGCCGCGCGCGCATCGTTGTAGGCCGGGCCACCGACCAGGGAGAAGCCGGTCAGGGACACGACGGCGTCCACGGTGGTGATGCCCTCGCGCCGGAAATAGGCGTCGATGGCGGGGCGATTGTCGAGGCCGCTGGCGAAGGCCGGCACCACGTTCAGGCCGCGCGCCTCGAGCGCGTTGATGACGCCGTCATAATGCGCCGCGTTGCCGGCCAGCACGTAGGACCGCATGATCAGCAGTCCCACCGTGCCGCTGCGCCCACGGCCCGGCAGATTGGCGACGCGATCCGTCACCTGGCCCGGAATGCGCGGATGATACAGCCCGACCTCGGGGTATTCGATGGGCGGCGCCACCTTCAGCGTGCCGACCAACGCGCGGCGCGGCCCGGCCGCGTAGCGGTTCACGAGCAGGCGCACCAGATTGGCCAGGTTCGCCTGGCTGCCGGCGAGCCAGTATTGCAGCGCCAGGAAATACACGCGCACATCCTGCGCGGTGCCGGGGATGAAGCGCAGCAGCTTCGGCAGCTCCCGCAGCATCTTCATCTGGCCCTTGCCGGAAGATGCTGCGCCGGACTTCTTCGAGCCACGCAGGCGCTTCAGCAGGCCCATGACGCCGCGGGCCTCGGCGCCCATGTCGAAACGGCCGATGCGGGTCAGCTTCATGACCTCGCCGGCGGACATGCAGCACACCATCGCATCGCAGGCATCGCGCCGCGCCCGCAGCGCCGGCAGCACCAGGTTGATGTGGTCTTCCAGGAACAGCATGGTCGCGATGACGATGTCGCCTCGGGCGATGTCGGTGTTGCAGGCCTTCAGGGCCTCCGCATCCGTGCCCCATTCGTCGGCGGCGTGGATCGCCAGTTCCAGCCCGGGGATATCCTGCCGCAGCGCATCCCGCGCCTGCATCATGGCGCCGGCCAGGTGGCTGTCCATCGTCACCACGACGATACGGATCGTGGTCGCGGAAACCCAGTTCATACCCTCAGGCATGCGGCCCTCCGGTCCTGCGGCGAGAGGAATGCCTCACCGCGAGAAATGCGCCTTCGCGTCGTACAAGGTCTCGACCGTGATGGTGCCGATCCCCCGTTCCTGCGCGAAGCGTTCCGTGTTGCGCCGGGCCTTGCCGCGGACGAAGAAGGGAATTTTCTTCAGCTCCTTCTCGGCATCCAGGCCCCACGTCGAAATGAGGGCGCCCGCGGCGGAGTGGGGAGTCTCCGCCGCGGGCACGGGCATGGGCTGCGCGGCGGGCGCTGCCTCTCTGCCCGACTGTGACGGCGCGGCGTGTCCCAGGTGGGACGCCTGCGCGCCGTCGTGAAACTCGAAATCCTCGCGGAACATCCCAAGCAGATGTTCCTCCAGGCCCATCATCAGCGGATGGACCCAGGTGTCGAAGATCACGTTGGCGCCTTCGAGCCCCATCTGCGGGGAGAAGCGCGCCGGAAAATCCTGCACATGCACAGGCGCCGAGATCACCGCGCAGGGCACGCCAAGCCGCTTCGCCACATGGCGTTCCATCTGCGTGCCAAGCACGAGTTCCGGCTGCAAAGCCGCGATCTGCGCCTCGACCTCCAGGTAGTCGTCGGTGATCAGCGGCTCCACGCCATACAGCGCCGCGGCGGCCCGCACCTCGCGGCCGAATTCCCGCGAATAGCTGCCGAGGCCGACGACGGTGAAGCCGAGCTCCTGGTGCGCCACGCGCGCCGCGGCGATGGCGTGGGTCGCATCGCCGAAGATGAAGACACGCTTGCCGGTGAGGTAGGTGCTGTCGACGGAGCGCGAGTACCACGGCAGGCGCAGCGCGCCTTCCGAAGTCGTCGCCGGCACACCGGCGAGTTGCGCCACTTCGCGGACGAAATCCCGCGTCGCGCCGACGCCGATCGGCACCACGGTGGTGCTCGGCTGCCCGAAGCTGCGCTTCAGCCAGGCGGCGGCGAGGCCGGCGGTCTCGGGATACAGCACCACGTTGAAATCGGCGTCGCCCAGCGTCGCGAGATCCGCCGGCGTCGCGCCCATCGGCGCGATGACGTTGACCTCGATGCCGAGCGCGGACAGCAGCCGCTCCACCTCCGGCACGTCGTCGCGATGGCGGAAGCCGAGCGCGGTCGGGCCGAGGATGTTGCAGCGCGGCACCGCGCCCTTGGCGCGCACCGTGCCGGGCTTCGGCACATGCGGCCCGGCGCAGGCCCTGACGAGCTGGTAGAAGGTTTCCGCCGCGCCCCAGTTTTCCTTGCGCTGATAGGCCGGCAGTTCCAGCGGCACGACCGGGATCGGCAGGCCGAGGGTCTTGGCGAGCCCGCCCGGATCATCCTGGATCAGCTCCGCCGTGCAGCTCGCGCCGACAAGCATCGCCTGCGGCCGAAAACGCTCATAGGCATCGAGCACCGATTCGCGGAACAGGTTGGCGGTGTCGCCGCCCAGGTCGCGGGCCTGGAAGGTGGTGTAGGTGACGGGCGGGCGCTTGCTGCGGCGCTCGATCATGGTGAACAGCAGGTCGGCGTAGGTATCGCCCTGCGGCGCGTGCAGCACGTAGTGCACACCATCCATCGCGGTGGCGACGCGCATGGCGCCGATATGGGGGGGGCCTTCATAGGTCCAGAGCGCGAGCTGCATGGCGGCTACACCGTCAGCTTCGCGTGGCGCAGCAGCGGGCGCGCGAACAGCTCGGCGAGATCCGCCGCCTGGTCGTAGCCCTGGATCGGCGTGAAGACGAGTTCGATCGCCCACTTCGTCGTCAGCCCCTCCGCCTCCAGCGGGTTGGCAAGGCCAAGGCCGCAGACCGTCAGGTCCGGCCGCAGCGCGCGGCAGCGATCGAGCTGCCGGTCCACATGCTGGCCCTCGGACAGCATCGTGCCGGCCGGCAGAAGCGCCAGTTCCTCCGCCAGGTGTTGGCGGTGCAGGTAGGGCGTGCCGACCTCGGTCAACTCCATGCCGAGTTCGCGCGACAGGAAGCGCGCCAGCGGAATTTCGAGCTGGCTGTCCGGGAAGAAGAAGATGCGCTTGCCGGCCAGCCTTTCGCGGATGCGCGACAGCGCCGCGGTGGCGCGGCTGGCGGCGCTGGCAGTGGCCTCCGCGATGCGCGCCGGCGGCGTGCCCCAGACCTCGGCGGCGGCGGTCAGCCAGGCCGTGGTGCCCTCCACGCCCAGCGGGAAGGGGGCGGCGATGCGGGTGGCGCCACGGGCTTCCAGCGCGCGGGCGGTGTCGCCCAGGAAGGGCTGCGCCAGCAGGAAGCGCGTGCCGGGGCCGACCGCCGGCAATTCGGAGGCACGACGAGACGGCAGGAAGCGCACCGGCCCAACGCCGAGGGCGGCGAAGATGCGAAGAAACTGGTCCTCCACCACCTCGGCCAGCGCGCCGACCACCAGCAGGGACCGGGCAGTGCCCGCCTCCGCCGGCATTTCCGGCACCAGGGAGGCGAGGCAGGCGTCCTCGCCCTGGGTGAAGGTCGTCTCGATGCCGCTGCCGCTGTAGTTCAGCACGCGGACCTGCGGCATGAAGCGGCCGGACAGGCGCTGCGCGGCGCGGGACAGGTCCAGCTTGATGACCTCGGACGGGCAGGAGCCCACCAGGAACAGCAGCTTGATGTCCGGGCGCCGTTCCAGCAGCCGCGTCACCACGCGGTCGAGTTCGGCATTGCAGTCAGCGAGGCCCGCCAGGTCGCGTTCATCGATGATGGCGGTGGCGAAGCGCGGCTCGGCGAAGATCATCACGCCGGCCGCGGATTGCAGCAGGTGGGCGCAGGTGCGGCTGCCGACGACCAGGAAGAAGGCGTCCTGGATCTTGCGGTGCAGCCAGACGATTCCGGTCAGGCCGCAGAACACCTCGCGCTGGCCGCGCTCCCGCAGCACGGGCGCGTCGCCGCAGCCGGTCACGGGAAGGGCGGCCGCGGCGCTCATGCCGCCAGCCCAGTGTGGCTGCGCGCTTCGTCGATCCGAGCGGCGCGCAGCTTGAGCAGGAACTGCGCGGCGTTGACGACGTAGGCGGCATAGGCGGCGAGCGCCAGCAGCATCTGTCCCTGGCCGTCGCCGAAGCCGGTCAGCACGGCGGCGAGGTAGGCGGTGTGCAGCGCCAGCACCAGCATGCTGAACACGTCTTCCCAGAAGAAGGCGGGGGCGAAGAGGTAGCGCCCGAACACCACCTTTTCCCAGACGCAGCCGGTAACCATGATCGTGTAGAGCAGGCCCGTCTTCACCACGACGGAGGCGGTGGCCACCGCGAGCCCCTGCCCGGTCATCAGGAAGTTCAGCACCAGGCCCAGGCTCACCAGGAAGACGGCGAACTGGATCGGCGCCAGCACGCCCTGCACCAGCGTCCAGGGCGTCGTATCCCGGCGGAGGCGCTCCTCGGGGGTATACAGAGGCCGCCGGCTGGCGGCCGCCTCGCGCCTGGCACGGCCGGTTGTGGCACCCCAAGGGGAGGCATCCAGGGCGTCAAGCAACCCGGACAGACCGTTCATTGTCAGCATGGCTTGACAATCCTCCTGCAAAGGCTGTCCGCTGCCCGATCAAGGCTGCCGTGGCACCTGGCCGACAGCCTGCGATGGGGGATACCGGGGAGAAAACCGCGCTCGATGGCCGATTTGGCCGCGTCCCTGCGCATCACTTTCTCTCCCCACACCGTGCTTGTCAGGGAGGCTAGAGGCCGGAGCTTCGCAGTGTCAAGCGCGATTGACGTAAATCACGATTGACAGCCCGGGGCGTCAGGCATCAAGTAGAAGAACCGGAGAGGGGCGATGTCCGCGAAGCCAATGATGGCACTCAACCAGATGTCCGAGACGGGCCGTACGCCGGAGGCGGGTTCCTCCCCGCATGCCGGGCTGGGGCTCGACCAGGCAGCTGGCCTCGAACGGGCCGTGTCGCGCGGGCCGCACGGAATCGCTCCAGGCAGGCCGCGCCCTGCCAGTGCGGAACGGCGCCGCGTGGCGCTGCTGGCCCGCACGCTGGAGACGGAGGTCATTCCCCGCCTCATCCTGTCGCGGCGCGAGGCGAATGCGCCGGCCTATATCGACAGCCCCGGCGGCAACCTGCCGCAGCCGGAGGATGTCTCCGTGGTCTCGGGCCTCGCCATGCAGGGCGACCTGGCCGGGGCGCTCGCCTATGTCGGCGGGCTGACGGCGCGCGGCATGCCGCTCGACTGCATCTACCTGCATCTCCTGGCGCCGGTGGCGCGGCATCTCGGCGACCTGTGGGAACAGGATCGCTGCGATTTCACCGCGGTGACCATCGGCCTGTGCTGCCTGCAGCAGGTGGTGCTGGAGAACAGCCCCTCCTTCCGCCCGCGACTCGGCCGCGCCGATGTGGACCGCCGCGTGCTGCTGGCCCCGGTGCCGGGCGAACAGCACAGCTTCGGCCTGCTGATGGTGGGCGAATTCTTCCGCCGCCAGGGCTGGGAGGTTTCCAGCGGCTCCGGGACGACGGTGAAGGAACTTGCGGCCGTGGTGCGGCGGCAGTGGTTCGCCGCGGTCGGCTTCTCGCTGGCCTGCGAGGATCGGCTGGAGGTTCTGGCGGGCGCCATCCGGGAAATTCGGCGGGCGTCGCGCAATCCGCAGATCGGGGTGCTCGTCGGCGGACGGGTGTTCAACGAGCGGCCGGAGCTGGCGGCTCTGGTCGGTGCGGATGCGACGGCGGCAGATGGTCAACAGGCGGCGCTGAAGGCGGAAACGCTGCTGGCCCTGCTGATGCGAGAGGCCTGAGGTCGTTCGAATGGCTACGACGTGACGTGCAGGAGGACAGGCTGGGGAGGGGACCCTTGGGATGAAGGACGCAATGCTTCGTGAAACCGTTCGCCACTCCCAGGACGTCGCTCGGCCCGCTCGATGCGGATGCCATGGCAGGCCTGCTCGCCGCCGCAGCGGATATCGCGCTCGTGCTTGACGAGGCCGGCATCATCCGCGACCTGGCCTTCAGCAACGAGGAGCTGTTCCGCGAATTCGACGGCCAGGACAGTTGGCTCGGCCGGGCCTGGAGCGATACGGTAGCGAAGGACAGCCGCCCGAAGGTCGAGGCGATGCTGGCCACGCGGCCGGCCCCCGATTCGGTGCGCTGGCGCCATGTGAACCAGCTTTCGGCGCGCGGCGCCTCCATCCCCCTGCTGTGCTCGGTGGCCCCGGTGGGGGATGCCGGCCGGCACGTGGTGTTCGGGCGCGACCTGCGGCCGCTGTCGCAATTGCAGCAGCGCATGGTCGAGGTGCAGCAATCGATGGAGCGGGACTACTCCCGCCTGCGCCAGGCGGAGACGCGCTATCGCCTGCTGTTCCAGATGTCGATGGACCCGGTGCTGATCCTGGAGGCGGAACAGCAGCGCGTGGTCGAGGCCAATCCCGCCGCGCAGCGCCTGTTCGGCCGCAACGCGAAGCGCATGCCCGGCCGCAGCCTGAACGAGGTGTTCGAGCCGGAGGACCGCGCCGCGGTACAGGCGCTGCTGGCCAATGTCCGTAGCGCCGGGCGCGCGGATGATGTCTCCGCGCGGCTGGCCGATGGCGGCGAGACCGTCGTCGTCTCCGCCTCCACCTTCCGGCAGGAAGGCGGGCTGCTGTTCCTGGTGCGCCTGACCGTGCCGAATCAGGGTGGCGACGCGATCCTGCTGCCGGAGGCGCAGACCAAGCTGCTGAAGGTGGTGGAGGCGGCGCCGGATGGCTTCGTGGTCACCGATGCCACCGCCCATGTGCTGACGGCCAACGCAGCGTTCCTCGACATGGCGCAGCTCAGCTCCGAACAGCAGGCGCGCGGCGAATCGCTGGACCGCTGGATCGGGCGGCAGGGTGTCGAACTCGACGTGCTGATGTCCAACCTGCGGACGCGCGGCGCAGTCCGGCTGTACACCACCGTGCTGCGGGGCGAGCTGGGCGCGCAGGCGGAGGTCGAAATCTCCGCGGTGTCGGTGATGAATGGCGGCGCCTCCTGCTTCGGCTTCCAGATCCGCGACATCGGCCCACGCACCCGCCCGCCCACCCGGGCCGTGGAAGGTGCGACGCGCAGCGTGGAGCAGTTGACGGAACTGATTGGCCGCGTGCCGCTGAAGGACCTCGTGCGCGAGGCGACGGATGCGATCGAGCGCCTGTGCATCGAGGCGGCGCTGGAACTCACCGGCGACAACCGCGCCTCGGCGGCGGAAATGCTCGGGCTGTCGCGGCAGAGCCTTTATGTGAAGCTGCGGCGCTACGGCCTTGGCGACCTCGACGAACAGCAGGCGCCGTGATGGACGGTCCCGCCATCTTCACCGTCCGAGCCGCGCCGCGCCTGCAACCGGCGGCGGTGCTGGAGTTGCTGAAGCCGGTCACCTGGTTCCCGCCGATGTGGGCCTTCGCCTGTGGCGTCGCGGCTTCCGGCGTCAATGTGCTGGACAATGCGCCGCTGATCGCGCTCGGCATCCTGCTGACCGGGCCGATGGTCTGCGGCATGAGCCAGGCAGTGAACGACTGGTACGACCGGCATGTGGATGCGATCAACGAGCCGAACCGGCCGATCCCGTCGGGCCGCATCCCCGGGCGCTGGGGTTTGTACGTTGCCATCGCCTGGACGCTGGTCTCGCTGGCGATCGGCGCCGGGCTGGGTGCCTGGGGCTTCGCCGCGACGGTGTTGGCGGTGGTGATGGCCTGGATCTACTCCGCGCCGCCGCTGCGACTGAAGCAGAATGGCTGGTGGGGCAACCTGGCCTGCGGCCTGTCCTACGAGACGCTGCCCTGGATCACTGCGGTCGCGGTGCTGTCCGCCGGCGCGCCGGATGGGCGCGTGGTGCTGGTGGCCGTGCTGTACGGGCTCGGCGCGCATGGCATCATGACGCTGAACGACTTCAAGTCGATCGAGGGTGATACGCGTTTCGGGCTGCGGTCCCTGCCCGTCATCCTAGGTGCGCCGCGTGCCGCGCGCGTCGCCTGCGTGTTCATGGCGGTGCCGCAGGCGGTGGTGGTGGCGTTGCTGGCGGCCTGGGGCGCGCCGGTGGCGGCGCTGTTGGTGGCGGCGGTGCTGCTGGCGCAACTGGCCCTGATGCGGAAACTACTGCGGGATCCACGCGGCTTGGCGCCCTGGTACAACGGCACCGGAATCACGCTGTATGTCGCCGGCATGATGGCATCCGCCGTGGCGCTGGCACCATGAACACGTCGCTTCCCCCCTTGGGCTGGCTTGGCATCGTCCGGCTTGGGCTGGTGCAGACCGCGCTCGGCGCGGTGGTGGTGCTGACCACGGCGGCGCTGAACCGGGTGATGGTGGTGGAACACGCGCTGCCAGCGACCCTTCCGGGCGTGCTGGTGGCCCTGCATTATGCGGTGCAGATGCTGCGGCCGCGGCTCGGCCATGGGTCGGACCAGGGCGGGCGGCGCACGCCCTGGATCATCGGCGGCATGGCGGTGCTTGGCCTGGGTGGCGTGCTGGCGGCGGTGGCGACGGCCTGGATGGCGTCCTCGCTGGCCGCCGGAATTGCGCTCGCGGTCGTGGCCTTCCTGCTGGTCGGCATCGGCGTCGGCGCGGCGGGCACGTCCCTGCTGGTTCTGCTGGCGGCGCGGGTCGCGCCGGCACGGCGGCCGGCGGCGGCTTCGCTGGTCTGGATCATGATGATCGCCGGCTTCGTGCTGACCACGGCGATCTCTGGGCGACTGCTGGACCCCTATTCCGGACCGCGGCTGGTCGCGGTGTCTGCCGGCGTATCCGTGCTGGCCTTCCTGCTGGCGCTGGTCGCGGTGGTGGGGATCGAGGGTGCGCCGCAAAGGGCCGCACCGGCCGAGCGGACGCCTTTCCTGCCGGCGCTGCGCGAAGTGTGGGCGGAACCCGTCGCGCGGCACTTCACGATCTTCGTCTTCGTCTCGATGCTGGCCTACAGCGCACAGGACCTGATCCTGGAGCCCTTCGCCGGCACCGTCTTCGGCATGACGCTGGGCGAGACCACCCGACTGTCCTCCGTGCAGCATGGCGGCGTGCTGGCGGGCATGATCCTGATTGCCATCGTCGGCACGCTGACCGGCGGCCGCGTCGCGGTGCTGCGCGGCTGGATCATCGGTGGCTGCCTGTCGGCGGCGGCGCTGCTCGCGGCGCTGGCCGGGGCCAGCATCGCCGGCACCGGCTTTCCGCTGGCTGAAAGCTTCTTCGTGCTGGGCCTCGCCAACGGCGCCTTCGCCGCGGCGGCCATCGCCTCGATGATGCAGTTGGTCAGCCAGGGGCGCGAGGGCCGGCAGGGCGTGCGGATGGGAATGTTCGGCGCGGCGCAGGCGATTGCCTTCGGCGCGGGTGGATTGGCCGGCACGGTGGTGCTGGATCTCGGGCGGCTGCTCAGCGGCAGCGCCCAGGGTGGCTATGTCACGGTATTTCTGGCCGATGCGGGGTTGTTCCTCGCCGCGGCGGTGCTGGCGCTGCGCATCGGGCGCGCACCGGCGGATGAACGACGCGGCACCGGTAACGTCCGGCTGCTGATGGGGAGGCAGGAAGCATGAGCTTCGACGAATTCGACGTCGTGGTGGTGGGCGGCGGTCCGGCCGGCGCCACCGCGGCGCACGACCTGGCGCGGCAGGGCCGCAGCGTGATGCTTCTGGACAAGGCCGGGCGCATCAAGCCCTGCGGCGGCGCCATCCCGCCCCGCCTGATCCGCGACTTCGACATCCCGAACCACATGATCGTGGCGCGCGTCAACGCGGCACGGATGATCGCGCCCTCCGACGCCGAGGTCGATATGCCGATCGATGGCGGCTATGTCGGCATGGTCGACCGCGACGGCTTCGACGAATTCCTGCGGGTTCGCGCCGCGACGGCTGGTGCCGAGCGCCGGATCGGCAGTTTCGAGCGGATCGAGCATGACGCGGATGGCGTTGCCGTGGTTGCCTACACGCCGAAGGGCGCCACGGAGGAAATCCGGGTGCGCGCCCGCTGCATCATCGGCGCCGACGGCGCACGCAGCCAAGTGGCCAAACAGTCCGTGAAAGGCGCGGACAAGATCCCCTGCGTCTTCGCCTACCACGAGATCGTCGAGGCGCCGACGACGGAAGCTCCGAACTACGATGCCACACGCTGCGACGTGTTCTACCAGGGCAAGCTCTCGCCGGATTTCTATGCGTGGATCTTCCCGCATGGCGACAAGGTCTCCATCGGCACCGGCTCGGCCCATAAGGGCTTCTCGCTGCGGGGCTCCGTCAGTGAATTGCGCGCCAGCACCGGCCTCGACAAGGTCAGGACGATCCGCCGCGAAGGCGCGCCGATCCCGTTGAAGCCGCTGAAGCGCTGGGACAATGGCCGTGACGTGGTGCTGGCCGGCGATGCCGCCGGCGTGGTCGCGCCGTCGTCCGGCGAGGGCATCTACTACGCCATGCTGTGCGGCCGCCTCGCCGCCGATGCCGCCGCCGAGTTCTGCGCGACGGGTCGCGCCAGCGCGCTGGCCACCGCCCGCAAGCGCTTCATGAAGGCGCATGGCCGCGTCTTCCTGATCCTCGGAATCATGCAGTATTTCTGGTACTCCTCCGACAAGCGCCGCGAGAAGTTCGTCGCGATCTGCCGGGACAAGGACGTGCAGCGCCTGACCTGGGAGGCGTACATGAACAAGGAACTCGTGAAGCGCGACCCGATGGCGCACGTGAAGATATTCTTCAAGGATCTCGCGCATCTTGTCGGCCTCGCCGGCCCGCGCGTGGCCCCTGCTTCCTCGACCTCGCGTGGAGACGCCTGAGCATGTTGCTGTCGAACCAGGACTCCACCGCGGCCGAGGCGATGCGCCAGCGCGGTGCCATCCATGGCCATTCCCCACAACACCGCCAATCCACCCGCGCCCTGCCGCTGAAGGTCGGCACGCGCGGGTCGCCGCTGGCGCTGTGGCAGACGCGGCACTTCCTCGAGCTTATCACCCGCGTCTGCCCGTTGTTGCGGCAGGTGAAGGCCTTCGAGGAATGCGTCATCGCCACCTCGGGCGACAAGATCCAGGACAAGCGCCTGGCCGACATCGGCGGCAAGGGGCTGTTCGCGAAGGAGATCCATGAGGCGCTGCTGGATGGCCGCGTGGATTTCGCCGTGCACAGCATGAAGGACCTGGAGACCGAGCTGCCGCCCGGCATCGTGCTGGCCTGCGCCCTGAAGCGGGAGGACAGCCGGGACGCCATCGTACTCGGCCCGACCTGCGAGGGCGCCGTCTCGGAAGACCCCTATGCCTGCCTGCCGAAGGGTGCCCTGGTCGGTACCGCCTCCATCCGCCGGCAGAGCCAGTTGCTGCATGCGCGGCCGGACCTGCAGGTGGAGATCATCCGCGGCAACGTGCAGATGCGCCTCGCCAAGGTGCGCGCCTCCGGCGGCCCGGAAGCCTCGCTGCTCGCCATCGCCGGGCTGCGGCGGATGGAGATGGCGCATGAGGCCGCGGTGGTGATCGACCCGGAGGTCATGGTGCCGGCCGCCTGCCAGGGCATCGTCGGCGTCACCGTGCGCGCGGACGACCACGAGCTGCGCGAACTTCTTTCCGCCATTGAGGATCGCGACGCCGCCTGCGTCAGCGCCGCCGAACGCGCCCTGCTGGGTTCACTGGATGGCTCCTGCCGCACGCCGATCGGCGGGCATGCGCAGTTCCTGGCGGATGGCTCGCTGCAACTGACGGGCCTGGTGGCCCGTGCCGATGGGTCGTTCCTGCTGAAGCGCAAGCTTTGGGGCTCGCGGGCCGATGCGGCGGCGATGGGCCGCGAATTGGGCGACAGCCTGCGCAAGGACAGCCCGGCCGACATCTTCGGCTGAATCGGGTGGGCGGGGGCCGAGCGCTCCCGCCGCCCGGCTCGTCGCCCTTGCGCTTGCGAATGATTCGCATATTTACAACCCATGCCTGAAGCCCCCCTCCCGCTGGCCCCCGCGCTCACCACCCTGCTCGGCCGCGCCTCCGTCCCGCCACGCCTTCTGCACGCGCCAGGGCCTGGCCCGCAGGCGTTGTCGCTTGCCGTCGCGGCGGCGCTGCGGGCGCCGGACCATGGCGGGCTGAAGCCCTGGCGCTTCGTCTGCATCGAGGGGGAGGCCCGCGCGCGCCTCGGCGAACTGCTGGCCGAACGCCTGCTGGCGCGGGCGCCGGAGACGCCGGAGGCGCGGCTGGACCTCGAACGCACAAAGCCCCTGCGCGCGCCCCTGCTGGTCGCCGCCGGCGCGGCGCTGCGGCATGACCATCCCAAGATCCCTGCCTGGGAACAGGAAGCCACCGCCGCCGCCGGGATCATGAACTTTCTCAACGCCCTGGATGCGCAGGGCTTTGGCGGTTGCTGGCTGTCCTCCGCGGCGCTGCGGGATCCGATGGTGAAGCAGGCGCTGGGCTTCGCGCCCGATGATGCGTTGCTTGGCTGGATCTATGTCGGCACGCCCAATGCCGACCGCCCGCGCCCGACCCGCCCCTCACCCGACGCCTACTTCCGTCACTGGTCGCCGGCGTGACCGTCGCCATCCCCATCCTCGCCTCGCTCGACCTGCGGGAGACGGAGGCCTTCTATGGCGGTCTGGGCTTCGCCGGCCGGCTCTACGGCGACTACGCGGTGCTGCGGCGGGATGCGATGGAGCTGCATTTCTGGCTGGCCACGGACCGCATCCACCCCGAGCACACCGCCTGCTACATCCGCGGCCCAGCCGTCCCCGCGCTGCATGCGGAGTTCACCGCGAAAGGCATCCCCGGCCTGTCGCCCTTCAAGGATAAACCCTGGGGCCTGCGCGAATTCCACCTGATCGACCCGCACGGCAACCTGCTGCGCTTCGGCTGCGAGCCTGGGTAGCTTGCAGGCGCACCGGTGGCGCGCCCATATCGCCACCATGGACCTGGACTTCACCGAAGCGGAACTCCGCCGCTACTCCCGCCACATCCTGCTGGAGGAGGTGGGCGCCATCGGGCAGGCGAAGCTGCGCGCCGCCCGGGTGCTGCTGGTAGGCGCCGGCGGATTGGGCTCGCCGCTGGCGCTGTATTTGGCGGCGGCCGGGGTGGGCACGCTTGGCATCATTGATGACGACCGGCTGGAGTTGTCCAACCTGCAACGCCAGGTCGCCCACGTCACCGCCCGCATCGGCCGCAACAAGGCGGACAGCGCCGCCGAGACCATCGCCGCGCTGAACCCGGACACGCGGGTGGAAATCCATGCCCGTCGCCTGGACGCCGGATGGGCCTGGGACAACATCGGAAAGTACGACCTGGTCTGCGACGGCACGGACAACTTCGCCACGCGCTTCCTGCTCGGCGATGCCTGCCACCTGCTCGGCCGGCCGCTGGTCTCCGCCGCGGTGCTGCGCTTCGAGGGCCAGCTTTCGGTGTTCCGCAGCCATGACGGCGCCCACTTCCCCTGCCACCGCTGCCTGCACCCGGAACCACCGCCGGAGGGGCTGGTGCCCACCTGTTCGGAAGCCGGCGTGCTCGGCGCCGTCACCGGCGTCATGGGCACCTTGCAGGCGACGGAGGCGCTGAAGCTGATCCTCGGAATCGGGCAGGGCCTCGCCGGGCGCCTGCTGCTGTGGGATGCGCTGGACATGCGGTTCCGCACAGTGACCCTGAAGCGCGACCCGGCCTGCCGCCTGTGTGGCCCGGAGGCCGATATCCACGACCTGTCCGCCCACGCGGCCCCGGCCGCGCCGGCCTGCGCGGTGTGAGCGCGCCGCTCGGCATCCTGCTGCTGTCGGGTGAGCACGACCGCGCGCATTACGCGTTGGTTCTGGCCACCGGCGCCGCCGCCATCGGGCGCGATGTCGTGGTCTTCGCCAGCAATGCCGGCTGCCGGCTGTTCCTCGCCGATCCGCCCCTGCTGTCCGATGGGCGGGAGGCGCTGCTGGCCGCGCGCGGCGTCGCCACGCTGGCCACCCTGCTGGACGCCGCGGCCGAGCTCGGCATCCGCCGCATCGCCTGCGAGGCTGGTCTGCGCGCCGAGGGCATCGAGCCCCCGTCGCTGGCGGCGGGCGTCGAGGTGGCCGGAATCGTGACTTTCCTGGCCGCGGTGGGCGAGGGCCAGATCGCGACGCTATAGCGCGCTTGACCCGACACGGGTGGATGGGGGAGGGATCGGGTATGTCGCTCGCCCGTCCCGCCCCGCTTGCCCTGATTCTGCTCGCCCTGGGTGCCGGAGAGGCACGCCCGCAATCCAGCCTGGCGCCGACGCCCGGCAGCTTGCCGCCGCCACGGGCCGCCGCGCCCGCACCGCCGGCTCCGGCTCCCGGCGGCCCACGCCTGGTCCCGGCGGAACAGCCGCGCAACCTGGCCGCGCCGCCGCCCCGGCCCGCGCAGCAACCCCAGCAGGGCCCGGAGCAACCGTTCCGGGCGCCGCAGGTGCAGGCCCCTGCCCGCCCGACGGCCACCCCGGCGCGACCTCCCACCACCCCGGCACGGCCCCGCGCCACCCCGCCCACCGTCGGCGGCACCACGCCGCCCGCCAATCGCCGGCCAGCCGCGGCCGCCGCCGCCGCCGCCACCGGCGCCGCCGCCGCGGCTGCTGCGGCCGCCGCAACCGCGGCCACTCGCCCGTCCGCGCCCGCCCTGCCGGCGACGCCCGCCGCGCCCACCATCGGCCCGGCCACCGGCCTGCCGCTGCCGCGCTTCGCGGCCTTGCGCTCGGACGAGGTGAACATGCGGGTCGGCCCCTCCACCAGCTACCCGATCGAATGGACCTTCCAGCGCCGCGACCTGCCGGTGCAGATCGTCGGCGAGTTCCAACTCTGGCGCCGCATCCGCGATGCCGATGGGGCGGAGGGCTGGGTGCATTCCTCGACGCTGGCCGGCCGTCGCACCGTGCTGGTCCGCCCCCCATCCGCCACCCCGGAAGCGACGTTGCGCCGACGGGCGGAGGATGGCGCCGCCGCCGTCGCCCGCATCCGCCCCGGCGTCATCGCCCGCATCCGCGAATGCGAGGCCGACGCCCCCTGGTGCGAGGTGCAGGTTTCCGGCCATCGTGGCTATCTGCGCCGCGCCGAGATCTGGGGCGTGGGCGCCACCGAGGAAATCAAATAGGCTTCCGCCATGCCCGACGAAGCACCCGCACCCGCGACTCACGATATCGGCGGCGCCCCGCGCTTCCGCTGCACGCCGGTGGACCCGGATGACGAGGCGCCGCCGGATGCCTTCGGCAAGCGCGTCGACGCACTGCGCCAGTTGCTCGCCCAGCGCGGCCTGATGTCGGTGGATGAACTGCGGCGGGGGATCGAAGCACTGCCGGAGACCGAGTACCACGCCCTCGGCTACTACGAACGCTGGCTGCGCTCCATCTCCGGCCTGATGGCGGAGAAAGGCGTGGTGACACCGGAGGATCTGCGTCCATGACCGCCTTCGCCCCGGGCACGCCGATCCGCGTGAAGGCGGATTTCCCCGAGCTCCGCGGCCCCTGCCACATCCGCACGCCGCACTACCTGCGTGGGCGGGAAGGCGTGGTGGAAAAGCCGCTCGGCGCCTACCGCAACCCGGAGGATCTGGCCTTCGCCCGGCCGGCCGCGAGCATCCCGCTGTACCATGTGCGCTTCGACCAGCCGGCGCTGTGGAATGAGGGCGAGGCCGGCGACACCGTGCTGGTGGAGTTGTACGAACACTGGCTGGAGCCCGTGTGATGGCGCACGCCCCCTCCGCCGACAGCATCGCGCTGCTGGAGCGTTTCACCGCCGCGCTCGCTGCGAAAGGCATCGTCTCCGAGGCCGAGATCGCCGCCCAGATCGAGCGCACGGACCGTGCCGACCCGCGCATCGGCGCCGGCATGGTGGCCCGCGCCTGGACCGACCCGGACTACCGCGCCCTGCTGCTGCGCGATGGCGCCCAGGCCGCCGAGGCGATGGGTGCTTCCATGGCCGGCGCGCCGCCGCTCGGCGTGCTGGAGGACCGGGAGGGGCTGCACCACCTGGTCGTCTGCACCCTGTGTTCCTGCTACCCGCGCGCCGTGCTCGGCTACCCGCCGCACTGGTACAAATCCGCCGCCTACCGCGCGCGCGCCATCCGCGACCCGCGCGGCGTGCTGGCGGAATGGGGCACCGCCCTGCCGGAGGGGACGGAGGTTCGGGTGGTGGACAGCACCGCGGACTACCGCTGGATGGTGCTGCCGACCCGGCCCGCCGGCACCGAGGGCTGGGACGCGGAACGCCTCGCCGCGCTGGTGTCGCGGGACGTGCTGGTCGGCACCAAACTTCCCATTGCTGGATAGTTCACGGCTCCGCGACCCCACGTTGCCGTGAGGTCACCGCCTGCGTTGCAGGCCCAGATCACGGGCATTCCGCTCGTGTCAGGGATTTTGCGCATGGCGATCGACGTGACCACGACCTCCCCCCTCGCCGCCACCTGGGCGCCGCGCCTGCTGTCCGTCCTGCGGATCGTGGCGGCGCTGATCTTCATGGCCCATGGCACCCAGAAGCTGCTCGGCTTCCCGGTGGCGGAGGGCGGCGGCGGGCCGGAAGCCTTCACGCTGAGCTGGTTCGCCGGAGTGATCGAGCTGGTGACCGGCTTCCTGATGCTGATCGGCCTGTTCACCCGCCCGGCCGCCTTCCTGGCTTCCGGCACCATGGCCTTCGCCTACTGGATCGCCCATGCGCCGCGCGATGTCTTCCCGGTGCTGAACGGCGGCGACGCGGCGATCCTGTACTGCTTCGTCTTCCTGTACCTGGCCGCCGCCGGCCCCGGCCCGTGGAGTGTCGACGCCACACGGCGCGCGGCTTAGCCAATCATCTCCCGCAGCCGCGCCACCTCCACCTTGCCGAGCGCCGTGCGCGGCAGGGCCGGCAGTGTCACCACGGCGCGGGGGATCTTGAAGCGGGCGATCTGGCCCTCGAAATGCGCCAGCACCAAGCCCGCGTCGAAGCCGGGGCCGGGCACCACCACGGCCACCGGCACTTCCCCCCAGCGCGGATCGGGGCGGCCGATGACGGCGCCTTCCGCCACGCCGGGAGCGGTCCGCAGCAGGCGTTCGACCTCGGCCGGATAGATGTTCTCGCCGCCCGAGATGATCACGTGCTTCAGGCGATCCGTGAACCACCAACGACCCTTCGGGTCGATGCGGCCGACATCGCCGGTGGCGAACCAGCCCTCCGCATCCAGGGCCGGCAGATCGGGCCAATAGGTGCGTAGCGTGGCCGGGCCGCGCACCAGGATCTCGCCTTCCGTGCCGCCTCCGGCGATGCGCGCCTCCGCATGCCGCGCCGGGCGACCGAGCGAACCGGGCGCGGCCCAGGCCTCCGCGCGGTCCTGGATGATGGCGATGGGGCAGGTCTCGGTCGCGCCATAGACCTGCTGCACGGGAATGCCGCGCGCATGAAACGCCTCGATCAGCGGGATGGGCACGTCGGAGGAGCCGGCGCCGATGGCGCGCAGGCTGGACAGGTCGGCGCCCGCCCAGCGCGGATGCGCCACCAGCGCCTGCATCACGGCCGGCACCAGCAGGGTCAGGGTCGGGCGGTCGCGGGCGACGCTGTCGAAGAAGGCGTCCGGATCAAAGCGCGGGTGCAGGATGATCTCGGCGCCGGCCTGTAAGGCGGGCGTGGTCTGGATGTTCAGGCCGCCGACATGGAACAGCGGCAGCACCGTCAGCACGCGATCCTCCGGCGTGATGGCGAAGGCGTGGCGCGCGTTCAGGGCGTTGGCGTGCACCGCCGCCTGGTCCAGCACCGCGCCCTTCGGACGGCCGGTGGTGCCGCTGGTATAGACCAGCAGGATCGGGGGCTCGTCGCCCCCTGTATCGGGCGGTGCTGCGTCATCATGCAGCGCCGTCGCATCCAGTGCCCCGGGTTCCACCGCGCGTGCGGCGGCAAGCATGTCCGGCGTCGCCAACAGCAGCCTTATGCCCGCATCGTCCCGGATGAACCGCAATTCGGGTGCGGCGAGGCGCCAGTTCAGCGGCACCTGCATCGCACCGAGCCGCGCGCAGGCGAACAGCAGCGCGATCTGCGCCGGGTGGTTCTGGCCGAGAAAGCCGATGCGGTCCCCCGCCCGCACGCCGCGCGCCCACAACGCCGCCGCCATCGCCCGCACCCGCGCATCGAGCGCGCCGTAGGTGATCGCATCGCTCTCGAAACGCAGCGCGACGCTCGCCGGCGGATGCGCGGACAGCCAGTGCTTCACGGCGCCTCGTCCGTCTCGCCCTTCTCATACAGCGCATCGCGCCCGATTCGGTCGATGCAGAGCTCCGCCGTCCAGGGCAGCATCAATGATCCGCAGCGGCTATCTCGAAAAATGCGTTCCAGCGGAAGCGATTTCAGCATCGCCTGGCCGCCGCAAGTGCGGATGGCGAGGCTCGCGATGGCCTGGGCGTTCTCCATCACCGTGTGCTGCGCGGCCAGCGCGCGCAGCATCTGCTCCTTGCTCGGATCGGGACCGGCCTCGGTGATGGCCTGGAACCACAGCGCCTTGGTCTGCTCCAGCATCACGCGCATCTGCGCCACCGCGATCTGCTTCGTTGGATACATGCGCCGTTTCACCGGCGGCGTGCCCGGCTGCTCGCCGCGCAGGTAGCGGATGCAGAAATCATAGGCCGCCTGTGCGAGGCCCATATAGGTCGGCGACAGCGTCAGGAACATGTGCGGCCAGCGCATCGCCGCCTGGAAGTACAGGCCCGGCGGCATCAGCGCCGCATCTTCCGGCACGAAGACATCCTGGAAGATCAGCGTGCGGGAGACGGTGCCGCGCATGCCGAGCGGGTCCCACTCCCCGGTCACGGAGACGCCCGGCGCCATCGCCGGAACACCGAGATACAGCGTGTTCCTGCGGGACGCCTTCTCGCCCTCGCGCATCTCCGTGCAGAGGATGCCATAGGTGTCGGCATGGCCGGCGAGACTCGCGAAGATCTTCTTGCCGTTCACGAGGAAGCCGCCCTCGACACGCCGCGCGGTGGTGCCGAAGGCCGCCGCACCCGCCGCAGCCGCGCCGCCTTCCGAGAAGGGCTGCGAGAAGATCTTTCCGTGCTGCAGAATCGTATCGTAGTGCAGCCGGCGTCGCCGCCGATGTTCCGCACGTTCGGAAACATCCATCTCAAGGTCTTCCGTCAGCGCGCCGGTCCACAGCGTGCTGCACACATGCATGTTCCAGGTCAGCGCTGTGGCACCGCAGTAGCGGCCGAGTTCGGCGGCCGTCAGGCAGTACGCACGAAAACCCGCACCGAGCCCGCCTTCCTCCGCCGGAATGCAGATGCCGAGCAGGCCCTCCGCGTGCATGTCGCGATAGTTGTCGACGGGAAACGCCGCCTCCCGATCCCACCGCGCCGCGCGCGGCGCCAGCACCCGCGCGCCAAAGCTCCGCGCCTTCGCGGTCAACTCGGCCTCGAAGGGCGTCAGCCGAAATGCCTTCGCGTCGAAGATCGGTGCGTCGGCGGCGAGGGTCGGAGGCAGCGCGTCCATAACCGTCACTCCGCGAGGAAAGGCAGCAGCGCGGCGCGAAACGCGTCCGGGGCTTCCAGGTGGATCAGGTGGCCGGCGCCTGGGATCACCACGATCCGTGCACCCGGGATCGTCTCCGCCATGCGCTGCATCGTCTTCAGCGGCGCCGCCTGGTCGCGCTCGCCGGCGATCAGCAGCGTCGGCACGGCGATGCGGGCCTGGTCGGCGCGGCGGTCGAAGGTGGTCAGGCAGCGCAACGTGTCGCGATACACCTCCGCCGGAATTGCACGCATCGCGTCCAGCGCGCGCGGCCTCGCATCCGGCGGTGCGTCCACGGGCAGCATGCCGTCCAGCAAATCAGGTGCGGCCTGATCCATGCTGCGCCCCTCCAGCGGGCCGAGCCGCGCCGTCAGGAACTGTTCGGCGAAGGACGGATCGCGCCCGCCGAAGGCCGGCGTCGTGCCGTACAGCACCAGCCGCGCCACGCGGTCCGGGAAGCGCGCCACGAATTCCTGCGCCAGCATGCCGCCCATCGAATGGCCGACCAGCGTAGCCTGTTCGATGCCTTGCGCATCCAGCTCCGCCAGCAGCGCCTCCGCCAATGCGGGAAACGTCATCTGCGGCAGTGGCGCTGTCCCGGAAAAACCCGGCATCGGCCAGTCCAGCGCCCCTGGCACCATGTCGCCCCAGGATGGTCCGCCGATGCCGTGCAACAGGACAACGCTCATGCAACCAGCCTCCCCTCGATGACCACGGGTACGTCGTCCAGCGTGATGGTGCAGCCGAAGACGGGCAGGTCGAAATGCCCCTCCGTGAAGCGCCCGGCGAATTCATTGGCGCCGGTCGAGAACAGGAAGTTCCCCGCCGCCGCGCGCAGTTCCGTGCCGTTCAGGTCGCGGCGGTCGTGAAACAGCAGCGCCTCCCGCCGCGCCCGCTCATTCATCCCCCAGCCGACATGGCTGACGGCGTAGGCACCCGGGTCGCCCCAGGCAGCCAGGTGCTCCCGCATCAGGATGGCGTCGAGTCCCTCGCCTTCCACCGCCACCACATGGTCGTCGCGCAGCACCAGCCGCACCGGCGCTTCGACATACCGCTTGAAGGTCAGGTTCGCGTCGCCCGGCGCCAGCACCAGCGTGCCGTTCACGCTGCCCGCGGCGGGGAAGGACACCACCACGCCGCCCGGCCAATGCGCGATGGTGCCGGGCCGGTCGGTCCAGCCCCAGACGCCGGCACTTGTCGCCCCCGCCATCTCCACCGTCAGGTCGGTGCCGGCGGCGCTGGTCACGCGCATCCGGCGCGCGGCACGCAGGCGCTTCACCGCGGCCTTCACCGGCGCGGCATCCTCCGGCCGCGGCACCAGGCGTTCCAGGATGTCCGGGTGCTCGTCGCTGACCATCAGCACGCGCGCGCCGCTGCCCAGGATCCCCTTCAATTCCGGCGCATGCAGCAGCCCCTCGCAGGTCAGGTCGACGACCAGCGAGGACGCCCCCAGTGCCGCCAAGACCGAAGGATGCCCGGCCAGCGCCCGCGACGCGCCGGTGGAGCGCACCGGCACTGGCGCCGCCTGCCGCGGGGTCGGTACTTCCAGCCGGAAGGGCCGGCAGCCGAGGCGATGGGCGGCGAGTTCCGCCAGGTCGATGTTCAGCCGCCGCGACTGGCTCTCGGACAGCAGGCAGACCGTCTCCCCCCGCTGCGCGGCACACAGCCGCAGCACGGCCTCGAAGGCCTCGATCCAGTGCGGCTCGATCCGGTCATCTCGCATGGGATCGAGCCTAGCGCTGGCACCTATCCATGAAAAGTCATATGTTCGGCCATGGCCGCGCCGCCGCCCTTTGTCGAGGATTATCTTCTCGCCCTGCTGGCGCGCGCCTCGCACGCCGCGTCCTTGGATTTCCACGCGCGGCTGAAGGCACGCGGCGTCGCCGTGCCTGCCTGGCGTGTCCTCGCCAGCCTGTCCGGCCAGCCGAGGCCGGTGGGTGAATTGGCCAAGATCTGCCTGATGCAACAGCCCACCATGTCCAAGCTGCTGGACCGCATGGCGGCCGACGGCCTGGTGCAGCGCGCCCGCGCCGGCCGCGAAACCCGCATCGCGCTGACCGACCAGGGCCAGGCGCTGTCCGACGAGTTGATCGCCGAGGCCCGCGCGCATGAGGCTGCGCTGCTGTCCCGCCATGCGGCCACGGCGCCCGCGCTCAAGGCATTGCTGTGGGACTTGATCCCGACTTCGCCATAGCCACCTGCGGCCGATGCCCCCGATGTCCACTCTCTCCCGCATCGTCATGGTCCTGCTGGTGGTCTCCGCCCTGGTGCAGATCCTGGTGCTCGTCTTGCGCTGAGCCGCCCATCCGGCCAGCGTGTCGAGACGGTGGAGGATGCAACGATGCGCGTGGCAGTGATCGGCCTTGGGGCCATGGGTATGGGGGTGGCGCTGTCCTGCCTGCGCGCGGGGCTGGCGACCTCCGGCTGTGATTTCTCCGACAAGGCGCGCGCCGACTTCACCGCCGCCGGCGGCCAAGCCTTCGGCAGCGGCGCCGAATTGCCGCAGGGCACGGAGGCCGTGCAGATCCTGGTGGTGAATGCCGCGCAGACCGAGGCCGTGCTGTTCGGACCGCAGGGCTGCGCGCCGCGCCTCGCGCCCGGCGCCGTCATCATCGCCTCCGCCACCATGGGACCGGACGACGCGCGGCGGCTGGCGGCGCGGGCGGAGGAAGCGGGCTTCCTCTACCTTGATGCGCCGGTATCCGGCGGCGCCGCCAAGGCGGCCTTGGGTGAGATGACCGTCATGGCCTCCGGCAGCGCCGCCGCCTTCGCCAAGGCGAAGCCGCTGCTGGATGCCGTCGCCACGAAAGTATGGGAATTGGGCGAGGCACCCGGCATCGGCGCCACGGTGAAGGTCGTGCACCAGCTTCTGGCCGGGGTGCATATCGCCGTGGCGGCGGAGGCCATGGCCCTCGGCATCCGCGCCGGCGCGGACCCGCAGAAGCTGTATGACGTGGTAACCAGCGCTGCCGGCAATTCCTGGATGTTCGAGAACCGCATGGCGCGCGTGCTGACCGGGGACGATGCGCCGCGCAGCGCCGTCGACATCTTCGTCAAGGACCTCGGCCTGGTGGCGCAGATGGCGCGCGGGCTGGACCATCCTGTGCCGCTGGCCAGCCAGGCGCAGCAACTGTTCACCGCGGCCAGCGCCATGGGCCATGGCCGTGCGGACGATGGCTTCGTCATCCGCGTCTGGCAGGCTCTGACCGGCATCAAGCTGCCCGGCGACGCGCCCGGCTAGCTGAAGGCAGTGATGACCACCGCGATCAGGATGAACAGGGCCATCAGCATGCCGCCGGCCCGCACGAGTTCGCCGGCCTTCTCCCGGTCCACCAGCGGCCCCGCCTTCGGGCGCGGCGCAGCCTGGGCGTCAGGCTCCGGCGCGCGATAGGGGTCGTGCAGCCCCAGGAATTCGGATCGCGGCTGCCGGTCTTGCGACATGATTCTTTCGCGGATGCAACCATTCAGGTCTACGCCGCCGTCGCCCTACGCAAAAGACACCGCAGGTTGCGTGAAACCGCGCGAAACACATCCTTGGGTTCATTCCTGGCGTGGATAGCTCTCCGCCCGCACTTCCTCCAGGTAGGGCGCGCGCAGGCCGGGCGGGCTTACCAGCTCCGTCTCCACATGGTCGGCATGCAGCGTGTGCCGCAGGAAGCCGCCGATGCGGTCACCCGCCGGCACGCCCGGCTGGATCTCCGGCTCGCAGACGAACGAGGCCGGCGGGCACCAGGCGAACACCACCTCGCCTCGCCGTTCCATGCGGTGCATGTGCAGGTGGCCCGAGGCGACGAGGCGCAGGGCCGGATGCGCCAGCAGCGGCGCCAGCGCGAAGCGGCCCTCCGGCGGTACGGACCAGTAGTCGAAGGGGTCGTCCATCCCGCCGATGAAGGCGGGCTTGTGCAGGAAGGCGGCGATGCGGCGCCGGCCCAGCCCTTCCAGCGCCTGCGCCAGCCATTCCGCCTGCGCGCCTTCCTCCGCCATGCCGGTGCCCATGATCTCGGTGTTCAGGCCGACCAGGCGCCAGGCCTCGCCGCCCGGGCCATCAAGGTCCAGCACGAAGCGGTCCAGCCCGAACTCCGCGGCCCAGCGCGCCATGCGCGCGGCGTCCACCGGCTGGGTGGGCATGCTGCGGGCGTCGCTGCCGACATCGTGGTTGCCCGGCAGCACCAACAGCGGCACCGCCCCGGCCATGCGGCGCAGGGCGGCGGCGGCGAAGGACAGGTCCGCATCCCGGTCGGCGCCATCCAGGGATACGTCGCCGCTGGCCACCAGCGCCTGCGGCGGCGCCGCGTGCAGCACGGCCTCGATCCGGGCCATGTTGGCCTGGAACACGGTGGTGCGCGGGCCGAGGTGCGAGTCGGAAATCTGCGCGACGATCAGCGGCATGCGGAATCCTGTGCAGGGAGAGGCGGCGCCCCATCCTGCCCTGCCGGCCCGGTTTCCGCCACGCCACCAGACATGCGATCCTGCGGAACACTTTCCCGAAGGGCGCCGCCGGCATGTTGTTCCTGATCCAATGCACCCAGGTCGCCGAGGGCGCCGGCATCCGCGCCGCGCATTACGACGCCCACCGCGCCTACCTCCGCGCCAGCCCCGTCGACCTCAAGCTGTCCGGCCCCATGGTGACGGATGAGGAGGAGACGCCGATCGGCTCCGTCTTCATCGTCGACGTGCCGGACCGCGCCGCGGCCGAGGCCTTCGCGGCCGGCGACCCCTTTGCAAAGGCCGGCTTGTTCGAGAAGGTGACGGTCACGCGCTTTCTCGACATCACGCGCGGCAAGCCCGCTTTCGGGCGAAAGGGAGATTAACAAGATGCGCCGCAAGGTCATGCTCACCTGCGCCGTCACCGGCAACATCACCACACCGGAACAGACGCCGCACCTTCCGATCACGCCGGAGCAGATCGCCAACGCCGCCATCGACTGCGCCAAGGCCGGCGCCGCCATCGCGCACATCCATGTGCGCAACCCCGAGACCGGCCGCCCCAGCATGGAAATCCCGCTGTACCGGGAGGTGATGGACCGCATCCGGTCCTCCGGCACCGACGTGGTCATCAACCTGACGACAGGCCCCGGCGGCCGATTCGTGCCCTCCCGCGACGACCCGCGCCAGGCGGCGGAGGGCAGCACGCTGATCTCGCCCGAAGGCCGCGTCGCGCACATCGTGGAACTTAAGCCGGAAATCGCCACGCTCGACATGAACACCATGTGGTCCGGCAGCGGCGTCGTCATCAACGCGCCCTGGTCGATCACCCGGATGGCGGAGCTGATCTATTCCGTCGGCACCATCCCCGAACTGGAAGTCTTCGATTCCGGCGATATCGCATTGGCAAAAAACCTGATGCAGCAGGGCGTGCTGAAGGGGCCCTGCCTGTTCCAGGTCTGCATGGGCATCCGCTGGGGCTTCGACTGGAGCCCGGAGACGCTGCACTACGCGAAGTCCATCATCCCCCAGGGCAGCCCCTGGGCCGCCTTTGCGATCGGCCGGATGGAATTCCCCATGCTGGCGCAGGCCTGGCTGCTCGGCGGCCATGTCCGCGTCGGGCTGGAGGACAACATCTACCTGAACAAGGGCGAACTCGCGGTCTCCAACACCGTGCTGGTGGAACGCGCCGTGCGCATCCTGCGCGAGTTCGGCATCGAGACGATGACGGCCGCCGAGGCACGGGCGGAACTGTCGCAGGTCGGCGGCTGGAGCCGGTAGGCTTCTACCGCCCAGCCGAGAAGCTGTATTTCAGCGCGACGCGCAGCCGGTAGCGGGGCGAATCATCGTTCAGCCCCGCGCCGGCGGCGACTCCCAGCGTGGTATTCTCCCACAGGGCGCGGGAAAAGCCGGCCTCGACCAGGCGCCGCGCCTGTTCCCCGCGGTCCTGGCTTTCCTCGACATAGCCGGCGACCAGCACGGTCTCCGGCGTCACCACATGGCTGATCGCGGCGCCGAGCACATGGCCGTGGCGCCGCTCCCCCTCCTCCGGGTCGGGCCGCGCCACCCAGGCGCCGGTCAGGTGCAGCCCGAAGGCGCCCGGGCCGCGGCCGGTAATCCAGCTCGCGGTGGCGCCGAGATCCGTGGCGATGCTGCCATGGCCGGGCCCGAAGGGCAGGTCCACCCCGGCGACAACGGCCACGCTTGGAATCCAGCCGCTCTGGTCCAGCAGCCGGTAGGTCACGCCCGGCGCCACGCTGCCCTGGTTGGTGCCGCTGGCATCGCCGAAGCCGTAGACGCCGCCGAGGCTGAGCTCCAGCCGGTCCGTCACGCCGTATTTCAGCGTCGGCCCGGCCTCGAACAGGTCGCGGCCCTGGCGTGTGCGCTCGAAGCCGCCTTCCAACTCGAGCTGGAAGTCGCCGCGGCTTTCGGTGAAGGCGTCACCGACCGAAAACGGCGCGCCGGTGTCGGGCGCCGCGGCCTCCTCCTGCGCCTGGGCCGGCGCCAGGCCCAACAACAGCAACGCCGCGCACAGGCCATGCCTTCTAATGCTCATCCACCAATCCCCCCGCTGCGCCGGCACGGCCGGGCTGCGGCGGGCAACGCGCGGTGGTGGCGCCGGTTCGGTCACCACCTCGGCAGCCGTTCGGTCAGCCCTCGCAGCGCAGCAGCACGGTGGCGCGGTTCGCGATGTCCCCGACATCGGCGGCGCTGAGGTCCGCGCCGCGGCTCTCGGCGGTGCGGAAGGAGATCCCAGCGCGGCGCAGGAAGGCCTGCGCGGCCTCCCCCCGCACCGCGAAGTTCACGTTGTCCACGTTCTGCACGCGGCGGCTGTCCAGCTTCGCCACCACCACGCCCACCACATGGCCCTGCATGTCCAGCAGCGGCCCACCGGAATTGCCCGGCTGTACTTCCGCGCTGATCTGGATGGTGTTGGGGTCGTTGCGGATACCGGCCAGGCCGTTGACCTCGCCACGGGTCAGCTTCGGGTCGGCCGAGAGCAGGTTGCTCAGCGGAAAGCCGTAGGCCACCACCCCCTCGCCGCGGCGCAACGTCGGCGCGTTGCGGAACTCCAGCGCCGGGCCGTTGGCGCCCGGGATGCTGAGCACGGACAGGTCCAGCGCCCGGTCCACCCGCGCCGGCGGCACCGCGGCCAGCCAGGCGCCACCCGGCATCCGCGCCAGGATGCGGTCGCAGCCGCCCACCACATGCTGGTTGGTCATCACCAGGCCCGGTGCCACCAGGAAGCCGGTGCCGGTGCTGACGCGGCGGGCATTGGCGTTCGGCCGCGCGGCGGCCACCTGCGGCGCGGCCGGCGGCGTCGGGGCCGCCGCCGGTGCCGCGGCGGTGTAAAGCTCCACCCGCGGCGTCGCGCAGATGTCCTGGTTCCGCGTCACGGCCTCACGCCCATCGGCCAGCACCAGGCGGATGTCGAAGCGGCAGCCGGCCTCGGCGCCGGGGCGCATGGCGAAGGCCGCATTCGTGGGCAGCGGGCCGCGGTTCAGCAGGTTGCCGCCCCAGTCGGTGCGCCCGCTGCGCACCGCATGCAGCGCCGTGGCCGGCTGGCCGGTGCGGTTGACGATGCGCACCGGCTCCGCCGCTTCCGGTGCGGCCTGGGCCCAGGCGGCACCCGGGAGCGGGTTCGGGAGGGGCGCGAGCGCCAGGGCGGGAAGCAGCAGCAGGGCGCGCAGGGTTCGATTCATGATGCTGGCGATGTCGGGCCGCGCCGGGCGCAGGTCAACGGGCGCAGGTCAACCGGCCTGCCTGAAACCTGCGCTGGATCAATGAATTTGCCGGCCGCTCGGGCATTCTCCGGGTCGCCTGAGGCACCCCTTGACGTTCCCATTGTGGGAAACCCCATCTGCCTCGACATGGAAAGCACCACCCTGATGCCCGAGGCGCCCGTCGCCGCCCCTACCCGCCTCACTCTGCCCATCGAGGGCATGACCTGCGCCAGCTGCGCCGGCCGGGTGGAACGCGCGCTGGAAGGCGTGCCGGGCGTGACGGAAGCACGGGTGAATCTGGCCGCCGAGCAGGTCCGCGTCACCGGCACCGCTCCGCCCGAGGCGCTCGCCGTCGCCATCCAGGCCGCCGGCTACGCGGTGCCGCAGACGCGGCGCGAGATCGGCGTGGAGGGCATGACCTGCGCCAGCTGCGCCGGCCGCGTGGAACGCGCGCTGCGGGCGGTGCCGGGGGTGGCGGAAGCTTCGGTGAACCTCGCCTCGGAACGCGCCAGCCTGCGCCTGCTGCTGCCGGTGGAGGATGCGACGCTGGCCGCGGCGCTGTCCCGCGCCGGCTACCGTCTCGCCGCCGTGCAGACGGAGGACCGTTCCGAGGCCGCGGAGGATGCCGCGGCGGCGAAGCTGCGGCGTGAAAAGCGGGACCTGCTGGTCGCCGGGCTGCTGGCGGCGCCCTTCCTGGTCGGCATGCTCGGCATGCCGCTGGGTCAGGACTGGATGCCGAATGGCTGGCTGCAACTGGCGCTCGCCCTGCCGGTGCAGTTCTGGTTCGGTGCCCGCTTCTACCGCGCCGCCTGGGGGGCGCTGCGCGCCCGCACCGGCAACATGGACCTGCTGGTCGCCATCGGCACCACCAGCGCCTTCCTGCTGTCGCTGGTCCTGCTGGTGCAGCACGGTGGCGAACATGCGCACGCGCTGTATTTCGAGGCGGCGGTGGTCGTCATCCTGTTCGTCATGCTCGGCAAGCACCTGGAAGCCCGCGCCCGGCGCGGCACCGGCGCCGCCCTGCGCGCCCTGCTCGACCTGCGCCCCCGCACCGCGCGCCTGCTGGCCGACGATGGCACGGAGCGCGAGGTGCCGGCCGGGTCCGTCATGCCGGGCGACCTCGTCGTGCTGCGCCCGGGCGAGCGCGTGCCGGTGGATGGCATTGTGGAACAGGGCGAGGCCGGGCTCGATGAAAGCGCGCTGACCGGGGAAAGCCGGCCGGTCGAGAAGACACCGGGCAGCAGGCTGGCCACCGGCACCGTGGTGCTGGACGGAAGGCTGGTGCTGCGGACCACGGCGGTGGGCGCGGAAACCACGCTGGCCCGGGTCGCCGCCCTGGTCTCCGCCGCGCAAGCCAGCCGGGCGCCGGTGCAGAAGCTGGTCGACCGCATCTCCGCGATCTTCGTGCCGGTGGTCATCGCCATCGCCCTGGCCGCGCTGGGCGGCTGGCTGCTGGCCGGCGCAGGGTTCGAGACGGCGCTGCTGAACGCGGTCGCCGTGCTGGTCATCGCCTGCCCCTGCGCGCTGGGCCTGGCGACGCCAGCCGCCATCATGGCCGGCACCGGCGCCGCCGCCCGCGCCGGCATCCTGGTGCGCGACGCCGAGGCGATCGAGCGCGGCCAGCGCATCACCCTGGTGGCCTTCGACAAGACCGGCACGCTGAGCGAGGGCCGCCCGCGCCTCGCCGCGCTGCACCCGGCGCCCGGCGTGACGGCGGAGGCCGCGCTGGCACGCGCCGCCGCCCTGCAATCCGGCAGCGAGCACCCGCTGGCCCGCGCGGTGCTGGAGGCCGGCACGGACAAGGGCCCCGCCGCCGAAGGCTTCCGCGCCCTGCCCGGCCGCGGCGTCGAAGGCGTGGTGCACGGCCGCCGCCTGGCACTCGGCAGCCCGCGCCTGCTGGCCGAATCCGGCGCCGAGCCGCGCGAACTCGCGTCGCGTGCGGCGACGGAGGCCGCGTCCGGCCGCAGCCTCGCCTGGCTGCTAGACACCGAGGCGCGGGAAGTCCTGGCGCTGCTGGCCTTCGAGGATGCGCTGAAGCCGGGCGCCGCCGGCGCCGTCGCCGCGTTGGGCGCCATGGGGCTGCAGGTCGCGCTGCTGAGCGGCGACAACCAGCCGGCCGCCGAGGCCGCCGGCCGCGCCGTCGGTATCACCCGCGTCGCCGCCGAGGTCCTGCCGCAGGACAAGCTGGAGCACATCCAGGCCTGGCGGCGGGAGGGATCCCGCATCGCCATGGTCGGCGACGGTGTGAACGACGCCCCTGCGCTGGCCGCGGCCGACCTTGGCATCGCCATGGGCACCGGCACCGATGTCGCCATGGCGGCGGCCGGGATCACGCTGATGCGCGGCGACCCGGCGCTGGTGCCGGCCGCGCTCGACATCACCCGCAAGACCTACCGCAAGCTGAAGGAGAATCTGGCATGGGCCTTCGCATACAACCTGATCGGGATCCCGCTGGCGGCCTTCGGCCTGCTGTCGCCGGCCTTGGCGGGGGGAGCCATGGCGCTGTCCTCGGTTTCGGTGCTGGCGAACGCCCTGCTGCTGGCCCGATGGCGCGTCCCCGCCACGCCGGAGCGAGCGGCATGAACATCGGCGAGGCCGCGGCACAGTCCGGCGTGTCCGCCAAGATGATCCGCCACTACGAGGCGATCGGGCTGATCGACGCGCAGCGTCGGCCGAACGGCTACCGCGCCTATGGCCCGCAGGATGTCGCGGTGCTGCGCTTCATCCGCCACGCCCGCGACCTCGCCTTCCCGCTGGAGGATATCCGCCGCCTGCTGGCGCTGTGGCGCGACCGGTCCCGCGCCAGCGCCGACGTCAAGCGCATGGCGATGGACCATGTGACGGCGCTGGAGACCAAGGCTGCCTCGCTGCAGGCCGTGGCCGAGAGCCTGCGCCACCTGGCGCAGCATTGCAGCGGCGACGACCGGCCGGACTGCCCGATCCTCGCCCAGCTGGAAGGCACGCGCCGATGACCCAGGACCTGCGCGTCAGCGGCATGACCTGCGGCCATTGCGCTCGCGCCGTCACCACGGCGATCCGGGCGCGCGACCCGGCGGCGAAGGTCGAGGTGGACCTGGCGGCCGGCCTGGTGAAGGCCGAGACCAGCCTGAGCCGCGAGGTTCTCGCCGCCGCCATCACCGCCGAGGGCTACGCCGTCACCGGCTGAGGCCGGAAACGCCGCGCTCTCCCCGGCGTTCGCCCCCCGTACCGGAAGGGATGGGCGAATGGCGTTGTTCGGGGCCGGGGCGGCCGACATGTTCAAGTGGCTGGCGACCGGCTGCACCATCCTCGGCGCCGGGATGACCGCGGCCGATCTCGGGCGGCGCGCCACCGGCTGGGGGTTTGCCGTACTGGCCACCGGCTCCGCCTGCTGGCTGGCGGCGGCGCAGATGGAACAGGAAAGCCAGCTCGGCCTGACCAACCTGGTTCTGCTGGTACTGAACGCCGCCGGGGTCTGGCGCTGGTTGGTGCGCAAGGCGCCCGGCCATGCTGCGCCTCAAGGTGCAGGCGATGGGGGGGCCAAGCTGCGCCCGGCCGAATAGGCCGCCGGCACCGCCAGCAGACGGCGGTACAGCCGCACCAGCCGCGCCGCTTCCGGCCCCCAGCCGAAGCGCCGCAGCGCCGCATCGCGGCCACGCGCGCCCATGGCGGCGCGCAGTGCGGGGTCGGTCAGCGATTGCACCGCCGCCGCCAGTGCCCCGGCATCGGCCACGTCCACCGCCAGGCCGCAGCCGGCCTCCGCCACCACCGCCGCCACCTCCTCGGCGAAGTCGGGCACGATGACGGGCAGGCCGGCCAGCATGCAGTCGAACAGCTTGTGCGGCAGCGCCAGCCGATGGTTCTCGACCCCCGGCTGGAACAGCACCAGGCCGATGTCGCACGCCGCCGCCAGGGCCACCGCCGCCTCGCGGTCCATCCAGCCATGCTGCGCGATGCGCCCGGCAACTCCCAGCGCCTGCGCCCGCGCCCGGATTTCCGGCTCGCTGGCATCGGTGAAGCGGCCGACCAGGCAAAGCCGCGCGCCGGGCAGGCCGGACAGCAGCGCCGGCATCAGCAGCGCCCCGCGGGATGCGCCGAGCGCGCCGAGATGCACCAGCGTCACCGGCCCGGCAGTGTGCCGCCGCGGCGCCACGTCCACCGGCGTCGCATAGTTGCGCACCGGCGTGCAGCGCGCCGCGCCGCCGAAATCCCCCGCCAGCCCATCCTTCGCCACCACCACCGCATCCGCCTGCGTCGCCAGCACCCGGCAGGCGCCGCGCAGCGCCGCACGCACCAGCGGCCGCAGCGGCGCCGGCAGCCTTGTGTCGAGGCGGGAGGGGTAGTGCTCGTGCACGTCCAGTACCAGACGTGCGCCGCAGCGCCGCGCCGCCAGCAGCCCGGCGAGCCAGCTATCCGGCTCATGCGCGTGGATCACCGCCGGCCGCGCCGCCGCCGCCCGCCGCGCCAGGGCCGGGATGCCCCGCAGGCGGCCGAGCCAGCCGCGCGGCGGCGCGAAGGTCTCGAGCCCGACGCCATGCAGGCTTTCCGGCACCGTATCACCCGGTGCGAGGTGCCGCACCCGGAAGCCGGCCGCCACCAGCGCCGCACCCTCCTTGGCCACGATCCGCACATCGGTGGGCGGGTGCGCGGCCGAGAGCATCAGGACCAGGCTCAACCGCCCAGGCTTCCCGGGCCCGGCCCGGCCGCAGCGACCCTGCGCGGCACGTGCCCGGCCACCGCCTCCACCACCGCGACCAGCCGCGCGGCGATCCGGCGGCTGTCGAGCCGGCGTTCGGCGACGATGCGGGCGGCGCGCCCCATCGCCGCCCGTCGCGGCGGGTCCGTCGCCATCGCCAGCAGCGCCGCCGCCAGCGAATCCGCATCGCCCGGCGGCACCGAGAGGCCGCAGCCATTTTCCGCCAGCAGCCGGGCAGCACGGCCGGGCACGTTGGCCACCACCGGCAGCCCGGAGGCAAGGGCTTCGGCCAGCTTGTTCGGCGCCGTCCATTCGGCGAATTCCGGCACCGGTGCCAGGCACAGCAGCCCGATATCGGCGCCGGCCAGCAGCCTGGCCAGGTGCGGCTTGGGCAGCGGGTCGAGGAAGCTCACCGGCAGGCGTTCCGCGGCGGCACGAGCCATCAGCGCCGGCTTCTCCGCCCCCTCCCCCACCAGCACCAGCCGCAGCCCGCTGCCGCGCAGGCGGGCTGCGGCATCCAGCAACTGGCCGAGCCCGTTCGCCGGGCCATGTGCGCCGGCATAGACCGCAAGCACCTCCGCCGGCCCGATCTCGGGTGGGCGCCAGGGCGGCGTCGCCGGGTGGAACAGCACCAGGTCGGCGCCCTGCGGCACCACCCGCACGCGGTCCGGATCGGCGCCGCGGTCGAGTGCCGTGCGCGCCATGCCCTCCGTCAGGGCCACCACCGTGGCGGCGCGCCGGCAGGCGGCATCGGCCAGCAGGCCGAGCGCCGACAGCACCGCGCCGGGCACGCCACGTCCGCCCTGCGCCGCGGCACCGCGGGACAGCGCATCGGGCAGTTCCGGCCAGGGGTCGCGGATCTCGAAGATGAAGGGCGTTCCGCGCAGCCGGCGGGCGAGAAGCGCCGGGATGGCGACGGTGGACGGGGTGGAGGAGGCGAGCACAAGATCCCAGCCGCGCCCCCCCGGACGCTCCAGCGCCAGCCGCGTGGCACGGGCGGCGAAGCGCAGGAAGGCCTGCGCGCGGGCTGGCAGGCGCTGGGCGTTGCCGCAGGGAATGTCGAACTCCACCACCTCGAACCCCGCGACCGACCCGCTGCGGCGACCGCGGGCGAAGGGGCCGGACAGGCCGCTGACCGCTCCCGCATAGCGCCCGCAGGCCAGCGTCACCGCATGCCCGGCGGCGGCCAGCGCGGCGGCGTGGTGGTAGGCGCGGGTCGCGGTGGCACCGGCGGGTGTAGAGAAATGCTGGTGCAGGTACAGGATGCGCAGGCTGCCGGCAGGCTCCGGCCCGGTTCGCCTCTCGGTCGCGGTGGTGGCGCCTTCAGGCTCGCGCACAGTGACGCACCGCCTCGATGACGCGGTCCTGGTCCGCGGTGGTCATGGCGCTGCCGGAGGGCAGGCACAGTCCACGCTCGAACAGGGAAGCGGCGACCGCGCCGCCGGCCTGCGGTGCGTCCCGGAACGCCGGCTGCAGGTGCAGCGGCTTCCAGGCCGGTCGGCTTTCCACGCCGGCGGCCTCCAGCGCCCGGCGCAGATGTTCGCGATCCGCGCCAAAAGCGGCCGGGTCGACCAGCGCCACGCTCAGCCAGCGATTGGCGCGGCCCCAGGCTGGCTCGGCGATGAAGCCGAGGCCCGGCAGGTCGCCCAGCCCCTCCGCATAGGCCTCGAAGATCGCGCGGCGACGCGCGACGCGGGCCGGCAGCACGGCCATTTGCGCCAGACCCAGCGCCGCGAGCACGGAGGACAGGCCGTAGGCGTAGCCCGTGGTCTCATGCTGGTAATGCGCCCCAGGCTCCCGCGCCTGGCCCGCCAGGTGGCGGGCGCGGGCGATCAGCGCGGGATCCTCGCTGGCCAAGGCGCCGCCGCCGCCGGCGGTGACGATCTTGTTGCCGTTGAAGGAGAACACCGCGAGCAGCGCGCCGCGCCCGGCATGGCGCCCGCCGCGCTGGGTCGCGCCCATCGCGGCGGCGCTGTCGCACATCACCGGCACGCCCCAGCGATCGCAGGCGGCGATGATGGCATCGAGGTCGCAGCACTGGCCGTACAGATCCACCGGCACCACCACCCGCGGCAGCCGGCCCCGGCGCGCGGCGCGCGCCAGCTCCTCCGCCAGCAGCCCCGGGTCCATGCTCCAGCCGGTCGGCGTCACGTCGAGGAAGCGCGGGGTCGCGCCCATCTGCACCGCCGGAGCCACCGTGGCGACGAAGGTCATCGCCGGCGCCCAGACCTCGTCGCCCGGCGCCACGCCCAGCAGGCGGTAGCCCAGGTGCAGCGCCGCGGTGCCGGAGGTGGTGGCGAGGATATGCGGGAAGCCGGTGGCAGTGGCGATGCCGGCCTCGAAGGCGGCGGGGGCGGGCCCGGCCGGGGCCAGCCAGCCGGAGGCCAGCGTCTGGCGCACCGCCTCCAGCTCGCTGCCCGCCAGATGCGGCGGCGACAGCAGAAGGCGCGGCTGCGGCAGGCGGGCCGGGAAGGGCAGGATGGAGGCCAAAGCCTGCTGATGCGCCGCGGGATGAACCATGGGGTTGATCATTACCGTGCTGGTTCAGCATTTAAGTTGAATTAGTAACGAATGCGCAAGCTTTCCATGTGCAGCGACCGCGGATTGCGGCTGTTTCAGGTCCCAGGACGCTTGGATTCACCACCGGGTGGCAGCGGGCCTTCTTCCAACGGTGGCATGGTTGCATGACCGGGTGCGGCATGTCCCTGCCCGCGCAGCAGCACCAGCAGGCTTCGCGCGGCCAGCACCAAGTCGCGTCCAAGACCCAATGGACCGGCCGCATAGTCGGCGCCGAGTTCCAGACGCTGCGGCCAGGCCACCGCGTTTCGGCCGGCGGCGACTCCCGGCCCGAGCAAGCCCGGCCGCACCCGCAGCCGCTGTGCCTGCCGCGCGGAATAGAAGGCGAGGTAGCCCAGCGGCAGAGGCCGTGGCCCGACCAGGCTCATCTCGCCCCGCAGCACGTTGACCAGCTGCGGCAGTTCATCGAGGCCACTGGCGCGCAGCGCGCGGCCGAAGCCGGTCAGGCGTTCCGCATCGGGCGCCGCGCCCGGTGCCATGGACCGGAACTTCAACAGGGTGAAGGGCCGGCCCCGCCGGCCGGCGCGCGGCTGCACGAACAGCAGCGGCCGGCCGAGCCGCAGCCACACCGCCAGCGCCACCAGCACGAAGACCGGCGTCAGCAGCGGCAGCAGCAGCAAGGCCGCCACCACGTCCAACGCCCGCTTGCCGAAGCGTTCATACATGGGCGGCATGCCCTGGCCATGCCGGCCGCGGTGGGCGCGCCACCACCGCGAGGCTCAGTGCCAGCCCAAGGGCAAACCAAGCCATGCGGTTGCCGAGGTCGGTCGAGACCATGATGGTCAGCGCCACCGGCAGCACCAGCGCCACGATGCGCGCCAGACGCGCCGGCGCCACCACGGCGGCCAGCCGGAACATCACCAGGACAGCGCCGCCGAAGGCACCGAGCCACAGCAGCAGCCCGGGCAGGCCGGCCTCGGCCAGCGCCTCCAGCGCATGGTTGTGCGGATAGCGGCCGCGCCATTCGCCGTATCCCGCGGCAATGCCGAAGCCGCCGGTGCCGAGGCCGAAGGGCGCTGCCTCACCGCCCCAGCGCAGCGCCTCCGCCCACAGGGCACGGCGCGCCTCCAGCCCGGCAGGCTCGGCGGTCAGGCGTTCCAGCGTTCGCAGACCCTCGGCCAGTTCCGGGTGCAGCAGCAGCCAGAGCCCACCAAGCGCCACGAGGGTCGGGACAGCCAGCACCCAGGCCAGCCCCGCGCCGCCGCGCAACCGCAGCGCGGGCGCGACGGCGACGCCGGCAAGCAGCGCCAGCAGCGCCGTGCGCCCCCCCGGAAGCAGCGCCGCCAGCGCCAGCGCCACCACCGCCAGCCACCAGCCAAGGCGCCCCAGCCAGCCCCGCGCCTCCACCGCCGCGACCGCCGCCAGCGCCGCCGCCGTAGCCAGCGCCAGTCCCGCCAACTGGTGGTGCACCGAGCCGCGGACCAGGTCGCGCGCCAGTGCGGCCCAGCCGGCCGAGGCGCCCCAGGCGATCAGCGCCGCCAGCAGCAGGCCGATGCCCAGGCAGAAGCGGCAAAAGCCGCGCCGCGCCGTGTCCTCCGCGCCCACCAGAAGGCCGGCGGCAAGCATTGCGGGGGCAAGGAGCGCGACCTCCGGCAGCTTGGCCTCCGCCACCAGGCTGGAGGATGACCAGGCGCCGGCCAGCACCAGCCACAGCCAGAGCAGCGCCGCCGCCGTGACGGGCAGGGCGAGCGCCGGGGAAACGGTCCAGCGCCGCGTCGCGCCAACCACCGCCAGGGCCGGCAGCAGCAGCGCCAGGCTGGCGGTGGTGAGGTCGAAGGGCAGCGAGTCCAGAAGCGGCGCAGTCTTCAAGGCCCCGGACATCTGCAGCACCGCGGCCAGGCCACCCGCCGCGCCAGCCAACAGGGTGGAGGCGCCCATCACTCGGCCGGCTCCGGATGCAGCGGCTGTCGCCACGGCATGGGCGCCAGCCGCAGCAGCACGCCGGTCGCCACCAGCGCAACGGCAGCCATCGGCACCGTCACCAGCAGGAGCAGCGCCAGCAGCGGCCGGTTCGGCTGCGACGGCCGCAATTCCACCCGGGGGGCGGAGACGATGCGCGCCGCCACCGCCTCATCCGCTGCCACCACCAGCCCGACGCGCTGCTGCTGGGCCAGCATCTCGTAAAGGGACTGGCGCAGGTACAGGTCGGATTCACGGGCCAGCCGCAGTTCCAGCGCGGCGATGCGGCGCTGCGCCAACTCCTCCAGGTCCGCGCGCACCTTGGCCTCGGCGAAGCCGTGCAGGCGCCGCAGCATGTCCAGCGCCTGGTCGCGGTCGGGATGGGCGAGCGCCAGGGTCCAGGTGACGGCGCCCAGCGTCTGCGTCACCGCCAGGTTGCGCTCCAGCCAGAGGCCGGCGTCGTCGAGGTCGGCGGTGATGCGCCATGCCAGCGCCTCGCGCAGAAATCCGAACAGGCCCTCCGCCCGGCGTGCCGTCAGCCCCGCCAGCAGCGGCGTCGCCTCGGCCAGCATCGCCGCCGCCTCGGCGGATCGCAGGGCACCCAGGTAGATCGCGAAGTTGCCGGTCGGCCGCGGGTCGAGCAGCCCGGAGAAGGCCGGGGAGGGCGAGAGCAGGGAGGAGGTGGCGATGCCCGTGGTCTCCGACGGCGCGACCAGCGCCTCCGCCACAAAGCTGCGCGGCAGGGACAGCAACAGCAGGAGTCCCGCGGTGAACAGGGTGGCCGCAAGCAAGACCACGCGCCAGCGGCGTCCCCAAAGCTGAGCGACGAGCATCTCCAGCGGCATGCACGGCCTCCCCAGGACCGCATGATGTTAAACAATTCCAACGAAATCAACCTGGGGTTATGAAGACAGCGTCACGCGCGTCACGATGGTCGAAACGCCGCTGCCGGCATCGATCCGCAATAGGGTCGCGCCGCGGATCTGCCCGTAGGCTTGGCTTTCCCAGCCACGCTCCAGCCCGAGCGTGAGCGGCGCACCCGATGGTTCGGCGAGGACCGCGACGCGGATGGTGCCATCGGTCACGCCGTCTGCCAGCAATCGCCAGGGCCCGGACGGCAGCCTCCAGCACAGCGTGGCGCGGGCGAAGCGGCCGGACAGGCAATCCGTGACGGTCCAGCATCGCCCCGCCACCGCCACCTGCCGCGACTGGCCCGGCCCGGCCGCATCGCGCCGCGCCGCGCCATCCGGCAGCGGTGACAGAAGCGGCCAGCGGGCGAACAGGAAGCGGCCGAGGCGCGGCATCGGCTCTCGGCCATCGAACACCACGGCGTTATGCGCGGCGGCGGAGGCCAGGGCAGCCGGCCACCAAGGCTCGGGCGGGTTGTAGGACCCGGTGCCGGCATCGCGCAGGATGGCGCGCGGGCCATCGCGCAGGGTCAGGTGCAGCAGGTCCGACTGCGCCGGGCGAAATCGCAATCCGCCGCGGAGGTCATCGGTGCCGGTCCGCAGCACGGCGCTGGCGCCGGCCGCCGACCAGCCCATGCTGCCGGCGGACCGCCAGTGCGCAGGGCGGTCCAGCCGGCCCGCCGGCCCAGCCAGGCCAAGCCAGCCAGCGCCCGCATCTTGCGGCAGGTCCGCGCCACATCCGGCGAACAGCCGGGCGGCGCGTTCAACACTGCCGCGCGCATCGGCCGGGCCATACAGGCCGAGATCGGCGAAGGCCGAGCCATCCTCCACCCCCAGATGCGGCGTCGAGCCGTCCTCCAACGCCACCAGCCGGTGCAGCCAGGCGGCCAGGGCAGCGGCGCGGTCGGTGAGTGGCTCCGGAAAGGCTGGCGCAGCGTGCCGTCGGCGCAGCACCTCCGCCACCGACAGCACATCGAGCGCCAGCCGCGCATAGCCCGGCGAGACCTGCGCGAAGCCGCCATCCGGCGCCACGAGCCGCGCCACCGCCGCCGCCAGCTGCCGCGCCGCCCGCGCCGCCACGCGTGCCTCGCCCAGCAGCAGCGCGCAGGCGAAGGCGCCGGCGGGCTCGGACAGGCTGTGGTTGTTGTCCTGCGCCGCGGCATAGGCGGGCGTCGCGGCGATACGGCGGGCGCACAGCCGCAACAGGGCGCGGGCCGCCGGGGGAAGGGATCGGGGCGGGTCGCGGTCCGCGTCCAGCAGCGCCAGCGCCAGCGCAAGTGACAGCGCCCGCAGCGCCGCCTCCTGCCCGCAGGCCCAGGCCGGGCCGCGGAAGGCGGGGTTGGCGGCGCACCAGGCCTGCAGCCGGGCCTCGGCCCGGTCGAGATGGCCGCCGGCAGGGTCGAGGCGCGCCGCCTGCGCCAGCAGCAGGATGTCGGCGAAGCGGCTGGCCTCCCACACCGGGCGGACATCGCCCCGGGCGAACAGGTCCATCCCGAGCGCCGGCGCCAGTGGATCGTAGCGACCGTGCCAGTCTGGTCGTTCCGGCAGCGCCGCCGCCGCGGCCAGGACAGCGTCCGCCGCGCCGTCCGCCAGTGATGGTGCGGCAGGGGCGGACGCTGGCAGGAAGCGGCCGGCCAACGGATGCGTGCCCGCCAATGCCCACTGCGGCAGGCCGGCGGCAAGGCGTGTGCGGTGCAGCAGGATCAGGGCCACCGGGCGGGGACCCAGGCGCCAGGCCGCATCCAGCATCAGCCGCAGCCGCCGCGGGCTGGTGCCGCGCGGCGCCTTCGCGGGTGGGGCATCGGCGGGCTGATCCGGAAACGAGGGCGGCATGGTCATGCGAAGCCACCTGTAGCCGTGAAGTTGGCCGGATGTCGCGCGACAAAACCTGAGGTTGATCCACCTGGGACGCGGTGGCGGGGCCTGCTGTCCAAGGGTCAGCAATGGCAAATTGGGCTGTTGCCAGAACGCCAATCGGCATGCCAACTTGCATACAGATGAGGACACAATACTGGATACCGTAGCCCCCGCCCTGTCGATGGTCGCCTACAGCCGCATCCGCCACATGATCATGGAGGGGTTGCTGAAGCCGGGCGAAATGATCTCCGAGGGCCAGCTCGCGGAGCGGCTGGAGGTCAGCCGCACCCCGGTGCGCGAGGCGGTGCGGCGCCTGGGCGAGCAGGGGCTGATCCAGACGACGCCCCGTGGCCTGCGCATCTTCCGCCCGAGCGCGGAGGACGTCGCGGAGGTCTATTTCCTGCGTGCCGCCATCGAAGGCGCCATCGCCCGCACCGCGGCCGAACTGCTGTCACCGGCAGAGCTGGACCAGCTTCGCGGCTTCCACCGGGACAGCGAGAGGGCCGCCGCGAAGGGCGACATCGCCGAGCTGGTGGACCTCAACGGACGCTTCCACGGCGTCCTCGCCGCCTCCTGCCGCAGCGCCCGGGCGACGGCGACGCTGGCCTCGCTGGAGCCGCTGGTCGCGTCCTACCGCCGGCTTTCGCTGTTGTCGCGCGACCACCAGCTGGGCTCCATCGCCGACCATGCGCGCCTGATCGACCTGCTGGCCGCCGCCGATGGCGAGGCGGCGGAAGCGCTGATGCGCGACCACATCGCCCGTGCCGGACGCCGGGTGGTGGAGGCCGCGCGCCAGATGGAGCCGGCGCAGGGTCCGGGCGAGCCGGACCACCTGCGCAACCTGGACATCCTGGCGGGACGCAAGAACCCGCCCGGCTGACGGCGGCGGATGCCGCCTGGACTGACGGCGGCGGATGCCGCCTGGACTGACGGCGGCGGATGCCGCCGAATAGGAGGAAACTGCATGAACGACCTGACCTATGACGTGGTGGTGGTGGGTGGCGGCGTCACCGGCGTCGCCGCCGGCATCGCCGCGGCGCGCACCGGCGCGAAGACCGTGGTGCTGGAACCGCGCCCCTTCGTCGGCGGCAACGCCACTACCGGTCTCTGCCTGCACAGCTTCCTGACCCGCGACCTGCGCCAGACCGTCTTCGGCATCGCGCAGGAGATGGTGGACCGCCTCATCGCCGTCGGCGCCGCGGTCGGCCACATTCCCTATGGCGGCTTCGTCAGCGCCGTCACGCCGGTGGATGGCGACTGGTTCCGCATCGTGGCGGCGGAGATGCTGTCGGAAGCCGGCGCCCAGGTCATCTACGGCGCCAGCGTGGTCGAGGTGGAGCGCAGCGGCGATGCCATCACAGGGCTGCGCACCGCCATGAAGGGCGGGCTGCGCATGGTGCGCGGCGCATCCTATGTCGACACCAGCGGCGACGCGGACATCGCCGCCTTCGCCGGCTGCCCGACGCGCAAGGGCGAAGCCGGCACCGGCAAGATGCAGCCGGTCTCCATGCTCATGCACTTCCACAACGTCGATACGAAAGTCATCGCCGCGACGCTGGGTGAGGTCGCGCCCGCCATGGCGACGCGGCCGGACCACCCGGAGCCGATCCCGGTCTATTTCAACGGCACCTTCAGCGCCTGGAACGACGTCATCGAGCGCGACGGCATCTTCCCGAACCGCGACCACAAGGTGTTCTTCAACACGGTCTGGCCGAACCGGGTGAACGTGAACACCTCCGCGGTCTTCGGCGTCGACGGCACCGACCCCCTGGCGATGTCACGCGCCATGCAGGACCTGACGCGGCAATGCGTCCGCGCCGGCAACTTCCTGAAGCAGCACGTGCCCGGCTTCGCGGATTCCTACTTCGTGCCGCAGGTCGTCGCCGGCGTGCGCGAATCGCGCAACATCGTCGGCCGCTACGAACTGTCGAAGGAGGATGTCCTGGAGGGCCGCAAGTTCGACGACACCGTCGGGCAGATCTGCTTCCCCGTGGACATCCACCATCCCGACACCGGCCAGGCCTATTTCGTCGACATCGGCGACGACGGCGCCTTCGACGTGCCCTACCGCTCCTTGCTGCCGCAGGGCGTCGACAACCTCGTCGTCGCCGGGCGCTGCCTGTCCGCCACGCATTTCGCCCATGGCGCCACGCGCAACATGGCGCCCTGCCTGGTCACCGGGCAGGCGGCCGGGACCGCCGCCGCGATGGCCGCGAAGCGCAACGCGCCGCTCGCCGGCCTGGATGCCGGCGAGTTGCAGGCGAAGCTGGCGAAGGACGGCGCGTATCTCGGCCGCGCCTTCGAAAGGACCCACGCCGCCGCCTGAGATCCCCGTGACTGCCAAAGGAGGAAACAAGAAATGAATCGTCGCGCCCTGATCGCCCTGGGCGCCGGGGGCCTCGCGCTCCCGGCGCTGCGCAGTGTCCGTGCCAACGAATCATGGCCGACCCGCAGCATCCGCCTGGTCGTACCCTTCCCGCCCGGCAGCGCCTCCGACACCCTGGCCCGCATCGTCGCGGCGCGGATGACGGAGGCCCTGGGCCAGCCGATGGTGGTGGAGAACCGGCCGGGAGCCGGCGGCACCATCGGCACGGATGCCGTGGCCAAGGCAGCCCCGGATGGCCACACGCTGCTGCTGGCGACGGCCGCCCATACGATCACGGCGGCGACCTATGCGAAGCTGCCGTTCGACGCCAAGGCGGATTTCAGCCCGATCACGCGGCTGATCGCGACGCCGCTCGTGCTCAGCGTGCATCCCTCGGTCGAGGCGCGCAACGTGCAGGAGCTGGTGGCGCTGGCCAGGCGCACGCCCGGCTCCATCAGCTTCGCCTCCTCCGGAAACGGCACCTCGCACCAGATGGCCAGCGAGTTCCTGAAGTCGCAGGCGCGGATCGACATCCAGCACGTCCCCTACCGCGGCAGCGCGCCGGCGCAAACCGACCTGCTCGCCGGGCGGGTGCAGATGATGTTCGACAACATCGTGGCGGTGATGGGCCACCTGCGGGCCGACCGGCTGCGGCCGATCGCGGTCTCCACCGCGGAACGCTCGCCCATCCTGCCGGATGTGCCGACCGTGGCGGAGCAGGGCTTCCCAGGGTTCGAGGTCTCCGCCTGGTTCGGCCTGATGGCGCCGAAGGGAACGCCGGCCGCGATCACGGAGCGGGTGGCCGCGCTGGCGCGCGAGGCGGTACGCGAGCCGACAATCGCCGCCCGGCTCGCTGCCGAAGGCGCATTCATCGTGGCCGACAGCCCCGCGGAGTTCCAGCAGTTCCTGACAGCCGACTTCGCGAAGTGGGAAACGGTGGCGCGGGACGGCAACATCAGGCTCGGCGACTGACCGGGCCAGGCCCGGCGGGACATCCGCCGGGCATTCGCCTGGCTCCAGGTTCTTTACCAATGATATTGAAATGACCAGACATGAAGCTCGGCCGCGTGTTATATGCAGGCTGAACAATGTCGCAGAAAATCATCCCAGGGTTGTGGGTCCGCAGCCTCGCCGGCGCCCTCCTCGCGCTCATCACGGTGGCTCCGGGCTTCGCCCAGTTGCCCGTCGGCGTGTCCGACGGCTCCGCCCTGGCGCCGCCGGCGCTGCCCGGTCTGTTGCCCAACGGCCTGGCCGTTCCCAACCTGTCGCCCGAAGCGCAGCAGGACATCCTGCAGCGCCTGCGCGACGCGGCCACCGGACGCACCCCGCCACTCGGCGGCCCGCTGCCCGCGCCCAGCGCGCCGGCCGCGCAGCCCCAGGGCACGCCGCCGCAGGTCCTCTCGACGCAGGCCTATCCAGCCCTGCGTGGCCCGCCCTCCGCCGCCGCGGACGAGCCGCTGTCGCATACCGAGGCGTTCTTCGCCGCGCGCCTCGGCCTGGCGCTGCGGCAGTTCGGCTATGACAGCTTCAGCGCCGGCGCCCGCCCGCCGCCGCTGATCGGCGCGCTGCCGGACGCCTACCTGATCGGCCGCGACGACGAACTGGTGCTGGCGCTGCGTGGCCGCACCCGCGCGACGATGAACCTGCGGGTGCAGCGCGACGGCACCATCCTGACGCCGGACCTGCCGCCGATCCCCGCCGCAGGCCGTACCCTCGGCGAACTCCGCGCCGATCTCGCCGCCCGCGTCGCCCGCGACATGCCGGGCAGCGAGGCCTTCGTCTCCATAGGCCAGGTGCGGCAGATCTCGGTCTTCGTGGCCGGGGAGGTGCAGCGGCCCGGCATGCAGACGCTGACGGCGCTGGCCTCCGTGCTCGATGCGCTGATGCAGGCCGGCGGCCCGCGCCGCACCGGCAGCCTGCGCGGCATCCGGGTGGAAGGCCCGAATGGCGGCCGCACCATCGACCTCTACGCCGTCATCACCGGGGAAGGCGGTGCCGTGGACCTGACGCTGCGGGAGGGCGAGCGCATCCTGGTGCCGCCGCTCGGCAGCGTCGTCGCCATCGCCGGCGAAGTGACGCGGCCTGGCATCTATGAACTGCCGGCCCGCAGCAGCGCCGCGCCGCTTTCAGCCGTGCTGCGCCTGGCCGGCGACCCGCTGCGCCCGGCCGGCAACCGCTTCCTTGTGCAGGGCACCGATGCCGGCGGCCGCCGCAGCTTCGCCGAGATCGGCCCGCGCGACGCGGTACGGCGCGGCGACAGCGTACTGGTGCAGCCGGGCGCCGATGTCATCGCCAACCAGATGCGCCTCGCGGGCCACGTCACCGCGCCGGTCACCCGCGCCGTCGGCCGCGGCGGCGCGACGCTGCGCTCGCTGCTGTCCGACTCGCGGCTGGTGCGGCCAGACCCTTATCCGCGGCTGGCGGTGATCCTGCGGCTGGACCCGGCGACGCGCGGCCGCAGCTTCGTGCCCTTCGATTTGGCGCGCATCCTGCAAGGCGCCGCGGACCTTCCCCTGGCCGAGGGCGACGAGGTGATCGTGCTCGGCAATGCCGACATCGCCTGGCTGGCCAGCCCGCCGGCGCAGCGCGCACTCCGCGGCGAAACCCCCGGCGCCGACGCCTGCCCGGCACTGAGCCAGCTCGCCATCGCCGCCCGCAGCGCGCCGGCCCGCTTCGCCCATGTCCGCGGCGCCGGTTTCCCCGATATCGGCGCACCCCTCTGCCCACAGGTGTTCCTGGACTACCCGCCGCTGCTCGGCTTCCTGCTCGACTCGGCCGTGCTGCTGAGCGGGGAAGTGCGGCAACCCGGGCTGTTTCCGGTGCTGGACGACACCGGCCTGGACCTGCTGCTGGCCGCGGCCGGCGGCGCGACGGAAGGCGCCGACCTGTCCGCGGTGGAGCTGGCAAGGGAGCCGCTGGACCAGTCCGGCGCGCAGCCGCTGTCGCGCCTGCTGCTCGACCTGCGGTCCCGCAACTTCCGCGCGGTGCGGCTTTCGCCGCGCGACGTGCTGCGGGTGCCGCGCGGCTTCAGCGACCGCGAGAGCGGCCCGGTGCGGCTGGTGGGGGAGGCGCTGCGCCCCGGCAGCTATGATATCCGCCGAGGCGAGCGGCTTTCCGAACTGCTGGCCCGCGCCGGGGGCCTGACGCCGCAGGCCTACCCCTACGGCACCGTCTTCACCCGCGACAGCGTCCGCATCCGCCAGCAGGAAGGCTTCGCCCGCACCGCGCGGGACCTGGAGGCCTCGCTGATCCAGGTAGCGGCGGGCCAGGCGGTGGCGGGGGCGCGCGGCGGCGGCGTCGATGTCGGCAGCGCCATCACCGCCGGGCGGCAACTGGCCGACGCGCTGCGCCAGGCGCAGGCCGCCGGGCGGATGGTGGTGGAGGCCGACCCGGTGCAGCTCGCCGCGCATCCGGACCGCGACGTGCTGCTGGAACCCGGCGACCTCATCGTCATCCCGAAGCGCCCGAACGAGGTCACCGTCGTCGGCGCCGTGTTGAACCCCGGCAGCCTGCAATTCCGCAGCGGCTGGCGCGCCAACGACTACGCCCGCGCCGCCGGCGGCCCGCAACGCTTCGCCGATTCCGCCCGCGCCTTCGTCGTGCTTCCGAACGGCCAGGCGGCACCCGCTGGCCTGTCCGGCTGGCAGGCCGGCGGCCCGCCGATTCCGCCCGGCAGCCTGGTGGTGGTGCCGCAGGACCCCTCCCCCTTCGAAACCTGGGGCTTCATCCGCGACCTGACCCAGGTGCTGAGCCAGGTGACGATCTCCTCCGCCGCGCTGGCGGTGATCGCGCGGGAGCTGCGTTGAGGGAGGGTGGCGCGGGCGATTGCAGGGGGACGCTGTCCCCCTGCACCCCCTGCCAGGTGGCAGGGCCACCTGGACCGCCAGGGATTCAATGCGGGCGGGGCCCGGGGGGGCCCTGTCCCCCCGGCGGGGGCGGGGGGGCAGCGCCCCCGCAAAGTCGCCGTCGCCACCCTCCTCATGCTGCTCCTGCCCGCCATTGCCGGTGCGCAGGAAGTGCCCGGGACCGGGTCGAGCTTCGGTGGGGTGGGACTGGTCGAGACCCGCAATGCGCGGTTCCGGCCGGATGGGGTGGTGGAGGCCGGGTCGTCGCTGCGGCACCAGCGGCGCTTCCACTTCATCAACTGGCAGGCGCTGCCCTGGCTGGAGGCGACGTATCGGCTGGCGGAGCGGCTGGACGGCACCACCGGCGCCGGGATGACCAGCGACCGCGCCTTCGACCTGAAGCTGCGCCTCGTGGCGGAAAGCGACTGGCTGCCGGCGGTGGCGGTCGGCTTGCAGGATTTCATCGGCACCGGGCTGTATGCGGCGGAATACCTTGTGGCCTCGAAACGCTTCGGGCGCTGGGATGCGACGCTCGGCCTGGGCTGGGGCCGCATGGGCACTGGGGAGGATGTGTCCAACCCGCTGACGGTGATCTCGCCGCGCTTCGAGGACCGGCCGCGGGAGGTGGGCGAGGGCGGCACGATCAACCGCTTCGCACTGTTCCGCGGCGATCAGGCGGCGCTGTTCGGCGGCCTGGAATACTCCCTGCCGGAGTTCTGGACGCCGCTCGGCAGCGTCGAGGGCCTGCGCGCCAAGATCGAGTTTTCCGGGGATGCGCTGCGCGACGAGCGCGGCGGCTGGCCGGCGCGGCGCACGGGGCTGCGCGGGGAGGCGGCGAGCCGGGTGAATGGCGGGCTGCACTGGTCGAATGGCTGGCTCGATGCCGGGGTGGATTTCGTGCACGGCACGGACCTGCTGTTCCGCGTCTCGGCGCAGCTCGACCCGGATCTGGTGCCGGAGCGGGAGGCGCTGCCGGCGCCCGGCGCCAGGCCGCTGGTACCGAGCGCCGATCCGGAAGCCGCGGTGGCGCAGGCGCTGCGCGGCGCCGGCTTCCGCCCGGTTTCGGTGCGGATCGCGGGCAGCGAGGCCTTCATCGCCGTGGCCGGCGGCCGCCAGCGCCGCCTGGCGGGTGCCGCCGGGCGGGTGCTGCGGGCCGCACAGCCGCATCTGCCGCCGGCGGTGGAACAGGTTCGCCTGTCCTGGCGGCAATCCGGCGTCGAGATTGCCCGAATCGTCCTGCCGCGGCGCGCCATGGAGGCGGCCTCTACCGGCGCCGGCAGCGCGGAGGAAATCTTCTTCGCGGCGACGCTGGAGCCCGCCGGGGCCGATTCGCTTGGGCTGATCGATGGCGGCGCGGGCTTTTCCTGGGGGCTGGAGCCACGGGTTTCCGTGCTGCTTGGCGATCCGTCGCGAACGCTGCGCTGGCAGGTGGCGGCGGTAGCCGGGGCGCGGTGGGAGGTCGGGCAGGGCGTCGCGCTGGCCGGTAGCCTGGCGCAGGCGCTGGGCGGCAATCTTGGCGGTGCCCCGGCCTCCGACAGCGTGCTGCCGCGGGTGCGGAGCGAGGTGGCGCGCTATGCGCGGGAGGGTGAGACCTCGATCCCGGCGCTGTACGCGGAGCGCATCTGGGGCCTCGGCCCGGACATCTTCGCGCGGGTCAGCGCCGGCTACCTGGAGCCGATGTTCGCGGGCGTGGCGGCGGAGGTGCTGTGGCGGCCGCGGGATCGCGCCTGGGCGCTCGGCGTGGATGTCGCGCAGGTGGCGCAGCGGGAGTATGACCAGCGCCTCGGTGTGTTGGGCTATGCCACCACCACCGGCCATGTCTCGGCCTATGCCGACCTGCCCTGGTTCAACCTGTATGGCGTGGTGCGGGCCGGGCGCTACCTCGCGGGCGATTGGGGCGGCACGGTGGAACTCGGCCGGCGCTTCGCCAGCGGCATCGAGATCGGCGGCTTCGCGACGCTGACGGACGTGCCGTTCAGCCAGTTCGGCGAGGGCAGCTTCGACCGCGGCATCTTCATCCGCATCCCGCTCGACCTGTTCGGAATCGAGACGCGGGCGGTGACGCCGGTGGTGGTGCGCGGCGTGACGCGGGATGGCGGCGCGCGGCTGGCGGTGGACAACCCGCTGTGGGAGGTGACCCGGGAGGGCCGCGACAGCGCCCTGCGGGACGGCTTCCGGGACTTCCTGCGGTAGCTCAGACGAACCACAGCAGGTCATCGAACTGGCTCGCGGCCGGCAGGTCCGCGGCGGTGCGGTTGGACCAGGTGACGCTGGCATCGAAGATGCCGTCGGCATTCAGGTCGGCATGGGCGGTGATGCCCTTGTAGCCCTCCGCCCCGGCGCTGGTCGCCCAGGCCAGCGTGCTGGTGCCGGGCCGCCAGCCCCAGAGGCTCAACTGCTCCCCGCCCTGCCAGTCGGTGATGGTACTCCAGGTGGTGGAGCCGCCGCGGCCATCCAGGAAGAACACGTCCTGACCGGTGCCGCCGGTCAGGAAGTTCGATCCGGTACCGCCATCCACCACGTCGTCGCCCGGTCCGGCATCCACCGCATCGTCGCCGGACAGCGGATTGATGAAGTCGTTGGCCGAGGTGCCGATGACCACGTCGCCAGCCGCCGAGCCGAGATACTGGAAGCGGATATGGGCGACCGGGCCGGCATAGACCTCCGGCATCGCCAGGAAGGTCTGCACGATGGTGAAGTCGTCCCGCGCCGCCTCCAGCATCGCCGCCTGTTCCGAGGCGGAGAAGCCGCCGGATTGCAGGTTCTGGTAGAAGCTGGCCGGCGGATTGAAGAAGGTCTGGATCACCCTGATGAAAAGGCTGGTGTCGAGCGCGGTGGCGGAGGCGTTCGACGCCGCCTCGAACAGGCCAGCCTCGTCCAGGAACGGATCTGTGGGCACCAGGGTCATCGCCGCCTTCGCCTCGCCTGCCACATCGGGCGAGCCCTAGCATCGGCGTGGTTGCGGAAGCCTCAACGCGGATCAGGCGGTGCCGGCCAACTCCTCCGGCGTCGCGGCGATGCGGCGGCGGCGCAGCCAGGCGGAAACGCCAGGATCGGCGCTGAGCACGCAGAGCGGAATCGCCATCACCAGGCCGAGGGTGAAGGGCAGCGCCATGGCCAGGGCGGTGGCGGATGTGGCGGCGAAAGCGGCGGTGGCGGCCAGGCCCAGCAGCGTGTGCGGCCACAGCAGCCGCGCCGCATCGGCCCAGGCGACGCCGCGATCCGCGCGGTTCTGCGGCAACCAGCCGGTGCGGGCGCCGAAGGGCAGCGCCGCCAGGAAGATCGCCTTGTTCAGCGTCGACAGCGGCTCGAACAGCTGCATGAACAGGATTTCCGTCAAGGCGCCGCGGGCGAAGGCGGCGCGGCCGCCATAGGTCTCGGCAACCTGGCGCTGCACCAGCGCCTGCGCATATCCGGCAAGCTTGGGCGCGAAGTAGCACAGCCAATGCGCCAGGACGGCCAGCGCCAATGCGCCCATCGGCGTATCCGCGCCGCCACCTGTCACGGCGTTGACCGCCGCCAGCGCCAGCGCCAGGGCATAGAGCGGCGCGCCGAGGAACAGCAGGATGGCCTGCACCAGTTGCAGCCGCCCCAGCGCCGTGAAGGCCGGCAGGCGCAGCAGATGAAAATACTGCATGTTGCCGGCGCCCCAGCGTTCGTCGCGGCGCAGGAATTCCGGCATGGCGGGCGGGTTGGCCTCCAGGCTGCCATCCTCCGCCGGCAGGCAGCGCACCGCCCAGCCGGCCGCCTGCAGGCGCACCGATTCCACCATGTCGTGGCTCAGGATGCGGCTGCCATCCGGCAGCGCCTCCAGCTTCGCATGGTCGCGGAAGGGTGCGGCGCGCAGGATGGCGTTGTGGCCCCAATAGGGTCCGGCATCCATCTGCCACCAGGCCTGCCCGGTAGCCCACGCGCGCATGCCGGCGCGCATGCCGAACTGGAACAGCCGGGGGAAAGCGGCGGTGGCGGTCCGGCCGACGATGAGCTGCTGCACGATGGCAAGCTTCGGCTCGGCCTCCATGATCGCGACCAGGCGCAGCACGGCTGCGGGCGTCATCACGCTGTCGGCGTCGAGCGTCAGGAAATACGCCTCCTCCGTCAGGTGGTGGTCGAGGAAGTCCATCACGTTGCCGGCCTTGAAGCCTGTGTTTTGCACGCGGCGGCGATAGCGGGCGGTGGGGTGGGCGGCGAGGAAGGGGCGGATGGCGGATTCCTCCGCCGCCACGGCTGCCGGGTCCAGCGTGTCGGACAGCAGCCATAGCCGGAACCGGTCGGCGGCGCCGACGGCGGACAAGCCCTCCAGCAGCCGCGCCAGCGGCGGCAGCACCGCACCCATATCCTCGTTGCGCAGGCAGACCAGCAGCGCGGTGGTGTTTCGGGGCGGGCCGGACTTGATGCGCGACAGGGCCGGCAGCACGGCGGCGGGCGGGTCGCGCGCGCCCAGCAGGATCGCAAGGCCGACCAGGGAATTGGCGGCCGAGAGTGCCGCCCAGGGCGTGGTGAGGGCGATGCAGGCCAGGATCAGCGCCTCGATCGCGGAAATCCCGCCGGGCAGCAGCGCCCGCAGCAGCAGCCAGGCCAGCAGCGCAGCGATGAGTGTAACCAGCGCGCCGAAGACGGCACGTCGTAGCAATCGGGATTCGTCGGGCATGGGCTGGATGATACGCGGGATCGTGGCCGGCGTACGGCACGGCGTGCCGCAAGGACGCGCCTATTGCCGCAATCGAAACAATTCCTTGTCCGCTTGTGGCCCGCGAAATGGGTTTGGCCCGTCGGTGACCGACAGTGCGACGCAGCGAGGGCGGAAATGGTTGGATCGAATGAGGCACCGGAGCGGCTCGGCATGGCGGATCTGGCCAGGGTCACCGGCGGTGCGGCGGTTTCCCCGCCGTCGATCTCCGGCAGTGACATCAACTGGTCAACCGGCCCGGCGCCTCCGGTCCTGACGGAGCCGTCGGTGGCGATCGTCTTGTATCCCGGCGGTCCTGCCATTCATCAAGGATCGGAACAGGACGACTCCCTGACCGGCGGCGTGGCCGGAGAAGGTATCCATGGCCTTTACGGAGACGACACGCTTCTCGGCGGCGGAGGCAACGACACGCTCATCGGAGGTGGGGATGCCGGAGACACCCTCGTGCTGCGCAGCGTGACGCTTGATGATTTCATCACCGGACTGAAGCTGCAGAGCAACTTGCTGGACTGGATCCTTCCGGGCGACGAGCCGCCGCAGTTGCATGCCAGGATCGAAGCCGACGGAATCCGCTTCTACGCCGACCAGACCTACATGGCCGGCACAGGCGGAGCGCACACCATGGCCACGGGCACCTTGACCATCGGCGGCGAAACAATCGATTTCCGCTCGATCGCTGTGTTCCGGCTGGAGCCCTGACCGGCGCGGGCGGCGCCGCCCGGAGGCCGGCCCGCCTGCCCGCGGGCCGCCTCACGGCGAAAGCGGCACGCCCGCCAGCGCCAGCGCATAGGCGGCCATGCCGAGCGCCGCCCAGCCGGCGGCGCCCGCCCACACCATGCGCATCCCGGCCCCCAGCAGCGCCAGCGCCGGCAGCGCCTGCATGGCATGCACCGCCAGGAAATGCGCCACGCGCAGGTCGCCGCCGGTGCTGGACCAGTAGAAGGGCGGCAGGCCGCCCGCGCCGCCACCCACCAGCGGCGTCGTCTGGGCCGAGATCGCGATGCCGGTGAAGCCGCCGAGCACGCCGGACAGCACCAGCCCCACCCCCACCGCCAGCCGCCAGGGCCGCGGCTGCGCACGGTCTCCCCGCAGCAGCACCAGCACGCCGAGCAGGACCGCCATCGCCACCAGCAGCACGGCGCCCAGGCCCATCAACTGGTACATGAGGACGCCGAGGGGATCCTCCGCGAAGTGGCTGGGCAGGCCGATGGCAGCGCGCCAGGTGATCCAGCCCTGCTCGTACAGCGCGGCGGCCAGCGTGACCCACAGCACCAGCCCGGCCGCGAAGCCGCGCCGCGCCTCCGGCGCCAGCACGCCCCAGGCCCAGGCCAGCGTCCAGAACCACGGCACGAAGGAGGCCGCGAACTTGGCCGGCTTGGTCCAGACCGACAGGCCGTTGAAGGTCCGCCCGTCCAGGGCCATCGCCACGAGGCACAGGCCCAGCGTGGCAAGTGCGATCCAGCCGGCCCAGGCAAGCAGGGGCTGGCGGCGATGCAATTCGATGAGGATCGCGCTCATCGGCGTGCCCCCGTCACCGTGCGCACCGCGAGGAACAGCAGCAGCCCGGCCGGTCCGGCCAGGAAGGTCGGGGGCAGGCAGAGGCGCACCAGCCAAGGGTTCAGCCCCTCCGCCGCGCCGCGCCGGCAGATCCAGGCGCCGATGAACAGGTCGAAGGCCAGGTAGTGGACCCAGCCGGCCAGCAGCAGTCCGGGTGTGGCGAACAGTTCCGCGACCTCGGCCAGGGAACCGAAGCCACCGGACGCGCCGGGTGCGTGGATGGCCAGCAGCACGACGTACAGCACGGACAGGGCGGCCGGCACCGCGAGGCCGCCGATCCACCAATTCGCCCAGCGCTGCCGCGGCGCCACCAGCAGGGCCAGCCAGCCGGCCATGGCCAGGGCGCCGGCGGCCGAAAACAAAGATTCGATTGGCACAGGCGCCTCTAACTTTCCAGCGGTCAGTTTGTCGCAAGCCGAACTGTCCGTTGTCAAGTTGGAAGTCGCGCGTCACACTTGGTCACATGACCCTCACCCCGAAGCCGCGCGGCCGGCACCATCATGGCGACCTGCGCCGCGCCCTGCTCGATGCCGTGGCCGAAATCGTACTGGAGTCGGGGCCGGAGGCGGTGACGCTGCGCGAATGCGCCCGCCGCGCCGGCGTCTCCCACTCCGCCGCCGCGCCCCATTTCGGCGACAAGCGTGGCCTGCTGACCGCCTTCGCCACCGAACGGTCGAACCGCCTGCGCGCCGCGATGGAGTCCGCCGTCGCCGCCTTGCCGGAGGGCGCCGGTGCCGACGCCGTGCTGGCGGCGACGGGCCACGGCTACATGGCCTTCGCGCGGGAAAACCCGGCGCATTTCCGCCTGATGTTCCGGACGGACCTGATCGACACCTCGGACCCGGCCTGGCGGCAGGCCGCGAACGGTGCGCGCCTGCCGCTGGACCAGGCGATGGCGGCGCTGCTGCCGCAGGCCGACCCACGCGCCCTGCGGGCCAGGCTGGCGCTGGCCTGGGCCGGGGTGCACGGCTTCTGCACGCTGCGGACGGAATTGCCTCGCAACACGCTGTGGTCGGAGGAGGTGGCGGAGGATGTGGTCGCGCTGCTGGTTGAGGCCTGCAAAAGCGAAACCTGAACTCCAGAAATATCGAAGCGACCCAGTCCGAATCGGTAATTGATACAATAATAAAGAATTGATCGTATGCAGCCGCATGAAGCTGTGTTCGGGTTTGCATACGATGTCCACCGCATGGGAGATATCGTTTCGCAACGAAGGGCCAAGTGCGGCGGTGACTGGGCGATGATCGATTTCACCTTTGAGATGACTTCGATTCATCATGATCTGCTGAAATTTACCTTCGTGCACATTCTGGATCGTCCTTGAGGACAGGAGTCGAGAAGACCGTGCACACATTGAAGAGGGCCGTCGTGGCCCTGGCGGCCCTCGCGGCAGCGCCCCCGGCGGCCGATGCCGCAGCCTTCCTGAGCATCAACGACTGGTACGCCGGTGCCGTGGTCCCGACCGTGATGGCGGGCGGAACGCTCACCGCGATGCCGGCCCAAAGCCTCGTCGCCAAGGACTTCTTCGGCTCCTACGCCGCCGCCACCTTCCACGACCCGGTCTATGTCGGCGTTTATGGCCCGATGCAGGACCCGGATTCCTTCGGGTACCGGGGTTACAGCATCCGGCCCTTCCCGAGCGGCGCCGCCGGGCAGATGACCGGCGATTTCGGCTGCCACTCCGCCTATTACCGCTGCCTCGGCGCGCACACCGTGACCTACACGCTGCCCTACGAGATCATCGGGCTGGCCGGCCAGTTGCAGGCGACAAGCGTAACCAAGTTCGGCTTCTTCGGGTTCCCCTGGGACCACCACGACGTCGACACCATGATCACGTACCAGGACGGGGTGAAGCTGCTGGACAGCTATTCGGGCTTCTGGGGCACCACCTTCGCGGCGCCGACCAACACGGTGACCGTCACCTGGGGTCCCGGCCTGATCAACATGGATGACGCGGCTTGGTTCAGGCTGACCGACCTGGTGGCGCTGAAGGCCGCGCCCGGCGTCACGGCGACCCCGGTGCCGGAGCCCGCCTCGCTGGCGCTGTTCGGCCTTGGCCTCGCGGGCATCGCCGTGATCCGCGGCCGTCGCCGCGATACCCGGCGCGCCATGGCCTGACGGGCCGCAGGCGGGCGGCGACGTGCAGCCGGTTTGGGCAGCAGCCCGCGCGGTTCAGCCCGCCCGGGCCGCCGCCCGCCGCGCCCACACCCCATACAGGCGCGGCCCGGCCAAGGCCGCAAGCGCCAGCAGCAGGATCACCAGGCTGATCGGCCGCGTCACGAAGACGCTCCAATTGCCCTCGCTGATGGTCAGCGCCTGCCGCATCGCCTGTTCCGCCATCGGGCCGAGGATCATGCCGATGACCACCGGCGCCACCGGAAAGTCGAAGCGGCGCATGAACATCGCGATGATGCCGATGCCGTACAGCAGCATCAGGTCGATGACGGAGTTGCTGATGCCGTAGGTGCCGATGGTCGCGAAGACCAGGATGCCGGCGTACAATTGCGGCTGCGGGATCTTCAGGATGCGCGCCCACAGCCCGACCAGAGGCAGGTTCAGCACCACCAGCATGACGTTGGCGATGAACAGGCTGGCGATCAGCGTCCACACCAGGTCCGCCTGCGTGGTGAACAGCAGCGGCCCGGGCTGGATGCCGTAGGACTGGAAGGCGGACAGCATGATGGCGGCCGTGGCACTGGTCGGCAGGCCGAGCGTGAGCATCGGCACCAGCACGCCCGCGGCGGCGGCGTTGTTCGCGGCCTCCGGCCCGGCCACACCCTCGATCGCCCCGGTGGTGCCGAACTCCTTCGCATGTTCCGGCCGCACCAGCTTCCGTTCCATGTAGTAGCTCAGCATGGTCGGCATCTCGCTGCCGCCGGCCGGCATGACGCCGAAGGGAAAGCCGATGCCGGCGCCGCGTACCCAGGGCCAGACGGATCGCTTCCAGTCGCTGCGCGTCATCATGATGCGGCCGACCGGGCGCACCTCCACCGGGCCTTCGACGTAGCGCCAGGCGAGGTACAGCGTCTCCCCCACCGCGAACAGCGCGACGGCGACCAGCACCACGTTCACCCCGTCCAGCAGTTCCGGCACCCCGAAGGTCAGGCGAGGCTGCCCGGTCTGCAGGTCCACGCCCACCAGCCCCAGCAGCAGCCCGAAGCCCAGGCTGGTCAGCCCGCGCAGGGCCGAACCGCCGAGCACGGCGGAGACGGTGACGAAGCACAGGATCATCAGCATGAAGTACTCGGCCGGGCCGAGCTGCAGGGCGAGCTCCACCACGATCGGCCCGAGGAAGGCGAGCCCCAGCGTGCCGACCGTTCCCGCCACGAAGCTGCCGATGGCGGACGTCGCCAGCGCCGGACCGGCGCGGCCGTTGCGTGCCATCTTCGCACCCTCCAGCGCGGTGATGATGGAGCCCGATTCGCCCGGCGTGTTCAGCAGGATGGAGGTGGTGGAGCCGCCATACATCGCGCCGTAGAAGATGCCGCAGAACAGGATGAAGGCGCCGGTGGCGGAGACGCTGTAGGTGATCGGCAGCAACAGCGCGATGGTCAGCGCCGGCCCGATGCCGGGCAGCACGCCGATGGCTGTGCCGAGGAAGCAGCCGAGCAGCGCCCAGCCGAGGTTGGACAGCGTCAGCGCATGGCCGAAGCCGAGCATCAGCCCATCGACCGCGCTCATCAGCCGGGGTCTCCGAAGACCAGCGCCTCCACCACGCCCGCGCCGATGTTCACGCCGAGTCCCTTCACGAAAAGCCCGTAGGCGGACAGCGACACCACGAAGGCGATGACGACGTTGCGCAGCCAGGCGCGCGACCCGAAGGCGGCAGCCACCAGCACGAACTGCGCCGTGGCGGCGATGGTGAAGCCGAACGGCTCGATCAGCACCAAATTCACCAGCAGCCCGGCCAGCAGCAGGCTGAGGGAGCGCAGGTTCAGCGGCGGGGCGCCGACCAGTTCCTCGTTGTCCTGCGACCAGCCGCCGCGCAGCGCGACCGCCGTCAGCCCGGCGCCAAGCGCCACCAGGCAGGTGGAGACCAGGTAGGGCACCACCTTCGGACCGACCTGCGCGTAGATGGGCGAGGCCGGGATGATGGTGGTCTGCCACAGCGCCAGCAGCCCCACCGCCAGCACGAACAGCGCCGCGCCCAGGTCGGAACCCGGTCCGGAACCCGGTCCGGAACCCCGGGTCCGCGGGGCGGTCGCTTCGGACATCAGCTGGCGAGGCCGATGTCGCGCAGCACCTGTTCCGTCTCGGTGTGGTCGCGGGTGAGGAAGCTGGCAAAATCGTCGCCGGTCAGGAAGGCGTCGTCCCAGCCGCGGGTCTGCACGACCTCCCGCCACTGCGGCGTCGCATGCAGGGCGGTGACGTAGTCGACCAGGGCCTTGCGCTGGTTGGCGTTGATCCCCGGCGCGCCGAACAGGCCGCGCCAGTTGCCCATGACGATGTCGATGCCGCTTTCCTTCAGCGTCGGCACGCCGTCCAGGCTGCGCGTCTCGCCCGTCGTGGCCAGCGCCCGCATGCGGCCCGCCTTCACCTGCTCGGCGAATTCGGACACGCCGGAAATGCCGGCCTTGACCTGTGCGCCGAGGATCGCCGCCTGGGCCGGGCCGCCGCCGGCGAACGCCACGTAGCTGGCTTCCCGCGCATTGCGGCCGAGCGACTTCAGCATCAGGCCGAGGATGATGTGGTCGATGCCTCCGGCGCTGCCGCCGGCCACTGCGACGCCGCCCGGATTGGCCTTCAGCGCATTGGTGAAATCCTCCAGCGTGCGCAGGTCGCTGTTCGCCGGTACCACGATGATGCCCGGCTCCGTCGTCATGCGCGCGATCGGCACCACGTCGCGGATGCTGACCGGGGTGCGGTTGGTGATGCCGGCGCCCACCATCACGGCGCCGCCCACCATCAGCGCGTTCGGCCGGCCACGGCGCTGGCTGATGAAGCGGGGCAGGCCGACCATGCCGCCGGCACCGCCGACATTCTCGAACTGGAAGTTGCCGACCAGCCCGGCCTGGCGGGAGGCCTGCTCGATGGCGCGACCCAGCCCGTCCCAGCCGCCGCCGGGGCCTGCGGGCACGAAGACGAACAGGCTCTCGAACATCTGCTGCGCCCAGGCGCTGCGGCTGGACAGGCCCGTGGCAAGCCCGGAGGCTGAGAGCGCAGCCGTGGCGGTGAGCAGGGTACGGCGGCTTGTCATGTTTCCTCCGGGGTAGCGTTCGGGGTTCACCTTATCCAGCCGCCCGGCGCGCCGGAAGGCCACACTTGCCGGCGAAAGCCGCCCGGTGGGAAACCTTTCATGATCGTCACGCGTCCTGGTCGCGGCCTGTCGTGGAGCACTGCGGAATGAGCGCGCCCTCCGAACCCAGCCTCGTCCGCGCCATCGGGCCGTTCCAGCTTTTCGCCTACACGCTGGGCGGGATGCTCGGCGCCGGCATCTACGGGCTGGTGGGGCGCGCGGCGGGGGACCTCGGCTCCGCGGTCTGGCTCGGCTTCATCGTCGCCATGGTCGCGGCGCTGCTGACCGGGCTGTCCTATGCCTCGCTCGGCAGCCGCTACCCGCAGGCCGGGGGTGCCGCGACCATCACCCAGCGCGCCTTCGCCCGGCCGCTGTTGACCTGGGTGGTGGGGCTTTCAGTCATGGCCTCCGGCCTCACCTCCGTCGCCACGCAATCCCGCGTGGTGGCGGAGAACCTGCTGCGGCTGTCGGGGCTCGCGGGGGTGCCGGCGCTGGCCATCGCGCTCGGCTTCCTGCTGCTGGTCACCGGCATCGTCATCCGCGGCATCCGCGAAAGCATGTGGGTGAACATCCTGTGCACCACCATCGAGGCCGCGGGCCTGCTGCTGGTGATCGCGGTGGGCATTCCCTACTGGGGCACGGTCAGCCTGATGGAGACGCCAAGCGGCGAGGGCATCGGCGTTTCGTTCCTGATGACCGGCGCGATCCTGACCTTCTTCGCCTTCATCGGCTTCGAGGACACGATCAACGTGGCCGAGGAAGCCCGCAATCCGCGCCGTACCCTGCCGATCGGCATCATCGGCGCCATGCTGGCGGCAACCGTGCTGTACATCGCCGTCGCCGTCACTGCCGTCTCCGTGGTGCCTTGGCGGGAACTCGCCACGGCACCGGGGCCGCTGGCGGAGGTGATGGCCCGCGCCGCGCCCTGGCTGCCGGCATGGGGTTATGTCGCCATCACCATCTTCGCCGTCGCCAACACCGCGCTGCTGAACTACGTCACCGCCTCCCGCCTCGCCTTCGGCATGGCGCGGCACGGGCTGCTGCCGAAGGCGCTGGCGCGGGTGCATCCGGTGCGGCGCACGCCGCATGTGGCGGTGCTGGCGCTGCTGCCGGTGCTGGTGGTGCTGGTGCTGCTGGGCAATATCGGCCAGCTCGCCGCCGCCACCGTGCTGCTGCTGCTGGCGGTGTTCACCGTGGTGAACCTGGCGCTGCTGGTGCTGCAACGCCGCCCCGGCGAGGTGCGCGGCGGCTTCGAGGTGCCCTGGCCGGTGCCGGCCGCCGGTGCCCTGGTGTGTGCCGCCCTGCTGGTCAACCGCGTGGCCGCCGGCGACTGGCAGGCCCCGGCGCTGGCCGGCGGGCTGGTGGTGCTGATCCTGTTCGGCTTCTTGCTGCTGCGGCCGCGGGTGGAGGAGGCGCCCATGCCAGGCTGATGCGGTTGCCTTGCGCGCCGGCGGCCTGCCCGACATGCTCCGGCCTCGGCGACGGGGGTCTCGGGGGATGCAGGGTTCATCGCGTTGGGCGTGGCTTGGCCTGCTTCTCGTGGCGTTCGTGGTTCCTGGGCCGGCGCTGGCCCAGCCGGCACCACCCGCCGGCACGCCGGCCGAGATCACGGTGCAGAACGAGACCGACCTCACCCTTACCTACCTTTACATCGACCCGGCCGGGGCGCGGCGCGGGGAGGACCGGCTGGGGCAGGACACGGTGGCGCCCGCCACCACCTACCGCGCCCGGCTCGGCCGACAGGCGGGGTGCAGCTTCGATGTCACCGCGATCTGGCAGGACCGGACGGAGGAGGTGCGCCGCGCCGTCGACCTGTGCGCCACGCCGCGCCTGGTCTTCGGCGACCCCGCCATGCCGACGCTCGACGTCGCCGTCGGCAACAACAGCGACACCGTGCTGCGCGAGCTTTATGCATCCACGAGCGGGACGTCCGGCGCCTGGGGCCCGGACCGGTTGGGCTCGGAGGTGATCCCCGCCAACGGCGCCTTCCGCATGCGCATCCGCACCCGCGACTGCACCTTCGACATCCGCGCCGTCTTCGCCGATGACCGGGAGGAGGTGAAGGCCCGCGTCGATCTTTGCGCCGAGCGCGGCGTGGTGTTCGACCGCAGCGGCATCCCGCGCCCGGAAAGCCGCAGCCTGGTGCTGGCGAACCGGCATCTCGCGACGGTGGCGCAGGTTTATGTCTCCTCCTCCAGCGATGCCGATTGGGGTCCGGACCGCCTGGGCGCGGAGCTGTTGCCGACCGGGGAGGAAACGACGCTGGCGCTGGAGGTGGAATGCCGGGTGGACATCCGCATCCTGTTCCCCGGCGGCGGCATCGAGGAACGCCGGGCGGTGGACATCTGCGCCGCGCCGCGCCTGGTGCTCACCCCCGGATGGGTCGCCGCCAGCGCGCCGGATGCGGCCGGGCCAAGCGCGGGCACGCCGGAGCCCGGCGAGACCGCCGGCGTGCTGAGCCTGCGCAACGCCGGCCCGCTGCCGATCGTCGAGATCTACGCCTTTCCGCCCGGCGAGCCGCGCGGCACCGACCGCCTCGGCGCCGACATCCTGCCGGTGGGGGAGGTGCTGGACCTCGAGGCGCCAGACGGCGATGCCTGCCTCGCCGATGTGGTGGCGGTGTTCCGCGATGGGCGGGAGGTGACGCACAGCGGCCTCGACCTCTGCAAGGCCGGGGAGATCGAGATCCGATGAAACCGCTTCACGCAGCCTTCGCCGCACTGCTGCTGGCCAGCGCCGCGCCGGCCCAGGCGCAGCCACAGCCGGGCCCGCAGCCACAGCCGGGCCGTCCCGCGCCTGCCACACCTGCCGCGCCCACGGCACAAGGCATCCCGCAGCCGCTGCGTGGCGCCTGGTTCGCCGGCGAATGCACCGACCCCACCGCCGTGCTGGTCGTCACCGCGCGCAGCGTCGCGCGCCTCGATGCGGAGGAACCGGCCCAGCTGTTCCGCTTCCGCGGCACGCGCCGGCTGGGTGGTTGGACTCTCGGCACTGCCGGCGGGGCGGAGGCACCGCGGCTGCTGCTGCGTGCCGTGGGTGCCACGCTGGAGACCGCCGAGCCGGACCCGAAGACCCGCGACGACCGCCTGCCCGGTGAGGTGGAGCCCGAATCCTGGCGCCGCTGCGCCACTCCGCCCCTGGCACTGGCCGCGCTGCACGGGGAGGGCGCGGCCTTCCTCGGCGCGCTGGAGCACATGGAAGCCGCCTGCGGGCCCGCGGCCTCGGGGTCGGGCGCCACCGCATCCGCCTGTGCCGCCGCCATCGTCGCGCAGGCGGATGTCAGCGGCGATGGCCGGCTTTCCTCCGCCGAACTGGCGCGACTGGCGCGCGGCGCGGCCTGGCTTGCCGCGGTGCGGGAAGGTGCGACGCCGGACCTGCTCTCGGCCGCCGTCGGGGCCGGCGGGTTGGCCGGGCTGCTGGCGGCGCGGGTGCTGGTGGAAAGCCTGGACTACGACGGCGACGGACGCGTTTCCGCGGCCGAGCTGGTGCAGGATCGTGGCACGCTGGCCGGCCCGCCGGGGGGGCCGCTCGGCAATGCGGCCGGAAGCCCGTTGCGGCTGGAGGGGCTGGCGGAAGGCGCCGGGCTGCTGCGCGGCCTGGCGGAGGGGCTGTTCGGCGAACAATAGGCGTCGTCGTCCTCCGGCATCCGCAGCAGGAAGGGGCCCGGCGCGCCGGGATGTCGGTCGTGCAGGTCCAGCCGGGGCGCCGTCGCGGTGGCGGGCAGGATGACGGGGCGCGATGGCCCGGCGACCGGCGGCACTGCCGGCTGGATGGGTGGCGCGACCGGGGTCAGGATGGGCGGCTCCACTGGTGGCTCCACTGGTGGCTCCACTGGCGGAACCACGGGCGGCTCGACGGGCGGGGCCTCCGGTGTCCCGCTGCATGTCGCCGCGGACATGACGCAGTTGTTGAACAGGTAGTTGCCGCCCGGCGCCGCCACCGCCACGGCACGCGCCGCCGCCTCCCCGCCCTGGCCGCCGAGCACGCCGAGGATGAAGGCCGACCCGCCCTGGCCGAGCAGGCCGAGCCGCCCGGCCTCGAGCACCCCGAGCGTCGGTGCGTTGTCCAGCAGCAGGAACACTGGCGCGGCGCCGGCATCGAGGTCGAGCACCGCCGCACCCCCCGGCAGCGCGCGCGCCGGGCCAAAATCGGCCAGCTGGGTCGCCTGCCGCGCCGGCGCCAGGCCGGGCACATCGGCCAGCAGCCCCGCCGGCAGCGCCGCCAGCCCACCCTGCCGGCTGTCCAGGATCAGCACAGGCAGCGCCGCCGCATCCCGCGCCAGCAGCCGGCTGGCGGCACCCGCGGTGAAGCCGCCCGGCGCCGCGAGCAGCACGCCGCGCTCGGCCTGCAACGCCGCGCCATCCAGCCGCATGGCCCCGCCGGCGCGCAGTACCAGGTCGGCGCCGGATATGGCACCGGCGAGCGTCAGGTCTCCGCCGGTGGCGAGGCTCAGCGCCCCGGCCGCCGCCCCGCCGGACAGCCGTGCGACCGCGTTGCCCGCAGCGTCCAGCGCCACCTGACCGGCAGCGGACAGGTGCAGCCCGGCCGGGCCCACCGTCAGCTTCGCCTCGACGGCGCCCTGGGTGATGTCGCCGCTGCGCGCCACCAGCACCGCGGAGCCCGCCGCCACGGGAGCCGTCAGGTGCAGGGCGGCGGCGGACAGGTCCAGCGCGCCGGCCGCCTCCAACCGTTCCAGCCGCAACGGGCCGATACTGTCCAGGCTCAGCGAGCCGACCCGGCCGCCCAGGCGTTCGACCGCCTGCGCCGCATCGATCCGTACCGCGCCCGGCGTGTCCAGTTGCAGCAGCCCGGCGGCGAGGCTGCCGCCGGCCTCGTTCCGGATGCCCACCTCGGCGCGCAGGAAGATGGTCGGCGCCGCCAGCGGTCCGGTCAGCCGCAGCACCGCCTCACCCTCCTGCGCCACGGCGAAGGCCACCGCCGCGCCGCCGGGGCCGAGCGCCGCCACGCGGTTGCCCTGGCCATCCAGCAGCACGCTGCCCGCGGCCGCCTCGGCCCGCAGCATCCCGGCCGAGAGGCCGGCGCCGCGCAGGGTCTGGCCGATGTCGCCCACCATCGCCGCCAGTTCCGCCGTCCCGGCCGAGACCGGCGCCAGGAGACCGAGCGAGGCGGCCGAGATAGCCAGCAGCCCCGGCGCGTCCAGCGCCTCCGCCACCAGCAGCCCGCCCTCCTGCGCCAGGGACAGCGCGCCGGCGCTGCCGCCGATGGCGCCAATCCCATGCCGCCCGGCCGCGTCCAGCCGCACCGGCCCGGCCGTGTCCAGCCGCAGCATGGCCCCGCGCAACCCGCCGCCGGCGCCATCATCCAGCCCGGATTGCGTGCGGAAGCGCAGGCTGGGCGCGGTGACCAGGCCGACGAGCGACAGCGCCGCGGCCCCTTCCTGGGCCAGCGAGAATTCGCCCGCCGCGCCGCTGGCACCCAACGCCGCAATCAGGTTGCCGGCACCGTCCAACAACACGTTGCCGGCCAGCGACCGCACCAGCAGCAGCGGTGCCGCCAGCCCCGCGCCGTTGGCGGACTGGCTGATATCCTGGGCCACCTGCAGCGCCAGTGTGCCACCGGCCACGACCGGACCTTCGATGGACAGCGCGCCGCCGGCGGTCAGGCGGATCTCGCCCTCCGCCTGGCCGGCCCCGATTCGGGAAACGGCGTTGCGAGCTTCCTCCAGCAGCACCGAGCCTTCGGTGGCGCTGGCGCGGAGCAGCCCGGCTTGCAGCGCGGCCCCGGGGGATTGCGTGATGCCGAGCGGCGCCGCGAGATCGGCCTCCGCCACCATCACAGGCGCACCCAGACGCAGCGCGCCGGTGGTGGCCAGGAAGAACCGGCCCGGCGTGGCGATGGCGCCAAGTTCCGGGATGCGGTTGCCGGCGGCCCGCAGGTCGACAAGGCCGCCGGCCTGGACCGAGACGATATCGGCCAGCAGCGGCGCCGCGCCGGGCGCCTGCACCAGGCTGCCCGCCTGGACCAGGGAAAGCTGCGCCGCCTCGATCCCCGCCAGCCCCAGGTCGCCCGCGCCGCGCCAGCCGAAGCCGCCCAGCGCCTGCCCGCCCAGGCTGCCCACCCGGTTCAACGCCGCATCCAGCCGCACCGCGCCGGACGGCGCCTGCGCCACCAGGCCGGCGGCGGTGATCGGCGCGGCCGCGGTCTGGCTGAGGTCGCCGGCGGTGGCGCGCAGGCGCGCCGTGGCGGCGGCGAGCGGCGCTTCCAGCGCAAGGCCCGCGGCCTCCAGCGCCAGCGCGCCGCCAGCTGCAAGCGCGCCGTCCAGCCGCAGCGGCGCATCGATGGCCAGGCTGAAATCCCCGGTGGCGCCACCCGTGCCAAGCACGCCGAAGCGGTGGCCCGCGCCAGCGACCCGCACGGAGCCGCCGGTCAACGCGACCCGGTCCGCGACGATGGCGCCATCCGCCGTCAGCGCGCCACCCGCGCGCAGCGTGACACCCGGCGCCTCGACGCGGCCCGGCACGTCCAGCGCGCCGGAGGTGGCCAGGGTGAAGCCGCCATCGGCGCGGATCGTGCCAAGGCGCGCCACCGCATTCCGCGCATCGGCCAGCGTGGCGGCTCCATCGGTCTCAAGGCTCAGCGCCAAGGCCGTCAGCCGCGCACCCTGGTCCTGGGTGATGCCGCCGGCGGCGCGCAGCGCGACCTCCGGTGCCGACAGCGGCGCGGCCAAGCGCAGCGGACCCTGCGTCGCCACCAGCAGCGTGTCGCCAGCGATGCCATGGATCCCGGCGATCCCGTTCAGCGGCGCATCCAGCCGCACAGCCCCATCCGGCACCACCACCTGCAGCGTTTCGACATTGAGCCGCGAGGTGGCCAATTGCGTCAGGTCGCCGCCCGACAGGCGCAGCGAGGCCAGCCCGGCATTGATGCCGCCGACCAGCTCCAGGCTGCCCTGGTTCACCAGGGACAGGCCGCGCGGCACGAAGCTGTCGCCCAGTCGCACCACGCGGTTGCCGGCGCCGTCGAGCGACATCGCGCCCAGCGCCGCATCCAGCCGCAGCGTTCCGGTCGAGACGCCGGCACCGCTGGCCTGCTGGGTAACCCCGCGCAGGGCGAACAGGTCCAGCGTGCCGGTGGCGGTGACCGGGGCGAACAGCGCCAGGGTCTGCGGCGTCTCCAGCCGGATGTCGGTGGCGGCGAGGGCGGAATCCACGCTCATCGCCAAGCGGCTGGTCACGCCGTAATGCCCTGCCGCCCCGCCGCCGGCCAGGGCGCGGATCGTGTTGTTCGCAGCCCCCAGCCGCACCGACCCGCCGGTGCTGCGCGCCTCCAGCGTGCCGAGGTTCAGGTTCGCGCCGCTGGCCGACTGCACGATATCCCCGGCCGAGCGCAGCACCAGGTCGCCGGCGATGGTCATGCCGCGCAGGATGGTGATGCCGGCGGTCGCGGCGTCTGTGGCGGCGGCGCCGGTGGTCTCCAGCGTCAGCGGGCCGGTCGGCTTGCTGACCGCGGCCTCCACACGGATCGCGCGTTCGGCCTGCAAGGTCAGCGCGCCGGTGGTGGCGCCGATGCTGGCGGCGGTGATCTCGGCGGGCTCACCGGCGCCGGACAGGCTGCCGACGATGCGCAGGTCGACCGGGTCCACCAGCACCTCCCGCGCCTGCATCGCGCCATCCAGCGCCAGGCCGCCGCGGGACGAGACCTCGATCCGGTCCGCGACGAGGCTGCCGGACATGGTGGTGTGCTGCGCGGCATGGACGATGACCGTGCCGCCCGCCGCCCGCACCGTGGCGCCGCGTTCCACCACGGTCCGGCCGGCGAGGCGGCGCGGCTGGCCGATGCGGCTTTCGGTGCCGGCGCCGAGCGTGACATGGCCGCCCGGCGCCTCCACCACTGCGCCGGGGGCGAGGCGGACCGTGCCGCTGGCGGTCGCCTCCACCACCGGGGCGCGCAACAGGCCATCGAGGCGGAGGCCGCCGCCCTCCGCCCGCAGCGCCACCTGCGCGGCGGTGGTGGTGCCACCCGAGCTGACCAGGGTTTCCAGCACGCCGGAGGCCGCGCGGGCGGTCAGCAGCACGCTGCCGCCCTCGGCACTGATGGTGCCGGATTGGGTCACCAGCGTCGTGGCGCCGGAGGGTGCGGCGCTGACCTGTCGCGTCACGTCCAGCGCCAGCAGCCCATCGCCGGCGAGGTCGAGGGCGAAGGCCTCCCCACCCGCCAGGGCGACGCGGCCAAGGCGCGCGCGGATGCTGCCCGAATTGGCCACGACCGGCCCGACCAGTGCGGCCAGCCCCTGGTCCGCCACGGTGATGGAGCCCTGATTCTCCACCCGCGCACCGGGCCGCGGCGCACCGTCGAAGACCATGCGGCCATTGACGAAATTCTGGTTGGTGATGTCCGCGGTGGTGGCGATCAGCGCCGCTACGTCCACCTGGGCGCCCTGGTGGAACAGCACGCCGGCCGGGTTCACCAGCGCGACGCCACCATTGGAGGTGACGCGCCCGGCGATGGCGGAGGGGTCGCCGCCCACCACCCGGTTCAGCGACCAGGACCCGGCGCCGGGCTGGCGGATATCCACCTGGTGGTTGGCGCCAACATCGAAGCGCTGCCATTCCAGGATGGCGCGATCACTGCCCTGCAGGACCTGGGTGCGGCCGGGCGTGCGGGTGATGCTGGCCTGCCCGGCGACGACGGCGCCACCCACCGGCCCGGCATCCGGCGCCTGGGCGGCGGCGAGGCCGGGCATCGCCAGGGCGGCGGCCAGCAGGACGGGGCGGTTCGGGCGCATCGCCGCGCATCCTGCCCCACCCCAACCCCAACCGGAAGCTGAATTTCCTGCCCACCATGCACGCGGCTTGCCCACCATACCGCGTTGCGCCCCGTTGCGATGCGCCCCGTTGCGTTGCACCCCGAACCGCGGCGCGACAGGATGCGGCCGAACCGGAGGACGACGCCAAACCATGGATGTGTTCGAGGCGCTGGCGACCCGCCGCAGCATCCGCGGCTTCCGGCCGGACCCGGTGCCGCGCCCGGTGATCGAGCGCATCCTGGCCGCGGCGTCCCGCGCGCCGTCGGGGTCCAACATCCAGCCCTGGCATGTCCGGGTGACCCAGGGCGCGGAGAAGGCGCGGCTTTCGGCGGAACTGCTGGCGGCGCATGAGGCCGGTGCCGCGGTGCCGCGCGAGTATGAGTACTATCCGCGCAGATGGCGGGAGCCCTACCAGGCGCGGCGCCGCAAGGTGGGCTTCGGGCTGTACGAACTGGCCGGGGTGGCGCGCGGCGACGTGGCGGCGGGCAACGCCCAGCGCGCCCGCAACTTCGACTTCTTCGGAGCCCCCGTGGGGCTGTTCTTCACCATCGACCGCGACCTGGAACAGGGTTCCTGGCTCGATTTCGGCATGTTCCTGCAATCCATCATGCTGGCGGCGCGCGGCCTCGGCCTCGACACCTGCCCGCAGGCGGCGTTCTGCGACCACCACGTCGTGGTGCGCCGGGTGCTCGGCCTGCGTGACGACCAAGTGATGGTTTGCGGCATGTCGCTCGGCTTCGAGGATAAGGCGGAGCCCACCAACGCGCTGGTGACCGAACGCGCAAAGCTGGCGGATTTCGTCACCTTCGGGCCGGACGCATGACATCCGATGCCGTTCCGGACGGCAGGCAGGCCTGGATCCGGCTGGCGGCGCTGGTCGGGCTGGCGACGCTTGGGGGGGCCGGGATGTGGTCCGTGGTGGTGGCGCTGCCCTACGTCCAGGCGGAATTCGGCGCGACGCGCGGCGAAGCCTCGCTTCCCTACACCCTGACCATGCTGGGCTTCGCCACCGGCGGCATCCTGATGGGCCGGCTGGCGGACCGCTTCGGGGTGATGGTGCCGGTGCTGATGGGCACGGTGATGCTGACGCTGGGCTACGTGTTGGCAGCGATGGCGCCCAGCCTGTTGGCCTTCGCCCTGGCGCAGGGCGTGCTGATCGGGGCGCTCGGCTCCTCCGCCGCCTTCGGGCCGCTGCTGGCGGATGCCTCGCTGTGGTTCCGCCGGCGGCGCGGCATCGCGGTGGCGCTGGCGGCCTCCGGCAACTACCTGGCCGGCACGGTCTGGCCGCCGATCCTGCAGGCGCTGATCTCGGCGCAGGGTTGGCGCGTGGCGCATCTCGTGGTGGGCGGCGTGCTGCTGGTGACCATGCTGCCGCTGTCGCTGCTGCTGCGCCGCCGCCCCCCCGCCCTGCCGCCGGTGGCGCCGCGGGCGGTCGGCGCGCCGGCGCCGGTGGCGGCGCGGCCGCTCGGAATGGATTCCAATACGCTGACCCTGCTGCTGTGCGTCGCGGGCCTCGGCTGCTGCGTCGCCATGGCGATGCCGCAGGTGCATATCGTCGCCTACTGCGCCGACCTCGGCTACGGCGTTGCGCGGGGGACGGAGATGCTGTCCCTCATGCTTGCCTGCGGCATCGTCTCCCGCATCGTGTCGGGGCTGATCGTGGACCGCATCGGCGGGCTGGCGACGCTGCTGCTGGGCTCCGTGCTGCAGGCGGTGGCGCTGGCCTTCTACCTGTTCTTCGACAGCCTGGTGTCGCTGTACCTGATCTCGGCGCTGTTCGGCCTGTTCCAGGGCGGCATCGTGCCGAGCTACGCGGTGATCGTGCGCGAGTACTTCCCGGCGCGGCAGGCCGGCACGCGGGTTGGCGTGGTGCTGATGGCGACGCTGCTGGGCATGGCGCTGGGCGGGTGGCTGTCCGGCGTGATCTTCGACTGGACTGGCAGCTACGCCGTCGCCTTCCTGAACGGCATGGCCTGGAACGCGATGAACGTCGTCATCGTGTCCTGGCTGCTGTGGCGGGCGCGGCGGGCGGGGCAAACCACCCAGCACTTGAAGCAACCTGCAGCCGCCTTTGGCGGCTGAGGCCGCGAATGCGGCCCGCGGCTCATGCCACGCAAGCCAAGCCTCGGAGCGGCGCTGGCGCTTGAAGTCCTATCAAGGCAGCGCCTGGAGCTGCCGCTCCACAACCGGGCGCCAGGGCGCTTCCGGCCCGGCGTCCGCCAGCAGCGCCTGCCAGGTGCGGCGGGCATTGTCGGCGCGGCCGGCTCGCGCCTCGGCGAGGCCGGCGAGGAAGCGCAGCCGCGGCTCGCGCGGTGCGGACCCCAGCGCGCGGGCGATGAGCGCGGCGGCGGCCTCCACCTCGCCACGCTCGATCTCGAGTTCGGCGAGGTCGCCGGCCAACTCTACCTCGAAGCGTGAGTCGAGGGCGGCGCGGTAGGCGGCGGCGGCCTCGGCGAGGCGGCCGCGGGAGCGTTCGGCGTTGCCGAGCAGGATCTGGCCTTGCCGGGCAGTATCGGTCGCCGGGTCCAGCATGGCGACGCGGGCGCGCAGCATCTCCAGCATCCGGTCCTCGGTCGCCATCTGCTCCTGCCGCGCGGCGAAGGGGGCGGCGGGCATGTCCGGCGTGCCGCGCGTCATGTACAGGCCGATCGCCGCGGCCGGTAGCAGGAAGACCAACGCGCCGAGCAGGCCGGGGGTGCGGCCGGACCTGTCCTCGGCGGCGTCCTCCGCCGGAGCGGCCAGGATGCGGCGCTGCACCTCCAGGCGCGCGGCCTGATGCTGGGCGGCGTCCAGGCGGCCGGTCTCAAGCTCCCGGTCGAGTTCCGCCAGCTGCGCGCGGTACAGCGCCAGGTCGGCCTCGCTGCGGCCGCGCAGGCGGGCGGGGCGCAGCAGCGCCCAGGCCAGCGGCGCCAGGGCGAGCGCCGCGACGCCACCAAGCAGAAGCCAGATCACGCCCTGTTTCCATCCTGTGATTCAAGCTGCGCCAACCGGCGCTGTTCCTCCGCGCTCAGCGGCGGGGGCGGCGGGATCTGCGCGGTGGTACGGCGGGCCATCAGGATCAGGCCGAAGCCGAGCAGCAGGGCGACGAAGGGGGTCGCCCACAGGATCAGCGTGTTCCAGGCGAAGGGCGGCCGCAGCAGCACGAAGTCGCCGTAGCGGGCGTGCAGGAAGTCCTTCACCTCCGCATTGGAGTCACCGGCGGTGATGCGCTCGCGGACGATCAGGCGCAGGTCGCGGGCGAGGCTGACCTCGCTGTCCTCGATCGACTGGTTCTGGCAGACCATGCAGCGGATCTCGCGGCCCAGCGCTCGGGCGCGTTCTTCCTGCGCGGCGTCGGGCAGCATGTCGGCGGGGCTGGTGACGGCCAGGGCGGGGGTTGCGAGGAAGACCAGCACCAGAAGGCGGACCGCGAAGCGGGCCGAGCGCGCGAAGGCGCGCCGCGCCCAGACCATCCGCCCAGCAGGGCGCACCAGTGCAGGGCGCGAAGCCAAGCCTGCGGAGCAGGCGCCCGGCGTCTGAGGGTCTGTCATGAATACCTGCGCATCAGCACACGGAGATCGAGGTTCAGCACCTCCTCCGTGATCGGCCCGGCATAGCGCCAGCGGATGATGCCCTGGCGGTCCAGCAGGTAGCTTTCCGGCACGCCATAGACGCCCCAGTCGATCGCGACGCGGCCCGGCGCGTCCTGCGCCAGCCGTCCGAACGGGTTGCCGTGGCGACGGATGAACTGGAGGCTGTCGGCGGGCTTGTCCTTGTAGGCAATGCCGTAGATGGGCATGCCTTCGCGGGACAGCTTCATCAGCTGCGGATGCTCGATGATGCAGGGCACGCACCAGCTCGCCCAGAAATTCACCAGCGCCGGGCCGGGCAGGTTCGCCAGATCGGCGGACCCGAACGCCTCGACGCCGCTCTCGGGCAGCGCCGGCAGGCTGAACTCGGGCGGCTTCTGGCCGATCAGGGCCGAGGGCACGCCGCGCGGGTTGTAGGCGCCCGTCCGCTGGCGTTGCAGCGCCGTGTAGAAGCCGATGCCGCCCACCGCCGCGGCGGCGAAGGGCAGGCCAAGCAGCAGGCGGCGCGAGGTCGGTGTCATGCCCTTCCTCTCACGCCGGCTTCGGCTGGCCGCGCACCGCGGCGCGATTGGGCGCGGAGACGCGGACACGGCGATCGGCCAGCGAGAGCGCGGCGCCCAGCGCCATGATGGCGGCGCCGAGCCAGATCCAGGGCGCCAGCAGGTTGAAGTGCACGCGGATCACGGCCTTGCCAGTCGCCGCCTCCTCCTCCCCGATCACCGCATAGAGGTCGGCCATCAGGTTGGTGCGGATGGCAACTTCGGTGGTGTGCTGGCTGGCCAGCGGGAAATGGCGCCGGGCCGGCGTCATGACGTGCAGTTGCCGGCCGTCACGCAGCACGGTGATGGTGGCGCGGCGCGCCGTCCAGTTGGGGCCGACCTCGTCCCGCACCGCGTCCAGGCGCCACTCATAGCCGGCGAGCGTGGTGGATTCGCCCGGCGACAGCGCCACCAGCCGTTCCTGCGCCAGCCCCATGCCGGCGATGCCGGCAGCGGTGATGCCGATGCCGGCATGGGCGATGGCCGCCCCCCAGGCGGCGCGCGGCAGGCCCCGCGCGCGGTTCCAGGCGTTGCGCGGGTTGGTGCGGAACAGCGCGGTGCGGTCCGCGATGTCGGCGAAGGCGGCGCCCACCACCCAGGCGGCGAAGGCGAAGCCCACCGCCGGCAGCACGCGCTGGCCGGACGCCAGCAGCGCCACGAAGAAGGCCGCGAAGCCGATGACGGCGACCCACCACAGCTTCATCACGATCGGGACAAACTGCGCCCGCTTCCACGGCATCAGCGGCCCCGCCGCCATCGCCAGCAGCAGCGGCACCACCAGCGGGAAGCTGGCCGAATTGAAGAAGGGCGGCCCGACGGAGACCTTGCTGCCGAACAGCGCATCCGCGAACAGCGGCCACAGCGTGCCGACGAAGACGACGGCGGTGATGGAACAGATCAGCAGGTTGTTCAGCACGATGGCGCCTTCGCGCGACACCGGCGCGAAGATGCCGGTCGGGATCATCGCCCGCGCGCGGAAGGCGAACAGCAGGAAGGCGCCGGCCAGGTAGAACATCAGCAGGCCGAGGATGAACAGCCCGCGCTCCGGGTCGTTGGCGAAGGAATGCACGCTGTTCAGCACGCCCGAGCGCACCAGGAAGGTGCCGAGGAGGGACATGCCAAAGGCGATGATCGCCAGCAGGATGGTCCAGGTCTTCAGCGCCTCCCGCTTCTCGACCACGATGGCGGAATGCAGCAGGGCGGTGCCGATCAGCCAGGGCAGCAGGCTGGCATTCTCGACCGGGTCCCAGAACCAGTAGCCGCCCCAGCCGAGTTCGTAATAGGCCCACCAGGACCCCAGCGCGATGCCCATGGTCAGGAAGGACCAGGCGGCCAGCGACCACGGGCGCACCCAGCGACCCCAGGCGGCATCCACCCGGCCCTCGATCAGCGCGGCGATGGCGAAAGCGAAGGTGACGGCGTAGCCGACATAGCCGAGGTAGAGCAGCGGCGGGTGCAGCGCCAGGCCGATATCCTGCAGGATCGGGTTCAGGCCCTGACCATCGGGGGCCGGCGGCCACATCCGATCGAAGGGATTGGAGGTGCGGATGGTGAAGATGAGGAAGCCGACCGAGATCAGCCCGAGCACGCCGAGCACCCGCGCCCGCAGCGCCGTCGGCAATTCGCGGCCGAAGGCGGAAACCGCCGCGCCGCAGATGCCCAGGATCATGATCCAGAGGACCAGCGAGCCCTCATGGTTCCCCCAGGTGCCGGTCAGCTTGTACAGCATCGGTTTGGCCGAATGGCTGTTCTGCACGACGTTGACGACGCTGGTGTCGTTGATGGCGTAGGAATACATCAGGCAGCCGAAGGCCGCGACGATGGCAAGGCATTGCCCGAGCGCCAGCGGCGCCCCCGTCGCCATCATCCGCCCGTCGCGCATCTCCGCGCCCAGCAGCGGCAGGGTGGACTGCGCCAGCGCCAGGATCAGCGCCAGGACCAGGGCGAAATGGCCGACTTCCGCGATCATCCGCCGGTGTTCCGAGTTACAGCCGCCGGCTGTGTGGGGTTGAGCGTGTTCCAGGTGGCAGGCGGCGGCGGTGCGCCCTGCGCGGGTTGCCACTGGCCGGCGCGCTTCAGCGCATCAGCGACCTCGGGCGGCATGTAGGTCTCGTCATGGCGCGCCAGGACTTCCGTGGCGCGGAAGGTGCCATCAAGGCCGAAGCGGCCGGCGGTGACCACGCCCTGGCCTTCCCGGAACAGGTCCGGCAACACGCCCTGGTAGGTGACGGGTACGGTATGGGCGCCATCGGTCACCCGGAAATGCACGGTGGGCCGGGCGCCGGAGGCGGTTTCCTCCCGCGTCACGCTGCCGGCCTCGACCAGCCCGCCAAGGCGGAAGGATCGCTCTGGCGCCGGTCGCTCCGCAACGATATCGGAGGGCGAGCGGAAGAAGACGATGTTGTCCTGGAACGCGGTCAGGGTCAGCGCCGTGGCACTGCCCACGCCAACTCCGCACAGCACGAGAATCCAGAGGCGGCGGCGCTTGCGCGTCATGGGTTCCTCTCACCCCGGGGGTCGAGCCTTTTCAGTTTCGCCACGGCCTGGCGCTGGCGCAGCACGGCGGAGATGGCCAGCGCCGCGAAGACCGCCAGCGTGCCGGCCCAGCTTACCGAAATATGGACCCAATGCGTTGTCATGCCGCAACTTCCGCACGCCGCGCCCGGGCGGTTTCCAGCGCCCGGATGCGGCGTTCCATAACCGCGCTCCGGGTCCGCGCCAGCACCACGGCGCCGAACAGCAGGGAGAAGCCCAGGGCGCAGACCAGCAGCGGGTACAGCATGTCCACATGCATGCCCGGCGCATTCAGGCGGGTGACGCTGGCCGGCTGGTGCAGGGTGTTCCACCAGTCGACCGAGAACTTCACCACCGGCAGGTTCACCAGCCCGACCAGCGCCAGGATGGCACCGGCGCGCGCGCCGCGTTCCGTCTCGTCGAAGGCGCGCACCAGCGCGGCGTGGCCGAGCCACAGGAAGAACAGCACCAGCACGCTGGTCAGCCGCGCATCCCAGACCCACCAGGTGCCCCACATCGGCTTGCCCCACAGGCTGCCGGTCGCCAGGCACAGCGCGGTGACGGCGGCGCCGACCGGCGAAAGCTCCCGCGCCGTGAGGTCGGCCAGCGGGTGCCGCCAGATCAGCGACATCAGCGACAGGATGCCGAGGCCGAGGTAGCCGCCCATGGCCAGCCAGGCCATCGGGACATGCACATACATGATCCGCACCGTCTCGCCCTGCTGCCAGTCGGCCGGTGCGTAGAACAAGGCCCAGGCGGTGCCAAAGGCCGTGACGCCGAGCGCCAACGCCCAGAGCCACGGCATCAGCCGCCCGCTCAGCCGCAGGAAGCGGCCGGGATTGGCGAAGCGGTGCAGGCTCCGCGCGCTGGGGGGCGCAGGGCTTGCGGGGGAGCCCGGCGTGGCGGGCGTTATCGGTCTGGCGTCCACGTCCCTACACTAGGGGTCCTTCGCGCCGGATTGAAGCCGGTGACCAGGAGCGTTACGTCCCTTTCTCCGCGACGCGACCTCGATAGGGACGAAACACCATGATCTTCGCCATCTCCTGCACCGACAAGCCGGGCTCCCTGGAGCTGCGCATGGCGACCCGGCCGACGCACCTGGCCTACCTGCAGGAGCACATGGCGAACTTCGTGCTGGTCGGCCCGGTGCTGGACGGCGAAGGCAAGCCCTGCGGCAGCCTGCTGGTGGTGGAGGCCGCCGACCAGGCTGCCGCCGAGGCCTTCGCGGCCGGTGACCCCTACGCCAAGGCCGGCCTGTTCGAGACCGTCACCGTCCGCCCCTTCCGCACCGTCTTCAAGGACGGGGCGCAGGTGTAATGGCTCATCCTGCGGATCGTGGCCGATCCTTCCTCAGGCGCCGGCGCTGCGCTTGGCTGCGCCGCAGCGGCGGCGGCGGCCGTTCGGCCGCTCGCCCGCCTTTGGCGGGCGCAGGTTGCAGGGACCGCCAATGGTAGTCCGCGCACGCCACTACTGGCTGGTGAAGTCGGAGCCCGATGCCTTCTCCTGGGATCAGCAGGTGGCGAACGGCACGGAGCCCTGGACCGGCGTGCGCAACCACATGGCCAAGGCGAACCTGGTCGCCATGAAAAAGGGCGACCTCGCCTTCTTCTACCACTCCAACATCGGCAAGGAGATCGTCGGCGTGGTGGAGGTGGCCCGCGAAGCCTATCCGGACCCGAGCGTCGAGCCGGGCACCAAGGGCGAGTGGGTCTGCGTCGACATGAAGGCGGTCTCGCCGCTGCCGAAGCCGGTGACGCTCGCCGAGATCAAGGCGGATCCCGACTTCTCCGAGCTTGCTTTGGTGCGGATGTCGCGGCTTTCGGTGATGCCGGTCTCGGCCGAGCATTGGAAGAAGCTGTGCAGGCTGGGCGGCTGGAAGGCCCCGAAGGAGTAGCGCGATGCGGCTGGAAGGATCCTGCCACTGCGGAAAGGTTGGGTTCCGGGTGGAGAGTGCGCACCCCTATCCCTACCAGCGCTGCTACTGTTCCATCTGCCGCAAGACCCAGGGTGGCGGCGGCTTCGCCATCAACCTGTCCGGCGATGCGGCAACCCTGAAGGTGCGCGGCGCGAAGCACCTGAAGGTGTACCGGGCGGTGATGCGGGAGCCGGGCCAGCGGTCCCGCAAGAGCCCCGGCCAGCGGCATTTCTGCGCCGAATGCGGCAGCGCGCTGTGGCTGTTCGACCCGCGCTGGCCGGAGTTGGTGCACCCCTTCGCCTCCGCCATCGACAGTGAATTGCCGGTGCCGCCGGAGCACACCCACCTTATGCTGGGCTCGAAGCCCGGCTGGGTGGAGCCCTGCTTCGCGAAGCGGGACCGGCGGCACGACGAATACCCGAAGGAAAGCATCGCCGAATGGCATGCCAGGCTGGGACTGACGGATGAGTGAGGTCGCGGCGGATGAGCGGGTGTTGTGCCGGCTGGAGGAAATTCCCGATGGCGAAAGCCGCGGCTTCGCCCCGGCCGCCGGCGCCTTCACCGGGCTGTTCGCGGTGCGCCGCGGCGGGCAGGCCTTCGTCTATGTGAATTCCTGCCCGCATGTCGGCCTGCCGCTGGACCCGGCGCCGCACCGCTTCCTGGATGCGAAGCGCAGCGCCATCGTCTGTTCGGCACATGGCGCGCGCTTCCGGATCGAGGACGGGCTGTGCACCTCCGGCCCCTGCTATGGGGAGCACCTGGAGGCGGTGCCCGCCCGGGTGGATGGCGAGGGGCGGGTGGTGGTGCCGGCGAAGGCCGGGCTGTAGGCGGCACGGTCCCCCTCACCCAATTCTCCGCCCCCCTAGGGGAGCGGGCTTAAAGCATCGCGGTCGGCGCCACGGTGCTGCCGCTGCCGCCCTGGACCTTCAGCGGCTGCATGACGAAGGCGAATTCGCGTTCCGGCCGCCGCGCCATCTCATCCAGCTTCATGTTCTCCAGCAGGTGCACGCCATGCGCCACCAGCGCCAGCTGGTGCACGGGCAGGGAGGCGTCGGGCATGGTCTTCGACGGCGCGCATTCCACCGGCCAATTGTCCGAGCCCATCAGGATCGGGTTGCGCTGGATGATCCATTCCGCCGCCGCGACGCCGATGCCCGGGCAGCTACGCACGTAGCGCGCATTGTCCCGCCCCCACAGCGTGCCCCAGCCGGTGTGGATGATGACGGCATCCCCCTCCGCGATCTGCATGTTCTGGCGGGACAGCGCCTGTTCCAGGTCCGCCACCGTGATCTCGTAGTCGTCGCCCAGCACCGGCACGCCCTTCGCGCCCGCCACGTCGATCAGCACGCCGCGGGTCATCACCGTGCCGATGGTGTGCACGCCCATCTCGGTGAAGCCGGACCGGCCGCTGATCGAGGGCAGGTCGACGCAGTTGTAGACCTGGTCGCCGATGGTCTGGTGCGGGAAGGCATCGAGCTGGGTGCCGACCTGGCCGATCTCGGTGATGACGATCTCCTCGTTCGAGCCGCGGCGGTTCGGCTCCGGGTTCATGAAGGTGCGCTTGGTGTGCAGGTCGAAGCGCCGGGTGCCGAAGAACGGCATGGTCGGCGCCAGCACATGGCCGAGTTCCACCATCTGCCCGGTGCGGATCAGCCGCGCCGCCGCCTGGGCACGCTCCGGCGTCTGCAGGTTCATCGAGCCGCGACGGTCGTTCGGACCCCATCGGCTGGGGCAGCGCTGCGCGGCCTCAGGTGGTGACCAGCGCTGTTGGGCTTGGACGGGGGTGGCGGTGAGGCCCATGTGGCCGCCGCCGCAGGCAAGGCAGGCGACCCCGAACAGGCCGCGGCGCGAGAGCGTCTTCATGCTGTTTCTCTCCCGGATTGCCGGCGGTTCCGCCGGTCCGGGCGGAACGCTACGCAGCCGGTCGATCCGCCGGCAATTAAGGTTCTCATCAAGGCTGCGCGCTCGCCGGGACGACGGCATGGCGGCCCACGCCGCATCCATGGTCGAAAGGCGCACGTCTCACCTCCAGCCTGGCAAAATTTTCTCTTGTTTGACCAATTCGGCTGGATTGGGGGATAAATCTTCCAAATCCGGGCGCATCGCGACGTCCGGCGACCGTGGAGATCGATCATGCCCCTCGCCCGCCGCAACCTCCTGCTCGCTTCGCTCGGCCTTGCCGCGACGCCCCAATCCTTGCACGCGCAAGCGCCCTATCCGGACCGCCCGATCCGGCTGATCGTGCCCTGGCCGCCGGGCGGCGCCGTCGGCGTACTGGGGCGGGCGATGCAGCAGGCGCTGAGCCTGGACCTCGGCCAGCCGGTCGTCATCGAGAACCTGGGTGGCGCCTCCGGCCGCATCGGCGGCCAGGCCGCGGCACGCGCGGCGGCGGACGGCTATAGCCTGTTGCTGGCCAACGACACCTTCGCGGCGACCGAGGCGCTGCCGGTGCCCGGCACGCCTTCGCTCCGCCACGCCTTCACGCCCGTGACCCAGGCGATCACGGCGGCGCAGGGCTTCTTCACCCATCCGCGGTCCGGCCTGAAGTCCGTGCAGGATTTCGCTGCCGCGGCGCGCGCACGGCCGGGGGGGCTGAATGTCGGCGTGCCGGGCATCGGCGCATCGCAGCACCTGACCAGCGAGTTGATGCTGCGGGCGGCCGGCGGCTTGCGGGTGGAATACGTGCCCTATCGCGGCGGTGGACCGGTGCTGCAGGACCTGATGGCCGGCAACATCGATGTCGGCGTGGTCACCTTCTCGGCTGGCGTGCCGCAGGCGCGGGACGGGCTGCTGGTGCCGCTGGTGGTGACCAGTGCGACGCGGCCGGCCAGCCTGCCGGAGGTGCCGACCGCCGCCGAGACCATCGCGCCCGGCTTCGTGCAGGATACCTGGATCGGGCTGTTCGCCCCTGCTGGCACCCCTTCGCCGATCGTCAACCGGCTGCATCAGGCGGTGCGGGTGGCGATCGCGGACCCGGCGGTGCGGCAGGTGCTGGACGGGCTGGGCTTCGCGCCCTCCGGCCTCGATCCCGCCGCCTTCGCCAGCCAATTCGACCAGACCATCGCGACCTTCGCCAGCATCGCGCAGGAACGCGGCATCACGGCCGGAAGCTGATTCCCGGACCCTGAGGCGCCGGGCGCGCGCCGCTCGCCGCTCGCCGCGCGCCCGCCTTGGGCGGGCGCGGGTGTCAGGATCACACGCGCTGAGCAACCCCGCTCTGGCGGCGCGCTGAACAGCAACACGCCGCCAGAGCGCCGGTTGACGCATCTCATGGCCGCGTGCCCCATTCATGCTCTATCAACCGGCCAGCACGCCGGAACGAGACGTGACGAGCTGGGGGACACGCATGACCGAAACCACCTTGATCGCCGTGAAGCCCGAGATCGCTTCCCGGGCCCATGTCGATGCCGCCGGCTACCAGGCGATGTTCGAGGCCGCAGCGCGCGACCCCGATGCCTTCTGGGCGCGCGAGGCGCAGGCCCGCATCGCCTGGATGCGGGCGCCGACGATCATCAAGAACACCGATTTCGGTGCCTCATCCGGCCAGGTCTCGATCAAGTGGTTCGAGGACGGGGTGCTCAACGCCTCCGTCTCCTGCCTCGACCGGCACCTGGCGACGCGCGGCGACCAGGTGGCGATCATCTGGGAGGGGGATGACCCCAGCAGCGATGCCAAGGTCACCTATCGCGAACTGCATGCGCGGGTCTGCCAGCTGGCCAATGCCATGCGCGGCCTGGGCGTCGCCAAGGGCGACCGGGTCTGCATCTACCTGCCGATGATCGTGGAGGCCGCGGTCGCCATGCTGGCCTGCGCCCGCATCGGCGCGGTGCATTCCATCGTCTTCGGCGGCTTCTCGCCGGACAGCCTGGCATCCCGCATCCAGGATTCGGAATGCACGATGCTGATCACCGCCGATGAGGGACGGCGCGGCGGCCGCAAGGTACCGCTGAAGGCCAATGCGGACGAGGCGCTGAAGACCTGCCCCTCCATCCGCCACGTCATCGTCGCGCGGAACACCGGCGGCACCGTTGCGATGCAGGACGGCCGCGACCATTGGTGGTCGGAGGCCTGCGATGGCCAGGCGCGCGATGCGGCGCCGGAGCCGATGGGGGCGGAGGACCCGCTGTTCATCCTCTACACCAGCGGCAGCACCGGCAAGCCAAAGGGCGTGCTGCACACCACCGGCGGCTACATGGTCTGGGCGTCCTTCACCCACCAGAACGTCTTCGACTACCGTGACGGCGAGATCTACTGGTGCACCGCCGATGTCGGCTGGGTCACCGGCCACACCTACATCGTCTATGGCCCCCTCGCGAACGGCGCCACCACCCTGATGTTCGAGGGCGTGCCGAACTACCCCACCGTGTCGCGGTTCTGGGAGGTGGTGGACAAGCACCAGGTCAACATCTTCTACACCGCGCCCACCGCCATCCGCGCCCTGATGCGGGACGGCGAGGCGCCGGTGAAGAAAACCTCCCGTGCCTCGTTGCGCATCCTGGGCAGCGTCGGCGAGCCGATCAATCCCGAAGCCTGGCTCTGGTACTACCGCAATGTCGGCGATGAGCGCTGCCCGGTGGTGGATACCTGGTGGCAGACGGAAACCGGCGGCATCCTGATCAGCCCGCTGCCGGGCGCCATCGCCCAGAAGCCGGGCTCCGCCACCCTGCCGCTGCCCGGCGTGCTGCCGGCGCTTGTGGACAATGAGGGCAACCTGCTGGAGGGCGCGACCGAGGGCAACCTCGTGATCCTGGACAGCTGGCCGGGCCAGATGCGCACGGTCTATGGCGACCATGAGCGCTTCCAGCAGACCTACTTCTCCACCTTCCCCGGCAAGTACTTCACCGGCGACGGCGCCCGGCGGGATGCCGATGGCTATTGGTGGATCACCGGTCGCGTCGACGACGTCATCAATGTCGCCGGCCACCGGATGGGCACGGCGGAAGTGGAAAGCGCGCTGGTGGCGCATCCGAAGGTGGCGGAGGCCGCCGTGGTCGGCATGCCGCACGACATCAAGGGCCAGGGCATCTACGCCTACGTCACGCTGAAGACCGGCGAGGAGCCGACCGAGGCGCTGCGCAAGGAATTGGTGGCCTGGGTCCGCAAGGAAATCGGCCCGATCGCCTCCCCGGATGCGATCCAGTGGGCGCCGGGCCTGCCCAAGACACGATCGGGCAAGATCATGCGCCGCATCCTGCGCAAGATCGCGGCCAACGAGACGGAGGCGCTGGGGGACACCTCGACGCTGGCGGATCCGGGGGTGGTGCAGGATCTGGTGGACAACCGGATCCGGTAGCGCCGCCCTTATCCCGGCACCACCGGCACCGGCAGCACGCCGAGGCCGGGGCGGGCGAACAGGAAGCCCTGCATCGCCCGCACGCCAAGGCCACGCAGCGCCGCGAGTTCACCCGGCGTCTCGATGCCCTCCACCACCGGCACCATGCCGAAGGCGCGCAGTTGTTCCAGCGTCTGGCGCACCCGTTCCAGCCGCGCCGGGTCCTGGTCCAGGCCCATCACGACCTCCCGCGCGATCTTGGCACCATCCGGCCGCCAGACCATCAGCAGCGGGATTCGGGCATGGCCGGTGCCCACATCGTCGAGCGCGATACGCAGACCGCGCCTTTGCAGCGCGCCCAGCGTCGCGGCGAGCGCCTGCGGGTCCTCCACGGGTTCCATCTCGCTGATCTCGAAGACCAGGCGCTCGGTCGGGAAGCCCATTGCCTCGGCATCCGCCACGGTGCGGGAGGCGCAGCAGGACGGGTCTCCCATGCAGCCGGGAAAGATGTTCAGGGTGAGGGAGGCGGAGGTCTCGGGCAGGCCGAGGCGCAGCGCCTCCGCCATCGCGCCACGGCGGATCTCGGCGTCGAACAGATATCGTTGCGCCTCCGGCACCGCGGCCAGCACGCTGTGCGCGGACTGGCCCTGTGGACCGCGCACCAGCGCCTCCTGCGCCAGGGTCATCCCGGTCTCGACATCGACGATGGGCTGGAAGGCGATGGCGAAGGGCGGGTTCACGGCAAGCCCATGGGCGGGAATCCTGCGAGGCCCTGAAGCTTGGCCATAAATGGCGGCGCGGCGCCAGCACCCGGCGGCGGTGTTGCAACAGCCGGTTTTGCAACGCAGCATCCCCCGGCATGGCCGATCCCTCACCCGCGCGTTCCACCAAACCCCAGTCTGGGGACCAGTCTGGGGACCAGTCTGGGGAGGCCGGGCAGACGCGCCAGTTGATCCTGGTGCTTGGCCTCGCCTGCCTCGCCTCCGTCGTGGCGATGCGGGCCTTCGACCCGCTGGTCGGAGTCCTGGCGCTCGAATTCCAGACCTCGCCGGCCTCCATCGCGCTGCTGTCCACCGCCTTCGCCCTGCCCTACGCGCTGGTGCAGCCGGTGCTGGGGCCGCTCGGCGATGCGGCGGGCAAGCGGCGTGTCATCCGCATCTGCCTGGTCGCCATGGGTGGCGCTGGCGGTGGCGGCGCTGGCGCCGGGCCTCACCTCCCTCACCGTGCTGCGGGTGCTGGCCGGCGCCGCGGCGGGCGGCATCTTCCCGCTCGCCATCGCCGCCATCGGCGACCAGGTGCCGATCGAGCGCCGCCAGGTGGCGCTGTCCCGGCTGCTCGTCGCGGGGCTCACCGGCAGCGCCGGCGGCGGGCTGATGGCGGCGCTGCTGGAGCCGCATATCGGCTGGCGCGGCGTGACGCTGGTCTGCGCCGCCATTGCCCTGGCCGGCCTACCCCTGCTGCGCGACCGGAAGGGCACGCGTCCGCCGCCCGGTCGGCGCTTCGACATGGCGGAGGCGGCGCGCCGCTACCGGCAGATCCTCGGCCTGTCCGCCGCGCGGGTGCTGTATGCCAGCGTCTTCGTCGAGGGCACGCTGATCTTCGGCGTCTTCCCCTTCATCGCGCCCACCCTGGTCGAGCGTGGCCATGGCGGCGCGGCGGAGGCTGGCTTGGCAATCTCCGCCTTCGCGATCGGCGGCTTCGTCTTCGCGGCGCTGGCGGGGTGGATGGTGCGGTACCTGGGCCAGAAGCGGATGATGCGCATCGGCGGCGTGCTGGCAGCGCTGGGCATGCTGGCGCAGGCGCTGGCGCCCTCGGCCTGGATACTGGTGGCGGCCTGCCTGCCGCTCGGGCTTGGCTTCTACATGATGCACAGTTCCATCCAGACCCGAGTGACGGAGGTGGCGCCCGGCGCGCGCGGCAGCGCCGTCTCGCTCCACACCTTCAGCTTCTTCCTCGGCCAGTCGCTCGGGCCGGCGCTGATGGCGCTGGGGCGAGGTACGGTGGGGCCGGAATGGGCAATGGGGCTATCCGGCGCGGGGCTGCTGGGGCTCGGCTTCTGGCTGGCACGCGGACGGCGCTGACCGGCGTTGCCACCAACATGGTTCCCGATTCGCCCCCGCTCTGGAACGCAGGGTGAATCAGGCAGAGTGGGGCTCGGATCGCGTCACGTCGAATCAACGCGTTGGTCCGAGTCGGCGGAACGAATCGCTGACTCGCCGAAGATGTTCTTCCGCCACAAGACCTGGGGGCTGGCGGCGCGGGCAGCCACAAGCGTGTTCCGTCCGGGCCGCCCGAGTCGCGCAACCACTCAGAAGTCGGTTACGCGGCCTTTCTGCTCCCAGTCGCCGTAGCGCGTCGGCTCCGGCCCCTTGGGCCCGCCGATCTCCGGCGGCAGCGCCATGCGCATGGGCTTCTCGGCCGGCGGATCGCCGATCGGCGTCGGCGGCTTGTCGCCGGGCAGTGGCGGCTCCTGGTCCGGCGGCGGCTGGATCGGCGCCGGATCGGGCTCCGGCACGCCGGGCGGGACGCCGGGGGGTTCGGAGGGCGGCAGGGGCACCTGCTGGGCCGATGTGATCGGCGGGACGGGCGTCCCGCCCTGGTGATTCGTGTTGCTCATGCCCCACATGTAGGGCCTCCTCCGGCTGTGCAGGAGGGTTATCAACGCAGCCGCAAGGCATTCGATCATTGGTCAGGAGGATCGCGGCGGAATGAACGGGTATCTGCGGACGGCGGTGCTGCTGGCGGGGCTGACCGCCCTGTTCGTCGGCGTCGGATACGTCATCGGCGGGCAGCAGGGCATGGTCGTCGCCTTCCTGTTCGCCTGCGGCACCAACCTTTTCGCCTGGTGGAACAGCGACAAGATGGTGCTGCGCATGCACAACGCGCAGCCGATCGGCCCGGCCGACGCGCCGCGGTTGTTCGAGATGACCCAGGCGCTGGCCAATCGCGCCGGCCTGCCGATGCCGGCGCTGTACGTCATCCATGAGGACCAGCCCAACGCCTTCGCCACCGGCCGCAGCCCGGAGCGCGCCGCCGTCGCGGTGAATACCGGCCTGCTGGACATGATGCCGGAGCGCGAGGTGGCGGGCGTCATCGCGCATGAGCTGGCGCATATCAGGAATCGCGACACGCTGATCATGACCATGACGGCGACCATCGCCGGCGCCATCGGCATGCTGGCGCAGTTCGGCTTCCTGTTCGGCCGCGGCGATACGCGGCAGAACCCGCTCGGCCCGATCGGGGCGATCCTGATGATGGTGCTGGCGCCGCTGGCCGCGATGGTGGTGCAGATGGCGATCAGCCGGTCCCGCGAATACGAGGCGGACCGCATCGGCGCCGAGATCGCCGGGGATCCGGAAGGCCTGGCCGGCGCGCTGATGCGGCTGGAAGGGTATAAGCAGGGAAGGGTGAACCAGGCGGCGGAGGCCAATCCGGCCACCGCCCATATGTTCATCATCAACCCGCTGTCGGGCCTGCGGATGGACGGGCTGTTCTCGACTCACCCGAAGACGGAAAACCGCGTCGCCGCGCTGCGGGCGCTGGGCGGCGGCGGCATGCGCCCGCCCGTCTCCGGGCCCGGCATGCGACCGATGCCGGCCGCCACGGGGTCCGGCCCCTGGTCGGGGGGGCCGTCCGGCCCGTGGGCGGGCGGCAGGCGGGCCGCGGCGCCACCGCGCCGCAACCCCTGGGGTCGCTGAAGCCGGGTCGCTGAAGCCGGGGTCGCTGTAGTCCGGCCTCAGGCGGCCTGGGCGCGGCCCGCGGACGGGTCGAGTCGGTAGCCGCCGCCTTCGGTCACCAGCAGCCGGGCATTGGTGGGGTCCGGCTCGATCTTCTGGCGCAGGCGGTAGATGTGGGTCTCCAGCGTGTGCGTGGTGACGGCGCTGTTGTAGCCCCACACCTCGTTCAGCAGGATCTGCCGCCCAACCGGCCGGCCGCCAGCGCGGTACAGGTACTTCAGGATCGCGGCTTCCTTTTCCGTCAGCCGGATCTTGCGGTTGCGCGCCGCATCCAGCAGCAGCTTGGCGGAGGGCCGGAAGGTGTACGGCCCGACGCTGAAAACCGCGTCCTCGGAGTTATCGAACACCCGAAGCTGTGCGCGCAGCCGAGCCATCAGCTCCGAGACGCGGAACGGCTTGGCGATGTAGTCGTTGGCACCGGAATCGAGACCGCGTACAATATCCTGCTCGGCATCGGCGCCGGTTAGCATCAGGATCGGCATCCGCAGGCCCTGCTTGCGCAACTTGGCGCAGAGGTCACGGCCATCGCCATCCGGCAGGCCGATGTCCAGGACGATGGCGTCGAAACGCGAATCCTCGGCAGACAGCCTTGCCAGCGCATCGGCGGCGGTCCCTGCTTCGGTCGCGACGAACTCTCCGTCATGGGCCAATTGTTCCGCCAGCGTCTGCCGGAGGGCCTCGTCGTCGTCCACGACGAGGATGGGGCGTGGACCGGCCATGGTAGCTCCCGTATCTGTGAGGCACCGTGACAACGGGGCCGAAGCTGATCGGTTTCACGTCTCCGTGCCATCAACATCGAAATTAATGACGAGGCGGACCGATTTCGCAACTGATTGTGCCTTATCATTTGCGTGAGGAGCAAGCCTTCTGGCGCCAGATCCGTGTCAGGATACTTCACGCGCGCCGGGAAACGGGCCAGTTGCCGCGCCGACCGCGACCCCGGTCGAGGCCGTGCCGACGCGTCGTCACGGAACGTTCTTCCGGAACGACCCGGTTTTCTTCCCGCAGGCCCCCTGTCAAACGCCATGGGCACGCCACATTCCAGACTATCAATGGCTTCGTCACCGAACGCCGGAAACACACGGGAACCATGGCCCCTCTCGCTTCCCAGCGCCCTGATGGCGCGACCGATGCCGCCTTGCCCGACCACCGGGTCCTGGCGCTGCGTGCCGTCCACCGCGCCGCGAGCGAATTGCGGCGTGGCACCCCTGTCCTGATCACCGGCCCGGATGGCGCCCTTGTGGTGGCGGCCGCGGAAACCGTATCCGCCCGCGGCCTGGGCGACCTGTCCAATGCCGCGCGCGGGCCGGCGGTGCTGCTGCTGGCCCCGGTCCGAGCCGCCGCCGTGCTGCAACGCCCGGTTCCGCAGGGGCTGGGTGCGGCCGCCATCGGCACCGCGTCCGAGATGGGCGCCGTCGCCCTGCGCCTGCCGCCCGCGCTGCTCGACCCGGCCGCGCTGCGCTCCCTCGCCGACCCGACGGCAGAACGCCTGCTGCCGGAACAGCCGGAACGTACCGCCATGCCGGCGCATGCGCTGACGGCCATCGCGCTCGCCAAGCTGGCGCGGCTGCTGCCGGCGCTGGTCGTGGCGCCGGCCACGGAAACCACCGGAGCCTGGCTCGACCTGCTCAGCGTCTCGGCCGCGGACGTGCTGGCCTATCCGGTCGATGCGCCCGCCAGCCTGGCCCGCGTGGCCGAGGCCCGCGTGCCGCTGGAAGATGCGCCGGAAGCCCGGATCGTCGCCTTCCGCGCCGCCGATGGCGGTATCGAACACCTGGCCATCCTGGTGGACAGCGTTGCCCCCCAGCCTGGCCTGGTACCGCTGGTGCGCATCCACTCGGAATGCTTCACCGGCGACCTGCTGGGCAGCCTGCGCTGCGATTGCGGCCCGCAGCTGCGCGGCGCCATCCAGCGCATGGCGGCCGACCCGGCCGGTGGCGTGCTGGTCTACCTGGCGCAGGAAGGCCGTGGCATCGGGCTGGTGAACAAGCTGCGCGCCTACACGCTGCAGGACCAGGGCCTGGATACGCTGGATGCCAACCGCGCGCTTGGCTACGGCGCCGATGAGCGGAATTTCTGGGTGGCAGCGGAAATGCTGCGCGCGCTGGACGTGAAGCGGGTGCGGCTGCTGACCAACAACCCGGACAAGCTGGCCGGCCTCGCCGCCTGCGGCATCACCGTGGAGCAGCGGGAGGCGCATCAGTTCGAAGGCAATGGCGTCAATGACGGCTACCTCGAGACCAAGGCTCGCCGCTTCGGTCACCTGCTGACCTGACGGCACGCCGCTTGCCTTCCCCTGGCGCGGCTGCCAAGGCCACGGGAAATGATTGCCGCCATGACCATCACCGCCACTTCGCCCTCGCCCGACCTGCTGCCAAGGCTGCGGGAGGATGAGCACGTGCCAGTGCCCGGCACCCTGGATTTCGACCAGGTGCTGCGGGCGCTGAACCCGCTGCAGCATCTGCCGGTGGTCGGCACGATCTACCGGGCAGCGACCGGCGAAGGCCTCAGCCCGGCGCTGCGGGTGCTTGGTGCCGGGGTGCTGGGCGGCCCGATCGGAATGCTTTCCACCGCCGTCTTCGCAGCGCTGGAGGAAGCCACCGCCGGCGGGGCCAGCCGCCATGGATGAGCCGGGCTGGGCGATCGTCACACCCGCCGGGCAGTTCCGCTTCCAGGGCGGCACGCTGCGCTGTGCGCTGGGCAAGGGCGGCGTGGTGCCGGCGACGCGCAAGCAGGAAGGCGATGGCGCCACGCCGGCCGCGCGGATGCCGCTGCGCCGCGTGCTGTACCGCGCCGACCGTGGCCCGGCACCAGCCTGCGCCGTGGCGGTGGAACCGCTGGCGCCCGAGGATGGCTGGTGCGACGACGCGGGCGACCGCGCCTACAACCGCCCCGTCCAACTGCCCTTCGACGGGCGGCATGAGGCGCTGTGGCGAGCGGATGCGGTGTACGACATCATCGGCATCCTCGGCTGGAACGACGATCCTGTGGAACGCGGCCGCGGCAGCGCCATCTTCCTGCATCTGGCGAGACCGGACTTCAGCCCGACCGAGGGCTGCGTCGCCCTGGCACTGCCCGACCTGCGACGGGTGCTGGCGGCCGGGCTGCACGGGATCGAGGTTCGGCTTCAGGCCTGAAGGCCGAAGCCGCGGCCGGGAACGGAGGCGAGCAGCGCCTGGGTGTAGGGGTGCCGCGGGCGTTCGAACACCTCCCCGATCGGGCCGTGCTCCACCACCTCCCCGTCCTTCATCACCGCCACCAGGTCGCAGACCTGGGCCGCCACGCGCAGGTCATGGGTGATGAAGACCAGGGACAGGCCGAGCCTTTCCCGCAGTTCCGCCAGCAGCCGCAGCACCTGCGCCTGGACGGAGACATCCAGCGCCGAGACCGGCTCATCCGCCACCAGGACCTCCGGCTCCAGCGCCAGCGCCCGGGCCAGGCCGATGCGCTGGCGCTGGCCGCCGGAGAATTCGTGCGGGAAGCGTTCCGTGGCGGCGGGGTCCAGCCCGACCAGGGCGAACAGCTCGCGCGCCCGACGCATCGCCTCCGCGCGCGGCGTGCCGTGGATCATGGGCCCCTGCGCCACCAGTTCCCCGGCCCGCCGGCGCGGGTTCAGCGAGCCATAGGGGTCCTGGAACACCATCTGGATGCGCTTCGCCTCCCGCCGCATCCGGCCACGGCTCAGCGCCGTGAGGTCGAGGCCATCCAGGCTGACGCGTCCGCCATCCGGCTCGATCAGCCGCACCAGGCAGCGCGCCAAAGTGGATTTGCCGGAGCCGGATTCACCGACGATGCCGAGCGTCGCACCCTTCGGCAGCGTCAGCGTCACGCCGCGCACGGCGTGCGTCACGCGGCCGCCACGGCCGAGGAAGCCGCCGGTGCGGTAGGTCTTCACCACATCCTGCATCACCAGGATGGGCTCCGCGCTGATGGCGCGCGGGGCGCGGGCGGCCAGCGGCGGCACGGCGGCGATCAGCGACTGGGTGTAGGCGTGGGCGGGCGCATTCAGCACCTGCGCGGCCGGGCCTTCCTCCACCACCACGCCGTGCTGCATGACGGCGACGCGGTCGGCGATTTCCGCCACCACGCCGAAATCATGCGTGATGAACAGCACCGCCGTGCCCTTGCGGCGCTGGAGGTCCTTGATGAGGTGCAGGATCTGCGCCTGCGTCGTCACGTCCAGCGCCGTGGTGGGTTCGTCCGCGATCAGCACGCGTGGGTCCAGCGCCAGCGCCATGGCGATCATCGCGCGCTGCCGCTGGCCGCCGGACAGCTCGTGCGGATAGGCGCGGGCAGCCTGGCGCGGGTCCGGGATGCGCACTTCCTCGAGCAGCGCCAGCACGCGGGCCTCGATCTCCGCGCCGGACAGCTTCGTGTGGATGCGGAACATCTCGGCGATCTGGTCGCCAACGCTGATCAGCGGATTCAGCGCCGTCATCGGTTCCTGGAACACCATGGCGATGCGGGCGCCGCGCAGCTTCCGCATCGCATCCTCGCCGGCCGCGGCCAGGTCCTGGCCCTCGAACATCACCCGGCCCGAGGAGATCGCGACGCCGGGCGGCAGCAGGCGCATCAGGGCGCTGGCCGTCATCGACTTGCCGGAGCCGGATTCGCCGACGACGCAAAGGATCTCGCCGGCATTCAGCGCCAGCGTCACCTCGCTCAGGGCGTGCGGCCGATCGGCTCCCTTGGGCAGGGCGACGGTCAGGCGCTCGATCGACAGGACCGGACTCATCACCCGTGGATCCACAGGACGCTCATCGCCCGCGCAGCCGCGGGTTCAGCGCATCGTTCAGCCCCTGGCCGACGAGCGACACCGCCAGCACGGTCACCAGGATTGCAACGCCCGGGATGGCGGAGACGTACCACTGCACCCGCAGCACGTCGCGCCCGAGGCCGATCAGGTTGCCCCAGGAGGCGACGTTGGGATCGGACAGCCGCAGGAAGGCCAGCGCGGACTCCAGCAGGATGGCGACGGCCATGACGACGGAGGCATAGACGATGATCGGCGGCAGCGCGTTGGGCAGGATTTCGCGGAAGATGATCCGCAGGTCGCCCATGCCGAGCGTGCGGCAGGCCTGGACGAATTCGCGGTTGCGCAGCGTCAGGAACTCCGCCCGGGTCAGCCGCGCGGGCGCGGGCCAGGAGACCGCGCCGATGGCGATGGTGACGGTGGTGATATCGGATCCGAACACCGCGACGAAGACCAGCAGCAGCAGGAAGTTGGGCAGGGTCTGGAAGGCCTCGGTGATGCGCATCAGCACATCGTCCACCCAGCCACCATGATAGCCCGCCAGCGCGCCGATGCAGATTCCGACCATCACGGCGATGGCGGTCGCCACCACGCCGATGAGCAGGGAGATGCGCGCGCCGTGGAAGATCTGTGCCGCGATGTCCCGCCCGGAATTATCCGTGCCGAGCGGAAAGCGCGGATTGCCCGCGGGCCATTGCAGCGGTCGGCCGGCCAGGGCCAGCGGGTCGCGCGGAAACAGCCAGTCGGCCGAAAGCGCCATGGCCACCACGGCCAGCAGCAGCACCAGCCCGATCATCGCCGACGGGCTGCGGAGGTACCCGCGAAGAAAGGCCTTCATGGCCCGATCCGCGGGTCGAGGCGGGCATACAGGAGGTCGACGCAGAAATTCACGCAGATCACCAGGATGGCCGAGACGAAGACGATGCCGAGCAGCGTGTTGAGATCCCGCTGCACCACCGATTCATAGGCCAGCCGCCCGAGACCGGGCAGCGAGAACACGCTTTCCACCACCACCGACCCGCCCAGCATCGTGCCGGCCTGCAATCCGATCAGCGTGACCATCGGCAGCAGCGCGTTGCGCAGCACATGCCGCACCACCACCCGCGTCTCGTCCAGACCCTTGGCGCGGGCGGTGCGGACGAAATCCAGCGTCAGCACCTCCAGCATCGAGGCGCGCATGATGCGCAGGTAGATCGCCAGGAAGATCAGCCCGAGCGTCAGCGTCGGCAGCACCAGGTGCGTCGCGATGTCCAGCGTGCGCCGCAGGCCAGTGTAGCCGGCGCCGATCTCCTCGAACCCACCGGCCGGCAGCCATTGCAGGTGGACGGAGAACAGCACGATGGCCATCAGCCCGAACCAGAAGGAGGGCGTTGCGTAGAACACCAGGCCGAGGGTCGAGATCAGCGAATCCGTCCAGCCATTCACCCGCCGCGCCGCAAGCACGCCCAGCACCAGCCCGAAGAAGAAGGCGAAGGACAGGGCGGCCACCATCAGCAGCAGCGTGGCCGGCAGGCGCTCGAAGATCACCGTCGCCACCGGCTTGCCGTAGATCGAGGAGAAGCCGAGGTCGAGCCGCACCAGCCGCCACATGTAGTTCGCAAGCTGCGCCGGGACCGAAAGGTCGAGCCCCATCGCCGCGCGCATCTCGGCGGCGGATCGCGCATCGGCACCGCCGCCGGTCTGCGCGATCAGCGCATCCACCGCATCGCCCGGCGCCAGTTGCAGCAGCAGGAAGATGCCGACGAGGATCAGCAGCAGCGTGGGCAGTGAGGACAGCAGCCGGCGGCCGGCGAGGGTCAGGACGCGCATGATGGATACCGTGCCGTCCCCCCCTCACCCGCTTCGGCGAGGCGCTGCGCGCCAAGCCTGCGCAGCCCTCTTCCCCCACAGGGGGGCGAAGGGCGGGTAAGGGGGACCCGCGCAGGTCGCGTGGTCAGGACGCCAGCCACAGATCGTGCCAGGAGGAGGACGCCCAGCGCGGATTGTTGGCGTAGTTGCGCAGCCGCCTGTTGAACACCGAGACGAAGATCTGCTCGATCGGCATCCACAGCGGCAGTTCCGTATTCACGCGCTTCACGAAATCCGCGTAGAGCGCCTTGCGCCGGACCGGGTCCAGCTCGGTCTGCGCCGCGTCCATGATCCGGTCCGCCTCGGCGTCGGTCCAGCCCCACTGGTTGGTCCAGGGCGCGCCCTTCGGCTGGCCGGACCGGTACCAGACGGTGGTCGAGACCGCCGGGTCGTTGCGGTACTGGTGCCAGCCGGTCGCCAGGTCGAAGTTCCAGTCGTTGTAGACGGTGCGCAGGAAGCCCGCGGCATCCAGGCGCACGATCTCGACGCGGATGCCGACTTCCTGCAGCGACTGCTGGATGAAGGTGGACCACAGCGCGATGTCCTCGCCCCACGGCGCCGGGTTCAGGCGCAGCGTGAAGCGCACGCCACCGGCGCCACGGCGGTGCCCCGCCTCGTCCAGCAACGCATTGGCGCGGCGCCGGTCGAAGGCGTACTGCGGCATCGGCTCCGTCGGGTAGTAGTCGGCCGAGACGGAGGGGATCGGGCCGGTGCCGAGCTTGGCGAAGTCGCCCAGGAAGTTCTCGATGAAGAACGGCACGTCGATCGCATGGGCGATGGCGCGACGCACCCGAATATCCGCCAGCGTCGGGTTGCGGAAGTTGAACTCCAGCGTGTTGGTGCGGGCGTTACCCTCGTTGCCCTTGGTCGTGACCTCGAAGCGTGGATCGCGGCCGAGGCGCTGCAGATCCGCGATGGTCAGCGAGGAATAGGGGCTGAACAGGATCTGCCCGGCCTCCATCTGCGCCGCGGCCGCGGAGCGATCGCTGACCACGCGCCACACCACGCGGTCCAGGTAGGGAAGGTTGTCGCGCCAGTAATTCGGGTTGCGCTCCGCGATGATGTACTGGCCGCGCTCATATTGCAGGAACTTGAAAGGGCCGGTGCCGATGGGCGCGGTGTTGGCCGGGTTCTGCCGGATGTCGGTGCCTTCGTAGACATGTTTCGGCGAGATGTAGCCGAGATCCGGCAACGCGCGCAGCAGCAGGCCGAGCGGCATCGGGCGCGAATATCGGAACACCGCGGTGTGCGCGTCCGGCGTCTCCACCGCGTCCAGGAACTGCTGCAACGCCGATCCGTAGTTGAGAATCTTCTTCCACATCTCCATCGCCGTGAACTGCACGTCGGCGGAGGTGAAGGGCCGGCCGTCATGCCACGTCACGCCCTGGCGAAGCTTGAAGGTGATGGCGAGGCCGTCGCGCGACGACTCCCAGCTTTCCGCCAGGCAGGGGCTCGGGTTGCCGCCGGCATCGAGGTCGACCAGCGGTTCCTGGATCTTGCCGCCGACGATGTAGACGCCGGTGGAGGCCTGGAGCGACGGATTGAGGATGCGCTGCTCTGTCGCGAAATGCACCGTCATCACGCCGCCACGTCGCGGCTGTTCTTGCGCAAAGCTTTTTTGTGGAAACAACACGCTGCCGGCAAGCGCGGCGGAGGTCAGCATTGTCGCGCGACGCGTCAGGTCCATGGCGGGCATCCTTGGGGCGATCGTCTGTGCGATGCAGCATGGGCGGTTCGCCCCCCGCAGGTCAACACAAGCTCAGGCTGCAACGAATCGCAGGAGCAGTCCGTTGGCGCGGGCGGCCGGACCGCCAACGGTCTCGCCAGGCACCACGCCCAATGCACGGCCCGCCGCCGCCAGGTCGCGTGTGCCAAGCACCAGCGCGGCGGCGCCTTCCTCCGGCAGCCCATCCATCGGAATTCCAGGGTGGCGCCGCGCCAGGGCGTCCCGGCCGAGGAACAGGAAATCCGCGCGGCCGGCGCCGGATTCGACGCGCCAGGCGCCATCCTCTGCGGCCTCCGCCGTGCGGTCGATCAACGCCGCCAGTTCCGCCGCACCAGCCTGCGGGTCACGCGCCAGCACCTCGATCCGCACGAGGCGGCTCGCACCGTTGGCGTGGGATTGCAGCGAGGGGATCCACACATTTTCCCGCGTCAGATGCTGACAGGCAAAGATGCCGAGGCCGGCGGGGCGGGCGCTGCGCGGCCATTGGAAGACGTTGAAGCGCGCCTCCGCCTCGCCGCCTTCGGGCAGGGTCACCGGCCGGCCGAAACTGATCGGGCCGACTGCCGCGATGCCCTTGGCACGCAGTTCGTCGGCGCCGGCGGCGGCGTCATCCGTGGTGAACGCGGCACGGTCCAAACCCTCCCGCGTCTCGAGGAAGGCGCGCATTGGCGCGTTGTGCTCGGTCGGCGCCAGCACGCCCAGCAATTCGAGGTAGTCTTCGCCGAACATGATCGTATAATTGCCGGAGCCCATATGCGCGCTGTGGGTGCCGCGGGGGGAGACGGTGAAGCCGAGCGCGCGCCAGGCCGCCGCCGCCGCATCCAGATCCCGCACCGCGACCACCACATGGTCCACACCGATCACATGCTTCAGCGCCATGCCGCCCACTCCTCATCCGTCCCACGCATGACAGCGGATCGGCCGGCGCTCCGCAACGGTTTCAGGGCGGCAGCAGCCGCGGGCCCTTGAGCCACGGCACCGGCGGGTCTTTGATGCGGTGCACCCTGATTGGAGCCCCTGCCCATGGCCGTGACCTGGCCGCCGTCCCTCTGGGCGCATGTCTCGCCGCCCGGCCCGGACCTTCCCATGCTGGAAGGCGACGTGACGACGGAGGCGGTGGTGGTGGGTGCCGGCTTCACCGGCCTCTCCACTGCGCTGCACCTGCGCGAGGCCGGTATTCCCACCGTGGTGGTGGAAGCCGCCGAGCCCGGCTGGGGCGCCTCCGGCCGCAACAATGGCCAAGTGATCCCGACGCTGTCGCGACACGATCCGGCGGCGATCATCGCCCGCCATGGGGATGCCGGGCTGCGCTTCGTGCACGTGCTGCGCGACAGCGCCAGCATCCTGTTCGACCTGGTGCGCCGCCACGCCATTTCGGCGGAGGCCGAGCAGGCCGGCTGGCTGCAACCGGTGCACACGCCCGGCCGCATGAAGATCGCGGAACGCCGCGTGAAGGACTGGGGCAGCCACGGCGCGCCGGTCGACCTCATCGACCGCGCCCGCATGCGCGACCTGCTGGGCAGCGAGGCCTGGTTCGGCGGCTGGTCCAACAGCAGCGGCGGCCACATCAACCCGCTGATGCTGGCGCGCGGCATGGCACAGGCGGCGCTGGCGTCCGGTGCGACGATCTACGCGCGGTCCCCCGCGCAGAAGGTGGAACACCGGGAGGGCCGCTGGGTCGTGCGGACGGCGCGCGGCACCGTCACCGCCCGCGCCCTGGTTCTGGCGACGCATGCCTACACCGGCGAATTCTCCCGCGACCTGGCGCCGGAAATCGCGAAGGAGGTGGTGCCGACCCTGTCCTGGCAGATGGCGACCCAGCCCATCAGCCACAACGTCGCCGGCAGCATCATCCCCGGCCGCCAGGCGATGTCCGATACGCATGGGGAGCTGTACTTCACCCGCTGGGATGCGCGTGGGCGGCTGGTGACGGGCGGCGCGGTGGCGATCCCGCTGAACCAGGCGGCGCGCCTGCGGCCGATGATCGCGGCGCGGCTGCAGAAGCTGTGGCCGCAGCTCGGCGAGGTCAGCTTCGACCATGTCTGGAGCGGCTATATCGGCATGACGCCGGACTACTTTCCGCGACTGCACCGACTGGGGCCGGATGGCTATGCCTGGGCCGGCTGCAACGGCCGCGCCGTGGCGCTCTCGGTCGCGCTGGGGCGGGAGTTCAGCCGCGCCGTGCAGGGCACGCCGGAGACCGAACTCGGCCTGCCCTTCACCAAGCCGACGCCGATCCCGCTGCACGGCATCGCCCGCCGTGTCGCCCCGCTGATGCTGAACCTGTATCGCTGGCGCGACGCGCGCGAGGTGTAGTCCTCGGTAGGTCGCATCTTCCGGGTCGTCCGGCGTAAGCGCCGGACCTGAAGATGCTTCAGGTGTTCCAAGCACGCGTGCTGATGATCAGCGTCGCCTCGATGCCCGGCCGGCTTTTCTGCACGATCGGGATGCGGAATTCGACATGGTCATCCGCCTCGGTGCAGTCGGCGAAGGCGGTGGTGGCGTTGGGCGTACGGCTGTCGAAGCCATAGCGCAGGCGCCAGCCCTTCTTCCCGGTGGGGGGCAGCGCCTCCAAATTCACCTTGTCGCGGAACAGGTAACCGCCGGCGTAGTGGTTCTTCAGCCACAGCACGCCATCCACCACGTAGTCCGGCACCAGCACGCCGACATCGACGGCGAAGCCGAGCGAGGGGCGCGCGCTGTCCACCCGCGCATCGGCGTCTAGATAGGCGGTGAACAACTCGGGCCGCGCATGCGCCTTGCGGTCGATGTCGCGCGCGAAATCCGGGAACAGCTCTCCGTATTTCCGGAACACGGTAGAGTTCTCCGCCGCCACGCGCCGGCTGAGATCCCAGGTGGCGCCGCGCACGCGGCTGATGCACTCGAAATGGTAGGAAGCGCGCACCTGCTTGCCCGCCGCGCGCATCGCCTCGACCTCATCCGGCAGCGTCAGCGCGGTGACATCCAGCACGCCGTCCACCCGGACATTGCCGAACAGGAAGCGCCGCAGATTCTGGTAGCCCTCCTCGGAATTGACGATGCCGAAGGGGCCGGAATGGCTGCGGTGGACGAAGGCGCGCGGCGCCCAGCGCGTCGGCTCGCCCGGGTTCCTCGGCGGCCCACTGACGCCGGCATTGTACAGCCGCACCAGCCCATCACTGAACGGCCCGGCCGCGCGGGCGACGACACCGCCGCCGACCGGATAGTCCTTTGAGTTCGTGCCGACCAGGCAGAAGAAGCGGTCCGGATCGAACTTGCCGTCCAGGCTGTCCACCCGTTCGGCATCCTTCGGCAGGCCGAGGTATTCGCGCATCCGCGGCCGGCTGAAATTGTTGGCGCTGCCGGCGGACAGGAAGGACGGCACGTTGCCCAGCATCTCGATCTCGATGCCGTTGTGCGGCGTGGCGTAGGTGAAGACCTTGTCCACCAGCGCCTTGGTTGCCGGCTTGCCGATGGCATCGTTCTGCAGGAAGGCGCGGATGATCAACCCGCCCATGGAATGCGCGGCGAGGTTGACGCGGAATTCGGCGGGATCGCGGCCGCCCATGTCGACGCGGTCGCGCAGCGTCTCGACCAGGGTACCGAGATCCTCGGCAAACTCCTCGACCGTCACCTGCCGATCCTCGCCGAAACTGGCGGAGGCGCGTTCGTAGTAGCGGTAGATCATCACGCATTGCCGCGGCAGCTTTTCCGCCCGGTCGCTGTCCAGAAGCTGGTCGAGGCCGGCGACATAGGCGTCGCGGTAGCCAAATTCCTTCATCAGGCGGACCAGCGGCGATTCGAAATAGTGTCGTTTCACCTGGCCCGTCCAAAGCTGCCGCAGCTTTGTGGAGCCGGTGTTGAAGCCCATGTACGGGTCGGAGACCGCTTCCTCGATGGCGCCTTCGGTGCCGGCATAGCCGCGCACGAAGATCAGCGGGTGCAGCAGCGGGCCGATGTCGCGCGCCATGGCAATCCTCCCCGTCCGGCCTGACGGAGTCTTGCCATGCGCGGGCGCCTGCCGCAACGAAACTCAGCCTTCGCGGTCGCGGTCCAACTGCGCCAGGATTTCCGGCATCCGCGCTTCCGCCTGCGCCGACAGGTCCTCGAACAGGCTGTTGCCATGCGCGTCGATGCCGACGGTGACGGGGCCGAGGCCGCTGACCGCCAACCGCACCAGGCGGTAATGCGCCACCAGGTCGTTCCAGGCGACGTCACGCACCCCGGTAATGGCGGCGGAATGCAGCGGCGCGCCGCCGCCGAGGAACGAGAAATAGACGCAGCCGACCTCCGCCATCGTCGCCCGGCACGCCGCATCCAGCCCGCCCTTGCCGCCCACCGCGGTCAGCCCGAAATGCCGGATCAGCCGCGGCATGATGGGGTTGAAGCGGGTGCTGGTGGTGGGGTTCATGTAGAGGATTTCCAGTCCGCCATCCGCCGTGTCCTGGCTGTAGCTGCCGAGATGCAGCAGCGACCCGCCGGCCAGCGGGATCGGCGGGTCCTCCCCGCGGTCCGCGCAGGCCAGGATGCGGTGATGCGTCGGCAGGCCGGCGGTGATGGTGATCTCGCCATCCAGCAGCACCATGTCGCCGGCGCGGAGCGAACGTGCCTCCTCCCGCGTCATCGGCATGGTGACGCGGCGATAATCCTGCGTCATTCCATGCGCTCCACGCTGCCATCCGCGTGCAGGCGTGCGCGGGTGCGGCGGTTGATCCAGCAGTTGAAGCAGACGGCGACCGGCGTGTAGCCATGCCCTGCGCTGTAATCCACATGCACCGCCAGCGCCGTGGTATCGCCGCCGGTGCCCATCGGCCCGAAGCCCGTGGCGTTCACCGCGCGCAGCAGCCGTTCCTCCATGGCTGCCAGCACCGGTTCCGGGTTTGTGCTGCCGATCGGGCGGTAGGTCGCCTTGCTGGCGATCTTCGCCGCCACGTCGAAGCTGCCGCCGATGCCAACGCCGATGATCACCGGCGGGCAATGCTGCGACCCCGCCTGCATCACCGCCTTCATCACATAGGCCTCGATATCCGCCAGCGAGGGAAAGCTGAAGGTTTCCGCGGTGGCCCAGCGGCCGGAACCCAGCGCCTTGGGCTGGCAGGCGATCTCGATCCAGTCCGGGCCTGACTCCATTTCCCAGGTGACCAGCGGCATGTCTTTTCCCGCATAGCCACGCTCGTTGGTCAGCGGGTTCGTCACATGCTTCAGCAGCGGCGGCTGGATGCGGCCGACCAACTCCTCAAAGCCCTCGGAGATCGCGGCCTTCAGGTCCCCCTCCCACCGCGCGGCGCTGCCGAGCGTCACCCGGAATACCGGCACGCCGGCGTCGGAGCAGACGAAGCGGTCGGTCGCCTCGGCGCGCAGCGCGCTGCCCAGCATGAACTCCAGCACCCGCTGCGCGCCGGGGTGGGTTTCGGCGGCGCGGGCGCGGCGCAGTGCGTCCTTGGTGTCGTCCGGCACGCGGCGCAGCGACCAGTCATACAGCTGGGCGGTCAGCGTCTTCACGGCATCCTGGGTGATCGGCATCCTGGCCTGGCTTCCCTTCCCGTCAAAGGTCATTACCCTGGCCTTTCCAAGGATCATAGCGCGACAGGACACCCCCCATGCAAGCCACGGCCGATCAAGCCAGCCCGGGCGAACGACTTCTGGTGATGACGCCGGTGCCGGCGGATCTGCGCGCGGCGCTGGAGGCCTCGGGGCATGAACTGGTCGATCTCGCGGCGCAGCCGTCCGGCCCGGTGGTAGGTTTCCGCATCGGCATCACCACCGCGATGGTCGGCTGCGACGCCGCGATGTTCAGCCGCCTGTCCGGCATGAAGCTGCTGGCCAGCACCGGCACCGGGCTGGACCGGATCGACCTGGATGCGGCACGCACACATGGCTGCGCGGTGCTGAACACGCCGGATGTGCTGACAGAGGACACCGCGGACTACGCCATCGCGCTGCTGTACGGCATCGCCCGCCGGGTGGTGTATGCCGATGCCTTCGTGCGGTCCGGCGCCTGGACCAAAGGGCGGGCCGAAAGCTCCACCCGGCTGTTCGGCAAGACCTGCGGCATCTTCGGCCTGGGCCGCATCGGCGCCGCGGTGGCCCGCCGGGCGCAGGGCATCGGCATGAAGGTGCTGTGGTCCGGCCCGCGGCCGAAGCCGGAGGCGCCGTGGGACTATGTGCCCAGCATCGGCGAATTGGCGGCGCGCTCCGACGCACTGGTGATGTGCTGCCCCGGCGGGCCGGAGACCGCCGGCGTCGTCGACGCCGTGCTGCTGGCGAAGCTGGGCCCGGCCGGATTCCTGGTAAACATCGCGCGCGGATCCGTGGTGGACGAGGCAGCCCTGGTCGCCGCGCTGCAATCCGGCACGATCCGTGGCGCGGCGACGGATGTGTTCCAGTCCGAGCCGGTACCGGACCCGGCCATGCTGGCGGCGCCGAACCTGGTGGTGGCGCCGCATTATGCCTCCCTGACGCGGGAGACGCGGGTCGACATCATCCGGATGATCGTAGACGGCATCGGGGCGTTCCGGGCCGGCCTGCCGCACCACGACGCCACCCGGGAATAGACCCTGGACGAGGCCAGCCGAAGCGGCTTAAGTCATATCACTGGCCTAAAGGGAGATGCGCGAAAATGTCCATGACGCTGCACTGGTCGCCGCGCTCGCCCTTCGTGCGCAAGGTGATGGTCTTCGCGCATGAGACCGGCCTGGCCGAACGCATCACCACGATTCGCACCGTGGTGGCGATGACCAATCCGAACCGCGACCTGCTGCCGGAAAACCCCATCGGCAAGATCCCGACCCTGCGGCTGGAAGATGGCAGCGTCCTGTATGACAGCGGCGTGATCTGCGAATACCTGGACACGCTGCATGGCGGCCCCCGCCTGATCCCGGCGGAAGGCCCGGCGCGCTGGGCCGAACTGCGGCGTCATGCGCTGGCGACTGGCCTGTTGGATATCCTGATCCTGTGGCGGAACGAGCGCGACAAGGCGCAGCCCTCCCAGGTGTTGTTCGACGCCTTCGAACTGAAGACCCGCTCGGCCCTGGCGGCGCTGGACCGGGAGATCGACCAGATCCCCTTTGGCCTGGCACAGATCACGCTCGGCATCCTCGGCAGCTATCTCGATTTCCGCTTCGCCGACCTGGAATGGCGCCAGGGCCATCCGCGCCTCGCTGGCTTCCATGCGGAATTCGAGAAGCGGCCCTCGATGCAGGCGACGCAGGTCGTGGACGCCTGATGGGTCCCCTCAGCCATCTGCGCGTGCTGGATCTTGGGCGCATCATGGCGGCACCCTGGGCGACGCAGGTGCTGGCCGATCTCGGCGCGGACGTCATCAAGATCGAGCGCCCCGGCGTCGGCGACGACACGCGCGCCTGGGGGCCGCCCTTCCTGAAGGATCGCGACGGCAACGCAACGAAGGAGGCCGGGTATTTCCTGGCGGTGAACCGCGGCAAGCGGTCCGTCACCATCGACATCACCAAGCCGGAAGGCCAGGCGGTGGTGCGGCGCATCGCGCAGACCGCGGACATCGTGGTGGAGAACTTCAAGGCCGGCGCGCTCGCCCGCTACGGCCTCGATGCCGCCAGCCTGCGCGCCCTCAAGCCCAGCCTGATCTGCTGTTCCGTCACCGGCTTCGGCCAGGACGGCCCGCGCCGCGACCAGGCGGCCTATGATTTCATGATCCAGGCGATGGGCGGGCTGATGAGCGTGACGGGCGCGCCGGAGACGCCGCCCCAGAAGGTCGGCGTGCCGATCGTGGATCTGATGACCGGCATGTACGCCACCGTCGCCATCCTCGCCGCCGTCGCGCGGCGCGCCGAGACCGGGCAAGGGGAGACGATTGATCTCGCGATGCTCGACGTGCAGGCGGCTTTCCTGGCGAACCAGGCGATGAACCACTTCGTCGGCGGCAAGGTCCCGGCCCGCGCGGGCAACCGCCACCCGAACATCCAGCCGCAGGACGTGTTCCCGGTGAAGGACGGGTTCATCGTGCTGGCCGTCGGCAATGACGGGCAATTCGCAAAGCTGTGCGAGGCGATCGGGCAGCCGGACCTCGCCCGCGATGCGCGCTTCATCCGCAACGCCGACCGCGTGCGGAACGAGGCGGTGCTGACACCGCTGCTGACGGCACGCTTCGCCGATTTCACCCGCGCCGAACTCACCACGCTGCTGGACGCCGCCGGCGTGCCCTGCGGCCCGATCAACACGGTGCCGGACGTCTTCGCGGATGCGCAGATCCAGCACCGCCGCATGCTGCGCGACCTGCCGCATCCGCACGGCACCGTGCCGCAGGTGGTCAGCCCGATCCGGCTGCAGGATGCGCCGCTGTCCTTCGAGCGCCCGCCGCCGCTGCTCGGCCAGCACACCGATGAAGTTCTTTCCGAGTTGGGCCTGGGCGAGGCGGAACGCAACGCGCTGGCGGAAGGCGGGGTGACATGACGCCGCGCATCCCCCTGCCGACCCGGGACGATCTGGACGAGGCGCAGCGCGCCGTGTGGGACCGCGTGGTCTCCGGCCCGCGCGGGCAGGTGATCGGCCCCCTGCGCGCGGCGATCCACAATGCGGAGCTGGCGGGGCGCTGGTCGGCGCTCGGCGAATCCCTGCGCTTCTCCACCAGCCTGCCGAAGCGGCTTTCGGAACTGGCGATCTGCGTCACCGGCCGGCGCTGGAGCGCGCAGGTGGAGTGGTTCGTGCACGCCCGGACCGCGGCCGAGAACGGCATTTCCGCCGAAATTCTCGATGCGATGCGCGAAGGCCGCGCACCCGCCTTCGACAAGCCGGACGAGAAGCTGGTCTATGAATTCGCCCGCGCCCTGCAACAGGACGGCCGCGTGCCGGATGCGGTCTACGCGCAGGCGGTGCAGGATTTCGGCGTGAAGGGCGTGGTCGAACTGACGGCGCTGGTCGGCTACTACACCATGGTCTCGATGACGCTGAACGCGCACGGCATCCCGCTGCCCGACGGCGCCGTGGAGCCGCTGGAGGCGCCGGAGACCGGCCTGTTCCACCTGCCGGAAGCCGCGCCGTGACGCTGCCGCCGGGCGCCTGCGACACCCACACGCATGTCTTCGACGCTCGTTTCCCCGCCGGTGCCTCCCCCTACGCGCTGCCGGCGGCGGATCTCGCGACGCATGCGGCGATGCGCGAGCGGCTCGGCACCACGCGCGCCGTGCTGGTGCAGCCGGCCCCCTATGGCCGCGACCCCGCCTGCCTGCTCGATGCGCTGGCGCGCGGTGAGGGCCGGCTGCGCGGGGTGATGATCGCGGATGAGACGGTGGCCGACGCGACGCTGCAGGCGTGGCACGAGGCCGGCATCCGCGCGCTGCGCTTCGTGGAGATGCAGGGCCCGGGCGGCGGTGGGCGCTATCCCGGCAGCATCGGCTTCGACAGCCTGCGCCTGCTGGCGCCACGGCTGCGGGCGCTGGGCTGGCAGGCGCATCTCTGGGCCAGCGCGTCCCAGCTTTCTGAATTGCTGCCCGACCTGCTGCCGCTCGGCGTGCCGCTGGTGCTGGACCATCTCGGCATGCCGGATGGTCCGCATGATCCGGCCTTCGACGCGCTGCTGCCGCATCTGCGCGATGGCGGCATCTGGGTGAAGCTGACGCTGTGCCGCGTGAAGCGGGGCGGCGCGCCGATCGCGGCGCTGCGGCCGCTGCATGATGCGCTGGTCGCCGCCAATCCGGACCGGCTGCTGTGGGGCTCCGACTGGCCCTATGTCCGCATGGACCCACCGCCGGATGTGCGGGCCATGCTGGATCTGTGCCTCGACTGGCTTGGCGACGCAGCACTGATCCGCCGCATCCTGGTGGACAATCCGCAGCACCTGTTCGGCTTCGACTGACAACGACAAGCGGGAGGAAACAACAATGAACATCACACGGCGCGCGGCACTGACAGGAACGCTGGCAGGCCTTGGCCTCGCCGCCCTGCCGCGCCTGGCCTTTGCCCAGAACTTCCCGGACCAGCCAGTGCGGATGGTAGTGCCCTTCGCCGCCGGCGGGCCGGCGGACACGATCGCGCGGCTGATCAGCCGGGTGATGAGCGAGAAACTCGGAAAACCCGTGGTGATCGAGGCGCGGGCCGGCGCTGGCGGGCTGATCGGCGTCGATGCCATCGCCAAGGCACGGCCGGATGGGCACAGCGTCGTGCTCGCCAGCAGCGGCGCCATCGTCATCCAGCCGCATCTGCAACCCAATATGCCTTATGACGCGCTGCGCGACCTGACGCCGATTACCCAGGTGCTCGGCGTGCCGCAGATCGTCTCCGTCGCACCCGGCCTCGGCCCGAAGAACATGGCGGAGCTGGTGGCGATGGCCAAGGCGCGGCCGGGGCAGCTCGCCTTCGGCTCGGCCGGCATCGGCTCCTCCCTGCACATGGCCGGCGAATTGCTGAAGATCCGCGCCGGCGTCGACATCACCCACGTGCCCTATCGCGGCGCCGCCCCGGCGGTGACGGACTTGCTGGCCGGGCGCATCCAGATCCTGATGGCGGATGCCCCCGCACTGATCGGCCATGTCCGCGCCGGCACGCTGCCTGCGCTTGCTGTCACTTCGGCGGAGCGGCTGGGCATCCTGCCGGACGTGCCGACGGCGGTGGAATCCGGCGTGCCGGGCATGGTCAGCGAGACCTGGTACGGGCTGCTCGGCCCGGCCGGCATTCCGGCGGACCGCATCGCGGTGCTGCTGGCGGCGGTGCAGGCGGCGCTGGCGGATGAACAGACGAAGGCGGCGCTGCTGAACCAGGGCGGCCGCATCGTCGGCAGCAGCCCGACCGATTTCGCCGCCTTCATCCGTGAAACCCACGCCACCTGGGGCGAGGTGGTGCGCACCACCGGCGTGAAGCTGGAATAGTCCAATGAACCGCAGGACACTTCTTCTCGCCGGCGCCGCGCTGGCGGCTCCGCGCATCGCCGCGGCGCAGGCCTGGGCGCCGACGCGTCCGATGCGCATCGTCGTACCCTTCGCGCCGGGCGGCGCGGCGGACACGGTGGCGCGGCTGCTGGCGGACCCGCTCGGCCAGGCGCTGGGCCAGACGGTGACGGTGGAGAACCGCCCCGGCGGCGGCACCACCATAGGCGCCATGGCGGTGGCACGCGCCGCGCCGGATGGGCTGACGCTGCTGTACGCCACGCCCAACGTGCAGATCCTGAACCCGCACCTGATGCAGAACCTGGCCTATGACCCGGTGGCGGATTTCACGCCCGTCATCGCCATCCTGCGGGCGCCGAAGCTGCTGGTGGTGCGGCCGGACAGCCCGGCGCGCGATGTCGCCGGGCTGATCACGCAGGCGAAGGCGCAGCAGGGCGGCATGACCTACGCTTCGGCCGGCGTTGCGTCCTCGGGCCACCTCGCCGCGGCGATGTTCGGGCAGATGGCAGGGATTGAATTGCTGCACGTCCCGTTCCGCGGCACCGCGCCGGCGGTGCAGGAGGTGATGGCCGGGCGCGTCGACTTCATGATGGACAACATCGCGACCCTGCTGCCGCTGGTGCGCGACGGCCGGCTGCGCGCGCTCGGCGTCAGCACGGCGGATCCGGCCGCGGCGGCGCCGGAGCTTCCGCCGGTCGGGCGCACCCTGCCCGGCTTCCACGACGCCAGCTTCAACTACCTGCTGGCACCGGGTGGCACCCCGCCGGCCATCATCGCGCGGCTGAACGCCGAGCTGAACGCCATCCTGGATTCCGCGCCGCTGGCCAGCCGGTTCGAGGTGCTGGGCATCGAGAAACTGGGCGGCACGCCGGAAGCCCTGGCCGCGATGGTGCGGGAAGAATCCGGTCGCTGGGGGCCCGTGATCCAGAAGGGAGGCATCCGCATCCAATGACGGCAACCCTCACCCGCCGCGCGGTCTTGGCCGCCGCGCTCGCCGCACCCTCCCTGGCGCTCGCACAGAGCTTCCCGAGCCGGCCGCTACGGCTGGTGGTGCCCTTCGCCGCGGGCGGCTCCGCCGATGCCTCCGCGCGGATGCTGGCGGAACCGCTGGGCGCCGTGCTCGGCCAGTCCGTGGTGGTGGAGAACCGCCCGGGCGGCGGCGCCACCATCGGCGCGCAGGCGGTGGCACGCGCGGCGCCGGATGGGCATACGCTGCTGTACGGCACGCCGGGGCCGCAGATCGTGAACCCCTACCTGATGCGGTCGGTGCCGTATGATCCGGTGGCGGATTTCGCACCGGTGTCCGGCATCAAGCGCGCGCCGAACCTGCTGGCGGTGCATCCCGGCGTGCCGGCACGTTCCCTGGCGGAGCTGATCGACCTCGCCAAGGCGCGACCGGGCACGCTGACCTTCGCCTCCTCCGGCATCGGCTCCTCCTCCCACCTGGCGGGGGAGATGCTGAAGTTCCTGGCGAAGATCGACATCACCCATGTGCCCTATCGTGGCACCAGCGCGGCACTGACGGACCTTCTGGGCGGCACGGTGACGATGGCTCTCGACACGCTGTCGATCCTGCTGCCGCCGTCGCGGTCTGGCAATCTTCGCGCGCTCGGTGTCACCACGCCGCAGCGTTCGGCCCTGGCCAATGATCTTCCGGCACTGGCGGAGACGCTGCCCGGCTTCGATGCCGCGCCGTTCAACTACATCGCGACGACAGGCGGCACGCCCGCACCGATCGTGGCGCAGCTGAGCGCGGCGGTCCAGGCAATCCTCGCCCGCCCCGACTACCGCGCGCGGATGGAAGCGCTGGGGGAGGAGCCTACGCCATCGACGCCCGAGCAGCTGGCGGAAACCATCCGCGCCGAAAGCGCGCGGTGGAAACAGGTGATCGAAGCCGCGGGGATACGCGCCGAATGAGCTTTTCGACAATGCGTCTGGATGTCGCGGATTTCGTGGCCACGGTGACCCTCGACCGCCCGCCCGTGAACGCCCAGAACGGCGCCTTCCGGGACGAGATCGTGCGGATGTTCGACGAACTGCACGACCGCGACGATGTCCGCGCCGTGGTGCTGACGGGCGCGGGAAAAACCTTCTCCGCCGGCGCGGACCTGAAGGACCGCCCAGCACGCGACACGCCCGGCGCCTATCCGCGCCACAACCGCCTGGTGCGCGCCGGCTTCGACTGCGTGATGGAATGCGAGAAGCCGGTGATTGCCGCGGTCAACGGCGCAGCGATCGGCGCCGGCTGCGTCCTCGCGCTGTGCTGCGACATCCTGGTGGTGGCGGAGGAGGCGTTCCTGTCCATGACGGAGGTCGATGTCGGCCTCGCCGGCGGCGTCAAGCATGTCCGCCGGCACCTGGGTGAATCCGATGCGCGGCTGATGATCTACACGGCGCGGCGCATGACGGGGCCGGAGTTGCTGCGGATGAATGCGGCCTCGCTCTGCGTGCCGCGCGACCAGGTGGTGGCGGCCGCGCAAGGCATCGCAGCGGAGATCGCGCGCAAGGTGCCGCTGGCGGTGCGCGCGGCGAAGCGCAGCTTTCAGGTGACGGAAGATCTGCCGCTGCATGAGGGTTATCGCTACGAGCAGTCGCAGACCGTGGCCCTGGCCGCGACGGAGGACACGCAGGAAGCGCTGCGTGCCTTCGCCGAGAAGCGGGCGCCCGTCTTCAAGGGGCGCTGAAGCCTTTGGGCTGCGCAGGTCCGCGCAGCCCGTGGCAGGCCGGGCTCACGCCTGCTGGCGGCGCCGGCGGCGGGCCAGCCCCAGACCGAGCAGGCCGGCGCCGAACAGCGCCATGCTCGCGGGTTCCGGCACCGGGGTCGGCGGTGGCGTGGTGCCACCGTTGGTGTCGAAGAAGGTGATGTGGGAGAAGCCGGGATTGCCCGGGAAGTAGGTGTCGAGGTCGGCGGTGAAGGAGGTGATCGCCGCCGTCAGGTCGTAGAACAGCGCGAAGCCGTTCGCCTGCTTGATGGCGAAGTAGTGGATTTCCGGGTCGCCCGCCCCTGGAGTGTAGGTGAAGCTGAGCTCGTTGGTCGCGTTGTTCAGGCTGACCACGAATTCGCTGCCGGTGATGGTCGGGAAGTTGCTGCTGATGTCCTGTCCGCCGCCGGAGTCCCTCTTGTAGATGGCGGGCGAGGCGCCGGGGGTGGCGCCCTGCTGCGTGCCGGTGGTGGTGGCGTAGCAGTTGCTGAAGCCACCCGCGCCGCCGCATTCGGTGCCGCTGAAGTTGCCGGCGTAGATGACGGCGGCCTTGGCCGGGCCGGCGCCCAGCGCGAGACCCGCGGCCAGAACGGTTGCGGCCAGGAAGGTCGAGGGGGTTTTCATCGTGCTTGGTCCTCCGTGTTTCCCCTTTCGGGGTAGTCACGGAGGAGCATGAACCGTGCCACTCGAAACGGTTTCATCAGCCTGCTGATATTCGTCGCATTTTTGATGTATACTATCACCCTCTCTCGTCAGTTGACGCGCGGCGTCAATTCCATCGACAGGGTCCTTACCTTTCAGCGCCCTCCCGGCGAGGCCGACATCATGGTGGCCAGCATGGTGGCGACCAGCGTTTCCACCCCGCCCGCATTCCGCACGAAGACATCGGCGCGACAGAAGCTGAGGGTGCGCCCGGGCTTGAGGACCTGGCCGCGCGCGACGGCCGTGGCGCCGCTGGCCGGGCGCAGGAAGCTGCATTTGAACTCGACGCTCAGAACCTCCCCACCCCCTGGTCCCTGGGCCGGCAACAGGCTCATGGCGGCAAAGCCGCAGGCGTTGTCGGCGAGCGTGGTCAGCACCCCGGCGTGGAACAGGCCGTGATGCTGGGTCAGGCCGGGGCTGAAATCCGCCTCGATGGTGCAGGCGCCGGCCTCCAGCGCCACCAGGCGGCCACCCAGCGTGGCCATGAAGCCCTGGGCTGCGAAGGCGGCGACGACGCGGGCGCGGGCGGCGTCCTCCAGGGCTACAGGCGCCAGCCGGAGTGGATGGCGACGATGCCGCCCGAGAGGTTGCGATGCGCCACGCGCTCAAGCCCGGCGTCGCGCATCATGTCCTCCAGCGTCTCCTGGTCCGGGAAGCGGCGGATGGATTCGGCCAGGTATTCGTAGCTCTCGCGGTCCTTCGCCACCCGGGCGCCGATTTCCGGCAGCACCTTGAAGGACCAGGTGTCGTAGATCCGCGCCAGCGGCTCGATCCCCACCTTGGAGAATTCCAGGCAGTGGAATCGGCCGCCCGGGCGCAGCACGCGCCGGGCCTCACGCAGCACGGCGTCCTTGTCGGTGCAGTTGCGCAGGCCGAAGGCGATCGAGACCTTCTCGACACTCCGGTCCGGCAGCGGGATGTGCTCGGCGTCCACCACGGCGAATTCCAAGCCCTGGGTGATCCCGCGGTCCAGCGCCCGCTTCTGCGCGACCTCCAGCATCGCCGGGTTCACGTCGGTCAGGATGACCCGCTTCGCGCCACGCTCCAGCGCGCCGAAGGCGATGTCCCCGGTACCGCCCGCGAGGTCCAGCAGCGTCTCCCGCGGTGAGGCCGCAATGGCGTTGACGAAGATGCGCTTCCAGATGCGGTGGATGCCCAGCGACATCAGGTCGTTCATCAGGTCGTAGCTGGGCGCCACGCTGGCAAAAACCTCCCGCACCAGGGAGGCCTTTTCGCCGCGCGGCACCTCGCGGTAGCCGAAATCCGTCGTATCGCTCATCCAGCTACCTTGCCGTGCGTACCGCCGGCGGGCAAGCAAGCGTCCCGCCGCGCAATCTGGCCCGCGGCAGCACGAGGAAAAAATGCCGGAATTGCCGGAGGTGGAGACGGTGATGCGGGGGCTTCGGGCGATGCTCGAGGGAAGGCGCATCCGGCATGCCGAGACCACCCGGCCGGACCTCCGCTGGCCGTTTCCGGAGGGGCTCGGCCGGCGGCTGACCGGCGCCACCGTCACCGGCTTCCGGCGACGCGGGAAATACATGCTGGCGCGGCTGGATACCGGGGAGAGCCTGCTGATCCACCTCGGCATGTCCGGGCGGATGGTGGCGCGGCCCGCTGGTGCGGCGCCCGTGCCGTGGATGGGGCCGCAGGGCCTCGCCTCCGACGCGCGTGGCCACAACAACCCTCCCGAGGCGCATGAACACCTGGTGATGGAGACGATGGACGGCACCCGCATCGGCTTCGTCGACCCGCGCCGCTTCGGCAGCATCGACCTGGTGCCGACGGTGGCGGAGGATGCCCACAAGCTGCTGGCGGGCATGGGGCCGGAGCCGCTGGAGGCCGATTTCACGGTGGCCAGGCTGGCCGCCTCCCTCGCCGGGAAGCGCACCCCAATCAAGGCGGCGCTGCTGGACCAGCGCGTGGTGGCCGGGCTCGGCAACATCTATGTGGCGGAGGCGCTGTTCCGCGCCGGCCTGTCGCCGCGGCGGGAGGCGCATACGATCCCCGGCGTCCGGGCCGGCCGCCTGGTGCCGGCGATCAAGGCGGTGCTGGAGGAGGCGATCGGCGCCGGTGGCTCCAGCCTGCGGGATTATGTTCGGGCCGATGGCGAGCTTGGCCGCTTCCAGGACCGGTTTTCCGTCTACGACCGTGAAGGCCAGCCCTGCCCGCTGTGCCCCGGCCTGGAGGCCGGCGGCTGCGCCGGCGTGTCGCGGATTGTGCAATCCGGCCGCAGCAGCTTCTACTGCGCCCGCACGCAGAGATGAGGGGGAAGCCGGCATGTCCTACGAGATGATCCTGGTCGAGACGCAGGGCCGCGTCGGCGTCATCACGCTGAACCGGCCGCAGGCGCTGAACGCGCTGTGCGACCAGCTGATGACCGAACTCGGCGAGGCGCTGCGCAGCTTCGACGCGGATGCCGCCATCGGCGCCATCGTCCTGACCGGCTCCCAAAAGGCCTTCGCGGCGGGGGCGGACATCAAGGAGATGAAGGACCGCGACTTCCCGGCGGTGTATTTTGACGACTTCATCGGCAAGCGGTGGGAGGATGTGCTGCGCATCCAGAAGCCGGTGATCGCCGCGGTGGCCGGCTTCGCGCTGGGTGGCGGCTGCGAACTGGCGATGATGTGCGACCTGATCCTGGCCGCCGACAACGCGAAGTTCGGCCAGCCGGAGATCAACCTGGGCGTCATCCCCGGCGCCGGCGGCAGCCAGCGCCTGACGCGGGCCATTGGCAAGTCGAAGGCCATGGAGATGATCCTGACCGCCCGCATGATGGATGCGGCGGAGGCCGAGCGCGCCAACCTGGTATGCCGCGTCGTGCCGCTGGAGGCCCTGATGCCGGAGGCGCTGAAGATGGGCGAGAAGATCGCCAGCCTGTCCGCACCCTCCGTCGCCATGGCGAAGGAGGCGGTGAACGCGGCCTTCGAGACGACGCTGCGCGAAGGCGTGCGGCTGGAACGCCGGCTGTTCCAGTCCCTGTTCGCGACTGCCGACCAGAAGGAGGGCATGGCCGCCTTCGCCGAGAAGCGGCGCCCGGATTTCCGCCACCGCTGAGCGCCCGGCAGGCCCCGCGGGCACGCGCGCATTGACTCCCGCGCGGCCCGGGGGGTAGTAACCCGGCCTTCGCTGGTGGCTTCCGCCGCTGGCACCCGCAACAAATGACTGGTCAGACAACACCGCCATGGCGAACACGGCTTCCGCACGCAAGCGCATCCGCCAGACCGAGAAGCGCACGGAGCGCAATCGCGCCCGCCGTTCGCGCGTCCGCGGCTTCATCCGCAAGGTCGAACAGGCGATCGCCGGTGGCGACAAGGCCGTGGCGCAGGAAGCGCTTCGGGCCGCGCAGCCGGAAATGCAGCGCGCCGCCGACAAGGGCGTGTTCCACGACAACACGGTGGCGCGGAAGCTGTCCCGCCTGTCTGCCCGCGTGAAGGCCATCGGCGCCCCCGCCCAGGCCTGACGCCCCCCAGGGTCTGGCCAACGGGCCGACCCTGATCCTGCCCTTCCCGACGACATGGCGCGCTACCTTCCGAGAGGCAGGCTGCGTGCTGTTGTCGTTGCGAAATGTAGTTCCAGCGGCCTCGCCTGTTCTTCCGTGGCAATGCCGTAATCTGCGAACCCGCCAGTAATCATTTGCGCCGGTCGACGGGGTCGCGGTAGCCTTCCGATGGTCGTAGCAAGCCGGGACGTCCGGTGCGCGGCTTTCCTTCGCGGCCGGATCCTCCGGTGCCGATCGGTCACACGCAGAGCGCCCGCAAGGGTCAACGAGGTTGGCAGGTGCAGCACATGGAGCATGCGGTCGGGCCGTCATCTCCGTCCTCCGCCACCCAACTGGCCGAGGTCTGGGCCCGCATCCGCGGCCGGCTGAAGGAGGAGGTGGGCGAGGTCGAATACCGGACCTGGCTGCGCCAGATGACGCTCGCCGCGGTGCAGGGCGAGGAAGCCACCATCCTGCTTCCGACCCGCTTCCTGCGGGACTGGGTGCGCGGCCATTATGGTGACCGGCTGCGCGCGCTTTGGCAGGCGGAACTGCCCGCCATCCGCCGCCTGGATTTCCGGGTGCAGCCCGAGGTCCGCGCCTCGGATGCGCGGCCGGCGGAACCGGAAGCCACTGAAACCGCTCTATCTTCCGACAGCCCGGTCATGCCCGCGACCAGCCAGCCACGGGTGACGGCACGGCAGTTGGCGGAGCCCGCGGAACACACCGGCCTGGCGGAGCCGCTGGGCCGCGCGCCGGAGCCGCGGGCGGAAAGCAAAAGCGAATGGTCGGCGCCGCTCGATCCGCGCTTCACCTTCGACAGCTTCGTGGTCGGCAAGCCGAACGAGTTCGCCCATGCCTGCGCCCGCCGCGTGGCGGAACGCCCGGCCAGCCCGGGCTTCAACCCGCTGTTCCTGTATGGCGGCGTCGGCCTCGGCAAGACCCACCTGATGCACGCCAGCGCCTGGGCGATCCGGGAGTTGGCGGTGGCCGCGGGACGGCCGCCGATGACCGTCGCCTACATGTCGGCGGAAAAATTCATGTACCGCTTCATCGCCGCGTTGCGCAGCCAAAGCACGATGGAGTTCAAGGAATCCCTGCGCAGCGTCGACGTGTTGCTGATCGATGACCTGCAATTTCTGATTGGCAAGGACAATACACAGGAAGAATTCTTCCACACCTTCAATGCATTGATCGACGCCGGCAAACAAATCATCGTCTCTGCGGACAAATCACCGTCCGATCTGTCGGGAATCGAGGATCGGCTGCGGACCCGGCTCGGCTGCGGCATGGTGGCGGACCTGCATGCCACGACCTATGAGCTGCGCATCTCCATCCTGCAGACCAAGGCGGTCACGCAGGGCGTACCGGTGCCGGCCAAGGTGATGGAGTTCCTGGCGCACAAGATCACCTCCAACGTGCGGGAGCTGGAAGGCGCGCTGAACCGCCTGATCGCCCACGCCAACCTGTTCGGCCGGCCGGTGACGATGGAGGGCGCGCAGGAGGTGCTGCACGACGTCCTGCGCGCGCATGACCGCCGGGTGACGATCGAGGAAATCCAGAAGCGGGTGGCGGAACACTACAACATCCGCCTCACCGACATGTCCTCCCCCCGCCGGGCGCGAGCCGTGGCGCGGCCGCGGCAGGTCGCGATGTACCTGGCGAAGCAGCTCACCAGCCGGTCCCTGCCCGAGATCGGCCGCCGCTTCGGCGGGCGCGACCACACCACCGTGATGCATGCGGTCAGCCGCGTCGCCGAACTGATGCAGGCCGACAGCGCCTTCGCCGAGGATGTTGAGCTGCTGCGGCGCATGCTGGAGACGTGATTCTAAGCCTCAGACGCCGGCGCGGCCTCCGGCCGCTTGGCTTCGCGCCATAGGGCGCGGCCGCCATTCGGCGGCTCGCCCGCCTGCGGCAGGCGCAGGGTGCGCTTCAATCCCTGGCTGGCTGCATCAGGCGCCGGCGCGGCCTCCGGCCGCTTGGCTTAGCGCCATGGGGCGCGGCCGCCATTCGGCGACTCGCCCGCCTGCGGCAGGCGCAGCTTGCGCTTCAATCCCTGGCTGGCTGCCTCAGGCGCCCGCGCGGCCTCCCGCCGCTTGGCTTCGCGCCATAGGGCGCGGCCGCCATTCGGCGGCTCGCCCGCCTGCGGCAGGCGCAGGTTGCGCTTCAATCCCTGGCTGGCTGCCTCAGGCGCCCGCCCGGCCTCCCGCCGCTTGGCTTCGCGCCATGGGGCGCGGCCGCCACTCGGCGGCTCGCCCGCCTGCGGCAGGCGCAGGGTGCGCTTCAATCCCTGGCTGGCTGCCTCAGGCGCCGGCGCGGCCTCCCGCCGCTTGGCTTCGCGCCATGGGGCGCGGCCGCCATTTGGCGGCTCGCCCGCCTTTGGCAGGCGCAGCTTGCGCTTCAATTCTTGTGGTGCGGTTCCAGCGCCAGCGTCTCCGCCGCCGCCAGCAGTTCTGCGTCACGGTAGGGCGCGGCGATCAGCGAGAGGCCGATCGGTACGTCGTCCAGCGTGCCGGCCGGGATGTTCACCTGCGGCAGCCGGCACAGGCTGGCGACGCAGGTCAGCGCCAGGGTGCGGTCCCGGAACGCCATCTGCGCGGCAACCGGTGCATCCCGCAGCGGCGGCAGGTCATGCGCCGTCGGTATCACCAGGACGCCATCCTCGCCCAGCAGCGCCCGTATCCGCGCGGATAGCCGCTCGCGCGCCCGCCACGCCGTGGCGATCTCGCCAGGGGTCACGGCGGCCGCCTGCGCCATGCGGTCACGCACCGCGGGGCTGAGCCGGCGGCCGGGCCGCATCGCCCAGGTCCCGTGCGAAGCCCACAGCTCACCCAGTTGGAGCGGGCGGAAGGTGTCCAGCCAATGCGCCGGGCCTTCCTCGTACAGCGTCACCCTCGCCGCCCGGCCGAGTCCCTGCGCCGCATCCAGCAGCGCGGCGCCGAGCGTCGGCAGCGCCACCTCGAAGGCGTCCTCGGCCAGCATCAGCCGCGGCGTCCCGGACCGGGCCGGGCCGAAGAACGCCTCCCCCACCCGGCGCAGCAGCGCGGCGTCGCGGGCGAACCAGCCCACCGTGTCGATGCTGGGTGCCATCGGCATGACGCCGGCCACGGAGACGCGGCCATGGCTGGTGCGGATGCCGTACAGCCCGCAGAAGCTGGCGGGCACGCGGACCGACCCGCCGGTATCCGTGCCGAAGGCGAAGTCGCAGAGGCCGGCCGCGACCGCGGCGGCGGAGCCGGAGGAGGACCCGCCCGGCACGCGGTCCGGCGCCCGTGGATTGATCGGGGCGCCGTAATGCGGGTTCTCGCCGAACAGGCCGCTGGCGAGTTCATCGGTGTGGGTCTTGCCGACCAGCGTGGCCCCGGCGGCAAGGGCCGGCAGCAGCGCGCTGGCGGAGGTAGCGGAAACAGGGGCTTCCGCCAGCCGGTCCGGATTGCCCCAGCCGCTGCGGGTACCGGCGACATCGAACAGGTCCTTGGCCGCGAAGGTCAGGCCGGCGAGCGGGCCTTCCGCGGCGCCATCGATGCGCGTCTCGCCATGGCTGACGAAGGCGCTGGCGCGGATGGCCGCGAGGCTGGGGCCACCATTCATGCCGGGCTCGATCCACGGTTGCGGTGCAGGGAAGCGCTCATGGAAACCTCCGGGTCCGGCGCTTCGGGCGCCTTGTCGCGCGGCAGCATGCCGCCATCGGCTTGCTGCATCGAGCCCCCCTGGCTGGCAAGTCGCGTGCCATGACGTGATCCCGAGACTCGCCCTCCGACTTGCCGGCTCGGGCGCGGCATGGTCATTCTGCCCGCACATGGATGCCGCCAGCGACCTCTC